>NZ_JBFAFR010000006.1:0-374922 GCF_040639675.1 Actinosynnema sp. NPDC023794 | reverse complement strand
TTGTTGTCGGCAGCCCAGTCGAGGATCTTCGGGGTCTTGTTGGCCGACAGGTTGTCCATGATCACGTAGATCGGTGCGCCGTCCGGTCTGGCCGCTCTGATCGATTTGAGGGCGGCCAGGCTGTGGTCGCCGCCTTTGCGGCGCCTGGTCACGCCCCAGAGCTTGTCGTCGCCGATGGAGTAGCAGCCGTGGAAGTAGCGGATGCCGTGGGTGCGCCGGTAGGTCGCCGGCAGCCGGTCGGGCCTGGTTCTCGGCGCCCAGCCGGAGCCGTGGTGCGGGCGGATGGACAGCGGCCCGAACTGGTCGAACGCGAAACACCGCCGTGGGAAGCGGGTCAGGACCTCGTCGATGCGGTCGAGCTTGGCGTCGAAGGCGGGGTCGTTCGAGGTCTTCCAGGTCCGCGTGCGCTGGAAGCTGATCCCGTGTCGGTGCAGGATCTGACGGAGCCGTTCCCGGCCGATGCGGACCCGCCGTTGAGGGTTGTGGTGCAGGTGGGCGGCGAGTTTGCGCAGGCTCCACCGGGTGAAGGGCAGGCCCGCCCTGGCGGGGCGGGCCTTGGCCGTCGCCACGACGAACGCTTCGTCGTCGGGGCCGATCAGGCGGGGACGGCCTCCCGCCCACCTAGGGTCCAGCGCCGCCAGACCGCGGGCGTTGAAGTCGTGGATCACGTCCCGCACGGTGTCGGCGTCCGCGGCAACCAGGCGCGCGATCGACGGCGCGGGTGTTCCGGACGACGAGGCCAGGATGATCATCGCCCGGCGCATCCGGATCGTGCCCTGCTTGCCCCGACGCACGTAGTTCAGCAGGCGACGGCCCTCGTCCTCGGATAATCGACGTGCTCTGACCGGCTCGGCCATCGACCCGTCCTCATGCTCGGCGGCGACTACGTCACCACCGAGCATGGGATCACCGCGAACCGGTGTCGGGGATCTTGTCCGGCGTGTCCCCAACACGGTGAACGTATGTGGTCAACGCACTAGGTCGCCGGCTGCCGGTCGAGCACCTCGCGCGCCTGGTCGTGCGTGAGGCGCCCGATGAGCACGTGCGTGGTGAGGCCGTCGGCCGGCGCCAGCACCGTGCGCGCCCGCGCGCGGTCGCCGAGGAGCCTGGTGAACATGTCTTCGAGGTCGGCGTAGCTTCGCGCGCAGGACGGGCGCGAGCGCGGGGCTGACGGCCGCCTGCGCGACGAACGCGAGCCACACCCTGGCTTCGGCGCGCTCGGGCAGCGCGACGGCGCGCGCCGCCTCGGCCGCGGTGCCGCCCGCCCGGCCCAGGACGCGCTTGCCGACCTCATACGGGAGCATGGTGATGACCGAGTTCACGCCGAGCTGGACGGTGGTGCGGACGTTGCTCGGCGCGGAAGGGCACCGGTACATCGAGATGTCGATGGCGAGGACCGGGCCGGTGGACGTCGTGGAGTACCTGCGGCTCACCGGCGTGCTGCTGGGCGTGAGCGGGCGTGGGCGGAGTTCCTGACCCGGTTCCCGCTGGTGCTCGGTCCGGTGTTCACCGCCCGACCGCCCGAGCCCGGCTTGGAGTCGCGCTCGCGCGAGGGGCACGACCTGGTGACCGGCGCGATGCGGCTGTGCACCGCGACGAGCTTCGCGGGCCTGCCGGCGGTGGCCGTGCCGACCGGGGTGGTCGACGGGCTGCCGGTCGGCGTGCAGCTGATCGGGCGGGCCTACCGCGAGGACGTGTGCCTGGACGCGGCCGAGGTGGTGGAGCGGGTGATCACGCCGCGTACTCCCGCAGGAAGCTGACGGCCTCGTCGGCGTCGTCGGTCACCAGGATCCAGCGCTCGGCCTCCCGGCCGCGGGCCAGGCGTCGCACCAGCGGCGCGGCCGGCACCTCGTCCACCCAGAAGTCCTTGCCCAGGAACACCATCGGCGCGGCCGGGCCGACCGAGCCGTAGTGGTTCTGGCAGTAGTCCTGGAAGACCTCCTGCACGGTGCCCGCGCTGCCCGGCGTGTAGATGATGCCGCCCGTGGCGACGGTGAGCAGGCCCTCCTCGCGCACCGAGTTGGCGAAGTACTTGGCGTGCAGCTCGCACGCCGGGTTCGGCGGCTCGTGGCCGTAGAACCAGGTCGGGATGCCGATCGTGCGCGGCCGGTCGGACGTGGGCAGGTCGGTGGGGCAGGCGGCGATCCAGCGGCCGATGGACTCGGCGTCGCCGCCGAACGCGGGCGCCTTCGCCAGGTCCGCCAGGGTCGGCTCGTCCACGCCGATCCGCACGCCCAGCGGCACGGCCTCCATCACGCCCGGACCGCCGCCGGTCAGCACGGTGAACCCGGCTTCGCCGAGCGCCGCGCCGAGCCCCACCGCCCGCCGGTAGCCGTCCGTGTCGCGGCCGAGCGCGTGCCCGCCCATCACGGCGACCGGCCGTTCGGGCAGCGCGTCCGCCAACGCCTCGGTGATCGCGTGGTCGTGCAGGCGTTCGGCGAGCGCGTGCAGCGGGTCCGGGTTGTGGCCCTGGGCGCGGCTGTGGTGGTAGATCAGGGCGTCCGGGGTGTCGGCGTAGGACAGCGGGTCGTCCGGGTCGAAACCGGCGAACAGCTCGGCCGGCGTGTAGAGCCGCGACCGGTACACGTCGTAGGGCAGGCCGGGGATGGCCGGGAACACCAGCGCACCGGCCGCCGCCGCGCGTCGTTGGGCGAGCGGCGAGAGCGTGCAGCCGAGGAACAGCGCGCCGTCCATCGGCACGCGCAGGTCCTCCTCGCCCAGGTCGAGCCCGACGAGGACGGCGTGCCTCAACTCGGTGGCCGCGCGGACCCGGTCGAGGTCGGTGTACTCGGTGCGCACCGGCGCAGCCTACGGGCGAGCGTTGAACTCCCGTTGCGCCGACGTTGAACTCGGGGTGCGCGAACGCAGGACTCTCGCGCCCTGAACGGAGGACTCTCGCGAGAGTCCTCCGTTCAGGGGTGGTGAGTTCGACGCTCAGAAGATGACGGTCTGGTTGCCGTGCACCAGGACGCGGTCCTCCAGGTGCCACCGGAGACCGCGCGACAGCACGACCTTCTCGATGTCACGCCCCTTGCGCACCATGTCGTTGACGGAGTCGGTGTGGTCCACCCGGATCACGTCCTGCTCCACGATCGGGCCCTGGTCGAGGTCCGCGGTCACGTAGTGGCACGTCGCGCCGACCAGCTTCACGCCCCGGCTGCGAGCCTGGTGGTACGGCCGCGCCCCGATGAACGACGGCAGGAAGCTGTGGTGGATGTTCAACGCCCGCCCGGCCCAGTCCGCGCACAGCTCGGCGGGCAGGATCTGCATGAACCGCGCCAGCACGACCGCGTGCGGCCGGTGGGCGTCCACGAGCTGCCGCAGCTGCGCGAACGCCGCCGCCTTGCCCTCGGGATCGTTCGCCGGGAACGGCACGTGGTGGAACGGGATGCCGTGCGCCCTGGTGATCCCGGCCAGGTCGGCGTGGTTGCCGATGACCGCGGACACGTCGACGTCCAGCTCGTGCGACGCCACCCGGCCCAGCAGGTCGTAGAGGCAGTGGCCCTCCTTGGACACCAGGATCACCACCCGCCTGCGCTCGCCGGAGTCGGCGACCCGCCACGAGCCGGGGCGCGCGCCCAGCTCGCGGGCCACCTCGGCGAACCGGACCCGCAGCTCGTCCACGTCGAACGGCAGCGAGTCGGCCCGGACCTCCTGGCGGGTGAAGAACCAGTTGGTGGTCGGGTCGGTGTGGTAGGCCGCTTCGACGATCCAGCCACCGTGCTCGGCCAGGAACGAGGAGATCCGGGCCACGATGCCGGTGCGGTCGGGGCAGCCGAAGGTGATCACGTAGCGTCGTTCAGGCAGAGGCACGACCGGAAGTATCTACGGTCGCGGCAGCCCGTCCAGCAGAGACCTGTCACCCGATGTGATGGCGCCGCTCGGCCTGCCCCACACCGCCCGGTACACCGCGTCGGCGGTGCCCGCCACGGTGGCGTCCTCGTCGGTCCCGGAATCGGTGATCGGGCCGACCTGCGGCGGCTGACCCGGCGTGAGCCGAACCTCCCAGGCACGGCCCGCGTCGGCGGCGTGGAACAGCACCCGCCCCGTCCGCGCGATCGGCCTGCGCCGGGCGACGGTCGGCAGCATCCGGGTCAGGAACTCGTCCACCCCGTCGGCCGCGAACTCGACGTCGAACAGCAGGGACGGCACGTCCGCGCCGTGCCGGGCGTGCTCGGCGTCGAGCCGGTGGATCGCGGTCTCGTGCGCCTGCCGGCGTGACCAGAAGCCGAAGGTCTTCGGCCCGACGAACGTCCACGCGGGCGTGTTCGACGTGGAGCCGAGCAGGGTGTCGGCCAGCTCGGCGACCTTCTTGTCCCACCAGGCGAGCAGCTCGTCCCAGTCGGCGGGGCGGTCTTCGGGCTTGGCCCGGTCCCCGTCCGCCGGCGTGTGCAGTGACCGCAACGCCCAGGAGTGGACCATCGCCATGTGGTCGACGAGGCCCCGGACCGTCCAACCCGGACAGGTGGGCACCTGCGCCTCGGGCCCGGCGGCGATCGCGGCGGCGCGCAGTGCGGAGGCCTGGTTGCTCATGTGCTGCACGAAATCGGCGTGGTCCACTCCGCACAGCCTAGGGACTCACCACGTCCCAGGACAGGGTGACCTCGCCGAGCCGCCACCGCTTCCGGTCGTCCAGCACCGGCCAACCGCGTTCGGCCAGCAGCCCCACGGACTCCACCCATCGCGCACGTGGGCCATAGGGCGCGAACGGCGCGCACGTCGCCCAGCACGCGTCCAGCTCGGAGAGCAGGGCGTGCACCTTCTCTCCGGGCACGTTGTGGTGGATCAACGCCTTCGGCAGCCGCTCGGCGAGGTCACCCGGGGTCTCCAGGTCGGCGGGCAGGCAGGAGAGCGTGAACGTTCGCGGCCCGTCCGAGGTCAACGCGACCCAGCAGCAACGGCGGCCGATCTCGTCGCACGTGCCCTCGACCAGCACGCCGCCGGGCGCGAGCCGGCCGACCATGGTGTCCCACGCCTCGGCCGCCTGCTCCTCGGTGTACTGCCGGAGCACGTTGAACGCGCGCAGCAGCACCGGGCGGGCGCCGGCCAGCTCGAACCCGCCGCGCCGGAAGTCGAGACCGGGCGGGTCGGCGACCTCCTTGCCGGCGGCGACCCGGTCGGCGTCGAGTTCCAGGCCGAGCACGCGGACGGCCGGGTTCACGGCGCGCAGCCGTGCCGCCATCTCGACGGTGGTGATCGGCGAGGAGCCGTACCCGAGGTCGACCACCAGCGGTTCGGGCGCGGCGAGCAGGTCGCGGTAGGTGTGCGCGACCCACCGGTCGACCCGGCGCAGGCGGTTCGGGTTGGTGGTGCCCCTCGTGGGCAGGCCGAGCGCACGCGCCCGACCCGCGGCTAGGCGCGGCGTGCGAGCCATTCGGCGGTGAACTCGGATTCCTTGTCGAGCAACAGCGAGACCTGTTCGGCGATCATCGCCTCCAGCTTGCCGCCCATGATCGGGATGCCCACCTTGACCTGACCCGTGAGGGTGAGTTCGCTCCCACTCGCGGTGTCGGCGAGCGTGATCGTGCCGTCCAAACGGCCCGGGACGCCGTTCAGCGTCACCTCGACCGTGCCCGCGTAACCGGCCTCGGTCCACGACTCGGCGCGGTCGATGACGAGGTCGCCGCCGAGCAGGCCGCGGGCCACCGACGGCAGCTTGTCGGCGGGCACACCCTGCTTGAGCTGGTAGGACGTGCTCTGGTCGGTGGTGGTGAAGGCGACCAGCTCCGGGTTCGTGCCGCCCAGTTCGGCGAGCCGGTCCCGCAGGTACGTCTGGTCGACCAAGGCTGCGTACACGTCCCGCGCCGGCCAGCGGGACGTGGTTCGGTGCTCGATGCGGCGTGCCATGTCGCGGAGGCTACCGTTCACGGTCGTGACCACCCCGCCCTCCAGTGCCCGTGTGCCGCTGGCCGAGTGCACCACGCTGCGGCTCGGTGGCCCTGCGACGAGGTTCACGCGCGCCGCCACAGCCGCCGATCTGGTCGAGACCGTGCGCGCGTTGGACGCGGACGGCGAGCCGTTGCTGCTGCTCGGCGGCGGTTCGAACCTGGTGGTGTCCGACGCCGGGTTCGACGGCACGGTGGTGGCGGTCGGCACGTCCGGCCGTCGGCTCGACCCGCTGGGCGACGGCCTCGTGCAGCTGACCGTGGAGGCGGGCGAGGACTGGGACTCGGTCGTCGCGGAGGCCGTGGCGCAGGGGCTGGGCGGGCTGGAGTGCCTGTCCGGCATCCCGGGCCTGGTCGGCGCCACGCCGGTGCAGAACGTCGGCGCGTACGGCGTCGAGGTGGCGCAGGTGCTGACGTCGGTGGACCTGCTGGACCGGCGCACCGGTCGCGTGCACCAGGTGCCGGCGGACGGCCTGGGGCTCGCGTACCGCACCAGTGTGCTGAAGGGCACCGACCACGCGGTGGTGCTGCGGGCGCGGTTCGCGCTGACCGCGGGCGGCCAGTCGGCGCCCATCCGGTACGGCGAGCTGGCCAGGGTGCTCGGTGTCGCGCCGGGCGACCGGGTGCCCGCCGACGCGGCCCGCAAGGCGGTGCTGGAACTGCGGCGCGGCAAGGGCATGGTCCTGGACGCGACCGATCACGACACGTGGAGCGCGGGCTCGTTCTTCACCAACCCGCTGCTGGACGACTCGACGTTGGCCGGGGTGCTGATCCGGATCGCCGAACGGCTCGGGCCGCAGGTGGAGGTGCCGACGTACCCGGCGGGGGCCGGGTACTCGAAGCTGTCGGCGGCGTGGCTGATCGAGCGGGCCGGGTTCGGGCGCGGGCACCGCGGGCCGGGTGGCCGGGTGGCGTTGTCGGGCAAGCACACGCTGGCGTTGACGAACCGGGGCGGGGCGTCGACGGAGGACCTGCTGGACCTGGCGCGCGAGGTGCGGGACGGGGTGCGGGCGGCGTTCGGGGTGGAGCTGCTCCCGGAGCCGGTGCTGGTGGGCTGCGAGCTCGGGTGATGGTCGGGTGGGTGCGTGGTCGGGAACACGCCGACCGCTGAACCGCCGAACGGGTGACTCGGTGTGACGAATCCTCACTCCACGCGTTTCATGGAGGTAGGGGCACCCGTTGGAGGTCGTCATGGCCTACCCCGACGATCGCGCGAGCGTCAGGCCGATCAAGAAGCTGGTTGAGGACGATTTCCTGAGCCGGCCCGGTGTGGTGGGTGTCGACCTCGGCGAGAAGACCGTCGGTGGCCGGGCGACCGGCCGGCTGGCGATCGTCGTGTTCGTCCGCCACAAGGGCCGCGCCGCGCAGTTCGCCATCCCGCCGGACGTGCTGGGAGTGCCGACCGACGTGGTCGAGGACACGTTCTGGCCGCACCACACCATCGCGTCCCCCGAGGGCGTGAGCGGTGCGGAGCGGCACGAGTCGTTGGCCGGCGGCATCGGGATCGGGCCGAGCAGGGCGATCCGGTTCGTGCCGCCGGACGTGCCGGAGGTGGACGACTACGTGGTGGCCGGGACGCTGGGCGCGCTGGTCACGCCGCGTCGGAGGAGCACGGTGATGGCGTTGACGTCGTTCCACGTGGCCTGCGTGGACGACGCCTGGGCGGTCGGCGACCCGATGGTGCACCCCTCCCGCGTCGACGGCGGGCACCCGGTGCGCGACCGGGTCGGCGTGTTGGCGCGGGCGGCGTTGTCGGCGAAGGTGGACGCCGCCGCGATCACGCTGACGACAGCGCGCGTGCGGCCCGAGGTGGTGGGGCTGGGCGCGGTGACGGGTGGCGCGCGGGCGCGGGTCGGTGACCGGGTGCGCAAGCGCGGCCGGACCACGGCGGTCACGGAGGGTGTGGTGGCGTCGACGGACGCGGCGATCACGCTGGATTTCGGGGTGCAGCTCGGCGTGCGGACGCTGTACGACCAGATCCGGATCGAGACGCCCCGGTTCGCCGACCACGGTGACTCGGGCGCGGTGCTGCTGGACGACGCGAACCGCGTGGTCGGGTTGTACTGCGGCGGGAGCCCGGACCGGGGGTTCGCGAACCCCATCGGTCCGGTGCTCGACCAGTTGGACGTGGAACTGCTGACCTCGGGGTGATGCTGACGACGGTGGTCAGGCCCGAGTTGGTCAGGCCCGGTGCACCCGTGAAGCGGATGCTTGCGCGCGGGGCTTGAGGACGATCTGGTCCAGGTTGACGTGCGGCGGCCTGGTCACCGCGAACGCGATCACGTCCGCCACGTCGTCCGCGGTCAGCGGCGTCACGCCCTGGTAGACGGCGGCGGCCCGGTCGGCGTCGCCGTCGAACCGGTTGACGGAGAAGTCGGTCTCGACCATGCCGGGCAGGATCTCGGTCACGCGCACGGGTTGGCCGAGCAGCTCGCCGCGCAGCGTGCGGTGCAGCGCGGATTGGGCGTGCTTGGCGGAGGTGTAGCCGGAGCCGTTGTCGTAGGCCTCGTAGGCGGCGACCGAGGTGACGGTGACGACGTGCCCGTCACCGGAGGCGATCAGCTTCGGCAGCAGGCCCTTGGTGACGCGCAACGTGCCGAGCACGTTCGTCTCCCACATCCACCGCCAGTGCTCCTCGTCGGCCTCGGCGACGGTCGCCAGGCCGCGCGCGCCGCCGGCGTTGTTGACCAGCACGTTCGCGGCGGGGATGGCGTCGAGGAAGGACTCGACCGACGAGGCGGAGGTGACGTCCAGCTCGACGGCGGCGCCCTCGATCTCATCCGCGATAACCTTGAGGCGGTCGACCCGCCGGGCGCCGAGCACCACGTGGAAGCCCTCGGCGGCGAGCCTGCGGGCGGTGGCCTCGCCGATGCCCGCACTGGCTCCGGTCACGACTGCGATAGGACGGTTCACACCGGGAATCCTAGGCGTGGGACGCGCATGTGACGCGGATCACTCGCACCGGGAGTCGGGTGGGACGTCCTTCGATCAGGAGGTCGTAACGTGCACAGGACAGTGGCGGCTCTGCTGCTCGGCTTGGCCCTGGTGGCCGGCTGCTCGGCGAAGGTGGAAACGGGCACCGCCAAACCGATCGGCGGCGACAGCCCGCCGGTGGCCAAGTTCACCACCGCGCCCGCGGACGGCGCGGTCGACGCCCCGGTGAACGCGCCGGTGCAGGTCACCGTGGCCGAGGGCACGATCGAGCAGGTCGCGGTCACCAACCCCGAGGGCAAGGCGGTCCAGGGCAAGCTCGCCGAGGACAAGAAGTCGTGGTCCAGCACGGAGCCGCTCGGGTTCGGCAAGGCGTACGCGTACGCGGGTCGGGCGACCGGGACGGACGGCAAGCCGGTCGAGCTGAAGGGCGGGTTCACCACGGTGAACCCCGCTTCGCAGGTGCGCGCGACGCTGTTCCCCGGCGACAACCAGACCATGGGCGTGGCGGTGCCGATCAAGGTCGACTTCGACGCCGACGTCGCGGATCGCGCGACGGTCGAGAAGGCGCTGACCGTGACGAACTCGGCCGGGGTCAAGGGCAGTTGGGCGTGGCTCAGCTCGCGCGAGGTCCACTACCGGCCGGAGAAGTACTGGCCCGCGAACACCCAGATCCACGTCGAGGCGAAGCTGTACGGGGTGCCCTACGGCGGCGGCGCGTACGGTCGCGCGGACGTGACCAGCGACTTCACCATCGGCCGGAACCAGGTCGTGAAGATCGACACGCCGTCGCACCAGTTGGTCGTGCAGCGCGACGGGCAGACCGTGGCGACCTACCCGGCGTCGTTCGGGAAGGACGACGACCCGAACCTGGCCACGCCGAACGGCACGTTCGTGGTGATGCAGAAGTTCGACACGTGGAGCTTCGACAACCCCCAGTACGGCTACACCAACGTCGTGAAGAAGTGGTCGGTGCGGTTCTCCAACCACGGTGAGTTCATCCACGAGAACAACGACAACGCGGCGAACATCGGCAAGCTCAACTCGTCCCACGGGTGCGCGAACCTGTTGGAGGCCGATGCCAAGGCGTACTACGACAGCGCGATGGTCGGTGATCCGGTGGAGGTGACCGGGTCGGCCACGACGTTGCCGGCGCAGTTCGACTGGTACGACTGGCAGATTCCTTGGGCGCAGTGGCAGACGATGTCCGCTCTGTGAGCGGTCGGGTCGGGTTGGTGGGAGAGCGGCTCGTGGTTTGAGTCCGGCCCGATGTGACCTGTCATATCGGGCCTCTGCGGGGTGTGGCGGGTCCGATGTGGGCGAGTCGGGTGAGGGCCTCGGTGGGGAGTTGTGGTCTGGGCACGTGACCGTCGGTGCTCGCGGCACGTTGGGTGTGCGGTCTGGGGTGTGGTTGATGGCGCAAAACCGCTTGCGCGGGAAGTGGTGGGATGACTCGCGCGTTGTCATAAGTCGTGCGGAATACTCTCCTCGACGCCGAGGGCGTCCGGCTGTTGGTTCGCGAGTCGGGCCCGGCCGATGCCCCTGCGGTCGTGCTGGTGCACGGATGGGCGCAGTCGGGGGAGGTGTGGTCGCCTCAGCCGTCGTGGCGCGGTTACGCGGTGGACCTGCGTGGTCACGGTGGGTCTGAGGTTGCCGACGGCGGTTATCGGGAGTCGGCGGTCTGGGCGGCTGACCTGAAGGCCGTGCTCGATCACGTCGGGCGGCCCGCCGTGGTGGTCGGGTGGTCGTACGGCGGGGTGGTGGTCGCGGACTACCTGCGTTTCCACGGCACGGCCGGGATCAGTGGGTTGGTGCTGGTCGGGGCGGTCACCGAGTTGGGGCGGGACAGGCCCGGCGGGGTTACCGGGCCGGTGATGAAGGCGGTGTTGCCGGCGGCGTTCTCCGGTGATCCGGCGGTGGCGGTGCCGGCGTTGACCCGGTTCTGCCGTGATCAGGCGCCGGGGTTGTCCGGTGACGTGGTGCAGCGGATGGTGGGCACGGCGTTGCGGGTGCCGCCGTGGGTCCGGCGGGAGCTGTTCCGGCGTGACGTGGACAGCGCCGTTGTGCTGAAGGCGGTCGACAAGCCGACACTGGTCGTGCACGGCACCGCCGACGAGGTGGTCGACCCGGCCGCCGGTGAGTACGCGGCGGCCCTGATCCCCGGAGCCGACTTGCGCCGCTACGACGGAACTGGACACTCGCCGTTCCTGGAACGGCCGGAGCGCTTCGCGGCCGACCTCGGTCGGTTCGTGGCAGAGGTCTCGCGGTGAAGCGGGTCGCGGTGCTGTCGGTGCACACGTCGCCGTTGGAGCAGCCCGGCACGGGCGACGCGGGCGGGATGAACGTCTACATCGTGGAGACCGCCACGCGGATGGCGCAGCGGGGCATCGCGGTGGAGATCTTCACCCGGGCCACGTCCTCGGAGCTGCCGCCGGTGGCCGAGCTCGCGCCCGGCGTCAAGGTCCGGCACGTGGTCGCGGGGCCGTTCGAAGGGCTGGGCAAGGAGGAACTGCCCGGTCAGCTCTGCGCCTTCACGGCGGGTGTGCTGCGGGCCGAGGCGCGGCACGAGCCCGGTCACTACGACGTCGTGCACTCGCACTACTGGTTGTCGGGGCAGGTCGGGTGGCTGGCGCGGGAGCGGTGGGCGGTGCCGTTGGTGCACACGGCGCACACGTTGGCGAAGGTGAAGAACCTGGCGCTGGCCGCTGACGACATGCCCGAGCCCCGGATGCGGGTGATCGGCGAGGAGCAGGTGGTCGCCGAGGCGGACCGGTTGGTGGCCAACACCGACGTCGAGGCGGCCGAGCTGGTCAAGCTGTACGACGCGGACCCGTCGAAGGTGCTGGTCGTGCCGCCGGGGGTGGACCTGGAGCGGTTCACGCCCGGTGATCGGGACGGGGCGCGGGCGGCGTTGGGGTTGCGGCCGGAGTCGGTGGTGCTGGCGTTCGTGGGGCGCATCCAGCCGTTGAAGGCGCCGGACGTGTTGTTGCGCGCGGCGGCGGAGATGGTGGCGCGTGATCCCGGGTTGCGGTCGCGGTTGGTCGTGCTGGTCGTCGGCGGGCCGTCGGGGTCGGGGATGAAGACGCCCGACGAGTTGGTGCGGTTGGCCGCCGAGCTGCGGATCTCGGACGTGGTGCGGTTCCTGCCGCCGCAGGGCGGTGAGGCGTTGGCGCGGGTCTACCGGGCGGCCGACGTGGTCGCGGTGCCCAGCTACAACGAGTCGTTCGGGCTGGTGGCGCTGGAGGCGCAGGCGTGCGGGACGCCGGTGGTCGCGGCGGCGGTGGGCGGGTTGCCGGTGGCGGTGCGCGACTGGGTGTCCGGGGCGTTGGTGGACGGTCACGACCCGGCCGCGTGGGCGCGGGTGTTGTCGAGCATCGCGGTGAACCCCGCGTGCCGGGAGGAGCTGGCCAGCAACGCCGTCGGCCACGCCCGCCGGTTCTCCTGGGACCGCACGACTGATTCACTCCTCGCCGGGTACGCCGAAGCCCGGGACGTGTTCCGCGAGGAGGTCATCGCTTGAGCCTGGACGACGTCATCCGGTCGACGCTGGACGACCGCGAGCTGCGCTACGACCGCAAGGAGCCGGGCCGGTTCTTCGTGACCCTGCCCGGCACGAAGAAGCTCCAGACGAACTGCTGGCTGGTGGTCGGCAGGCACGCGCTGGTGGTGGAGGCGTTCGTCTGCCGCAAGCCGGACGAGGCGCACGAGGACGTCTACCGGTTCCTGTTGCGGCGCAACGCCAAGCTGTACGGCGTGCACTACACGATCGACACGACCGGGGACATCTACCTGGTCGGCCGGATCGCACCGCACGCCGTGACGCCCGACGAGCTGGACCGCGTGCTCGGGCAGGTGGTGGAGGCCGCCGACGGCGACTTCAACACGTTGCTGGAGATCGGGTTCGCCGGCGCCATCCAGCGGGAGTGGGACTGGCGGGTCTCGCGCGGCGAGTCGCTGGCCAACCTCGAGGCGTTCCGGCACCTGGTGTCCGAATCGTGATCGCGCGGGAGCAACGGGGATGAGCGCGGGCCCCGTCCCACCGGTGACCGGAAACCAGGGAGGGTCACATGGGCAGACGGGTGGGGCTGGTGGTCGCCGCGTTCGCGGTGCTGGCGCTGGCGGGGTGCGCCGCGAACGGCTCGGGGACGTCGTCGGCGGACCAGGCCGCGCCGGCGCCGGCGCAGGAGAACGCGCAGCGGGGCGGCGGCACGCCGAAGCAGGAGTCGGCCGGCACGGGTGAGGCGCAGCAGGCGGGCACGTCGGCGCAGCAGAACCGGCAGCTCGTGCGCACGGCGACGGTCGAGTTGCGCGCGCCGGACTCGAACGCGGTGTTGAGCGAGGTCAAGGACCTGGTGATCGCGGCGGGCGGGTACTCGGCGCAGGAGAAGTCGCAGGCCAACCGCGCGTCGGTGACGTTGAAGGTGCCCGGCGACCGGCTGGACCCCGTGCTGGAGTCGATCGCGAAGCTGGAGAACGTCGAGGTCAGCCGGCGTGAGCTGCAGACCGAGGACGTGACCGAGCAGGTGGTGGACATCGAGGCCAGGCTCGCCAACCAGCGGGCCAGCGTGGAGCGGGTGCGGGGACTGCTGGAGCGGGCCACGACCACGTCCGAGATCACCGACATCGAGGCCGAGCTGACCAAGCGGCAGTCCGAGCTGGAGTCGCTGCAACGCCGGTACGAGACGGTGAAGGGCCAGGTCGCCATGGCGACGCTGACCGTCGTCATCTCGGCGACGGGCGAGCCGGTGGTCGTGCGGGACGAGAACGACTTCCTGGAGGCGTTCGCCGGTGGCTGGAAGGCGCTGGTGACGGCGTTCGGCTGGCTGCTGGTGGTGCTGGGCGGCGTGCTGCCGTTCGCGGTGGTGCTGGGGGTGCCGGCGTTCGGCTACCTGTGGTGGCGGCGTCGCCGGAGGGTCGTGCCCGTGGAGCCCGCCGCGTCGTCGAGCACGCCGTAGCGAGCGGGAGCGCGGGGCGGCTTGGGAGAGAGGGGGAGTCGCGAGCTCAAGCCGCCCCGCGTCGGTCCCCGCTGAAGGTGGATCCGGGCGGGGGGAGCCCGGGCTTCCAAGCGGGCCGCGGTTCGACGGGGGGATTGCGAACCGCGGTTCTGCCGCGCGGGTCGATCGGAGTGCGTGGGAGCCGACCCGCGAGGGCCCTGCCAACTTGGCAGATGGCCGGTGATCACCACAAGGGGCGGCGCTACTCCATTCGTGTTGTTCTTAGCCGAGTTAAGTAACGCTGTAGCGCGAGGCGCGACCGCCTTGACCGGCGATGTGGCTTGACTCACGATGACGGGATCCCGGCCCCCAGGATGAGTGAGGCAGCCGCATGGTCTTCCGCAGTCCGTTCCCCGATGTCGCGGTCCCGGACGTCACGTTGCACGAGTTGCTGTTCGCCGACCTCGGCGAGCGCGCCGACCGGGTGGCCCTGGTCGACGGCACCTCGGGCGCGTCGCTGACCTACCGCCAACTGGCCGGGACGGTCGATCGCCTGGCCGCCGCGCTGGCCGCCAGGGGGATCGGCAAGGGCGACGTCGTGGGCATCCTCAGCCCGAACACCCCTTATTACGCCGTCGTGTTCCACGGCATCCTCCGCGCGGGCGCCACCGCGACCACCGTCAACGCCCTCTACACGGCGGACGAGGTCGCGCACCAGTTGACGGACGCCGGCGCGAAGATGCTGTTCACGGTGTCCGTGCTGCTGCCGAACGCCGCGCCGGGCGCCGAGAAGGCCGGCATCTCCGACGTGGTCGTGCTGGACGCCGCCGAGGGCTACCCCAGCCTGTCGTCGTTGCTGGCGAACGACGAGGCGGCGCCGGAGGTGTCGATCGACCCGGCGCGGGACGTGGCCGTGCTGCCGTACTCGTCGGGGACGACCGGACGGGCCAAGGGCGTGATGCTGACGCACCGCAACCTGGTCGCGAACATCGTGCAGTGCGGGCCGCTGCTCCGGGTCGGCGGGGACACGAAGATCCTCGCCGTGCTGCCGTTCTTCCACATCTACGGCATGCAGGTGCTGATGAACAACGGCCTGCACGTCGGCGCGACCGTGGTGACGCTGCCGAAGTTCGACCTGGCCGAGTTCCTGCGGGTGATCCAGGACCACCGGACCGACCGCGTCTACATCGCGCCGCCGGTCGCGGTGGCGCTGGCCAAGCACCCGTTGGTCGACCAGTACGACCTCTCCGGCATAGACACGATCTTCTCCGGCGCCGCGCCGCTGGACGTCGACCTCGCGGCGGCCGTCGCCAAGCGCCTGGGCTGCCGCGTCTCGCAGGGGTACGGGATGACCGAGATGAGCCCGGTCAGCCACGCGATCCCGGATGGCCGCGACGACATCCCCGTCGGCACGGTGGGCGTCATCGCGCCGAACATGGAGTGCCGCTTCGTCGACCCGGCCACCGGTGAGGACGTGGGCGTGGGCGAGCGCGGCGAGCTGTGGTGCCGCGGCCCGAACGTCATGAAGGGCTACCTGAACAACCCCGACGCCACCGCCGCCACGCTCGACGAGGACGGGTGGCTGCACACCGGCGACGTCGGGGTCATCGACGAGGACGGCCTGGTCAGCATCGTCGACCGGGTCAAGGAGCTGATCAAGTACAAGGGCTACCAGGTGCCGCCCGCGGAGCTGGAGGCCGTGCTGCTGACGCACCCGGAGATCGCCGACGCGGCCGTGGTCGGCGTGCGTGACGCGGAGGGCGAGGAGGTGCCGAAGGCCTTCGTCGTCCGCCAGCCGGGCGCGGCGCTGGACGAGTCCGGCGTGATGGAGTTCGTGGCGTCCCAGGTGGCCCCGCACAAGAAGGTGAGGGTCGTGGAGTTCATCGAAGCGATCCCGAAGTCTGCCTCGGGCAAGATCCTGCGCAAGGACCTGCGCGCCCGCGAGGTCTCTGCCTGAACCGGTTGGCGCGGACCCCCGGTGGCGATCGCGCTGCCGGGGGTTCTCGGCGTCGGGGGCGGTGGTGATCACTCGATGGGGTTGATCCCGACTACTCGGCGAGCCGGGATCGTCACGCTCCACAACCATGTCGGGTGCAAATCGGAACCACACATCGGAGAACACCGCATGCGCATCCTCGGAAGGCTGGCCGTCGCGGCCGGCGCCACCGCCGTCATCCTGCTGGCTGCCCCGGCCGCCAACGCCTCCGACGCCCCGGCGGAGCGGACGACGAAGGGCGCGATGGACGCCGTTCCCAGTGGCGACGTCCTGGGCGCCCTGCTCGGCCCGGTGGTCAGTGGTTTCGGTGGCCTGACCGGTGCGGCCGGCGGGATCGGCGGCATGACCGGCGGGCTCGTGGACATCCAGGGCCTCGGCGGCTGACCCGGCTTCGGGCCGGGCCCGAGAGGCCCGGCCCGGCCTGTCCTGCTGCACCGATCAAGATCACACCTACCACCGGCGTGAGCCGGCCCGGTCCATCTGGCAGGCTGACGCCCATGGCTGTCGGAACCCTGGTGCTGCTCCGCCACGGCGAGAGCGTCTGGAACGCGGAGAACCTGTTCACCGGCTGGGTGGACGTCCCCCTCTCGGAGAAGGGTGTGAACGAGGCGAAGCGCGGCGGCGTCCTGCTGCGCGAAGCGGGCGTGCTGCCGGAGGTGGTGCACACGTCGCTGCTGCGGCGGGCCATCGGCACCGCCAACCTCGCCCTCGACGCGGCCGACCGGCACTGGATCCCGGTCCGCCGGGACTGGCGGCTCAACGAGCGCCACTACGGCGCGCTCCAGGGCAAGAACAAGAAGCAGACGCTGGAGGAGTTCGGCGAGGAGCAGTTCATGCTCTGGCGCCGTTCCTACGACACCCCGCCGCCGCCGATCGAGCCCGGCACGGAGTTCAGCCAGGACAGCGACCCGCGCTACGCCGACCTCGGCCCCGACCTGCCGCTCACCGAGTGCCTGCTGGACGTGGTCAAGCGGATGATCCCGTACTGGGAGTCCTCGATCGTGCCGGACCTGCGCACCGGCCGGACCGTGCTCGTGGCCGCGCACGGCAACTCGCTGCGCGCCCTGGTCAAGCACCTCGACGGCGTCTCGGACGAAGCCATCGCGGGCCTGAACATCCCCACCGGCATCCCCCTGCGCTACGACCTGGACGACGAGCTGAAGCCGCTCAAGCCGGGCGGCGAGTACCTCGACCCGGACGCGGCGGCGGACGCGATCAAGGCCGTGGCCAACCAGGGTCGCTAGCCAACGCCAGGAGACGGCGGCACGCGCGCGGGGCACGACCGGCGCGCGTGCCGCCGTCTCGTGCGTCCGGCCCCTTCGTCCGACGCGTCCAGCGCCCCCGGCACGTCCTCCACTCGTCACCTAGAGGAGAACCCGGCTTCCGCGGCTCTGCACCTGTTCGAACACGCCTGACTCAATTGGACACGATTGGGTGAACGGCGGTCGTCTGCCGGGAGAACATCGGTCCCGGACGGTGTCGCAGGAGTCACGAACCAGGCGTCAGCTCTAGGCCGTACCCCGCCTGACCTGCTTACGATGCGCTCGTGACCGCAACGGGTTACCTCGTCCTGTCGATCGGCGCTCTGCTGATCGGCGGTGTCGCGTTTCTCGCCGGACGGGCCACGGCACGGGCCCGCGAGGCGCGTCCGCGCGGACTCACCGTCGCCGACCTGATGGCCAGGGTGGTCCACTCCTCGCCCAACGGCATCGCCGTGCTCAACGGCTTCGGTGACGTCGTGCTGCACAACTCCCGCGCCGAGGAGCTGGGCGTGGTGCGCAACAACCGCGTGGACGACCGGGCCAGACGCGCCGCCGAGATGGCCCGCCGCAACGGTGGCGTGATCTCGGTGGACCTGTCGTCGCTGGAGGTCATCAAGGGCCGCCAGCCGCAGGCCGTGCACGCCACCGTGAAGGTGCTCACCGAGGGCTTCGTGGTGGTCGACGCCTCCGACGAGTCCGAGTCGGTGCGGCTGGAGGCCACCAGGCGCGACTTCGTGGCCAACGTCAGCCACGAGCTCAAGACCCCGGTCGGCGCGCTCGCGCTGCTGGCCGAGGCCGTGCTGGACGCCGCGGACGACCAGGAGGAGGTCCGCCGGTTCAGCGCCAAGATCATGCAGGAGGCCACCCGGCTGGGCACCCTGGTCACCGAGCTGATCGCGCTGTCGCGGTTGCAGGGCGCGGAGAAGCTGCCGGAGCTCAGCCGGGTCGAGGTCGACGTGGTCATCGACGAGGCGATGGGCCGCTCCAGGCTGGCCGCCGAGTCCGCGGGCATCGAGGTCGCCACCGACTCCCCGAGCGGCCTCGAGGTGGAGGGCGACCGGACGTTGCTGGTCACGGCCCTGAGCAACCTCCTGGACAACGCGGTCGCGTACTCGCCGCCGGGCAGCCCGGTGTCGGTCAGCCGCAAGCTCGTCGACGGTTTCGTCGAGATCGCCGTCACCGACCGCGGCATCGGCATCGCCGAGGACCAGCAGACCCGCGTGTTCGAGCGCTTCTACCGGGTCGACAAGGCCCGGTCGCGGGCGACCGGCGGCACCGGGCTCGGGCTCGCCATCGTCAAGCACGTCGCCAACAACCACGGCGGCGAGGTGAGGCTCTGGAGCCTGCCGGGCACCGGCTCCACCTTCACGCTGCGCATCCCGGCTCATCCCGACCAGGACGAGCCCACCCAGGACCTGCCCACGCAGGAGCTGGCGAGCCCCGTGCCGAGCGGCGCGGGCAGCAACCACGGAGGAGAGCTGTGACCAGGGTGCTCATCGTGGAGGACGAGGAGTCCTTCGCCGATCCGCTCGCCTTCCTGCTGCGCAAGGAGGGCTTCACCGCGGCGCTCGCGGCCACCGGCCAGGAGGCGCTGGAGGAGTTCGACCGCAACGGCGCCGACATCGTGCTGCTCGACCTCATGCTCCCCGGCATGAGCGGCACCGACGTGTGCAAGCAGCTGCGCGCCCGCTCCGCCGTGCCGGTGATCATGGTCACGGCGCGGGACAGCGAGATCGACAAGGTCGTCGGCCTGGAGTTGGGCGCGGACGACTACGTCACCAAGCCGTACTCGGCCCGTGAGCTGATCGCCCGGATCCGGGCCGTGCTGCGGCGCGGCGGCGAGTCCGAGGAGCTGCTGCCGCAGGTCCTGGAGGCGGGCCCGGTGCGGATGGACGTCGAGCGGCACGTGGTGACCGTGGACGGCGCCGAGGTGAGCCTGCCGCTCAAGGAGTTCGACCTCCTGGAGTACCTGCTGCGCAACGTCGGCCGCGTGCTGACCCGCGGCCAACTGATCGACCGGGTGTGGGGCGCGGACTACGTCGGCGACACCAAGACCCTGGACGTGCACGTCAAGCGGCTGCGGTCGAAGATCGAGCCCGACCCGTCGGCGCCGCGGCACCTGGTCACCGTTCGCGGACTGGGATACAAGTTCGAATCCTGATCATCCCGACCAGGTACGGTGCACCGCGTGCGCCTAGGGGTGCTTGATGTCGGGTCGAACACCGTCCACCTCTTGGTGGTGGACGCTCATCGTGGTGCCCACCCGACGCCGATGAGTTCGGAGAAGTCCGTGCTGCGCCTCGCGGAGCAGCTGGACGGCGACGGGTTGCTCGGGCGTGCGGGTGCCGACCAGCTGGTGCGCGCCGTCGCCGCGTCCAAGGCGGCGGCGGAGCGGCTCGGCTGCGAGGACCTGATGGCGTTCGCCACGTCCGCGGTGCGCGAGGCGGGCAACTCCGCCGAGGTGCTGGACCGGGTGCGCGCCGAGACCGGCGTCGACCTGCAGGTGCTGACCGGCGAGGACGAGGCGCGGTACACGTTCCTCGCGGTGCGCCGCTGGTACGGCTGGTCGGCGGGCAGGCTGCTGTGCCTGGACATCGGCGGCGGGTCGCTGGAGCTGGCGGTCGGCGTCGACGAGGAGCCGGAGGAGGCGTTCTCGGTGCCGCTGGGCGCGGGCAGGCTGACCCGGACCCGGTTCCGCAACGACCCGCCGACCAAGGCCGAGGTGCGCGAGACCAGCGCGTGGCTGGCCGAGCAGCTGGCGCCGGTGGCGAAGAAGCTGCTCCGCGTGGGTACCCCCGACCGCGTGGTCGCGACGTCGAAGACGTTCCGCACGCTGGCCCGGCTGACCGGCGCGGCGCCGTCGTCGGCCGGTCCGCGCGCGCGACGCGTGCTCACCGACGCGGGCCTGCGCCAGGTCATCGCGTTCATCTCCCGGATGTCCGCGGCCGACCTGGCCGAGCTCGAAGGGGTGAGCGCGAGCCGTGCCCACCAGCTGGTGGCGGGGGCGTTGGTGGCGGAGGCCACCATGCGAGCCCTGTCACTCGGCGAGCTGGAGATTTGTCCCTGGGCGCTGCGGGAAGGTGTCATCCTGCGTCGGCTGGACCACACTAATGGTTCGGACCTGGACGCCGCGCCGGACCACACCCGCCGGACGGGTGACACTGGACGGACTGGCCGCCACGGGGCACGGTGGAGTTGATGAGTCGAGAGAGCGAGTCGGAGCAGACCCAGCGCACCGTCGCGGAGTTGCTCGCCCAGTACGGCGGCGGGGGCTCCGGCGAGGTGACGCCGCGTCGGCGACGGCGCCGTGCCGAAGAGGCCTCGGACACCGCTCCGCAGGCCATCATCGACCGGGTCAACTCCGACAGCGGCAGGCTGCGCGCCGTCCGCGACGAAGCCGCGTCGCCCGTCCCGCCACCGCCACCGCCACCGCCCGCCGCGCCGCCCGCGCCGTTGCCGCAGCGGCAGCGACCCGTCGAGGCCGAGCGAACGGCCTACCAGCCGCCGGTGCAGCCGGTGTCCCGTCCCGAGCCGCCCGTCTCCCGGCTGGAACCGCCGGTCTCGCGGCTGGAACCACCCTCGTCCCGGCTCGAGCCCCCGAAGCAGGCCGAATCCGGGCGCAGACGCGCGCCCGAGGTCGACCCCGCCGAGCAGACCAGGGTCGTGCCGCCGGTCGTGGCGGACTACCAGGGCGAACCGTCCCGGCCCAACCTGCCGAAACCGCCCGTCAAGCCCGAGGCGTCGCGCTCGAACGTGGTGCGGCCCGTGCCGCCCGGCGCGCCGCCCGTGGTGAAGCCACCCGCCCGTGAACCGGTCACCGAGGTGATGCCGCGCATCACCGACAAGCTCACGCCCAACGTGCCGCTGGAGTCGTTGCCGACCGAGTCGGTGCTGATCGTGCCGCCCGCGCCGCCGCGGCTGCCCGACCCGCTGCCCGACCAGTCCCCCGAGGACTGGTTCGGCGACGACGAGCCGGAAGAGGCCGTCGAGGGCGAGAGCACCGCGTTCCACCCGTACGTCGACCTCGACGAGGAAGACGAGGACGACGACTACCCCCGCCGCGACTTCAAGCGCCGCGACCTCGACGACGACGGGCCGGCCGGGCTGGCCGACATCGACGACGACGTGGACGAGGAGCGCCCCGCCGACCGCTCGGCGGGCAAGGAGTGGCTGCTCATGATCGGGCAGCTGGCCGCCGGCGTGATCGGTGGCGCGGCGCTGTGGCTCGGCTTCAACTTCCTCTGGCGCACGGCCGCGCCCGCGGCGCTGGTGGTGGCCCTGGCGGTGACCGTCGGCCTGGTGATGATGGTCCGCAAGATCCGCCGTGCCGACGACCTCCAGACGACCGTCCTGGCGGTGCTCGTCGGGTTGATCGTGACGGTGTCGCCGGCGGCGATGCTGCTGGTGAACTCTTGATCCCGGTCGGGCTGTCCACCGCGGCCGTGTGGCCGCAGCCCGCGGGCGCCGCGTTCGAGGCGGCGGCCGAGCTGGGGTACGACGGCGTCGAGGTCATGGTGTGGGCCGACCCCGTGAGCCAGGACGTGAAGGCGGTCGACCGGCTCTCGAAGCGCTACCGGGTGCCGGTGCTGGCCGTGCACGCGCCGTGCCTGCTCATCAGCCAGCGCGTCTGGTCGCCGGATCCGGCCGAGCGGCTGCGGCGCAGCGTGCAGGCGGCCGGTGACCTGGGTGCGCGGACCGTCGTGCTGCACCCGCCGTTCGTGTGGCAGCGGCGGTACGCGGAGGGTTTCGCGGACCTGGTCGCGTCGCTGGAGGACGACAGCGGCGTCGCCATCGCGGTGGAGAACATGTTCCCGGTGCGGCGTCCCCTCGGGCGTGGGCGATCGGTGCAGGTCACGGCGTTCCGGCCGTCGATCGACCCGACCGACGTCGGCCACCGGAACTACACGCTGGACCTGTCGCACGCCTCGGCCGCGCACGTGGACACGATGGAGCTGGCCAAGCGCATGGGCGACGGGCTGACCCACGTGCACCTGGCCGACGGCGCCGGCCTGCCCAAGGACGAGCACCTGGTGCCCGGCCGCGGCACGCAGCCGTGCGGCGAGCTGCTGTCCCACCTGACCCGCACGGGCTTCACCGGGCAGGTCGTGCTGGAGGTCAACACCCGGCGCGCCCGCACCGCCGCCGAGCGCACCGAACTGCTGACCGAATCCCTCCTGTTCGCCCGCCTGCACCTCTGACCCCCGCGTGTGTCCTACGTTCAGACCGCGTGTGTCCTACGTTCAGGACCCCCGAATTCAACGCTCAGGTCGACCGACGGCGAACTCGCATCCGCTGCGGCGCCGGTCAGCGGCTAGGGTCTTGATCGTGAACCCGTTGCGCACGTTGATCCTCGCCGCCGCGGGCAACGACACGGTGCGCCGGGTCGTCGCGACCGCGCCCGTCAGCCGCGACGTGGTGCGCCGGTTCGTGGCGGGCGAGACCACCGCCGACGCGATCGACGCGGCCGGCCGGCTGATCGGCAACGGCCTGCGCGTCACCCTCGACCACCTCGGCGAGGACACCGCCGACCGCGCCACCGCCGAGCGGACCGTGCGCGCCTACCTGGAGCTGCTCGACCAGCTGCACGACGTCGGCCTCGCCGCGGACGCCGAGGTGAGCGTGAAGCTGTCCGCCGTGGGCCTCGGCCTGAGCGAGACGTTCGCGCTGGACAACGCCTCCCGCATCTGCGCGGCGGCCGAGCAGGCGGGCACCACGGTCACGCTCGACATGGAGGACCACACCACCACCGACGCCACCCTGCGCGTGCTCGCCGAACTGCGCCGCCACTGGCCGTCGGTGGGCGCGGTGCTCCAGGCGTACCTGCGCCGCACCCTGGACGACGTGCGCGAACTCGCGGGCACGCGCGTCCGGCTGTGCAAGGGCGCGTACGCCGAACCGCCGTCGGTGGCCTACCTCGACCCCCACGAGGTCGACCTCAACTACGTGCGCTGCGCCAACGTCCTGCTGGCCGGCTCCGGCTACCCCATGTTCGCCACCCACGACCCGCGCCTGATCGAGATCGTCTCCGAACGCGCCCGCTGGTACGGCAAGGAGGTCGAGGACTTCGAGTTCCAGCTGCTCTACGGCGTCCGGCCGGGCGAGCAGCAGCACCTGGCGGCGGAGGGGCACGTCGTGCGCGTCTACGTGCCGTACGGGGGCCAGTGGTACGGGTACCTGATGCGCCGGCTGGCCGAGCGGCCGGCCAACGTCGCGTTCTTCCTGCGTTCGCTGGTCACCCGCTCGTGAGGAGCCCTGTGTCCTTCTCGGTTGCCAGTGCGGTCCGCCCCCTCGGCGACGGCACGTACACCGCGTCCCTGCCCGCCGAGTGGACCGTCGGTCCGAAGCCGCACGGCGGGTTCCTGCTGGCCCTGGTCGCGCGGGCGGCGGTGGACAGCGCGCGGACGGCCGTGCCGGGTGCGGACGACCTCGCGCCGCTGAGCGTGAGCACGCAGTTCCTGCGCGCGCCAGAGGTGGGGCCGGTGCTGGTGCGGACCGAGGTGCGCAAGGCGGGGCGGACGGCGACCGTGGTGACGTCGACGCTGGAGCAGCGCGGGCGCAGCTGCGTGGAGGCGGTGGTGACGGTCGGGCGGATGCCGACGGCCGCGCCGGACTACGCCGACCTGCCCGACCTGCCCGCCGAGCCGCCCGCGGACGCGATCGACCTGGCGTCCATGGGCTCCGGCGGCGTGTACAAGCTCGGCGCGGTGTGCGACGTGCGGCTGGACCAGGCGGGCGCCGGGTTCCTGACCGGACGGGTCGGCGGCCCGTTGGTGCTGCGGCTGTGGGTGCGTCCGCTGGGTGAGCGGCCGGACCCGTACTTCGCGCTGATCGCCGGTGACATCTCGATGCCGGTGACGTTCAACCTCGGCCGGTTCGGGTGGTCGCCGACCGTGCAGCTGACGGCGTTGCTGAGGGCGAACCCGGCGCCGGGGTGGCTGCGCGTGCGGGTGTCGTGCAGCGCGGTGCACGGGCAGTGGTTCGACGAGGACGCCTTGGTGATCGACTCGGCCGGGCGGCTGGTGTGCCAGGCGCGGCAGTTGGCGCTGACGCCGGCGACCTGAGCGTTGAATTCAGGGGTCCTGAGCGTAGGACACGCACGTTCTGAACGTGGGACACGCACGACGCGAACGTACGACACTCGCGTTCTGGGCGTAGGACACGCGTGGGACCTGCGGGTATTCGGGTTGTGGCGGCGTGGCAGGCTTGGCGCATGACGACCATCGCCGTGTTGGGGGCTGGCAAGATCGGTGAAGCGCTGCTGTCGGGGCTGCTTCAAGGCGGGCGCAAGGCCGACGACCTGCTGTTCACCGAGAAGCACCCGGAGCGGGCCGCCGCGCTGACCGAGCGGTACGGGGTGGAGGGCCTCGACGTGCCCGGCGCGGCGCTGCGGGCCGACGTCCTCGTGGTCGCGGTCAAGCCGCAGGACATCGAACCGCTGCTGGACGAGCTCGCACCCGTGCTCAAGCCCGGCACGCTCGTCGTGTCCCTGTGCGCGGGCCTGCCGACGTCCCTGTACGAGCGCAGGCTGCCCGACAGCACCCCCGTGGTCCGGGTCATGCCGAACACCCCGATGGTCGTCGGCGAGGCGATGAGCGCCATCTCGGCGGGCAAGTACGCCACCGAGGAGCACCTGAACCTGGTCGAGGAGCTGCTGACGACGGTCGGCAAGGTGGCCCGCGTCCCGGAGAACCAGCAGGACGCCGTCACCGCGCTGTCCGGCTCCGGCCCCGCCTACTTCTTCTACCTGGTCGAGGCCATGATCGACGCGGGCATCCTGCTCGGCATCCCGCGCGACCTGGCCGGTCGGCTGATCATCCAGTCGGCGGTCGGCGCGGCCACCATGCTGAACGAGGGCGACCAGCACCCGGTCATCCTGCGCGAGGCCGTCACGTCGCCCGCGGGAACCACCATCATGGCCATCCGGGAGCTGGAGAGGCACGGCGTGCGCGCGGCCATGCTGGCGGCCATCGAGGCCGCCCGCGACCGTTCGGTGGAACTGGGACGCGACCACGAGGCGGACTGATACCGCCATTGGCCGTCGCACCAGTCCCACCCGTCCCGTTACCCTCAGGGGAGCACGTGCGTGTCGAACCGTCGGTGGGGAAGCCGACGGCACGACGCGTGTCGAAGGACGCGGTGATCCATGCCTGCGGAGGAGAAGTCACTCGGTCAAGTCAGATTCATGACGGTCGCCGAGGTCGCGCTGATGATGCGCGTGTCCAAGATGACGGTGTACCGCCTGGTCCACTCCGGTGAGCTGACGGCGGTGCGCGTGGGTAAGTCGTTCAGGGTGCCGGAGAAGGCGGTCAACGAGTACCTGCGGAACGCCTACTTCGACGCCGGGTGAGGGCGCGTCCGGGCAGGCGGGTAAACTCATAGGCCGTTCGTGCCTGGTGTCGGCGCGCCCACTTGACGGGTGTCTCCACCGGCGCGTGGAGACCACCAACGTCTAGTAGTGAAGGAACCCGCATGGGCTCGGTCATCAAGAAGCGCCGCAAGCGCATGTCGAAGAAGAAGCACCGCAAGTTGCTGCGCAAGACGCGGGTCCAGCGCAGGAAGCGCGGCAAGTAACCCCTGCGGGTTCTAGCACCGCCAGTCCCCGGCCACACCGGCCGCGGGACTGGCGGTGTCTTCGTTCCGCGCCGCCCGGGCGCCGTCCCGCCATCCGGGTGATTCACCGGTAACGCCTCGGTGACCTGCGTCAAGACGACGTTCCGCGACCGATCGCGCCGCCGGATCCCGGTTAGCATCGTCGAGTCGCACCACCCGCACAGGGAGTCGCATGGCGCCCAAGGTCGTTCTCGTCACCGGTTGCAGCCGGTACCTCGGCGGTCACCTCGCCGCGCGCTTCGCGGCGAACCCCGACGTCGAACGCGTGCTCGGGGTGGACACCGAACCGCCGTCACGTGACCTGCTGCGCCGCATGGGCCGCGCCGAGTTCGTGCGCGCCGACATCCGCAACCCCCTCATCGCGAAGGTCATCGACACCGCGCACGTCGACACGGTCGTGCACGCGTCGGTGACGGCGAACCCGGCCGGCCCGAGCGGGCGGACCGTGATGAAGGAGATGAACGTCATCGGCACGATGCAGCTGCTGGCCGCGTGCCAGAAGTCGCCGCACGTGCGCAAGCTGGTGGTCAAGTCGACCAGCGCGGTGTACGGGTCCAGCTCGCGCGACCCGGCGGTGTTCACCGAGGACATGGGCCCGAAGGACCTGCCGTCCAGCGGGTACGCCAAGGACGCGGTCGAGGTCGAGGGCTACGTGCGCGGGTTCGCGCGCCGCCGGCCGGACGTGGACGTCACCTCGCTGAGGTTCAGCAACTTCATCGGCCCCCGCATCGACACGGTCCTGACCAGGTACTTCGCCCTGCCCGTCGTGCCGACGGTGATGGGTTACGACGCAAGGGTGCAGTTGCTGCACTCCGAGGACGCGCTGGCCGTGCTGGAACGGGCCACGCTGCACGACCTCCCCGGCGTCTACAACGTGGGCGGTGACGGCGTGCTGATGCTGTCGCAGGCCATCCGCCGGGCCGGTCGGGTCAGCCTGCCCGTGCCGAGCGCGGCCGTGCCGACGATGGGCCGGTTGTTCCGCAGCGCCAGGCTGGTGGACTTCTCACCGGACCAGATGAGGTTCCTGAACTGGGGTCGGGTGATGGACACGACGCTGCTGAAGCGGGAGTTCGGGTTCACGCCGAGGTGGACCACCCAGCAGGCGTTCGACGACTACGTGAGCGGGCGCGCGCTGCGTCCGCTCGTCGACCCGGAACTGGTGGCCTCGGTCGAGCGTGGCGTGCTCGACCTGGCCGCCAGGTTCCGCTAGCGATCACGCCGGCGAGTCGGCGACCAGACGACCGCCGGCCGAGTCGGCGACCAGACAGAGGAGGTGGACACGTGGCAGAGGCGCGGGTGATCCCGTTGCACGGTGCGGACCGGGAGACGGCCCGACGACGACGCGCCGCGGACCAGGCTCCCGGACCGGTTCCCGTGCCCGAACCGCCCGCGCCGGACCCGTCGCCGGAGCCGACGCCGGCCGAGGGGCCGACGGGCTGGGAGCAGCGCCTGGCCGAGCTGCTGGCGTTCGCCCGCAGGCGCATCCAGGGCGACTACGAGGTCGACGAGTTCGGCTTCGACCCCGACCTGACCGACAACGTTCTGATGCCGCCGCTCAAGCCGCTGTACGAGAAGTGGTTCCGGGTGGAGACGATCGGGATGCACAACGTCCCGGGCGAGGGCGGCGCCCTGATCGTCGCCAACCACTCCGGCACCCTGCCGCTGGACGCCACGATGACCGCGTACGCGGTGCGCGCCGACCACCCCAAGCGCCGCCACCTGCGGATGCTCGGCGCCGACCTGGTGTTCAAGACTCCGGTGCTCGGCGCGCTGGCCCGCAAGTCGGGTCAGACGCTGGCGTGCAACCCGGACGCGGAACGCCTGCTCAGGTCCGGCGAGCTGGTCGGCGTGTGGCCGGAGGGCTTCAAGGGCATCGGCAAGCCGTTCAAGGACCGGTACAAGCTGCAGCGGTTCGGCCGGGGCGGTTTCGTGTCGGCGGCGTTGAACACCGGCGTGCCGATCATCCCGTGCTCGATCGTCGGCGCGGAGGAGATCTACCCGAAGATCGGCGACATCAAGGCGCTGGCCAGGCTGTTCGGCTTCCCCTACTTCCCGGTGACGCCGTTCTTCCCGTTCCTGGGCCCACTCGGCGCGATCCCGTTGCCGTCGAAGTGGTACATCGAGTTCGGCGAGCCGATCCGGACCGACGTCTACGGCGAGCACGCGGCGGACGACCCGATGCTGGTGTTCAACCTGACCGACCAGGTGCGCGAGACCATCCAGCAGACCCTCTACCGGCTGCTCACGCAGCGGCGCAACGTCTTCCTGGGGTGAGGAAAAGCCCCGACTCACACGCCAAGGGCTTGAGAAGAGCCCAAGGGCTTGAGAAGAGCATGTCCTCGCCGGACGGGCAGATCAGGGCTGCGCCAGGTCGGCGGGATGACACGAAGCCCTCCTGGTGAGGAAAGGCCGGCACTGACCTCATAGGGCAGCGGCCCGTCGATCCCTCGCGGCCGGACATGCTTTTCAAGCTCTTGATCTTCGAACGGACCGACCGGCGTCAGCGGACTCGGCGGCGGTAGGCCAGGGTGGCGGCCACCGCGCCGGCCAGCGCGCCCGCCCCGAGGACGGACGGCACGCCGATCTTCGCCGCCTTGCGGCCGGTGCGGAAGTCGCGGATCTCCCAGCCGCGCTTGCGCGCCGTCTCGCGCAGCCCGGAATCCGGGTTCACGGCGACCGCCGTGCCGACGACCGACAGCATCGGCACGTCGTTCACCGAGTCCGAGTACGCCGTGCACCGGCGCAGGTCGAGGCCTTCCTTCGCGGCCAGCGCGCGCACCGCGTGCGCCTTCGCCCGGCCGTGCAGCAGGTCACCGACCAACCGGCCGGTGTAGATGCCGTCCGTGCTCTCCGACACCGTGCCCAGCGCGCCGGTCAGGCCGAGCCGCCGCGCGATGATCTGCGCCAGCTCCACCGGCGTCGCCGTCACCAGCCACACCCGCTGGCCCGCGTCCAGGTGCATCTGCGCCAACGCCTGCGTGCCCGCCCAGATCCGGTCCGCCATGAGCTCGTCGTAGATCTCCTCGCCGAGCGAGATCAGCTCCGCCACCGACCGGCCGGCCACGAACGACAGCGCCTGCTCGCGGGACGCCGCGACGCTCTGTGGGTCCTCCCGGCCACCGACGCGGAACTTGAGCTGCTGCCACGCGAACCCGGCCAGGTCCGAGTTCTTGAAGTACTTGCGGGCCGCGAGCCCGCGGGCGAAGTGGAAGATCGACGCGCCCATCATCATGGTGTTGTCGACGTCGAAGAAGGCGGCGGCGGTGAGGTCGGTGGGCGCGCTCCCGGACGGCCCGACCGTCGACGCGGCCTCGGCCGAAGCCTCGCCGGCCAGCGCGGCACGCCGCTCCCGTTCCGCCGAGCCCTCCACCACACGCCTTTTCACCACGTCAGCGCCTCCCGCGGTCCGATGGGGACAGGGTAGCGATCAGCCGCTGAGGCCGGGCAGCGGCAGCGACGGGAGGGTCAACGTGGGCAGCGGCAGCAGCGGTCCGGGGGTCGTGGTGATCGGCGCGGACGGCGTCACCGGGGTCGTGGCGCCCGGCACGCCGCCCGGTGTGCTCGTGCTGCCCGGCGCGTTGCCGGACGTGGTGGGCGCGACCGCGGTCGTCGACGGCGGCACGGACGGCTGGTCGTCCGGCGTGGTGCCGGGGTCGACGGGCCGCGCCGCGCACTCGTCCTCGGCGGGCACCGGCCCGACCTGGTCGACCTGCCCCGACGTCACGGAGACGCAGTCGAGCCGGGCGTGCAGCGCGGACGCGCGTTCGGCGATCCGGCCGAGCAGGTCGAGCGACGTGCCGGCTCGGTCGGCGGCCTCGGCGGGCAGCGACGCGCGCAGCTCGGTCAGCTGGACGGCCTGCGAGCCGGCCCAGTCGCGCAGCCCTTCGAGGGCGCGCTGGTCCGAGTTCGAGCCGAGCGCGGCCAGCACGCGGGAACCGGCTGCGGCGTCGGCGTCGAAGTCGGTCAGCGCGGTCAGGTAGCCGCCGAGCGGCCCGCCGCCGGACTCGCGGTACCGGTCGACCATGGTCTCGATCTCGGTGACGCGCGCGGCGGCGAACTCCAGGCGCTTGTAGCCCTTCGACTCCTCGCCGAAGGTGAGGCCGAGCGATGCGGACTCGGCGGTGCGCTTGACGCCGTACAGCGCGTCGCCCGGCAACGCGTCCCGGCTGAGCAGCAGGCTCATCCCGGTCAGCGAG
This sequence comes from Actinosynnema sp. NPDC023794, assembly GCF_040639675.1. Classification (NCBI taxonomy): domain Bacteria; kingdom Bacillati; phylum Actinomycetota; class Actinomycetes; order Pseudonocardiales; family Pseudonocardiaceae; genus Actinosynnema; species Actinosynnema sp. NPDC023794. Next base: position 345,108 of record NZ_JBFAFR010000006.1, on the reverse strand, counting down.
AACAGCAGGCACAGCGCGGCGACGAGGGCGACTGCTAATCGACCGCGGGCTCCGGCGCGGCGTTCCCGGACGGGCCGGTCGACCTTGGTGGGCGGCGGCTCGGCCGCGCCGAGCACCCGCGCCCGCATCCGCGCCTTGGCGGCCTCGTCCGGGCCCGAGGTGACTGCGGCTTTCCGCAGGAGCGCCACCACGGCCAGCTCGTCGGCGAGCTCGTCGTCCTCGGTCGGCGCGGACCCGGGATGCGCGTCGACCGCGCGGGCGAACTGCTCGCGCTGCCTGTGCCGCCGCAGCGGCGTGATCCCCTTGCCTGCCATCCCGCTTGGCCAACCATCCCGCACGTCTCGAGAGATCCTGCCCCGGACAACGAACCGGGAGGTCCCGGGGTTACGCGAACGCCGAGTGGTGCGACGGTGATCTCACCGCAGCCAGGTGGGCAGCAGTTGGGCCAACCGGCGCACCGCTCGGTGCTGCAGGGCCTTGATGGCGCCCTCGTTGCGACCCATCCTCGCGGCCGTCTCCGCCACGGACAAGCCCTGGATGAAGCGGAGGGTGATGCATTCACGCTGATCATCACCCAGTTGGGCTACGCAGCGGAGCAGCTCGGCGTTGGTCGCATCGGTCAGGACTTCCTGTTCGGGACCGTCCGTGACCTCGCGGTTGTCCGCCAGCTCGGCCGTCGTGATCTCCAGCCGGTAGCGGCTGGACTTCACGTGGTCGAAGACGATGTTCCGCGCGATCGTGACGAACCAGGCGCCGACGTCGCGGCCCTGGTAGCTGATGGAGCCGATGCTGCGCAGCGCGCGGAGGAACGTCTCGCTGGTCACGTCCTCGGCCAGGGTGCGGTCGCCGACCCGGAAGAGCACGTACCGGTAGACGACGTCGACGTACCGGTCGTACAGCGCGCCGAACGCGTCCGTGTCGCCGCCCTGAGCGGCGCGGACCAGGTTCCACGGCTCGTCGGCCGCGTTGCTCTCCACGCTGTCGATCGTGCTGGACTGCCCTCCCGCGCTCCACCTCGACCGGAGCGTCCGGATGGTTCGGACGGAGTTCTCGCGTGCCCGTGCGGTCATCGGCTCGCGGCACCTCCACAGGGTCGCCGTGCCGGCAGCATACGTGTTGTTACTCCGTAGTAGGTAGCGGCAAGTGGTCTCGAATCTGCGACGCGGATGGAGGCAATGCGTGACGCCTCCCGCCCGTGACAGACTGCGCTGAGGTCCGCCGTGGTTCACCAGGAGGTCACGTTGACCGCTTCCGCAAGCAACATCGCCGACCTGGTTCGCGCCTCCGCGCACCGTGGACCCAAGCATGCCGCGCTGGTGGATGTCACGACTGCGAACAGCTACACCTGGGCCGAGTTCGACGCCGCCGTCGACGGCGAGGCGCACCGGCTCGTCCGGGCGGGCCTGGAACCCGGCGACCGGGTCGTCGTGCGGCTGCCCACCGGTCCCGCCTTCTGCGTCGCCGTGTTCGGCGTGCTCCGCGCGGGCGGCGTGCTGGTGCCCGCCGGACCCGGCCAGCCGACGCGCGAGCTGCAGCGCCTGGTCGCCGACAGCGGCGCGAAGCTGCTCATCGGCGACGGCGGCGGCGCGGACGTCGAGGTGCTCCCGGCGCCGCCGATGGAGCCGGGCGAGGAGTTCGCCGCGATCGGCTCCGGCGAGGACCTGGCCGTGCTCGGCTACACCTCCGGCACGTCCGGCGCGCCGCGCGGCGCGATGCTGTCGCACCGGGCGCTGCTGGCCAACGTCGAGCAGTGCGCCTCCCTGCGCCCCGCGCCGGTGACGGCGGGCGACCGGGTGCTGCTGGCGCTGCCGCTGTTCCACGTCTACGGCCTCGGCCCCGGCCTGTTCCAGGTGGCGGGCGCGGGCGCGACGGCCGTGCTGCTGGAGCGGTTCGACCCGGACCAGGCGCTGACCGCGATCCGCGAGCACCGGGTGACCACGCTGGTCGGCGTGCCGCCGATGTACGCGGCGATCCTGGCCAACCCCGTCGAACGGCTCCGCGAGGACCTGGCCACCGTCCGCCTGTTCACCTCCGGCGCGGCGCCCCTCGCGGCCGGCCTGCTCGACGCCATGCGCGAGGCCGTCGGCCTGCCCGTCTACGAGGGCTACGGCCTGACCGAGACCGGTCCGGTGCTCACCACGACCCTGGCCGGCGGCGTGCCCAAGGCGGGTTCGGTCGGCCGCGCGCTGCCCGGCGTGCTGATCCGGCTGGTCGACACCGACGGCCGACCGCTGGACCAGGACGAGGACGAGCCCGGCACCGGGCTGGTCGCGGCCAAGGGCGACAACCTGTTCAGCGGCTACTGGCCGGACGGCGCGCACGGGCCGGACGCCGAGGGCTGGTTCCGCACCGGCGACGTCGGCTACCTCGACGCCGACGGCGACCTGCACCTGGTCGACCGGGCGGGCGACCTGATCATCGTCAACGGCTTCAACGTCTACCCGCACGAGGTCGAGCAGGTGCTGTCCGAGTTGGCAGGCGTGGCCGAGGCGGCGGCGGTCGGCGTGCCGGACGAGCGGACCGGCGAGTCGGTGAAGGTGGTCGTGGTGCCCGCCGACGGCGCGGAGCTCACCGAGGACGCGGTGAAGGACCACTGCGCCGGCCGGCTGGCGAAGTTCAAGGTGCCGACCGTGGTCGAGTTCGTCGCCGCCCTGCCGCACTCGCCGACCGGCAAGCTCGCGCGGGCCCGGCTGCGCCTTCCCCTAGCCTGAACGTCGTGAGCCACCACGTCACCTTGATGAGCCGGGTCGACTGCCACGCCTGTGACCAGGCCAAAGCCGACCTGGAGCGGATCTGCGGCGAGCTGGGCGTGCCGTGGGACGTGCAGGACGTCGACGCCGACCGCGAGTTGCGCGCCGAGTACGGCGACCGGGTGCCGGTGATCCTGGTGGACGGCGAGGAGCACGGGTACTGGTCGGTCGAGGAGGACCGCCTGCGCGCGGCCCTGCGCTGAGGATTACCGGCCGCTTACGAAATCCGCCGGCCGGCGTCCCGAGGGTGTCGAATCGAGCACATGAACCGCTCGACCGCCGCCCTCGTCGGACTGCTCGGCGTGGCCGCCGCGCTCGCGGCCGGACACCTCGTCGCGGGCGTGGTCGGACCGTCGGCCTCGCCGTTCCTCGCGGTCGGCAACACCGCGATCGACTTCACGCCGAGCGCGCTGAAGGATTTCGCGGTGCGCACGTTCGGCACCTACGACAAGCTCGTGCTGCTGCTGGGCATGGCCGTCGTGCTGGCCGCCGCCGCCGTTGCCGCGGGCCTGCTGTCCCGCCGCACGCCACTGCCGGGCACGGTCCTCGCCGTCGTCCTCGGCCTCCTGGGCGTGGCCGCCGCGCTCTACCGCCCCGACCTGGGCCAACTCGGCGTCCTCGCGCCCGTCGCGGCCCTGGGCACGGGCGTCGCGGTCTTCCGGTGGCTGCACGCCAAGGCGCTCGGCCCCGCCGAACCCGCCGACGGCAGGCGCGCGTTCCTCGTCGCCTCGGGCGCGACGGCGGCGGGCGCCGGTCTCGCCGCCCTGGTCGGCCAGTTCGCCGGCGGCCGGGTGGACGTCGAGGCGTCACGACGGGCCGTCGGCGCGCTCGAGCCCGCCTCGCCCGCACCGCCCATCCCGCCGGGCGCGGACTTCGCCGCCGAGGGCACCCCCGCCTTCATCACGCCGAACGCCGACTTCTACCGGATCGACACCGCGCTGAGCGTGCCGCGCGTGCGCGCCGAGGACTGGGTGCTGCGGGTGCACGGCCTGGTCGACCGCGAGCTCATCCTCCGCTACGACGACCTGCGCCGCCGTGACCTGGTCGAACGCACGATCACCATGGTGTGCGTGTCCAACGAGGTCGGCGGGCCCTACATCTCCACCGCGAACTTCGTCGGCGTGCCGCTGCGCGACGTGCTGCTGGAGGCGGGCGTCCGCCGAGGCGCCGACCAGCTGTTCTCCACCAGCGCCGACGGCTGGACGGCGGGCTCGCCGGTCGACGTGGTGATGGAGCCCGGTCGCGGCGCGCTGATCGCCCTCGGCATGAACGGCGAGCCGCTGCCGCTGGAGCACGGTTTCCCGGCCCGCCTGGTCGTGCCCGGCCTCTACGGCTACGTCTCGGCCACGAAGTGGGTCGTCGACCTCGAGCTGACCACGTTCGAGGCGCGGCGCGGCTACTGGCTGGACCGCGCGTGGGCGCAGAAGGCGCCGGTCAAGGTGATGTCCCGGATCGACCGCCCGGAGGGTCGGTCCACGGTCTCCGGCCGGGTCGTCGCCACCGGCGTGGCGTGGGCCCAGCCGACGGGCGTCCAGCGGGTCGAGGTCCGGGTCGACAACGGCCCGTGGCGGACCGCGACCCTGGCCGAGGAGGTGAACGGCTCGACGTGGCGCATGTGGCGCGTCGAGCTCGACCTGCCGCCCGGCGGCCACACGATCGAGTCACGCGCCACGGACAAGGCCGGCTTCACCCAGCCGCAGGCCCGCCTCGCCCCGATCCCCGACGGCGCGACCGGCTGGCACTCCCTCTTCTTCACCGTCGCCTAGATCACCCGAACGGGCGCGGGCCCGCGAGCCCGTTCGGCGAGGTGACACGCCGATCGGGCGAAGTTCACCCCAAGGTGAGCCGCGTCTCCTGGTATCCACGCCGGAGGCGCGGCCCCCTGTCCACCGGGGGCCGTTGCCGTGGTCGGGCACCCGGCCGTCGACTTTGTGCAAGCGTTCACAAGCGGTACGGTGGGTGCATCACTCCGCTGGTGGCGATACCCGGCGGGTCAGTGCGACGGATGTCGAGGAGTTCCAGCGTGGCGGCTCAGCGGGGCGAGGGTGACGGTGTCGTGACCCGCCCAGGGGAGACCGGTGCCGAAGCGCCCGCCGACGTCCGGGAGCGGGCACGCGCGATCCCCGAGGCGGCGGTGGCGCGGCTCGCGGTCTACCTCCGCGTCCTCTCGGGCATGGTCGAGCAGGGCGTGACGACCATCTCCAGCGAGGAGCTCGCGGGCGCGGCCGGGGTCAACTCGGCCAAGCTCCGCAAGGACCTGTCCTACATCGGCTCGTACGGCACGCGCGGCGTCGGCTACGACGTCGAGGTGCTCGTCAGCCACATCGAGCGGATCCTCGGCCTCACCCGCAAGCACTCGGTCGCGGTCGTCGGCATCGGTAATCTTGGTCACGCGCTGGCGAACTACGGCGGCTTCCCCAGCCGGGGCTTCCCGGTCGCCGCGCTGTTCGACATCGACCCGGACCTGACGGGAGTGCCGGTAGGCGGCATCCCGGTCGACCACATCGATGACATCACGTCCGTCTGCGCGGCGCGCGAGGTCTCGATCGGGGTCATCGCGACACCCCCACAGGCAGCTCAGGCCGTCTGCGACCGTTTGGTATCCGCCGGAGTCCAGTGCATCCTGAACTTCGCACCCGTCGTGCTCCAAGTGCCGGACTACGTCGAAGTGCGCAAGGTCGACCTGGCGGTCGAGATGCAGATCCTGTCGTTCCACGTCGCGCGACGGGCTGACGAGGCCGCCGGTGACGTGGTCAACGGCATCGGTGTGGACGGGGTGGTGATTCGCCCGTGATCGTGCGGGTAGTGCGCCGGTCGGTGGTGCGCTCATGAGCGTTCTCGTCGTCGGTCTGTCCCACCGGACCACCCCGGTTCCCGTGCTGGAGCGCGTCGCGGTGGCCGACGCCGACCGCGGCAAGGTCCTCGACCAGCTGCTGAAGGCGCCGAGCGTGTCCGAGGCCGTGCTGCTGTCGACCTGCAACCGGGTCGAGGTGTACGCGGTCGTCGAGACGTTCCACGGCGGCATGAACGAGGTCGTCGAGGTGCTCGCCCGGCAAGCCGGCGCCGAGCCCGCCGACCTGTTCGAACACCTGTACGTGCACTACTCCGCCGCCGCGGTCGAGCACCTGTTCTCGGTGGCCGGCGGGCTGGACTCGATGGTGGTCGGCGAGGCCCAGATCCTGGGCCAGCTGCGCAACTCCTACAACGCCGCCGACGAGCAGGGCGTGGTCGGCCGCACGCTGCACGAGCTGGTCCAGCACGCGCTGCGGGTCGGCAAGCGCGTGCACACCGAGACCGACATCGACCACGCGGGCGCGTCCGTCGTCTCCGAGGCCCTGAGGGATGCGGACACCGCACTGCGTCGTGCCTCCGGCGGCAGGGCAGGCCTCGAAGGGCGCACGGCCCTGATCGTCGGCGCGGGCTCCATGGGCGGCTTGGCCGCCGCCCACCTGCGCCGGGCCGGCATCGGCGAGGTCGTGATCGCCAACCGGACGCCGGCCAACGGCGAACGCCTGGCCACGGCGCTGCGCGCGGACGGCGTCAGCGCCACCTCGACCGACCTGGCCGGCCTCGCCGACGAGGTCGCCAAGGCCGACGTGCTGTTCGCGTGCACCGGCTCCGTCGGCACGGTCGTCGGCGCGGAGCACATCGGCGACCGAGCGGCGGACCGGCCGCTGGTCGTCTGCGACCTCGGCCTGCCCAAGGACGTCGACCCGGCCGCGACGCTGCTCGACAACGTCCGCGTGGTCGACCTGGAGACCCTGCAGCGCAGGCTGTCCGACGCCCCGACCGGGCAGGGCACGCTGCGCGCGGCGGAGATCGTGGCCGAGGAGGTCCGCGCCTACCTGGCCGGGCAGCGCTCGGCCGGGGTCACGCCCACCGTGACGGCGCTGCGCAAGCGCGCCGCCGAGGTGGTGGACGCCGAACTGCTGCGCCTGGACTCGCGGCTGCCCGAGCTGCCCGCCCCGGTCCGCGACGAGCTGGCCAAGACCGTGCGCCGGGTGGTGGACAAGCTCCTGCACACCCCCACCGTGCGGGTGAAGGAGCTGGCCGCGGCGCCCGGTGGGGCCGGGTACGCCGAGGCGCTGCGCGAGCTGTTCGGGCTCGACCCGCAGGCGCCGTCCGCCGTCAGCACCCCCCATTCGACGCAACCCAAAGGTGAGAAGCGGTGAACCGCACCCTGAGGATCGGCACCCGCGGCAGCGCCCTCGCGCTCGCGCAGACCGGCCACGTGGCCGACGCGCTGCGCGAGGCGGGCGCGAACGTGGAGATCGTCACGATCTCCACGCCCGGTGACCGCTCGTCCGCACCCATCGCCGAGATCGGCATCGGGGTGTTCACCTCGGCGCTGCGCGACGCGCTCGCCAACGGCGAGATCGACGTCGCCGTGCACTCCTACAAGGACCTGCCCACCGCGCCCGACCCGCGCCTGTCGCTGGCCGCCGTCCCGCTGCGGGAGGACCCGCGCGACGCGCTGGTCGCCCGCGACGGCCTGACCCTCGGCGAACTGCCGACCGGCGCGAAGGTGGGCACCGGCTCACCCCGCCGCGCCGCGCAGCTCAACGCGCTCGGACTGGGCATCGAGGTGGTCGCGCTCCGCGGCAACGTCGACACCCGCATCCGCAAGGTGGCGAACGGCGAGCTGGACGCCGTCGTGCTCGCCCGCGCCGGCATCGCCCGCCTCGGCCGCACCGCCGAGATCACCGAGACCTTGGAGCCCATCCAGATGCTCCCCGCGCCCGCGCAGGGCGCCCTCGCAGTGGAGTGCCGGGTCGACGACGTCGACGCCGAACACCTCCTCCAGTCCACTTTGGACGATTCGGCCAGCAGGGCCGCTGTCGCCGCCGAGCGCGCCCTCCTGGCCGCGCTCGAGGCAGGCTGCAGCGCGCCGGTCGGCGCACTGGCCGATGTGGTGGAAGACCTCGCCGAAGACGCAGCCGACGGGTCGACGAGAGTCGTTCTCCGCCTGTCCCTGCGCGGGGTCATGGCGACGGAGGATGGCGACCTCCTCCGTGCGTCCGCCACCGGTGACTTGACCGCAGCAGAGGAACTCGGCCGCGCGCTGGCCGCCGAGTTGCTCGACCTCTCCGGCCACGCCACCGCGTCGCCGGCGGGGCGTAGTTGATGGGGAGTGCCCTGATGACCCGCGCACGCAAGACCCCCGGCCGAGTCGCGTTCGTCGGCTCAGGTCCGGGCGACACCGGGCTGCTCACGGTCCGGGCCCGCGACCTGCTCCACAAGGCGGAGCTCGTGGTCACGGACCCGGACGTCCCGGCCGAGGTGGTGGCGCTGGTACCCGACGGCGTCGAGGTGCGACCCGCCGTGGGCGATCCCGCCGACGTCGCGAAGGACCTGGTCGCCGAGGCGAAGAACGGCCACGCCGTGGTCCGCCTGGTAGCCGGTGACCCGCTGACCCTGGACTCCGTGGTGAAGGAGGCCCAGGCCGTCTCCAAGACCACGATCGCCTTCGACGTGGTGCCCGGCGTCCCCGCCGGCACCGCCGTGCCCGCCTACGCGGGCGTCGCGCTGGGCGCCGTCCACACCGAGGCCGACGTCCGGGGCGTGGCCGACTGGTCCGGCCTCGCCGCCGCGCCGGGAACGCTCGTCCTGCACGCCACCGGCGGCCACCTGGCCGAGGCCGCGTCGTCGCTCGTCGAGAACGGCCTGGCCCCGCAGACCCCGGTCGCGGTGACCTGCGACGGCACCGGCTTCGGCCAGCGCACCGTGGACACCACGCTCGCCTCCCTGGCCGCCGACGCGGGCGACCTGGGCGGCCCGCTGATCGTCACCGTCGGCGCCGCCGTGGCCGGCAGGCCGAAGCTCTCCTGGTGGGAGTCCCGCGCGCTCTACGGCTGGCGGGTCCTCGTCCCGCGCACCAAGGAACAGGCGGGCGCGATGAGCGACCGGCTGCACTCCCACGGCGCGATCCCGGTCGAGGTCCCGACCATCTCCGTCGAGCCACCGCGCAGCCCCGCCCAGATGGAGCGCTCGGTCAAGGGCCTGGTCGACGGCCGCTACCAGTGGGTCGTCTTCACCTCGACCAACGCGGTCCGCGCGGTCTGGGAGAAGTTCCGCGAGTTCGGCCTGGACGCCCGCGCGTTCTCCGGCGTGAAGATCGCCTGCGTCGGCGAGAGCACGGCCGCCAAGGTCCGCAGCTTCGGCATCATCCCGGAACTGGTCCCGTCCGGCGAGCAGTCCTCGGAAGGCCTGCTGGCCGACTTCCCGCCGTACGACGACATACTGGACCCGGTGGACCGCGTCCTGCTCCCGCGAGCGGACATCGCCACCGAAACCCTGGCGGCCGGCCTGCGCGAACGCGGCTGGGAGATCGACGACGTTACGGCCTACCGCACGGTCCGCGCCGCCCCGCCGCCCGCGGACACCCGCGAGATGATCAAGTCGGGCGGTTTCGACGCGGTCTGCTTCACCTCGTCCTCCACCGTCCGCAACCTGGTCGGCATCGCGGGCAAGCCGCACGCCCGCACCCTGGTCGCGTGCATCGGCCCGCAGACCGCCGAAACGGCCCGCGAGTTCGGCCTCCGCGTCGACGTCCAACCCGAGGACGCCAACGTCCCGGCGCTCGTCGACGCCCTCGCACAACACGCGGCGAGGTTGAGGGCCGAGGGCGCGTTGCCCCCGCCTCGCAAGACCAAGCGCCTGCGCCGTTCTTGATCCAACAGGCCCTCGGTGACACCGCAGGGGGCCGACGAGGCCCGATCTGACATGGGTTCGAGTGCCTTGGGCTGGTCGGAGCCGGCAGGCTTGGCGGGACGCTCTTCCCCGCCGGGCCTGCCGGCTGCGGCCTGCCCGGGGTGCTCGTGAGGGCCCCATGTCACATCGAGCCGGACTTGCATCGACGCAATCCGGACCAGCCTTAATGCAACAGGGAGTACCCGCAGTGTTCCCATCCCACCGTCCCCGCCGCCTGCGCACCACGCCGGCCATGCGCCGCCTGGTCAGCGAGACCACCGTGCGCCCGCGCCAGTTGGTCCTGCCCATGTTCGTCAAGGAAGGCGCGTCCGCGCCGACCGAGATCCAGAGCATGCCGGGCGTCTTCCAGCACACCCGCGAGTCGCTGCGCGAAGCCGCCGCGGCAGCGGTCGAGGCCGGGGTCGGCGGGATCATGCTGTTCGGCGTCCCCGCCGAGCGCGACGCCGTCGGCTCCGGCGCGACCGACCCGGACGGCATCCTCAACGCCGCCCTGCGCGACCTCCGCCACGACCTCGGCGACTCGACCGTCCTCATGTCGGACTGCTGCCTGGACGAGTTCACCGACCACGGCCACTGCGGCGTCCTGACCCCCGACGGCGCCGTGGACAACGACGCCACCCTCGAGGTCTACGGCGAGATGGCCGTCGCCCAGGCCGAAGCGGGCGCGCACGTCGTCGGCCCGAGCGGCATGATGGACGGCCAGATCGGGTTCATCCGCGCCGCGCTGGACGAAGCGGGCCACACCGACACCGGCGTCCTCGCCTACAGCGCCAAGTACGCGTCCGCCCTCTACGGACCGTTCCGCGACGCCGTCGAGTCCCAGCTCAAGGGCGACCGCAAGACCTACCAGCAGGACCCGGCCAACGCCCGGGAAGCGCTCCGCGAGGTCGCGCTCGACCTCGCCGAGGGCGCCGACATGGTCATGGTCAAGCCCGCGCTGCCCTACCTCGACGTCCTCAAGGCCGTCGCCGAGGTCTCCGACGTCCCCGTCGCGGCCTACCAGATCTCCGGCGAGTACGCGATGGTCGAGGCCGCCTCCCGCAACGGCTGGATCGACCGCGAGCGGACCGTGCTGGAGCTGCTCACGTCGATCCGCCGGGCCGGGGCCGACATCGTGCTCACCTACTGGGCGGTCGAGGCCGCGGGTTGGCTGGACCGGGAATGACGAACGCGCTGAACAGGCCGAGACCGCCCAAGCCGCCCAAGCCGACCCCGCCCAAGCTGATCGACATCGCCCGCTGGCTGTTCATCCTCAGCGCCGCGGTCGGCGTGGTCCGGTTCATGGTGCAGCTGGCCGACCGGGAGATGCTGATCCGCGAGCTGCGCGCGCAGCAGCCGAACCTGAGCCAGGACGACCTGGACGCCGCCGCGACCGGCGGCGTCGTGTTCGGCCTGGTGATCGCGGTCGGCCTGATCCTGGTCTACACGCTGCTGGCGAACCGGATGGCCGGTGGCCGCAACTGGGCGCGGATCGTGCTCACGGTCATCGCCGGCACCGGGATCCTGCTCGGCGTGGTGCGGCTGGTCGCGGCGGCGTCCGGCTTCGCGGCGGCGTTCGGGCTGGCCGTCAGCGGCGTCGACCTGGCGTTCGGCGTGGTCACGATGCTGATCGACGCGACCGCCGTGGCGCTGATGTACCAGAGCTCCGTCTCCCGCTACTTCACCACCCGCCCCGCGCCCACCACCCCCTGACCCGCCGGTCCGCGCACCGGCGAGGTAGCAGGTCACAGGTCTGCAGCCACTGCCTGTCGCGGTGGACAACGACCTTGACCGGGCCCTAGCGTCTCGAGGCGTGACCACCCCACAGGACCCTGAGAACCGGCCTCCGCAGCAGCCGTACACGCCGCCGCAGCAGCCCTACACCCCGGCGCCGCCGCCGCTGAGCGAGTCGGAGCTGGCCCGATCCGGCGGGCAGCGGCCGGCCGTGCCGGAGCCGAAGGAAGTCCGCCTGTCCTTCTTCCTCTGGCTCGCGAGCGCGATCCTGCTCGTCGTGTCGTCCGTGCTCGTGCTCACCCAGCGCGAGACCGCCCTCGAAGAGGCGCGCAAGGCCCCGCCGACGCCCGGCATCACGGTGGAGCAGCTCGAGTCCACCGTCACCGCGATCCTGGTGTTCCTCGTGATCATCGGCATCGTGCTGGCCGGGCTGATGGTGTTCTTCGCCATGAAGGCCCGCGCGGGCCGCAACTGGGCGCGCATCGCGCTGACCGTGCTCGGCGCGGCGGTGTTCCTCTACCACCTGGTCGGGTTCTCGCTGGTCGGCCTCGTCATCGTGCTGGTCGTGGCCGCCGCCGTGGTGACCCTGTACCTGCCCGCCTCGAAGGCCTACTTCGACGCGGTGAAACGGGCCGGATGACCGGGCAGCCGCCCGCGGTGGTGCGCGGCGCGGTGGCCGTGTGGCTCGCCCTCGGCGCGTTCCTGCTGGTGGAGAACGTCGTGCTGTGGCTGCGCCGGGACGAGTTCGAAGAGGCGGCGGCCCGCGCCGGCGACGACCCGGCCGCGGTGCCGGGGCTGCTGGCCCAGCTGACCGTGGTCGCGGTGGCCTTCACGATCGGCTACGGCCTGTTCGGGTGGCTGCTGCGACACGGCAGGCGGTGGTCACGCGGCGTGCTCACCGGCGTGGCCGTGCTGCACGTGCTGTGGATCGTGCTGCCGGGCGCCAGCGCCGTGAACCTCGTGACGTTGCTGCTGATCGGTGTCGGTTTGGCGTTCACCTGGCTGCCCGGTACGGCACAGTGGGTGAAGCAGCACTGACCCCTGCGGAGAACCCCATGCCCGAACCGGATCCGTTCGCCTCGCCCTTCCACCACGTGGAGCTGCCGGGCCAGGGGCCGTCGAACACGCCCCTGCCGCCCGGCTTCCAGCTGCCCGCGCCCATGCCGCCGGTAGGCCCGGCCGACTACGCGCCACGTCGCCCGGTCACCGCCACCGTCGCCTCGTGGAGCTGGATCGCGGGCGCGGTGCTGGTGGTGCTCGCGCTGCCCGGCCTGTTCTACACCGGGCTGGACGCGTTCGCCGACGACCTCGTGCGCGACTCCGCCGGCGAGCCCGACGCGCTGACCAGGACCGAGGCGGAGGTGGCCGCCCGGCTGACACCGGTGCTGTTCGCGCTCGGGTTCGCGGTGCTGTCCGTGCCGTTCGTGATCGCCGCGGCCAAGCTGCGCTCGGGCCGGAACTGGGCGCGCATCCTGCTCACCGTCCTCGGCCTGCCCGTCGGCGCCTTCGGGATCGTCGCGATGCTGATGTTCGCCTCCGGCGTGACGTACGTGGACTGGGTGGTCGGCGTGGCGTGGTCGTGGGCGTTCCTCGGCGTCTGCGCGCTCGGCTTCGTGGCGATGTACCTGCCCGCTTCGAACGCGTACACCCGGTCGGTGACGAGATGACGCAGCCGCCGTTCGACCCGTACGGCGGGCAGCCGATGCGGCCCGTCGAGTACCCGCAAGCGGGCCCGCAACCGCCGTACCGGTCCCCGTACCCCGGTCAGATGCGCGACGTCGACCAGCACACCGCCGCGCTGGCCCGACCCACCGCCGTGGTCGTCTCCTTCGTCCTCTGGATCCTGACCGCCCTCTCCTGGCCGGTCGGCTCGGTCGCGCGCACGCTCGCCGAGGACGGCGCGATCACCGGGTTCGGGCCGGTCATGGCGTTGTTCACCAGCGCGTGCCTGGCCGTCGCGTGCGTCTGGGGCGCCGTGCTGCTCCTCGGCGGCAACTACCACGCGCGGCTCGGCCTGTGCGGCGGCGCGCTGGTCGTCGGCGTCCTCGCCCTGGCCGCGGCGATCGTCGCGGCCCGCGACGGCGACACCGGCGCGCTCTCCTGGGTGGTGATCGTGCTGCGGCTCGCGCTGCCCGCCGCCGCGTCGGTGTTCAGCTTCCTGCCGGGCACGCGGCAGTACTTCTCCGGCAGCCCGGGCTAGCGCGGACCGAGGAGCGGCCGACCGTGGACCAGCCGACCCTGTACACCGAAGCGGGCACGTCCTGGTGGCCGCTGCTGTGGGGACCGGTGTTCGCCGTGCTCGGGTTCGGCGTCGAGGCGCTGACCGGCACCACCCGCCCCCTCCTGTGGTTCGCCGTCGCGCTGCTCCTGCTCCTGCCCACCGCGCTGTGGGTGCAGGGCCGCCGTCGCCTGTTCGCCGTGCGCCTCACGCCCGTCGCCCTCCACCAAGGTCGCGAGGAGTTGCCGCTGCGCGACATCGACGAGGTCGAGGGCGTCGAGCCGAGGTCCGGCGCGAAGGTGCTCGGCGGCGGCTGGTCCCTGCCTCGCGGCACCGAAGCGGTGCCGATCCGGCTCACCGACGGCTCGGTGGTGATGGGCTGGGCACGTGACGCCGACGCGCTCCGGGCCGAGATCGCGAAGCTGCTGACCACACATGGGTGACGAGCCGCGCGGGCATGAGAGGCTGACCGACGTGACTGCGGCCACCGTCGAGACCGAGACCGTGCCGGAACCCGAGCCCGAACCCGGCGCGCCGGCGCTGCACCAGCCGAAACGAGCGCTCATCGCGGTCGGCGAGGTGGTGCTCGTCGCACTGCTCGTGGTGTTCGCGGTGTGGTGCTGGAACCGGGGTGTCGTGCACTACAGCTACCCCGTGCCCGACCACCCGCCGCTCGAGTCCACCCGCTTCCGGGGCAACTGGATCGGCGCGTCCGTCGGCCTCGTCACGATCGCGGGCGTGCTGCTGCTCGACGCCGTGCGCCAGACCGTGCTCGCCGTGCGCACCCGTGGTCGGGAGCAGGTCGAAGAACCCGACGTGTGAGACTGGACGACGTGACAGCGACGCGATCCCAGGCACTGTTCGAGCGCGCGGCGGCGGTGATCCCCGGTGGCGTGAACTCCCCGGTGCGGGCTTTCCACTCGGTCGGCGGCACGCCCAGGTTCATGGTCCGCGGCGAGGGCCCGCACCTGTGGGACGCCGACGGCACCCGCTACGTCGACCTGGTGTCGTCGTGGGGCCCGATGATCCTCGGGCACGCCCACCCGGACGTGGTGCACGCCGTCCGCGAGGCGGCCGTGCACGGCCTGTCGTTCGGCACGCCCACCGAGGGCGAGATCGAGCTGGCCGAGGAGATCATCGACCGGGTCGCGCCGGTGCACCAGGTCCGGCTGGTCAACTCCGGCACCGAGGCCACCATGAGCGCGATCCGGCTGGCCCGCGGCTTCACCGGCCGCCGCAAGGTCGTCAAGTTCGCCGGCTGCTACCACGGCCACGTGGACGCGCTGCTCGCCCAGGCCGGCTCCGGCGTCGCCACGCTCGGCCTGCCCACGTCGCCCGGCGTCACCGGCGCCCAGGCCGCCGACACCCTCGTGCTGCCCTACAACGACGTCGAGGCCGTCCGCCGGGCGTTCGCCGAGAACCCCGACGAGATCGCCTGCGTGATCACCGAGGCCGCGGCGGGCAACATGGGCGCGATCGCGCCCCGGCACAACGCCGAGCTCAAGCAGCTCTGCCACGACAACGGCGCGCTGCTGATCATGGACGAGGTCATGACCGGCTTCCGGGTGTCCCGCGCCGGCTGGTACGGCCTGGAGAACGTCGAGGGCGACCTCTACACGTTCGGCAAGGTCATGTCCGGCGGCCTGCCCGCGGCGGCGTTCGGCGGCCGGACCGACGTGATGTCGAAGCTGGCGCCGGCCGGCCCGGTCTACCAGGCGGGCACGCTGTCCGGTAACCCGGTCGCCGTGGCGGCGGGCCTGGCCACGCTCCGCGCCGCGACCGACGACGTCTACCGCACGTTGGACGCCAACGCCACGCGCCTGGGCGCGCTGTTCACCGCCGCGCTCACCGAAGCGGGCGTCGCGCACCGGGTCCAGTTCGCCGGCAACCTGGTCAGCGTGTTCTTCACCGACTCCGAGGTCACCGACTACGCGGGCGCCCAGCGGGCCGAGACGTGGCGCTTCCCGGCGTTCTTCCACGCCCTGCTCGACCGCGGCGTGTACGCGCCACCGAGCGCCTTCGAGGCGTGGTTCGTCAACGCGGCCATGACCGACGACGACTTCCAGGTCATCGCCGACGCCCTGCCCCACGCCGCCCGCGCCGCCGCCGGGGCGACCCAGTGAGCCGCACGGTCGTCCACCTGCTGCGGCACGGCGAGGTGCACAACCCGACCGGCGTCCTCTACGGCCGCCTGCCGGGCTTCAAGCTGTCCGAACGGGGCCAGAAGCAGGCCCTGACCGTGGCCGAGCACCTGGCCGACCACGACATCGCGCACGTCGTGGCCTCACCGCTGGACCGGGCGCAGCAGACCGCGTCCCCGATCGCCGACTCGCACCGGCTCGAACTGGACACCGACGAGCGGCTCATCGAGGCGGGCAACAAGTTCGAGGGCCTGAAGGTGGCCGTCGGCGACGGCGCGCTGCGCTCGCCCAAGCACTGGCCGAAGCTGGTCAACCCGTTCCGGCCGTCGTGGGGCGAGCCGTACCTGGCGATCGCGCACCGGATGCTCGGCGCGGTGCAGCGGGCCCGGTCCGCGGCCGAGGGCCACGAGGCCGTGTGCGTGTCGCACCAGCTCCCGATCTGGACGCTGCGGCGGTTCGTGGAGGGCAAGCGGATGTGGCACGACCCGCGTCGCCGCGAGTGCTCGCTGGCGTCGTTGACCAGCCTCGTGTTCGAGGGCGAGCAGCTGGTGCGGGTGGTCTACACCGAGCCGGTCGGCGCGACGAACCCGAGGGTGACCGGGGCATGAGGGCTCGATCGGCGCTGGCCGGCCTCACCGCGGCGGTCCTGCTGGTCAGCGGCTGCACGACCGGCGACGACGCGGTGGTGGCCGGGTCGGAGTTCCAGCTCGTCGCGCCCAACGGCGAGACGAAGCTGCGCTACGACGGCGACGAGCGCAAGAAGGTCACCGGACTGTCCGGGCCGAGCCTGATGGAGGACGGCAAGACCGTCTCCCTGGACGACTACGCGGGCAAGGTCGTGATCGTCAACGTCTGGGGCGCGTGGTGCGGGCCGTGCCGGACCGAGGCCCCGGAGCTGCAGAAGGTGCAGGACGAGACCGGGCCGCTCGGCGTGCAGGTGCTCGGCGTGGACGTCAAGGAGACCTCGACCGAGTCGCCCCGGGACTTCATGACCAACCGGCAGCTGAGCTACCCGTCGATCTACGACGAGTCGGGGCGGGCGATGCTGGCGTTCCGCGGGGTGCCGCCCAACGCCGTGCCGTCCACGTTCGTGCTGGACAAGCAGCACCGGGTGGCGGCGGCGTTCCTCGGCGCGGTGATCGCCTCGGACCTGGTTCCGCTGGTGAAGGACCTGGCCGCGGAGTCCTGACGGGTCACCGCAGCTCGGGCACCTTGGCCTTGAACGCGTCGACCATCGCGTCCCGGCCGACGAGGTTGAACTCGCGGCCCAGCGTGCGCATGATCGAGTTCTCGGTCGGCCGGTACAGGCCGAGCTCGTAGTAGCGGGCGCCCTCGAACGCGCCGACCACGCCGCCGTCCGGCGACGCCTGGCCCAGGTAGGCCGACCACTTCGCGCCGGTCGGGTCCGCGGTCACGTTGACCTCGGTCGGCTCCGCGCCGCTGTACTGGTCGTACGGGTAGTCGTACTCGTCGGCCAGCTTGCCGATCGAGTGGCCGAGCTCGTGCACGGCGATCTGCCCGGCCTGGTCGTTCGCGCCCGCCGCGGTCGCCACGCCGCCGCCCGCGCCGCCGTACTTGGCCGTGTTGCCGAGCGCGATGACCTGGTCGGCCTGCTGCGCGAGCGCGCCGAACTGGCCCGCCTTGGTCTGGTTCACGCACAGCAGCCGTTCGGTCTGGGTGTCGCGGCCCTGGCACCAGAAGCCCATGTCGAGCGCCGTGTCCCGGGCCGTGCCCAGGGTCGGGTCGTGGTCCACGCCCGACTCGTTCGACACGACGTTGACCTGCCAGACGTTGAAGTACTGGCGGTAGGACTTGAACGGCTCGACGGCGGACAGCTCCGTCCACTTGCTCACCACGTGGTCGTGGAAGACGCCGATCTCGCCCGCCGTGTACCCGTCGCCGACGAAGACCAGGTCGAACCGCTGGTCGGGCGCGCCGGTCTCCTGGATGGCCACCACGTCGGCGGCCACCGCCTCGGGCGCGGCCCTGGTCTCGACGGCGACCGCCACGGGCGTCCGCGAGATCGTGCCGTCCGGTGAGAAGACCTCGACCCACTCCACACCGGGACCGTCGGACTCCGCGGCGCCGCCGGGCAGGGGAGCGGCGACGACGGCGAAGGCGACGGCCAGCGCGGGGAGGGTGAGCCGGTGTGCGCGCATGGCAGTGACGCTATGGAGTTGCCCACTAACCCACAAGGGTTGATGGTCGCGTTTAAACATTCACTGAGATGGGTAATAGAGGCCCGCGCCGGCCCGGCCGCAGCGCCATCCGGACCACCACCGGCTTGTGATCTGGGTCGCCCATAAGGGATGCCGGTGGGAGCAGTCAAGTAGGCGATACCTACCCTGAACGACGTGAATCCGACCGATCTGGCCACCTCCGGCCCGATCCTGCTCGCGACCGCGGTGGCGGTCCTGGCCGGTGCGATCTCGTTCGCCTCGCCGTGCGTGGTCCCGCTCGTGCCCGGCTACCTCGCGTACCTCGCGGGGCTGGTGGGCGCGGAAGCGCCGGCGGTCCAGGACGACGAGGCGCGCAAGAGCGGCCGCTGGCGGGTCGCGGGCGCCGCCCTGCTGTTCGTGCTCGGCTTCACGATCGTGTTCGCGCTGATGTCGTTCGTGGTGCTCGGGCTGACCGACCTGTTCTGGGTCCAGGGCGACCTGCTCCTGCGCGTCGGCGGCGTCATCACGATCGCCATGGGACTGGTGTTCATCGGGCTCGTCCCCGGCCTCCAGCGGGACATCCGCCTGCACCGCACGCCGCGCGCCGGCCTGCTCGGCGCGCCCCTGCTCGGCGGGGTGTTCGCGCTCGGCTGGACGCCGTGCCTCGGCCCGACGCTGACGGGCGTGCTGGCGTTGACCCGCAGCACCGAGGTCGGCTCGGTCACCGCCCGCGGCGGGGTCCTCGTCCTCGCCTACTGCCTCGGCCTCGGCCTGCCGTTCATCCTGATCGCGCTCGGCGCGCGCTGGGCGGTCCGCACGACCGGCTGGCTGCGCTCGCACGTCCGCCAGGTGCAGGTGTTCGGCGGTGTGCTGCTGATGGCCGTCGGCGTTGCCCTGGTCACCGGCCTGTGGGGCGACTTCGTCGCCTGGCTGCGCGACGCCGTCGTCAACGACCTGAAACTGCCGTTGTAGTGCGCGCCCTCCTCGCCTTCCTGCGCAACACGTGGCGCGGCCTGACGGCCATGCGCACCGCGTTGACCCTGCTCTTCCTGCTCGCCCTCGGCGCGATGCCGGGCGCGTTGCTGCCGCAGCGCTCGCTGAACTCCTTCAAGGTCGACGAGTACATCGCCGACAAGGGCTGGTGGGGCCGGCTCCTGGACCGGCTGCAGTTCTTCGACGTCTACGCGAGCTTCTGGTTCTCCGCGATCTACGTGCTGCTGTTCGCGTCCCTGGTGGGCTGCCTGCTGCCGCGCACGTGGGAGTACTTCAAGCAGATGCGGGCCAAGCCGGTGCTCACGCCGCGCAACCTGGCCCGCATGCCGCACCACGCCTCGGCCGACACGACCTCGTCGCCCCAGGCCGTCATCGAGCACGCCGAACGCCGGCTCAAGGGCTGGCGGACCGTCACCCGCGACGAGCCGGACGGCGCCCGCACGATCAGCGCCGAACGCGGGTTCCTCCGCGAGACCGGCAACCTGGTGTTCCACTTCTCCCTGCTGGGCCTGCTGGTCGCGTTCGCGCTGGGCAAGATGTTCGGCTACGAGGGCCAGGTCATCGTGCAGGCGAACGGCGGCCAGTTCTGCAACTCGGGCGTCTACAACTACGACACGTTCCGCCCCGGCCTGCGCGTGGACGGCACGCAGCTCAACCAGTTCTGCGTGCGGGTCGACGACTTCGACGCCACGTTCCTGCACAACGGCCAGGCGGAGAGCTTCCGCGCGGACATCCACTACCAGTCCGGCGCGGACCTGGAGACCGGGACCTGGCGGCCGTACCCGCTGGAGGTCAACAGCCCGCTGCGCACCGCGGGCGACCGGCTCTACCTCCTCGGCCACGGCTACACGCCGCTGTTCACGGTGACGTTCCCCAACGGCGAGACCCGCACCGGCGCGACCCAGTGGCGCCCGGTGAACCAGGTCACGCTCGCCTCGGAGGGCGCGACGAAGTTCGACCCGCCGAACGTGCCGGACGCCGAGCAGCGCCGCAAGAGCCAGCTCGCGATCACCGGCCTGCTCGCGCCGACCGCCGTCTTCCAGGGCGAGCTGCTCGACTCCGCGTTCCCCGCCGCGAACGACCCGGCGGTCGCGATCGACGTCTACCGCGGCGACCTCGGCACCGACTCCGGTCGCGGCCAGTCCATCTTCTCCATCGACCAGAAGATGGTGCAGGACGGCAAGCTGACCAAGGTCGCCCGGCAGAACCTCGAGCAGGGCGAGGAGCTGACGCTCGACGACGGCACCGTGATCCGCTTCGACGGCGTCCGCGACTGGGTGTCGTTGCAGGTGTCCCACGACCCCACCCAGGTGTGGGTGCTCGTGTTCTCGGTGCTGGTCATCCTGGGTCTGGCCGTCTCGCTGAGCATCAAGCGCCGCCGCGTCTGGGTGCGGGCCGCACCGCGGGAGGACGGGCGTACCGTTGTCGAGGTCGGCGGCCTCGCGCGCACTGATCAAGCCGGGTACGGCGAGGAGTTCACGGTGCTGGCCCGTGATCTGGCAATCCCCCGCGACCTGCTCGCTCACAAGGAGGAGAGCTGATGCCGGTCAACACGGCGCTGGCGACCTACAGCGACTGGACCTACGGCGCGGCCGTGGCGATCTACTTCCTCGCCGCCGTGCTGTACCTGTGCGAGGCGGCGTTCGCCCGGCCTGCCAAGACCCGCGAACTCGCCGGAGCCGTCGTGTCGGGCGGCACGCAGGCCGACGGCACGTGGACGCCTGGCCGGGTCACCAAGCCGGAGCGGTCCCGCGCCGAACGCCTCGGCCGCATGGGCGTGGCGCTGACCGTCCTCGGCGCGCTGCTGCAGGCCTCCTCCCTGGTGCTGCGCGGGTTCGCGACCGAGCGCGCGCCGTGGGGCAACATGTACGAGTACGGCTCGCTGCTCACGCTGGCCGCCGTCGTGACGTGGCTCGTGCTGTCGCGCACGTTCGACGTCCGCAAGCTCGGCGGCTTCGTGCTCGTGCCGATCGTGATCCTGATGTTCCTCGGCGGCACGGTGCTCTACGCCGACGCCGCGCCCGTGCAGCCCGCGTTGCAGTCGTACTGGCTCGTGGTGCACGTGTCGGTGATCTCGGTGTCCAGCGGCGTGCTGCTGGTGCCCGGCGTGGCCAGCGTGCTGTACCTGCTGAAGACCTCCGGCCGCGCGCGGTTCACCAGGCTGCCCGACGCCGAGGTGCTCGACCGGCTCGCCTACCGCAGCACGGTGTTCGCGTTCCCGCTGTTCACCATCGGCATCATCTGCGGCGCGATCTGGGCCGAGGCGGCGTGGGGCCGGTTCTGGGGCTGGGACCCGAAGGAGACCGTGGCGTTCGTCTCGTGGGTCGTCTTCGCGGCGTACCTGCACGCGCGGGCGACGGCGGGGTGGCGCGGCCGTCCCGCCGCGTGGATCAACTCGCTCGGCTTCGCGCTGACCGTGTTCAACCTGTTCTTCATCAACCTCGTAACGACTGGGATGCACTCGTACGCGGGCGTCGGCTGATGCCGTAGACCACGTGTAACGCGGTGTCCGCGGACCCGTTCGCGAGGCTCGGGTGAGCGAGCACCCAGTGTCGTGGAACCACTGGTGGCCGACTACCGTCGGACGCGTGGGGTCGGGGAGGTCTCGATCCGCTTCGCTCAGGGAGGACCCCAGCGGTGACCGGTCGCTACGAGAATCCTGAGCCGTCGTGGCAGCAGCCGGCCGGAGCGGACGGGCAGCAGCCCAACCCGAACCAGTCGGGCGGCCACCAGGTCGAGCCGGGATCGGGTGCCCACTACGTCGACCCCCAGACCGTCTACCTCGACCCGGCGCAGTCCGGCCCGGTGACCGGCCCCCCGTCGGGCGGGTTCCCGGCGCAGGGCCACCCGTCCGGCCCGTACCCGGCGCAGGGCCAGCAGTCGGGCCCGTACCCGGTGTCGGGTCAGCAGTCGGGCCCGTACCCGGTGTCGGGTCAGCAGTCCGGGCCGTACCAGGTCTCCGGGCAGCAGTCCGGCGCCTACCCGGTCCACGGCGGCCCGTCGGGCCCGTACCCGGTGTCGGGCGGCCAGTCGGGCGCCTACCAGGTCTCCGGCGGCCAGTCCGGCCCGTACCCCGGCCAGCCGGGACCGCACCAGTACCAGGGCGGGTTCCCCAACAACTTCCCGCAGAGCGTCCAGCCGCAGCAGCCGCAACCCCAGCGGGCGGCCAACGCCAGCGACGTGTCCTCGCAGCAGCTGATCAAGCGCGCGAAGCGCCCGCCGCAGTCCGGCTGGCGCAAGACCGTGCACTCGGTCACCGGCGGTCTGGTCAACCTCGGCGAGAGCCCCGCGGACATCCGCAGGCGTGAGCTGATCGGCCGGATCAACCAGCCGCTGCGCGGTTGCTACAAGATCGCCATGCTCAGCCTCAAGGGCGGCGTCGGCAAGACCACGACGACGACCACGCTCGGCTCGACGTTCTCCTCGCTGCGCGGCGACCGGGTCATCGCGGTGGACGCCAACCCCGACCGCGGCACGCTGGCGCTGAAGGTGCCCAGGGAGACCACGGCGACCGTGCGGCACCTGCTGCGCGACGCCTCGAAGATCACCCGGTACAGCGACGTGCGCGCGTACACCTCGCAGTCGCCCAGCCGGCTCGAGGTGCTGGCTTCGGAGCAGGACCCGGCGGTGTCGGAGGCGTTCAGCGACCTCGACTACCTGCGCACGATGGGGCTGCTGGAGCTGTTCTACAACATCGTGCTCACCGACTGCGGCACCGGCTTGATGCACTCGGCCATGAAGGGCGTGCTCGACCAGGCCGACTCGCTGGTGCTGGTGTCCTCGGGCTCGGTGGACGGCGCGCAGACCTCGGCGGCGACGCTGGACTGGCTGGACGCCCACGGCTACCGCGACCTGGTCGCGAAGTCCGTCGCGGTGATCAACTCGGTGCGGCCGGGCTCGGGCAAGGTCGACCTGGACAAGCTGGCCGCGCACTTCGCCCAGCGCTGCCGCGCCGTGGTGCGGATCCCGTTCGACACGCACCTGGAAGAGGGCGCGGAGATCGAGCTGGACAAGCTCGCCCCGGACACCCGGCTCGCGCTGCTGGAACTCGCCGCCACCGTGGCCGACGACTTCCCGAACAACTGACGCGACGAGCGACCGACACGACGAGGGGGCCTCGTGCGAGGCCCCGCCGTTGTCACTCTTCGTCGTCCGGCTTCTTCTTGCGCTGCTCACCGAGCTTGCGCAGGAAGTCCGGGTCGTCGTCCGGCGCCACGATCCGACGACTGGGGGCGGTATCGACCCGGTTCGGCCCGAACGCACGCCACAGCAGCACGGCGATGGTGAGCGCACCGATCACCGCGAGCAGGTAGAGCATGGTCGCCACCTCCTTTGCCACGAGATTACCCGTGTCGCGGAGGTGGGCGTCGTCAGTGCCGAACCGGTTCCGTCGCTTCGGTGGTCAGCTGGGACAACAGCTGCTGCACCTCGGACTCGCGGAACCTCCGGTGCCCACCCGGCGTGCGGATCGACCCGATCCGACCGGCGGTGGCCCAGCGGGTGACCGTCTTCGGGTCGACCCGGAACAGGTTCGCGACCTCACCCGGTGTCAGCAGGCGTTCCCCCTGGTGTCCCTGCGTCACGGTCACGGCATCCTCCCCGATGGCGAACAGACGTACCGGACGCATCGTGGCACTCCACCCGTCGGGTACTCGAACGCTTGGGTGATGGTAAAGAGGTAGTAAGGGACGAAGCGCGCGGTTCGGACATCGAGGTCGGTGGGCCTACGCTGTGACCGGTGGACGCTCTTGATCGACAGATCATCGCCGCCCTGCGGGAGAACGGCCGGGCCACCTACGCGGACCTGGGGCGCAAGGTGGGCCTCTCGGCCTCCGCGGTGCACGAACGGGTCGGCAAGCTGGAAGCCACCGGCGTGATCGTCGGCTACCACGCCGTGGTCGACCCGAGCGCCGTCGGCCTCGGCGTGACCGCGCTGGTCAGCATCCACCCCACCGACACCGCGGACGACGACGAGCTGGCCGTCGCGCTGGCCGAGCTGGTCGAGGTCGAGTCGTGCTACCGGGTGGCGGGCGACGAGTCCTTCATCGTGAAGGTGCGGGTCGCCACGGTGGACGACCTGGAACGCTCGCTCGGCCGGTTGCGGCGCATCCAGGGCGTCGCGCGCACGCGCACCACGGTCGTGCTGTCCACCCGGTTCGAGGGCCGTCCGAACACCGCGGCAGCCGGTCCCGCGGACGACGCGTAACCTGGGTAACCGTGCACCTGGGTCGTGATGTGACGCTCTACGTCGGCGCGCGCCTCGGCATGGTCGCCGCGGTCACCGCGCTGCTCGTGCTCGTCAACGTGCCGTTGCTGGTCGCGCTCGCCGTGGGCGTGGTGGTGGCGCTGCCGCTGTCGCTGTTCGTGTTCAGCGGGCTGCGCAAGCGGGTCGCGCAGGGCCTCGAGGAGAAGCAGGCGGTGCGCCGCGCCGAACGCGAGAAGCTGCGCGCCCAGTTGCGCGGCGACGCGGCCTAGCGCCTCACACCACCAGCAGGATCGCCCCGCCGAGGTTGGCCAGCACCATCACGGCGAGCACCGCGCCGATGTTCGTGCTCTCGCGCAGCCGCAGGGCCAGCGCCAACGGGCCGATCGGCAGCAGGACCGGCTTGCGCTCCCGGTTCGCGATGCGGAACGCGCCGAACGCCACGCCGAGCGGGTTCAGGCCCAGCTCCCGCGCGCCCGCCACGTCGGCGCGCCACTGCTCCAGGTAACGGTCCCTCTGCCCGCGCGGCAGCAGCACAGCGGCGGCTGCGACCACGGTCAGTGCGAGTCGGGTCGTGAGTCTGCTCATCGGGCGACCTCCGGTCGGGTGACGGGCACGGGCTTGGACTTCCTCTGCCGGCCGGCGGCCTTCGCGCACACCTTGACCGCCTCCTGGGCGCCTCCGGGCGTGAGCACGTACATCCGGCGGCGCGGGCCACGGCGTTCGCTGTCGTCGTCCCAGGCCGAGGTGACCCACCCGGCCCGTTCGAGCCGGTCGAGCAGCGGGTAGACGCTGCCGGACGGGCGTCCGGTCAGCTTGATGATCTCCAGGCCCCAGCGCGGCTGGTCGCTCTTGAGCAGCACTTCCAGCACGTCCACCGTGGCCCCTCCGATGCGTCCGAGCGGTTCCACGGGGCAAGCCTACCTATGTAGATTAAGGGTTGTCCACAACCTCCGGCACACCGGTGCGGGCTCGTCCTCAACGGTCCGGCTCGGCGGCGAATCGGCACGGGATCTCCGCCGCGAATTGGCACGGTCCCCCGGCCGCGCCGTGCCTACTGTTCGATCCGTGCAACGACGATTCCTCGGACGTACCGGGCTCGAGGTCAGCGAGCTCGCGCTCGGCACCATGACCTTCGGCGACCAGACCGACGAGCCGACCGCCCACCGGATCCTCGACGAGTTCACCGCCGCCGGCGGCACCTTCATCGACACCGCCGACACCTACCGGTTCGGCGGTTCGGAGCAGATCATCGGCAGCTGGCTGAGCTCGCACAACCGCGACGACCTGGTGATCGCGTCCAAGGCCTACGGGGAGATGGCCGCCGGCGCACCGGTGAACGGCGCCGGCCGCAAGCACCTGGTGCGGGCCGTCGAGGCGAGCCTCGAACGGCTCGGCACCGACTACCTCGACCTGTACCAGATCCACGTCTTCGACGACGCCACACCGATCGAGGAGACGCTGTCCACCCTCGACCGACTGGTCGGCAGCGGCAAGGTGCGATTCGTCGGCGCCAGCAACTACACCGGGTGGCAGTTGCAGAAGTCGATCGACCTCGCCCGTCACCACGGCTGGGAGCCGTTCGTCAGCCTGCAACCGCTCTACAACCTGCTCGAACGCGACGTGGAGCTCGAACTGCTGCCGATCTGCCGCAACGAGGGCCTCGGCCTGATCCCGTGGAGCCCGCTCGGCGGCGGCCGGCTGACCGGCAAGTACACCCGGGAGATGACCGAGGCCCCGGCCGGCACCAGGCTGGCCGATCGGCGGCAGTCGCCGCAGGACGACGCGACCGACTTCACCTGGCAGGTCGTGGAGGCGGTCTCGGCCGTCGCCGCCGAGGTCGGGAGGACGCCGTCCCAGGTCGCCCTGCGCTGGCTGCTCGAACAGCCCGGTGTGACCGGCCCGATCATCGGGGTCCGGACGCCGGACCAGCTCCGGGACAACCTCGGCGCCACCGACTGGTCGCTCGACGAGGCCCAGTTGGCGCGCCTGACCGAGGTCAGCAGCCGGCCGTTGCCCTACCCGTACGCCTTGCAGCGCCTTCCCCGGTTCGTGCGCCGGCCGTCCTGATCGGATCGCGCCGGTCCGGTGCGTCCGCGGCGGGCCGTCCGGTCACCGCGCGAACACGGCCGCCGCGTCGTCGGCCAGGCGCTCGACCACGTCGCGCAGCTCCAGCGCCTCCAACCAGTGCTCGGGGATGGCTTCGACGCCGTCCCGCGCGCCGAGCAGGTTCCCGCACAGCGCGCCGGTCGAGTCGCTGTCCCCGGAGTGGTTGACGGCGAGCAGCAGCCCGTCGGCCAGGTCGCGCGCGGCCAACGCGGTCAGCACCGCGATCGCCAGCGCCTCCTCGCCGACCCACCCGCCGCCCAACGCCGTCTCGATCACCTCGGGCGTCGGCCGCACGCCGCCGACGCCCAGCTCGACGGCCAGGTCGAGCAGGGCCAGCTGCTCCTCGTGGCCGTCCCACCTGATCAGCTCGGCGCGGCCCACCTCGATCGCCGACGGCAGCGGCACGCCCGCCAGCACCTGCTGCACCAGCACGGCCAGCACGCCCGCGGACAGGTAGCCGCTGGGGTGGCCGTGGGTCAGCGCGCCGGTCGCGGCGGCCAGCTCGAACACCTCGCGCACGTCGTCGGACCACAACGCGACCGGCGCCGCCCGCATCACCGCGCCGCAGCCCTTGGAGTCGTTGATCGGCGCGTCCACCGTGCCGAGCACGCCCGAGCGCAACGCGGTCAGGCACGTGTTGCCGGGCGCGCGCCGGTCGTGCAGCTCGGGCACGTCCAGCAGCCACCCGTCCGGTCTGACCTCCGGGCCGCCCTGCGTCCGCAGCCACCGCGCGTACGCCACGCGCACCTCGTGCACCGGGTCGCTGCCGCGCTTGCGGGCCAGCAGCAGGCCTTCCAGCGTGAACAGGGTCATCTGCGTGTCGTCGGTGATCGCGCCGAGCCGGCCGTAGGCGGGCGCGTAGTCGGTGAGGCCCGACGGGCCGAACCGGCCCCGGATGCGGTCGATCCGGTCGAACTCGATCGAACCGCCGAGCGCGTCGCCGACCGCGCCGGCGAGGAGGCTGCCGCGGAGTGGGCCGATCGGAAGTGAGGTCACGTCGCAGAAGTTATCGTGCCGGCGTGACGACTTCGGTAGACCGATGTAGCTCCCGGACCAGGGAATGGGTGTGCGAGGCCGTCCGCATCATCGAAGCGGACGCCAACCGCAGCGCCGACACGCACCTGCTGCACTTCCCCCTCCCACCGGAGTGGGGCATCGACCTGTACTTGAAGGACGAGTCGACCCACCCCACCGGCTCGCTCAAGCACCGGCTCGCGCGCTCGCTGTTCCTGTACGCGATCTGCAACGGCTGGGTGGTCGGCGGCACGCCCGTGATCGAGGCGTCGTCCGGCTCCACGGCGGTGTCGGAGGCGTACTTCGCGCGCCTGCTCGGGTTGCCGTTCATCGCGGTGATGCCCCGTTCCACCAGCCAGGAGAAGGTGGCGCTGATCGAGCGCCAGGGCGGGCGGTGCCACTTCGTCGACGAGCCGGGCGCGATCTACGACGAGTCCCGGCGGCTCGCGGCCGAGCTGGGCGGGCACTTCATGGACCAGTTCACGCACGCCGAGCGGGCGACGGACTGGCGCGGCAACAACAACATCGCCGAGTCGGTGTTCCAGCAGATGGCGCTGGAGTCCGCGCCCGAGCCGGAGTGGGTCGTGGTGGGTGCGGGCACGGGCGGCACGAGCGCCACCATCGGCCGCTACATCCACTACCGGAAGCTGCGGACGCGGCTGGCGGTGGTGGACCCGGAGCACTCGGTGTTCTTCGACGCCTGGCGTGACGGGAGCCCGTCGTTGACCGGGACGCGCGGCTCGCGCATCGAGGGCATCGGGCGACCACGCGTGGAGCCGTCGTTCATCGGCACCGTGATCGACCGGATGATCAAGGTGCCGGACGCGGCGTCGGTGGCGACGATCCGGCACGTCGAGGACGTGCTCGGGCGGCGCGTGGGCGGGTCGACCGGCACGAACCTGTGGGGCGCGTTCCAGCTGATCGCCGAGATGCGGGCGTCGCGGCTGCGCGGGAGCGTCGTGACGTTGCTGTGCGACGGCGGCGAGCGCTACGCGCACACCTACTACGACGACGAGTGGGTGGCCGCCCAGGGCATGGACCTGGAGCCGCACCTGGCCACGTTGGAGAGGTTCCGCTCGACCGGTATGTGGAGCCGGTGATTCTTGCTTTCATGGGAACGCGCGGCGCGTGCCGTGCGTCGCAGCGGGGATCGGCGCGTGGGAAGGGGTGTGCGGTGAGCGCGTGGCGGACGGCGGAGGTGCTCACGGCGGAGGACGTGCTGGCCAGGTCCGTCGCCGATGCGGACAAGGCGATGCGCGAGGCGGCGAAGCTGCGGTACCCGCAGCGCGAGCCCTCGGCCGACGACGTGCGCCGGGTGATGCAGTACGCGAAGTCGAACGCGGCGACGCCCGAACTGCAGGCGTTGCAGCGCAGGATCGCGGGCGGCTACCTGAGCTGGCGCCAGGTGCTCATGGGCGAGGCCGCCGACGACCGCGGCGTGAAGGCGGCGCTGGAGGCGGACCGCGAAGCCCTGGCGGCCCTGTGCCGCGGCGAGGAACCGCGCGTCGAACCACCGAAGCCCAAGCCGCGTGACGACGACGAGCCGATGACGTTCACCGAGGACGCCTGGTGACGAGGTCCTCGTCGGTGATCGGGCGGACCGCTCGGCACGGCGTCCCGACCGCGACCACCATGGGCGGGATGTCCCGGCTGACCACGCTGCCGGCGCCGATGACCGCCCCGTAGCCGATCCGGACACCCGGCAGCACGACGACGTTGCTGCCGATCCACACCTTGTCCTCGATGACGATCGGTTCCGAGAACCGCGCGAAGTCGACGCGCCGGTGCGGGTGGACGGGGTGCCCCGTCGTGGTCAGCGTCACGCTCGGGGCGATCATGACCCCGTCCCCGACGCGGATGTCGACGTCGTCGACGAACGCGAGGTTGACGTTGCCGAAGAAGTCGTCGCCGATGTGGACGTTGCTCCCGAAGCCGGCGCTGAACGGCGGGAGCAGCACGGTGCGCTCGCCGACCGAACCGAGGATCGCGACGAGCAGCGACCTCCGCTTGTCCGCGTCGCCCGGCGGGGTGTGGTTGTACTCGAAGATCAGGTCGGTCCGTCGCCGCGGAGCCTGGAACGCGGCCTCGGACTCGGTGTAGACCAGGCCCCGCCGGATCCGGTCCAGGACCTCCTGCTCGTCACTGCCCGACACGTCAGCGCCCCCTTCCCCGGATCAGCCGAGCACCAACGCGACCGGCACGGCGATGCCCCACACCAGCATGGCCAGGCCCGTGTCGCGCAGCACGGGGATCAGGTCGCGGCCCTTGCTGCCGTTCAGCACCCGTCGCGCGCCCAGCACGACGAGCGGCAGGGCCAGGAAGCCGATCAGGGCCAGCGGCACGCGCAAGCCGATCGCCAGCGTGATCAGGAACGGGATCGAGACCAGGGCCAGGTAGAGCCTGCGGGAGTCGCGGTCGCCCAGGGTGGACGCCAGCGTCCGCTTGCCCGCCTGGATGTCGGTCGGGATGTCGCGCAGGCTGTTCGCGATCATCACGCCGGTCGAGAACGCGCCCATCGCGACCGCGCCGCCGATGCCGATGCCGGTGACCTCGCCGGTCTGCACGTACAGCGTGCCGAGCACCGCTGCCGGCCCGAAGAACAGGAACACGGCCAGCTCGCCGAGGCCCGAGTACCCGTACGGCTTGCGGCCACCGGTGTAGAACCACGCCGCCGCGATGCACACCGCGCCGAACGCCACCATCCAGTACCGGCCCGACAGCACCACCAGCACCAGGCCCGCCACCGCGGCCACGCCCAGCGCCGCGAACGCCGCCGTGCGCACCGCCCGCGGGTCGGCCGCACCCGACCCGACCAGCCGGAACGGGCCGACGCGGTTCGCGTCCGTCCCCCGGATGCCGTCGGAGTAGTCGTTGGCGTAGTTCACGCCGACCTGCAACGCCACCGCCACCACGAGCGCCAGCGCCGCCCGGGTCAGGTCGAAGCCGTCGATGTGGTGCGCGGCGCCCGCGCCGACGAGCACCGGCGCGATCGAGTTCGGCAGCGTGCGGGGGCGGGTCCCCGATACCCACTGGGCGACTGTGGCCATGCCGGACATCCTCCGACATGGTGAACGGGGACCCGCTCCCGGGTGGTCGCGTGATCAGCAGGCGGTGGCGCCCGACACGCCCGACACGTACGCCCGGGCGATGAACTTGCCCGCCGCGATCCGGAACCAGATGTTCGACGTGCCCTGCGAGCCCGTCACCGACTGGCCGGTGACCTGGCACTCGACCCGCACCTGCGCGTAGTTCGCGGCCAAGCCGACCTGGGAGGCCGTCGAGGTCGCGCCGCTGCGCACGTTCAGCGGGTCGCCCGCGGTGCGGACGAAGCCCGCCGGGCCCGAACCGGTCCACTGGTAGGTGACGGTGACCCACGCGTTGTCGGTCAGCTTCAGGCCGTCCCAGAACGTGCCGTCGGCCAGGTCGATGCCCGCCGGGTTGGCCACGGTGCGGCCGAACTGGTCCTTGCCGCCGTTGTAGCCGTCCTGGTACGCGGCCTGCGCCTCGGGCTTGCCCTGGGGCAGGTCCTTCCACATCTCCCGGGTGGCCGACGGGTTCCAGTAGTCGTCCTTGGTGTTCCACGGGCCGACGTCCCACACCGGCGCCCACTCGCAGCGGCCGTTCGACGCGCAGACCCGCACGCTGTACGTGCCGGTGCCCTTGGCGGACAGGCCGCGCCGCGACGGCAGGGCGACGAAGTGGTCGCGGCTGACGATCACGTGCCCGTTCGCGGTCGTGCCGCCGACCAGGCCCTCACGGGTCGCGTAGACCCGATAGGACAGGCCCGCGGCCTGCGCCCCGACCTCAGGCGCGGCGACCGTCGTGAACGCCCGCAGGTCCACCTGGCTCACCTCGGGCGAGGCCTTCTCGGCCGTCAGCGCCAACCGGACCTGCACCGCGGTGACGGAGGTCGGCAGCACGGCGGGCGCGTCGGGACGCGCCTCGACCCACTCGGTCCACTGCTCGTCGCCCACCGCGCCGCGCACGTCGACGGCGACTTCCGCGCCGGCGGGCACGCTGCTCTTCACGGTCGCGGCGACGGCGTTGACCGGCGCGTCGAACGTCCGCGGTTCGAGCTGCAGGAACCCGGTGCGGATGGCGGCCCGCGCGCTGGCGGGCGTCGGCGCGGCGCGGTCGAGCCGGACCGCGCCGTCGCGCGTCGTCACGCCGTTGTCGTCGGCATCGACTGTGGACAGATCGGCTCGCCACTCGACGTCGGACGCGGCGGCGGCGGGCGACGCGAGTCCGGCGGTCAGGACGGTGGCGACGGCGAGCGGTATCAGGTAGCGCCTGGTCATCGCAGCACTCCTCGTCCGGGTGCGCGGTGCGGTGGTGACCGCGGCAGGGCCGCGCGCCTCGGCGCTGCCGAGCCAATCGCCTGGTGTGGTTAGCTGTCAACCAACAATCTTGCTAACAAGACAGAAACTCACCCAAACGAGCTAGCGACCGCCCTCCGATCCACCTTGCCGGGCCCGCGCAACGGCAGTTCCGCCACGTACACGACCCGCTTCGGCATGGCGAACCGCCCCACCACCTCGCCGACCGCCGCGCACAGCTCGTCCGCGTCGGGCGGGTCATCCGGATCTTCCGGCACCACGGCCGCCGCCACCACCTGACCCCATTCGGGGTCGGCCAGCCCCACCACGCACGCCTCCCGCACGCCGGGCTGGGCCGTCAGCGCCCGTTCGACGCCGGCGGGCGCGATGTTCTCGCCGCCGCTGATGATCACGTCGTCGGCCCGGCCGAGCACCTCCACGGCGCCGTCGGCGCGGACGCGGCCGAGGTCGCCGGTGCGGAACCACTCGCCGAACGGCTCGCCGCCCTGGTAGCCCAGCGCCAGCACCGGGCCGCCGACCTCGATGCGGCCGTCGACCAGCCGCACGCGCACGCCGTCGAGCGGCAGCCCGTCGTAGACGCAGCCGCCGGACGTCTCGCTCATCCCGTAGGTGGTGACCACCCGGACGCCGAGCTGCCGCGAGCGTTCGAGGAGCGTCGGCGGGGTGGCCGCGCCGCCGATCAGCACCGCGTCGTACTGCCGGGCGGCGGCCAGCCCCGGGCCGTCGGTGGCGACCAGGCGGGCCAGCTGCGTCGGCACGAGGGCGGTGTAGTGGCGTCCGGGCGTGGCCAGCACCGGGCGGGACGCGACGGCGAAGTCGGCGGCGCGGAAACCGGGGGCCAGGTCCATCACGCCCGGCTCGACGCCCGCCACGACCGACCGCACGAGCACCTGGATGCCCGCGATGTGCGTGGTCGGCAGGGCGAGCAGCCACCGGCCGGGCCCGCCGAGGCGGGCGTGGGTCAGCTCGGCGGACGTGGTGAGCGCGTCCGCGCCGAGCAGCACGGTCTTCGGCTCGCCGGTGGAGCCCGACGTCGTGACCGCGAGCGCGGCTCCGGTCTCCCACCCGCGCAACGGCGGCAGGTCGCCGGGCTGTGCGGTCACCGGGCCACCGCCGGAGGTCAGCGCGGCCCGCAGCCGCTCGAGGGTGACCATCAGTAGAAGTAGGGGTAGTCGGACCAGTCCGGCGGGCGCTTCTCCAGGAAGGCGTCCCGGCCTTCCACCGCCTCGTCGGTCATGTACGCCAGGCGCGTGGTCTCGCCCGCGAAGATCTGCTGCCCGACCAGGCCGTCGTCGATCAGGTTGAACGCGTACTTCAGCATCCGCTGCGCCGTCGGCGACTTGCCGTTGATCTCCTTCGCCCACTCCAGCGCCGTCGACTCCAGCTCGGCGTGCGGCACGACCGCGTTCACCGCGCCCATCTGCCGCATGTCCTCGGCGGTGTAGGTCCGGCCGAGGAAGAAGATCTCGCGGGCGAACTTCTGGCCGACCTGCCTGGCCAGGTACGCCGAGCCGTAGCCGCCGTCGAAGCTGCCGACGTCGGCGTCGGTCTGCTTGAACTTCGCGTGCTCGGCGCTGGCCAGCGTGAGGTCGCACACCACGTGCAGGCTGTGCCCGCCGCCTGCCGCCCAGCCGGGCACGACCGCGATGACGACCTTCGGCATGAACCGGATCAGGCGCTGGCACTCCAGGATGTGCAGCCTGCCCGCGCGGGCAGGGTCGATGGTCTCCGCCGTCTCGCCCGACGCGTACCGGTAGCCGCTGCGCCCGCGGATGCGCTGGTCGCCGCCCGAGCAGAAGGCCCAGCCGCCGTCACGCGGCGACGGGCCGTTGCCGGTGAGCAGGACGCACCCGACGTCCGAGCTCATCCGGGCGTGGTCCAGCGCGCGGTACAGCTCGTCGACCGTGTGGGGCCGGAACGCGTTGCGCACCTCGGGCCGGTCGAACGCGATGCGCACCGTGCCCTGGTCGACCGCGCGGTGGTAGGTGATGTCGGTGAAGTCGAACCCCTCGACCGGCTTCCAGCGGGCGGGGTCGAACAGCTCGGAAACGTCCTGATCTGCCACGGCAGGGACAATATGCCCGCGCCGCGGCTGAGAGGGGGCCCGGTCCGGCTCAGCGCGTGGAATCACCTGGTCGCGGGCTGAGCGACAATGTGCGGGTGAACCCGTCCACCGCGCAGGCCAGGGTGCTCGTCGACGAGCTGATCCGCAACGACGTCCGGCACGTCGTGCTGAGCCCCGGATCGCGCAACGCGCCGTTGTCGTTCGCCCTGCACGAGGCAGCCGCGGCCGGCCGGCTCACCCTGCACGTCCGCGTGGACGAGCGCACCGCGGGCTTCCTCGCCCTCGGCCTGGCCAAGGGCAACGACGAGGTCACCGCCGTCACCTGCACGTCCGGCACCGCCGTGGCGAACCTGCACCCCGCCGTGCTGGAGGCCCGGCACGCGGGCGTCCCGGTCATCGCGCTCACCGCGGACCGGCCGGTCGAGCTCTACCGCACGGGCGCCAGCCAGACCGTGGACCAGCAGCGCGTCTTCGGCCTGGACACGCTCCAGTTCCCCATCGCCGAACGCCGGGAGAACCAGAACGGCCTGTGGCGCTCCCTGGTGTGCCGCGCCGTGGCCACCGCCCGCGACCAGGGCCCGGTGCACGTCAACGTCCCGTTCCGCGAGCCGCTCGTGCCCGAGGGCGACGACGACTGGCCGGAGTGCCTGGACGGCCGCCCGTTCGACATGCCGTGGACCCGCACCGCCCGCCGCACGACCACCTCCACGCACGCCGCCGACCACCTCGGCCCGCGCACCCTGGTCATCGTCGGCGACACCGGGCACGACCTCTCCGACCTGGCCGACCGCGCCGGCTGGCCGGTCGTCGCCGAACCCACCGGCCACGGCCTGCGCCACGGCACGCTCCTGCTCAACGCGGGCGACCTGCCCGACCACCTCGTGCCGCAGGCTGTCGTCGTCGTCGGCCGCGCCACCCTCTCCAGGGGTGTGCTCAAGCTCATCGCGCGGACCCCGGTGGTGCACGTGCTGTCCGACGAGCTCGACTGGCCCGACCCGCAGTTCACCGCCACGCACACGTCGACCGACCTGGTCCTCGGCGAGCACGACGTGGACGACGAGTGGCTCACCGCCTGGCAGCACGCCGACAAGGCGGTCGCCGACGTGGTGGACGGCCTGCTGGCGAAGGAGCCCTGGCCGACCGGCCTGCACGTGGCCCGCGACCTGGTCGCCGCGCTGCCGCCGGGCGCGAACCTGTTCCTCGGCTCGTCCAACCCGGTCCGCGACGTCGACCTGGTCGCCGAGCCGCGCCGCGACGTCCGCACCTTCGCCAACCGGGGCGTGGCCGGCATCGACGGCAGCATCTCCACCGCCGCCGGCATCGCGCTCACCCGCGGCCCGACCTACGCCCTGATCGGCGACCTGACGTTCCTGCACGACGCCAACGGCCTGCTCATCGGTCCCGGCGAGCCGCGACCCGACCTGACGGTCGTCGTGCTCAACGACGACGGCGGCGGCATCTTCGCGTTGCTGGAGCAGGGCGCGAAAGAGCACGAGCGGACCTTCGAGCGCGTTTTCGGCACGCCGCACGGCGTCGACCTCAAGTCGTTGTGCGCGGCGCACCACGTGCCCCACACCGAAGCCTCGACGCCGGACCAGCTGAGAAGGGCGCTCGACCGGCCGAGCGGAATCCGGGTGGTGGAAATCCGGGCGGACCGCCACGAATTGCGCGATCTGCACCGACGGTTGAAGGCCGCCGTGTCAACCGCATTCCAATAGTGGGAATCCTACCGACGGGGGTACAGCCCGCCGGTGGCCGCGACTAGCTTCGCCGCATGTCCCTGAGAGCGAAGCTGACCCTCGGTACCGCCGCCGCGGCGTCCCTGCTCCTGCTGGCCGGCACGGCGACGGCGGCCGAACCGGGCGCACCCGGCATCGGCGACCCGTACTACCCGAATGCGGGCAACGGCGGGTACGACGTCTCCCATTACGACATCAGGCTCAACTACCAGCCGGCGAACGACACGCTTTCCGGCACCACGACGATCCTGGCCAAGACCACTCAGGACTTGAGCCGGTTCAACCTCGACTTCCTGTTGAAGGTCAGTTCGGTCCGGGTGAACAACAAGGTCGCCGCGTTCTCGCAGTCCGGCGGCGAGCTCGTGGTCGACCCGCGCGGCACGCTGCGCGAGGGCTCGAACGTGACGGTCGTCGTCACGTACTCCGACGTGCCGTCCACGCACGCCGTGGACGGCTACACGTCGTGGAAGCGGACGCCGGACGGCGCGCTGGCGATCGACCAGCCCGACATCGCGCCGTGGTGGTTCCCGAGCAACAACCACCCGACCGACAAGGCCAGGTTCGACATCTCGGTGGCCGTGCCCACCGGCGTCGAGGTGATCTCCAACGGCACGTTCGGCGGCACCGCCCAGCAGATCAACGGCTGGACCCGCTGGCGCTACCGCAGCCTGCAGCCGATGGCCACCTACCTGGCGTTCATCGCGATCGGCCAGTTCGAGATCCGCCAGTCGACCGCGCCGAACGGCCAGCCGGTGCTCAACGCCTACTCGGAGCGGCTCGGCGCGGACTACGGCGCGGCCGTGGCCAGCATCGAGCGCACGCCCGAGGTGACGGAGTTCCTGGAGACGCAGTTCGGGCCGTACCCGTTCGAGGCGCAGGGCGGCGTGGCGACGCCGGGCATCGGCTTCGCGCTGGAGAACCAGACCCGCTCGACCTACGACACCGCGTTCTTCCGCCGCGGCGCGAACACCTACGTCGTGGCGCACGAGGTCGGGCACCAGTGGTTCGGCGACTCGGTGTCCGTGCAGGGCTGGAAGGACATCTGGCTGAACGAGGGCTTCGCCAGCTACGCGGAGTGGCTGTGGTCCGAGCACGTCGGCGAGGGCACGGTCCAGGAGAACTCGGACTTCGTCTACGCCTCCTACCCGGCCGACAGCCCGTTCTGGCAGGTCCTGCCCGGTGACCCGGGCGCGTCGAACCAGTTCCACGGCGCCGTGTACGACCGCGGCGCGCTCACCGTGCACGCGCTGCGCGGCGAGATCGGCGACGAGGCGTTCTTCGAGCTGCTGCGGGAGTGGCCGGCGGCGAAGCGCAACGGCAACGCGACGACGGACGAGTTCATCGCGTTCGCCGAGAACCTGTCCGGCAAGCAGCTCGACGAGCTGTTCCAGACCTGGCTGTTCACGCCGGGCAAGCCGGCGGTCGCGCCGGGCGCGGCCGGTTTCGCGGCGCGTGCCGCGACCGTGACCGAGCCGAAGTCGTTCAAGAAGATCCAGGAGACGCGCGAGCTGCTCGCGGGTCACCAGCACTGATCGCACGGTGAAGGGGCCGTCCTCGGGTGAGGACGGCCCCTTCGCGCGTCGGTCGTAGTTGTGCCGCCGCTTCAACGCCACCAGGA
The DNA here is from genome assembly GCF_040639675.1 of Actinosynnema sp. NPDC023794. Lineage (NCBI taxonomy): Bacteria > Bacillati > Actinomycetota > Actinomycetes > Pseudonocardiales > Pseudonocardiaceae > Actinosynnema > Actinosynnema sp. NPDC023794. The sequence goes on along the minus strand of NZ_JBFAFR010000006.1, from coordinate 308,338 downwards.
ACGTCTCGGCGACCAGGTCGTCGGCCACCGCGTCACCGACGCGGCCGGCCGGAGTGCCCTCGGGTGCCCCGATGACGTGTGTCACATGCCTTCGAGGGCTTCCCGAAAGGGCAGCATCTTGGCGTGCGCCTCGTGGACCTCGGAGTCCGGGTCCGACTCGGCGACCAGGCCGCAGCCGGCGAACAGGCGGGCCGTGCGGCCGTCCACCTGCGCGCAGCGCAGCGCGACGCCGAGCTCGCCGTCGCCGTTGCCGTCGATCCAGCCGACGGGGCCCGCGTAGCGACCGCGGTCCATGCCCTCCAGCTCCTCGATCATCGCGATGGCCTCCGCGCGCGGCGTGCCGCCGACGGCCGCCGTGGGGTGCAGCGCCTCGCCCAGCGCGAGCAGCGACGGCGTGCCGCTGAGCGTGCCGATGACGTCGCTGGACAGGTGCGACACGTTCGGCAGCCGCAGCACCGAGGGCCCTTCGACCGACATGGTGTCGCAGAACGGCTGCAGCGTCTGCACCAGCGACGCCACCGCGTACTCGTGCTCGTCGCGGTTCTTGCCCGACGACAGCAGCGCGGCGGCCAGCTCGTCGTCCGACATGCCGTCGTGCGGCCACGTCGTGCCCGCGAGCACGCGTGAGTCGACCACGGACCCGCTGCGCCGCAGCAGCAGCTCGGGCGTGGCGCCGATCAGGCCGTCCACGGCGTACACCCAGCACTCGGGGTACCGGCGGGCCAGGCCTTCGAGCACGAACCGGTGGTCGATGTCGACGTCCGCGACCGCGAGCAGGTCGTGTGCCAGCACGACCTTCTCCAGCTCGCCCGCGCGCATCCGCTCGACCGCCGCGCGCACGGCCTCGCGGTACCCGGTGACGGACACCTGCCCGTCGCTGTAGCGCACCTCCGACGGCTTGCGCACCGGCTCGACCCGTCGCTTGCCGCCGTCGCCGATCGTGGTCAGCCAGCTGTGCCCGTTGCGGCGGCCGAGCACGACCTCGGGCACCACGAGCACCGAGCGGCCGGGGCGGTCGGAGAACGCCATGCTGACGAACGCCACCGGCCCGGCGCCGGGCACGCCCAGCTCGTCGTCCACCACGAGGTCGTCGGTGAACTCGCGCCACCAGCGGTCGGCGACGGCGAACCGATCCGGTCCCGACACCTCGAACCGGGCCGCCTCACCCCATCCGACCAGGCCCGTTCCGTCCCGCACCCAACTCAGCGCACCGGTCGGCGCGGGTAGCCCGCCCAGCAGGTCGTCGCTCGCGACGCGCCTGGTGTGCACGCGCAGCCGTTGTCGGGTCCGCGAGGCGGGAGCTGAGGTCACGGCGTCGAGGGTATGGACTCGTCGCTGAGATCCGGCGCGGAGGCCGCCCTAGACTCCTCAGTTGTGGTGGACGACGCAGTGCGGACAGGTGCCCGCCCCAAGGCTCGGCTCCTGGTCAGCCGGGCGTTGGTGCTGCTGGGCGCGGTGGTGACGCTGATCGGGGTGATCCTGCTCGCGGCGTGCTGGCGCGACGACCTGATGATCGAGAAGCGGCTGGGCAAGGCGACCGCCGAGGTGGTGTCCGTCTCGTTCCAGCGGACCGTGGTGCGCTTCGCCACGCCGGACGGCGCCGTGCACAGCCCGTCACAGGGCCTGCTGTACCCGGAGGGGTTGGAGCCGGGCCAGCTGGTGCGCATCGAGTACGACACGGCCGACCCCGAGGTGGCGCGGGTCGCCGGGCGCACGGCCGTGCTCGCGCTGCTGCCGATCGGCACCTTCCTGCTGGCCGTGTGGGCGGTGCTGTTGCCGCTGCTGTGGTGGTTGCCCAGAAAGGGCAGGTCCAGCAGGTTGTGACAGTTCTGCCGTAAATCCGCCTCCAGGTGTAACATCGGTGGCATGGACCTGGAGGATCGGTTCGAGCGCACCGTCGCGGCCGAGCAGCGCGTGGAGCCGCGCGACTGGATGCCCGACGGCTACCGGAAGACGCTGATCCGGCAGATCGCGCAGCACGCGCACTCCGAGATCATCGGCATGCAGCCCGAGGGCAACTGGATCAGCCGCGCGCCGTCGCTGCGCCGCAAGGCGATCCTGCTGGCCAAGGTCCAGGACGAGGCGGGGCACGGGCTGTACCTGTACGCGGCGACCGAGACGCTCGGCGCGGACCGCGGCGAGCTGACCGAGAAGCTGATCTCCGGTCGGCAGAAGTACTCCTCGATCTTCAACTACCCGACGCTGTCCTACGCCGACGTCGGCGTGATCGGCTGGCTCGTCGACGGGGCCGCGATCTGCAACCAGGTGCCGCTGTGCCGCACGTCCTACGGGCCGTACGCGCGGGCGATGATCCGCATCTGCAAGGAGGAGTCCTTCCACCAGCGGCAGGGCTACGAGCTGCTGATGACGATGATGTCCGGCACCGACGCCCAGCGCGCGATGGTGCAGGAGTCGGTCGACCGCTGGTGGTGGCCGTCGCTGATGATGTTCGGCCCGCCGGACGCCGAGTCCTCCAACACCGAGCAGTCCATGAAGTGGCGGATCAAGCGCAACACCAACGACGAGCTGCGGCAGAAGTTCGTCGACATGACCGTGCCGCAGGCGGAGAAGCTGGGCGTGACGCTGCCCGACCCGGAGCTGAGGTGGAACGCCGAGCGCGGGCACCACGACTTCGGCCAACCGGACTGGGACGAGTTCTGGCAGGTCGTCGGCGGCAACGGGCCGACGAACGCGCAGCGCGTCGAGCACCGGCGCAAGGCGCACGAGGACGGCGAGTGGGTACGTGCGGCGGCTGCGGCGCACGCTGCGAAGCACGCGGCTCGGGAGGGTGTGGCATGAGTTCGTCGTGGCCGCTGTGGGAAGTGTTCGTGCGCGGCAAGCGCGGGTTGAACCACGTGCACGTCGGGTCGCTGCACGCGCCGGACGCCGAGATGGCGCTCCGCAACGCGCGTGACGTCTACACCCGGCGCAACGAGGGCGTGTCGATCTGGGTGGTGCCCGCGACGGCGATCACCGCGTCGTCGCCGGACGAGAAGGACCCGTTCTTCGAGCCGAGCGGGGACAAGGTCTACCGGCACCCGACGTTCTACGAGATCCCCGAGGACGTGCCGCACCTATGAGCTTCGACAACGCGTACGAATCGCTGATCGACCACGAGGACGCGCACTGGGCGTTCGGCACCGGGTTCTCCGAGGCGCTGGCCGGGGTGGACCGCGAGGTGCCCGACGTCGACCGCGCCGACCTGGCCGCGTACTGCCTGATGCTCGGCGACGACGCGCTGATCATGTCCCAGCGGCTGGCCGAGTGGTGCTCCCGCGCGCCGGAGCTGGAGGAGGACGTCGCGCTGGCCAACATCGCGCTCGACCTGCTCGGCCAGTCCCGGATGCTGCTGACCAGGGCGGGCGAGGTCGAGGGCGCGGGCCGGGACGAGGACGCGCTGGCGTACCTGCGCGACGAGCGCGACTTCCGCAACGTGCACCTGGCGGAGATCGAGTGCGGGCCGTTCGCGGGCGGCGACTTCGCCACGACCACGGCGCGGCTGCTGGTGTTCTCGTCGTGGAAGCTCGCGCAGTTCTCGCGGCTGCGCGCGAGCGCCGATCCGGTGTTGGCGGCCGTGGCGGAGAAGGGCGTGAAGGAGCTGGCCTACCACCGCGACCACGCCGCCCAGTGGGTCGTGCGGCTCGGCGACGGCACCGAGGAGTCGCACCGGCGGATGCGGGCCGGGTTGGCGCGGGTGTGGCCGTTCCTGGACGAGCTGTTCACCGCGCACGCGGTCGAGCTGCGGTTGGCCGGTGTCGCGGTCGACCCGGCCGAGCTGCGGTCCGAAGTGGACGGTGTGCTGGACGCGGTGCTGGCGGCGTCGGGGCTGGCGCGGCCCGCCGACGTGCCCGCGGCGCGCGTCAACGGGCTGGCGGGGCGCGACGGCGTGCACACCGAGGCGTTCGGCTACCTGCTGGCCGAGATGCAGCACCTGCACCGGTCGTTGCCGGGGGCGGTCTGGTGAGCGCCCTCGACGTCGCCGCGCGCGTCCGCGACCCGGAGCTGCCGGTGCTGACGCTGGCCGACCTCGGCGTGCTGCGCGACGTGACCGAGGAGGAGGACGGTCGGGTCTCGGTCACGATCACGCCCACCTACTCGGGGTGCCCGGCGATCGACGAGATGGCCACCGACCTGCGGCGGTCGTTGCTGGCGGCGGGGTACGCGGCGGTGGACGTGCGGCTGTCGCTGTCGCCCGCGTGGACCACGGACTGGATCAGCGAGGCCGGGTTGCGCAAGCTGCGGGAGGCCGGCATCGCGCCGCCGTCCCGGCTGGGGCCGCGCGCGGTCGGTCCGGTGCCGTTGAACCTGACGCCGCCGTCGCGGCGGGTGGCGTGCCCGCGCTGCGGGTCGTCGCGGACGGCGGAGGTGTCGCGGTTCGGGTCGACGGCGTGCAAGGCGCTGCGCCGGTGCGCGGACTGCGCCGAGCCGTTCGAGCACGTGAAGGAGATCTGATGGCTCGGCCGGTGTTCCACAAGCTGACCGTCGCGTCGGTCGAGCAGCTGTGCTCGGACGCCGTCGCGGTGACGTTCGAGGTGCCACCGTCGCTGGCCGCGGACTTCGGGTTCGCGCCGGGGCAGTACCTGACCCTGCGCAACGGCGACGAGCGGCGGTCGTACTCGATCTGCGCGCCCGCCGGCGGTCCGCTGCGGATCGGGGTGCGGCGGGTGGACGGCGGGCTGTTCTCCACGCTGCTGGTGGACCGGTTGCAGCGCGGCGACGTGCTGGAGGTGCTGCCGCCGCAGGGCGGCTTCACGCCGTCCGGCGGGTCGCACCACGGCCTGCTGGTGGCCGGGTCCGGCATCACGCCCGCGTTGTCGATCGCGGCGTCGGTGCTGGCCGGTGGGGCGCGGGTGACGATGGTGTACGGGAACCGGCGTGCGGACACGGTGATGTTCGCCGAGGAGCTGGCGGACCTGAAGGACCGCTACCCGGCGCGGTTCCAGCTGGTGCACGTGCTGTCGCGGGAGCCGCGGGACGTCGAGCTGTTCACCGGGCGGCTGGACGCGGCGAAGCTGCGGGCGTTGTTCTCGACGGTGGTGCCGTGGGCGGACGTCGACGCGTGGTGGCTGTGCGGGCCGTACGGGATGGTGCGGGACGCGGAGGACGTGCTGGGCTCCCTCGGCGTGCCCGCGTCGTCCGTGCACCACGAGCTGTTCTACGTGGACGAGCCGCCGCCTCCGCCGCGCCGCGCGGAGACCTCCTCGGCTGCCGCCGCCACGGCGACCGTGATCCTGGACGGGCGGACCACCGAAGTGCCGCTGCCGGCGGACGTGCCGATCCTCGACGCGGCCCAGCGGGTGCGCGCGGACCTGCCGTTCGCGTGCAAGGGCGGCGTGTGCGGGACGTGCCGTGCGCTGGTCACCTCCGGTGAGGTGGAGATGCGGCGGAACTACGCGCTGGAGCCGCGCGAGGTCGAGGCCGGTTTCGTCCTGACGTGCCAGTCGATCGCCGTGACCTCGGCGGTTACCGTGGATTACGACGCCTGATCTGGCACATTGGGCGCATGGCACGGTCGGCGCTCTGGGGACTGCTCATCGGCACGGCGCTGATGACGATGTTGTTGATGTTCACCTTGGCCGCGCCGTCGTCCCCCGACGGCGAGTCCGTGCCGGTCCTGGCGTCGCTGATCGCGTCGGGGATCCTGGGAGGTGTGCCGGGATCCGTGGTCGGCTTGGTGGTCGGAGCCATCCGCCACCGCTCCCGACCCCCTGTCCACCTGCTACCGCCACCCCCGCCGCCACGCCCGCTCCCCGTCCCGCCCCCGGCGAACGACCGCTGGTCGGCGATGGTGGGCCGCTGCGAGCTGGCCGCGCGCCGGGTGCACGCCGCCGTGGCCACCGTGCCCGCCTCACCGGCGCGGGAGTGGCTGGAGCGCATCGCCGGCCAGTTCGCCGCCGAACTGCCGGACGTCCGCCGGATCGCCGACCTGGGCCGCGCCCTGGACGCCGACCAGCACCACCCGGTGACCGAACGCCTGAACGCCGCCGTCCGCGACTTCACGTCGTTCGAGGACGAGGTGGGCCGAGCCGCCCTCCGCCTGCTGAACCAGTCGTCCCTGGATGCCGTCCGCACCGACCTGGAGATCCTGGAACAACAACTGCCGCACCTGGGCAACAGCTGAAGCGGGTCGCCTAACGGGACGTGGACGCCGCCTGCCACCAGGCCAGGACTTCCTCAGCCACCTCCGGCATGGCCACGAGCAGGCCGTCCACCGGCAGCGGGGCGTCCTCGCCCCTCCTGTCCAGCACGGCGGCGCCCGACTCGACGGCCAGGGCGACCGCGCCGGCCACGTCCCACTCGTGGTAGCTGTCCAGGACGGCGGCGGCGGCGTGGCCCAGGGCCACTTGGGCGACGGCCAGGGCCTTCGAGCCCAGCACCCGCACGCCCGTGCCCGCCACGGCGGCCCGGGAGATGAACTCACCCATCCCCGGCCACGGGCCCGTCCGCGTCATCTCCGTGCACACGATGGAACTGACCGCCTGGTCGCCGAGCCGCACCGGCGTGCCGTTCGCCCGCATGCCGCGTCCCCGTGCGGCGGCGTAGATCTGCGCCCGGTACGGGTCCGCGACCACACCGACGACCGGCCCCCACCGGTCGATCAGCGCCAGGCTGTACGCGCACCAAGGCACGCCGGCGACGTAGTTCGCGGTCCCGTCGACCGGGTCGACCACCCAGCGGAACTCCGCGTCGCTCACCACGTCGCTGTCGGTGTCCTCGCAGAACACCGGGATGTCCGGGAACTCGGCCGTCAGCACCCGCCGCGTGTGCCGCTCCAACGTCCGGTCGGTGTCGGTCACCCAGTCGAACGGCGACGTCTCGTCGTCGGGCCGCGCGCCGCGCCCCGCGGTCGCCATGATCACGTCGGACGCGTCGTTGGCGAGGCGACCCGCTATCTCCAGCGCGATCGACACCAGGCCGGGATCGACGGGCTGCGCGGGTCGGGACGACAAGACGGTCATGCCGACCTAGTGTCACCGCACAGAGTGACCGCGCCACGTACTCCAGGTGAACCCGCGGCCAACGTCGACCGCGACGCGAGGTGTTCGGCGCGCGTTCGCAGAGGTGTCACGCCGCCGTGTCCTTCGCACCGCATGGTGATCGGCGTGCGCGTAGCGATCGTCACCGAGAGCTTCCTGCCCCAGGTCAACGGGGTCACCAACTCGGTACTGCGGGTCCTGGAACACCTCCGAGCGCACGGCCACCAGGCGTTGGTGGTGGCCCCCGGCGCCGGTGCGGACCACCACCTCGGCACACCGGTCGTGCGCGTGCCCGCGGTGGACCTGCCGAGGTTCAGCTCGCTGCCCGTCGGGGTGCCGACGCGCAAGGTGCTGACCGCCTTGGCCGACTTCCGGCCGGACGTCGTGCACCTGGCGAGCCCGTTCGTGATGGGCGCGCGCGGCCTGTCCGCCGCACGCAGGCTCGGCATCCCGACCGTCGCGGTCTACCAGACCGACATCGCCGGGTTCGCCGGCCACTACGGCCTCGGCTTGACGGCCCGCGCCGCTTGGCGGTGGACGCGTCGGCTGCACGCGCAGGCCGACCGCACGCTCGCGCCGTCGACGTGGGCCGTCGAGGCGCTCCAGGAGCACGGCGTGCCGCGCGTGCACAGGTGGGGACGTGGCGTGGACGTCGAGCTGTTCCACCCGTCCCGGCGGGACGACGCGTTGCGGGCTTCGCTGGCGCCGAGCGGTGAGCTGCTCGTCGGGTACGTCGGCAGGCTGTCGCCGGAGAAGCGGGTGGACCGGCTCGCGGCGCTCGCCGACCTGCCCGGCGTGCGGCTGGTGGTGGTCGGGGAGGGGCCGGAGGAGGCGCAGTTGCGGCACGACCTGCCCCGTGCGGCGTTCCTGGGGTTCAAGAGCGGCACGGACCTGGCCACGGCGTACGCGAGCTTGGACGTGTTCGTGCACACGGGCCCGCACGAGACGTTCTGCCAGGCCGTGCAGGAGGCGTTGGCCAGCGGTGTGCCGGTGGTCGCGCCGGACGCGGGCGGGCCGCGTGACCTGGTGCGACCCGGCACCGGCTACCTGTTCGCCGACGACGCGCAGCTCAGGCAGGCGGTGGTGGAGCTGGGCGACCCGCTGCGCCGGCGACGGTTCGGTCAGGCGGCCCGGCGCTGGGTGCGCGGGCGCACGTGGTCGGCCGTGTGCGACGAGCTGCTGGGCCACTACGCGGCCGTGCTGGACCTGCCGGAGCGTCGGGCGGCATGAGGACCGGGCACGCATGAAGATCGTTCAGCTGGCCAACTTCTACGGTCCCCGTTCCGGCGGCCTGCGCACGGCGCTGCACCACCTCGGCGACGGTTACGCGGCGAACGGGCACCAGGTCACGTTGGTCGTCCCGGGCGCCGCGCACGCCGACGAGGAGCTGTCGCCGGGCGTTCGGCGGGTGACGCTGCCCGCGCCGCGCATCCCGGGCACCGGTGGGTACCGGGCGGTGGACCCGTGGCGCGTGCGGGCGCTGCTCGACCACCTGGCGCCCGACCGGCTGGAGGTGTCGGACCGGCTCACGCTGCGCGGCATGGGCCGGTGGGCGGCGGCGCGCGGCGTGCCGAGCGTGGTGATCTCGCACGAGCGGCTGGACCGGCTGCTGGAGCAGTTCCTGCTGCCCACGCCGTCGGCGCGGCGGGGTGCGGACTGGGCGAACGCGCGGATGGCCGCGTCCTACGACACGGTGGTGTGCACGACGGAGTTCGCGCGGGAGGAGTTCGACCGGATCGGCGCGCGCAACGTGGCCCGCGTGCCGCTCGGCGTCGACCTGCGCACGTTCACGCCGACCCGGCACGACCGGTCGTTGCGGGCGGACCTGGCGCGGGGCGCCGACGCGCTGCTCGTGCACTGCGGGCGGTTGTCGGCGGAGAAGCACGTCGAGCGCAGCGTCGACACGGCGGCGGAGCTGCACGCGGCCGGGCACGACGTGCGGCTGGTCATCGCCGGCGACGGTCCGTGCCGCGAGGCGTTGGAACGCCGTGCGGCCGGTCTGCCGGTCACGTTCCTGGGGTTCGTCGGCCGGCGCACCGACGTCGCCGACCTCCTCGCCACCGCCGACGTCTCCCTGGCACCGGGCCCGCACGAGACGTTCGGCCTGGCCGCCCTGGAAGCCCTGGCCTCCGGCACCCCCGTGGTCGTCTCGGCGTCCTCGGCCCTGCGCGAGATCGTCCGCCCGTCCTGCGGGGCCGCCGTGCCGGACCACGCCCCGGCGTTCGCCGGCGCCGTGACCACCCTGCTGGACCACCCCGAACCGACCCGCCGCTCCGCCGCCCGTGCCCGCGCCGAGGAGTACCCCTGGCAAGCCGCCGTCACCGGAATGCTGACCGCCCTCCGCGCCACCTGACCCCGCGCGCGTGTCGAACCGTCAGGTCCCGCGTGTCGAACCGTCAGGTCCCGTGAGTTCTACATTCGCGCGCCGGCATCCGGCTGAGTGGTGAACTCGGGGGTCCTGAGCGTTCGACTCGCGGGACTTGGACGTGGGACACGCGGGACCTGAGTGTTCGACACGCGGGACCTGGGGGTTCGACTCGCGCGCGGGTGGGACGGGATGTCGGTGGTCGGGGGCGTCACTTAGGCTTCCGGCATGGCGCGTGCAGGTCTGGACAAGAACCCCCGCGAGGTCGCCGAGATGTTCGACGGCGTGGCCAAGGGCTACGACCGGACGAACTCGGTCATGACCCTGGGGTTCGACCGGCGCTGGCGGGAGTGGAGCAGGCGGGTCCTGGACGCCAAGCCCGGCGAGAAGGTGCTGGACCTGGCGGCGGGCACGGCGGTCTCGACGGTGGAGTACGCGGCCTCGGGCGCGTGGTGCGTGGCGGCCGACTTCTCGCTCGGGATGCTCCAGGGCGGCGCGCACCGGCCGGTGCCGAAGGTGGCCGCCGACGCCCTGCGCCTGCCGTTCGCGGACAACTCCTTCGACGCGGTCACGGTGTCCTTCGGCCTGCGCAACTTCAACGACACCGAGGCCGCGCTGCGCGAGATGGCCCGCGTGGTCAAGCCCGGCGGACGGCTCGTGGTGTGCGAGGTCTCCACGCCGACGTTCCGCCCGTTCCGCTTCGTCTACATGCGCCACCTGCTGCGGATCCTGCCGTTCATCGCCCGGTTCGTCTCCTCCAACCCGGAGGCCTACTCCTACCTCGCCGAATCCATGCGCACGTGGCCCGACCAGCGCGCGCTCGGCGAGATCGTGGCCCGCGCCGGCTGGGAGGACATCGCCTGGATGAACCTCACCGGCGGCATGGTCGCGCTGCACCGCGGCACCAAGCCCGCACCGCTCCCGGCCGCGTAGCCCTCGAGCGCGCAAAGCCTCAGCAACGCGCAAGTAGACTCGCCCTGGACTTTGTGAACACGGGCACAAGGAGCGGGGATGACGACTCCCAGCCGCCGCAAGGCAGGCGAGGACGCCGAGGTGATCGTGGTCGGGGCGGGGCCCGCGGGCTCCACCGCGGCCACCTACCTGGCACGCGCGGGCCTGGACGTGGTGCTGCTGGAGAAGAGCACCTTCCCCCGCGAGAAGGTGTGCGGTGACGGCCTGACCCCGCGCGGGGTCAAGCAGCTGATCGACCTGGGCATCGACACCCGCGAGGAAGCTGGCTGGCTGCACAACCGCGGCCTGCGCGTGGTCGGGGGCGGCGTCACGCTGGAGCTCGACTGGCCCGAGCTGGCCACGTTCCCGCCCTACGGCCTGGTCCGGCCCAGGCAGGACTTCGACGAGATGCTGGCGCAGACGGCCGTCGCCGCGGGCGCCCGGATGCACCAGCAGACCACCGTCACCGGCGCGCTGGTGGAGAACGGCCGGGTCGTCGGCGTCGAGGCCAAGCAGGGCCCGGACAAGACCCCGGTCACCTACCGGGCACCCCTCGTCCTGGCCTGCGACGGCGTCAGCGCCCGCCTCGCCCTCAGCGTCGGCATCCAGAAGGACGACGCCAAGCCGATGGGCGTCGCGGTCCGCCGCTACTACGCCAGCCCCCGCACGAAGGACGACTACCTGGAGTCGCACCTGGAGCTGTGGGACCGCGCCAACGACGTCCTCCTGCCGGGCTACGGCTGGATCTTCGGCATGGGCGACGGCACCGTGAACGTCGGCCTCGGCATCCTCAGCACCTCCAAGGCCTACGGCACCACGGACTACCGCGCGCTGCTCAAGAGCTGGCTCGACGGCACCCCCGAGGAGTGGGGTTTCCGCGAGGAGAACGCCACCGGCAAGATCGGCGGCGCGGCCCTGCCGATGGGCCTGAACCGCAAGCCCCACTACCGCGACGGCCTGCTGCTCGTCGGCGACGCCGGCGGCATGGTCAACCCGTTCAACGGCGAGGGCATCGGCTACGCGATGGAGTCGGCCAGGATCGCGGCCGAGACCGTGGTGCAGGCCCTGGCCCGCCAGGGCGCGAGCCGCGAACGCGCGCTGCACGGCTACCCGGTGCGCATCGAACAGGCCCTGGGCAGCTACTACCGGCTCGGCAACGTCTTCAGCAAGCTCATCGGGAACCCCACGGTCATGCGCACCGCCACCAAGTACGGGCTGCCGCGCAAGACCCTGATGAAGCTGGTCCTGAAGCTGCTCGCGGGCCTTTACGACCCCAAGGACGGCGACTCGTTCGACCGCATCATCACCGCCGCCACGAAACTCGCCCCAACGGCCTAACGGGCCTCCGCTCACCGACGCAGCGCCGACTTGAGAGTCGGCGCTGTTTCGTTTTCGGTGTGCTCCCGTTCACGGACGGGTCGTCCAACTGTTGATCTGCACCGTGAAAGTGCAGGTCAGGGCCTATGACGGGGGTGCCCGTCACGCCTCTGTGTGACGTTCTACACTGACCCTCAGGTCTTGTGAATCAGTTCACAACCGGCTGAGATGCCTTGTGAAGTGTTTCACAAGCGACCTGCGGATTGTTAGGCACGCCTAACCTCCGGAGGCCGCAAGAACACCCTTTAGGGTGCGCAACGGTCGGCGGTGCACCACCACCGCGACGCGAGGAAAGGACGACGGAGAGTGCTGGACCCTTACCTCCCCCTCGTATTGATGTTCGTCCTCGCCGGGGCCTTCGCGCTGTTCTCGGTGACGGCCGCGCCGTACATCGGTCCCCGCCGCTACAACCGCGCGAAGCTCGACGCCTACGAGTGCGGCATCGAGCCGTCGCCGCAACCCGTGGTGGGCGGTGGCCGCATGCCGGTCGCCTACTACCTCACGGCGATGCTGTTCATCCTGTTCGACATCGAAATGGTGTTCCTCTACCCCTTCGCGGTCTCCGCGGACCGGCTCGGCCTGTTCGGCCTGGTGGAGATCGCCCTGTTCGTCGCGACGGTCGGCTTCGCGTACGCCTACGTGTGGCGTCGCGGCGGCCTCGACTGGAACTGAGGGGGAACCAGTGGGTCTCGAAGAGAAGCTCCCGAACGGCATCCTGCTCGCCAGCGTGGAGAAGCTGGTCAACTGGACCCGCAAGTCCTCGCTGTGGCCCGCCACCTTCGGCCTGGCGTGCTGCGCGATCGAGATGATGACGACCGGCGGTCCGCGCTACGACCTCGCCCGGTTCGGCATGGAGGTCTTCCGCGCCTCGCCGCGCCAGGCCGACCTGATGATCGTCGCGGGCCGGGTGACCAACAAGATGGCGCCGGTGCTGCGGCAGATCTACGACCAGATGCCGGAGCCGCGCTGGGTGCTCGCCATGGGCGTGTGCGCCTCCAGCGGCGGCATGTTCAACAACTACGCGGTCGTGCAGGGCGTGGACCACGTCGTGCCGGTCGACATGTACCTGCCCGGCTGCCCGCCGCGGCCGGAGATGCTGATCGACGCGATCCTCAAGATCCACGCGAAGATCATGGACGAACCGCTCGGGGCGAACCGCGCCGCGCTGCTGGCCGAGTCCGGCCACCAGACGGCCATGATCCCGTCCTCCGAGCGCTTTGCGAAGAAGTGAGCGGCATGGCAAACGACAGCAGCCCCGACGGAACCGGCGCTGAGCAGGGCAAAGAGGTCGACAAGGCCCCCGGTGCGGACACCCCGCAGGCCGACCGCAACCCCGAGGCGCTCAGCTCCGCGAGCATGAACGAGGCCGAGCACGAGGAGCACCTCGCGCGCGGCGGCATGGTCGCGGGCAAGGCGCGCCAGGGCATGTTCGGCATCTCCGGCACCGGCGACACCTCCGGCTTCGGCGGCCTGCGGCTGCCCGCCCACGTCGCCGCGCCGTCCGAGCGGCCCTACGGCGGCTGGTTCGACGAGGTCGCCGACGAGCTGCTGGCCGCGATCCGGGAGAAGGGCCTGCCCGCCGACACGGTCCAGCAGATCACCGTCGACCGCGGCGAGATCACCTTCTTCCTGCGCCGCGAGAACCTCGTCGACGTGGCGCGCATCCTGCGCGACGACCCGGCGCTGCGGTTCGAGCTGTGCAGCTCGGTGTCCGGTGTGGACTACGGCGTCGACGCGCCGCAGCGGCTGCACTCCGTCTACCACCTGACGTCGATGACCTACCGCCGGCGCATCCGGCTGGAGGTCGCGGTCGACGTGGACGACGCGCGCATCCCCAGCGTGGTCTCGGTCTACCCGACCGCGGACTGGCAGGAGCGCGAGGCCTGGGACATGTTCGGCATCGTCTACGACGGCCACCCGGGGCTGACCCGGATCCTCATGCCGGACGACTGGGACGGCCACCCGCAGCGCAAGGACTACCCGCTCGGCGGCATCCCGGTGGAGTACAAGGGCGCGGAGATCCCCCCGCCAGACCAGAGGCGGTCCTACTCATGACCGAGCGACTTTCCGACGTGACGACCGGCACGGACACCAGTGCCACCGGCCGTGACAGCGAAGCACCCGACGCCGGCCGGACCACGCCGGACACCGACGCCTACGCGGGCTCGCGCCAGACGACCGAGGGCACCGTCTACACGGTGACCGGCGGCGACTGGGACGAGGTGCTGGCCGAGGCCGCGGGTGACGAGCGCATCGTCATGAACCTGGGCCCGCAGCACCCCTCCACGCACGGCGTGCTGCGCCTGGTGCTGGAGCTGGAGGGCGAGACCGTCACCCAGGCCCGCAGCGTCATCGGCTACCTGCACACCGGCATCGAGAAGAACGTCGAGTACCGCAACTGGACCCAGGGCGTCACGTTCGTGACGCGCATGGACTACCTGGCCCCGCTGCACAACGAGGCCGCGTACTGCATGTCGGTCGAGAAGCTGCTCGGCATCACCGTGCCGCAGCGGGCGCAGACGATCCGCGTGCTGCTCATGGAGCTCAACCGGATCAGCTCGCACCTGGTGGCGCTGGCCACCGGCGGCATGGAGCTCGGCGCGCTGACCGGCATGACCGCGGGCTTCCGCGAGCGCGAAGAGGTCCTGCACCTGCTGGAGTTCCTCACGGGTCTGCGGATGAACCACGCGTTCATCCGGCCCGGCGGCCTGGCGCAGGACCTGCCGGACGGCGCCGAGCAGAAGATCAAGGACTTCATCAAGGTGATGGACTCCCGGCTGCCGGACTACGACAAGCTGCTGTCGGGCCAGCCGATCTGGCGCAACCGCCTCGCGGGCGTCGGCTACCTGCCCGTGGACGCGTGCCTCGCGCTGGGCATCACCGGCCCGATCCTGCGTTCCGCGGGCCTGCCGTGGGACCTGCGCAAGGTCGAGCCCTACAGCGGTTACGAGAACTACGAGTTCGACGTGCCCACGTCCAACGCCGCCGACTCCTACGCCCGCTACCTGCTGCGGCTGGAGGAGATCCACCAGTCGCTCAAGATCGTCCGGCAGGCCGTCGACAACCTGACGCCCGGCCCGGTCATGGTGGCCGACGCCAAGGTCGCGTGGCCCGCGCAGCTGACCATCGGCGCGGACGGCATGGGCAACTCGCTCGAGCACGTCCGCAAGATCATGGGCCAGTCCATGGAGTCCTTGATCCACCACTTCAAGCTGGTGACCGAGGGCTTCGCGGTGCCGGCGGGCCAGGTGTACGTGCCGATCGAGTCGCCGCGCGGCGAGCTCGGCTACCACGTGGTCTCCGACGGCGGCACCCGGCCGATGCGCGTGCACGTGCGCGAACCCAGCTTCGTGAACCTCCAGTCGATGCCCGCGATGTGCGAGGGCGGCATGGTCGCCGACGTCATCGCCTCGGTGGCCTCTATCGACCCGGTGATGGGTGGTTGTGACCGATGACGCAGACGCAGGAACCCACCGACCTCTTCGACCAGTCCATCGTGGACAAGGCGCGGGCGATCATCGCGCGCTACCCGCAGCCGCGGTCGGCGCTGCTGCCGATGCTGCACCTGGTGCAGTCGGTCGAGGGGTACGTCAGCCAGGCAGGCATCGCGTTCTGCGCCGACCAGCTCGACCTCACCAACGCCGAGGTCAGCGCGGTCGCGACGTTCTACACCATGTACAAGCGCCGCCCGTGCGGCGAGCACCTGGTGAGCGTCTGCACGAACACGCTGTGCGCCGCGCTCGGCGGTGACGCGATCTACGCCAAGCTCAAGGACCACCTGAACGTCGGCCACGAGGAGACCGCGGGCGAGCCGGGCACGCCGGGCTCGATCACGCTGGAGCACGCCGAGTGCCTGGCGGCCTGCGACCTCGGCCCGGTGCTCCAGGTCAACTACGAGTACTTCGACAACCAGACGCCCGACGGCGCGCTGGAGCTGGTGAAGTCCTTGCAGGCGGGGGACAAGCCCCACCCGACGCGGGGCGCGCCGCTGACCGACTTCCGCCAGGCCGAGTTGCAGCTGGCCGGGTTCTTCGAGGGTCGTGACGCGGACCTGGACGGCCCGTCGGCCGCGCCGGAGACGGTGCGCGGGGCCAAGATCGCCGCGGAGCGCGGCTGGACCGCGCCGGCCATGCCGGACAACGCGGAGTTCCCGCCGCTGCCGGAGAAGAAGTAGGTAGGGGAGCTGACGTGGTCGACAACCTGACTCCCGTCCTGACGAAGCGCTGGCTGTCGCCGCGCTCGTGGACGCTGAAGACCTACGAGCAGTTGGAGGGGTACACGGCGCTGCGCAAGGCGCTCAAGGCCCACCCCGACCAGCTGATCCAGCAGTGCAAGGACTCCGGGCTGCGCGGTCGTGGCGGCGCGGGCTTCCCCACCGGCATGAAGTGGGGCTTCATCCCGCAGGGCGACGGCAAGCCGCACTACCTCGTCATCAACGCCGACGAGGGCGAGCCGGGCACCTGCAAGGACATCCCGCTGATGATGGCGGACCCGCACTCGCTGATCGAGGGCATCATCATCACCTCGTACGCGATCCGGGCGAACTTCGCCGCGATCTACGTGCGCGGCGAGGTGCTGCACGTGATCCGCCGGCTGCACGCGGCCGTGCGCGAGGCGTACGAGGCGGGCTACCTGGGCAAGGACATCCTCGGCTCGGGCTTCGACCTCGACGTGGTCGTGCACGCGGGCGCGGGTGCCTACATCTGCGGCGAGGAGACGGCGCTGCTGGACTCGCTGGAGGGCAAGCGCGGCCAGCCGCGGCTCAAGCCGCCGTTCCCGGCGACCGCCGGCCTGTACGCCTCGCCGACCGTGGTGAACAACGTCGAGACGATCGCCAGCGTGCCCTACATCGTCAACGGCGGCGCGGACTGGTTCCGCACCATGGGCCGCGAGCGGTCGCCCGGTCCGAAGATCTTCTCCCTGTCCGGCCACGTGGAGCGCCCCGGCCAGTACGAGGCCCCGATGGGCGTCACGCTGCGCGAGCTGCTCGACCTCGCGGGCGGCATGAAGGACGGCATCCCGCTGAAGTTCTGGACGCCGGGCGGCTCGTCCACCCCGCTGTTCACCGCCGAGCACCTGGACGTGCCGCTCGACTTCGAGGGCGCGGCCGAGGCCGGTTCGATGCTGGGCACCACCGCGTTGCAGATCTTCAACGAGACGGTGTCGGTGCCGTGGGCGGTCATGAAGTGGACCGAGTTCTACAAGCACGAGTCGTGCGGCAAGTGCACGCCGTGCCGCGAGGGCACCTACTGGCTCGTGCAGATCCTCCAGCGGATGGTGCGCGGCGAGGGCACGGCCAGCGACATCGACACGCTGCTGGACGTCTGCGACAACATCCTGGGCCGCTCGTTCTGCGCGCTCGGCGACGGCGCGGTCAGCCCGATCACCAGCGGCATCAAGTACTTCAAGCACGAGTTCCTGGCTCTGTGCGACCAGAACTCGCAGGTCCTGGCGGGAGCAACCGCATGACGATCGCCCCTGAACAGAAAGCCGAGCTGGTGGTCCCGGAGGGCCACGTGAAGCTCGTCATCGACGGCGTGGAGGTCGTCGCGCCCAAGGGCGAGCTGCTGATCCGCACCGCGGAACGGCTCGGCACCGTCATCCCGCGCTTCTGCGACCACCCGCTGCTGGAGCCCGCGGGCGCCTGCCGGCAGTGCCTGGTCGAGGTGGAGATGGGCGGCCGGCCGATGCCGAAGCCGCAGGCCTCCTGCACCATGACGGTCGCCGACGGCATGGTGGTCAAGACCCAGCTGTCCTCGCCGGTGGCGGACAAGGCGCAGCAGGGCGTGATGGAGCTGCTGCTCATCAACCACCCGCTGGACTGCCCGATCTGCGACAAGGGCGGCGAGTGCCCGTTGCAGAACCAGGCGCTGGCGCACGGCCGCTCGGACTCGCGCTTCCACGAGCACAAGCGGACGTTCCCGAAGCCGATCCCGATCTCGACGCAGGTCCTGCTGGACCGCGAGCGGTGCGTGCTGTGCCAGCGCTGCACGCGGTTCTCCGCGCAGATCGCCGGCGACCCGTTCATCGAGCTGCTGGAGCGCGGCTCCCAGCAGCAGATCGGTGTCGCGGCGGAGAAGCCGTTCCAGAGCTACTTCTCCGGCAACACGATCCAGATCTGCCCGGTCGGCGCCCTGACCAGCGCCGCGTACCGGTTCCGCGCCCGGCCGTTCGACCTGATGTCCACGCCCGGTGTGTGCGAGCACTGCTCGTCGGGCTGCTCGACGCGCACCGACTGGCGGCGCGGCAAGGTGCAGCGCCGGCTGGCGGGCGACGCGCCCGAGGTCAACGAGGAGTGGACCTGCGACAAGGGCCGCTTCGCGTTCACCTACGCGACGGCCGGTGACCGGATCCGCCGCCCGCTGGTGCGCGACAAGGCCAGCGGCGAGCTGCGCGAGTCGTCCTGGACCGAGGCGCTGCAGCACGCCGCCGAGGGCCTGGCGAAGGCGCGTGACGGCAAGGGCGTCGGCGTGCTCGCCGGCGGTCGCCTCACCGTCGAGGACGCCTACGCGTACTCGAAGTTCGCCCGGATCGCGTTGCGCACCAACGACGTCGACTTCCGCGCCCGCGCCCACTCCGCCGAGGAGCTGGAGTTCCTGACCGGCGCGGTCCTCGGTGCGAACCCCGACAACGGCGGCGTCACCTACGCGGGCATCGAGTCCGCGCCGGCCGCGCTGCTGGTCGCGTTCGAGCCGGAGGAGGAGTCGCCGATCGTGTTCCTGCGGCTGCGCAAGGCGGCCCGCAAGAACCGGACGAAGGTCTACCACCTGGGCCAGTTCACGACGCCCGCGGTGGAGAAGACGAACGGCGTGCTGCTCGCGTGCGTGCCCGGCGGCGAGCCCGCCGCGGTGAACGCGCTGCCCGAGCACGCCGCCGACGTGGTCGAGGAGCTGGCGAAGCCGGGTTCGGTGATCCTGGTCGGCGAACGCGCCGCCGAGGTGCCGGGCCTGTTCTCCGCGGTCGCCGCGCTGGCCGAGCGGACCGGGGCGAAGATCGCCTGGATCCCGCGCCGCGCCGGCGAGCGCGGTGCGCTGGAGGCCGGTCTGCTGCCGACGTTGCTGCCCGGCGGTCGCCTGGTCGGTGACGCGGCCGCCCGGGCCGAGGTCGAGCAGGCGTGGGGCCTGGAGCCCGGCGCGCTGCCCGCCGAAGCCGGCCGCGACACCACGGGCATCCTGACCGCCGCCGCGAGCGGTGGGCTGGACGCGCTGGTCGTCGGCGGTGTCGACCCGTTCGACCTGCCGGACCCGGCGCTGGCCGAGCGCGCGCTGGACTTCGCCGGTTTCGTGGTCAGCCTGGAGCTGCGGCACAGCGCGGTCACCGCGCACGCCGACGTGGTGCTCCCGGTCGCGCCCGCGGTGGAGAAGGCGGGCAGCTACCTCAACTGGGAAGGCCGCCCGCGCCCCTTCGGCACCACGATCGACGGCACCGGCGCGCTGTCGGACGGCCGGGTGCTCGACACGCTCGCCGTGGAGATGGACGCGGACCTGTTCACCCAGACCCCGGCCGCCGCGGCGGCCGACCTGGCGAGACTGGGCTCCGCCGCGGTGACGGCGTCCGCGCCGACCGTGCCCGCGCCGCTGCTGCCGCAGCCCAAGGCCGGCCAGGCCGTGCTCGCGACCTGGCGCAGGCTCCTGGACAACGGGTCGTTGCAGGACGACGAGCCGAACCTGGCGGGCACCGCGCGCCCGGTGGTGGCCAAGCTGTCCGCCGCCACCGCCGCGCACCTGGGTGTCGAACTCGGTGGCGAGATCGCCGTCGCCACCGATCGGGGCGAGGTGGTGCTGCCGGTCGAGGCGGCCGACCTGCCCGACGGCGTCGTGTGGCTGCCCGGCAACTCGGGCGCGGCCACGGTGCGGCGCAACCTCGTCGCCGGCCACGGGTCCGTGGTGGCCGTCTCCCCGCACGTCACGGGCTCCGCTGAGCAGATCACGTCGCCCGCTGGAGGCAAGGCATGAGCAGCGCTGAACTCCTGGCCGACGATCCGCTCTGGCTGATCGTCGTCAAGGTCGTCGGCATCTTCGCGTTCCTCGTGGTCATGACCCTGTTCATGATCAACTGGGAGCGCAAGGTCGTGGCCCGGATGCAGCAGCGTCCCGGACCGAACCGGGTCGGCCCCGGCGGCTGGCTCCAGTCACTCGCCGACGGCCTGAAGCTCGCGTTCAAGGAGGACATCCGCCCGGTCCTGGCGGACAAGTGGGTGTTCTTCCTGGCGCCGGTGATCTCCACGATCCCCGCGTTCGTCGCCTTCTCGGTCATCCCGCTCGGCGGCGAGGTCTCGATCTTCGGCGAGCGGACCGCGCTGCAGCTGGTCGACCTGCCGGTCGGCGTGCTGGTCGTGCTGGCCTGCTCCTCGCTCGGCGTCTACGGCATCGTGCTGTCGGGCTGGGCGTCCGGCTCGCCGTACCCGCTGCTGGGCGCGCTGCGCTCGGCCGCGCAGGTGATCTCCTACGAGATCGCGATGGGCCTGTCGATCGTCGCGGTCGTCATGCACTCGCACTCGCTGTCCACCGCCGACATCGTCGACGCGCAGAGCAGCGGCTGGTACTTCTACCTGCTGCCGGTCAGCTTCCTCATCTACGTCTGCTCGATGGTCGGCGAGACCAACCGCGCCCCGTTCGACCTCCCCGAGGCCGAGTCGGAGCTGGTCGGCGGCTTCCACACCGAGTACAGCTCGCTGAAGTTCGCGCTGTTCTTCCTCGCCGAGTACGTCAACATGGTCACCGTCTCGGCGCTGGCCACCACCCTGTTCCTGGGCGGCTGGCGGTTCCCGTTCGTCGGCGACGACCACGTGCTCAACAGCGGCTGGTTCGGCCTGCTCTGGTTCGTGGTCAAGACGCTCGGCTTCCTGTTCCTGTTCATCTGGCTGCGCGGCACGCTGCCCCGCCTGCGCTACGACCAGTTCATGCGGCTGGGCTGGAAGTTCCTGGTCCCGATCGCGCTGGTCTGGTTCGTCGCCGTGGCGGTCGCCCGCTACCTGCGCCAGGAGTGGGAGGCCAACAGCGGTCTGGACACCAGCACGGCGCTGATCGTGATCGGCGGGTTCCTCGCGGTGGTGCTGCTGATCGCGTTCCTGCTGCCGGACAAGCGGGAACCGCACGACCCCGACGCCGTGCCGGTCACCGGTGGCGGCTACCCGGTGCCGCCGCTCGACCTGAAGGTGCCCAAGCCACCGCCGCGCAGGCAGGTGCGGGTGGCCGAGCTGCCCGGCGCCGAGAACCAGACGCAGGAACCGGCCGCGGTACCCGCAGCTTCACACAAGGAGGCCAGCGATGGGCGTGTTTGATCCCGTCAAGGGCTTCGGCGTCACCTTCGGCACGATGTTCAAGAAGGTCGTCACCGAGGAGTACCCCGAGGTCAAGAAGGTCACCGCGCCGCGGTTCCACGGCCGCCACCAGCTCAACCGGCACCCGGACGGGCTGGAGAAGTGCGTCGGCTGCGAGCTGTGCGCGTGGGCGTGCCCGGCGGACGCGATCTTCGTCGAGGGCGGCGACAACACCGAGGACGAGCGCTACTCGCCCGGTGAGCGCTACGGCAAGGACTACCAGATCAACTACCTGCGGTGCATCGGCTGCGGCCTGTGCATCGAGGCGTGCCCGACCCGCTCGCTCACCATGACGAACGAGTACGAGCTGGCCGACGACAACCGCCAGAAGCTGATCTTCACCAAGGAAGACCTGCTCGCGCCCCTGCTGTCCGGCATGGAGCAGCCGCCGCACCCCATGCGGCTGGGCGAGAACGAGCAGGACTACTACGTGAACGGGCCGAAGCTGGCTCGCGAGGCGGGCGTGCCCGCCGGCGCGACCGTGGAGACCGGGCCCGAGGAGGCGGGCAAGTGAGCCTCTCGTTCCTGCTCCAGCAGCCCGACGAGGTCCAGCGGGTGGTCGACACCGTCACCACCGGCGAGGCGGTCGCGTTCTGGATCCTCGGCCCGCTGGCCCTCGCCGGCGCGCTGGGCATGCTCTTCGCGCGCAACGCGGTGCACTCCGCGCTGTGGCTGGTGCTCACCATGCTCAGCCTCGGCGTGCTCTACATGGTCCAGCAGGCGCCGTTCCTCGGCTTCGTGCAGATCATCGTCTACACCGGCGCGATCATGATGCTGTTCCTGTTCGTGCTGATGCTGGTCGGCCGGGACAGCTCCGACTCGGTGGTCGAGGTGCTGCGCGGCCAGCGGCTCGCCGCGGCGGTCATCGGCGTCGGCTTCGCCGGCATCGTGGTCGCCTCGGTCGCCCGCGCGCTGACCGACGTCGAGCCGGTCGGCCTGGCCGCGCAGAACACGCAGAACGGCGGCAACGTCGCCAACATCGGCGAGGCGCTGTTCACCGACTACCTGTTCCCGTTCGAGCTGACGTCGGCGCTGCTGATCACCGCGGCGGTCGGCGCGATGGTGCTCGCGTTCACCTCGCGCACCGGCAAGGACGCCAAGAAGACCCAGAAGCAGCTGGTCGAGGAGCGCTTCCGCGGCGACCGCCCCGGCTCGCTGCCCGGACCCGGCGTGTTCGCCACCGCCAACTCGGTGGCCACGCCCGCCCTGCTGCCGGACGGCTCGGTCGCCGCCGAGTCCCTGTCCGAGCTGATCGAGACGACCGCCAAGGAAACTCTCGAGGACGACGTCGCGGAGGTGTCCGGCAGCGGGCACGAGCCCGACGCGCACGCGCTCAAGGGAGAGTCGTCGTGACCCCTACGTACTACCTGCTGCTGTCCGCGCTGCTGTTCAGCCTCGGCGCGGTCGGCGTTCTGGTGCGGCGCAACGCCATCGTGGTGTTCATGTGCGTCGAGCTGATGCTCAACGCGGTGAACCTCAGCCTGGTCACGTTCGCCCGGATCAACGGCGGGCTGGACGGCCAGGTGATGGCGTTCTTCGTGATGGTCGTCGCCGCGGCCGAGGTCGTGGTCGGTCTGACGATCATCATGGCGATCTTCAAGACGCGTCGCTCGGCCTCGGTCGACGATTCCAACCTGCTGAAGTACTGAGAGGTCCACGGTGACGGAACCTGTTGCCGCCAGCGGGATCGGCAGTCTCGCCTGGTTGTTGCTAGCCCTGCCGGCCTTCGGCGCGCTCGTGTTGCTCGTGGGTGGCAAGCGCACCGACAAGTGGGGTCACCTGCTGGGCTGCGCCACCGTGATCGCCGCGTTCGCGTACGGGGTCGCGCTGTTCTTCGACACGGTCGCGTTGTCGCCCGAGCAGCGCACCACCGAGGTGCACCTGTTCGACTGGATCCCGGTCGAAGCGCTGAACGTGGAGTTCGGGCTCCGCCTCGACCCGCTGTCGCTGACGTTCGTGCTGCTGATCACCGGTGTCGGGTCGCTGATCCACATCTACTCGATCGGCTACATGGCGCACGAGGCCGGGCGGCGGAAGTTCTTCGGCTACCTGAACCTCTTCGTCGCCGCGATGCTGCTGCTGGTGCTCGGCAACGGCTTCGTGACGCTGTACTTCGGCTGGGAGGGCGTCGGCCTCGCGTCGTACCTGCTCATCGGCTGGTACCAGCACAAGCCGGAGGCGGCGTCGGCCGCGAAGAAGGCGTTCCTGATGAACCGGGTCGGCGACCTGGGTCTGGCGATCGCCATCTTCCTCATGTTCAAGACGCTGGGCACGACCCAGTACACCGAGGTGTTCGCCCGCGTCGGCGAGTTCTCCTCGGCCGAGGTGCTGGCGATCACGTTGCTGCTGCTGCTCGGCGCGTGCGGCAAGTCGGGCCAGTTCCCGCTCCAGGCGTGGTTGCCGGACGCGATGGCGGGCCCGACGCCGGTCTCCGCCCTGATCCACGCGGCCACGATGGTCACCGCGGGCGTCTACCTGATCGCCCGGTCGAACCCGATCTACAACCTGTCGGCCGACGGCCGCCTGGTCGTGATGATCATCGGCGGCGTCACGCTGCTGATCGGCTGCGTCATCGGCTGCGCGTACGACGACTTCAAGAAGGTGCTGGCCTACTCGACGGTCAGCCAGATCGGCTACATGATCCTGGCCGTCGGCCTCGGTCCGGTCGGCTACGCGCTGGGCATCATGCACCTGCTCACGCACGGCTTCTTCAAGGCGGGCCTGTTCCTCGGCGCCGGCTCGGTCATGCACGGCATGAACGACGAGGGCGACATCCGGCGGATGGGCGGCCTGGCGAAGAAGATGCCGATCACCTTCGTCACCTGGACGTTGGGCTACCTGGCCCTGATCGGCTTCCCGTTCCTGTCCGGCTACTTCTCCAAGGACGCCATCATCGCGGCGGCGTTCAGCGAGCCGGGCTGGCGCGGCTGGGTGTTCGGCGGCGTGGCCGCGCTGGGCGCGGGCATCACCGCGTTCTACATGACCCGCCTGCTGTGCCTGGTGTTCCTGGGCAAGCCCCGCTACACCGAGCTGAAGTCGGCCGACGGCCGCGAGTACCACCCGCACGAGTCCGGCCTGTCGATGACGGTGCCGATGATCCTGCTGGCGGTCGGCTCGGTCGGCGCGGGCTGGTTCTTCGAGTCGAACCACAACCTGTCCGGCTGGCTCACGCCGTCGTTGGGCGAGTTGCGGGAGCAGCACGGCGTGCTCTCGCACGGCGTGGTGAACTTCCTGGTGCTCGGCCTGTCGGCGCTGGGCGTGCTGCTCGGGTTCCTGCTGTTCGGTCGCGGCGCGCAGCCCGTCGAACGGCCGGCGCGGGTGTCCTTCCCGGTCCGCGCCGCGCGTGCCGACCTGTACGGCAACGCGCTGAACGAGGCGCTGTTCGCGCGGCCGGGCACCTGGCTCACCCGCGCGCTGGTGTTCGTGGACAACAAGGGCGTCGACGGCCTGGTCAACGGGTCGGCGGCGCTGCTGGGCGGTAGCTCGGGCCGGCTGCGCAGGCTGCAGACCGGGTTCGTGCGCTCGTACGCGCTCTCCATGCTCCTGGGTGCGGTCTTCGTCCTGGGCGCGCTGCTGATGGTGAGGTTCTCGTGAGCTGGACGCTGATCGCGCTGCTCCTGCTGCCGCTCGTCGGCAGCCTGGTGGTGGCGTTCCTGCGGGGCAACGACCGGTTGGCCAAGTCGGTCGCGCTGGCGTTCTCGCTGGTGGAGCTGGCCCTGGCGGTGCTGGCGTGGACGGCGTTCGACCCGGGCGGCGACCGTTTGCAGCTGACCAGCTCGGCCGAGTGGATCCCGGCCTTCGGCGTGCACCTGTCGTTCGGCGTGGACGGCATCGCGCTGGTGATGATCGCGCTGATCGCGTTCCTGGTGCCGGTCGTCATCGGCGGCTCGTGGGCGGACAAGCTGCCCGAGGGCCGCAGCGCGGGCGGGTTCTTCGCGCTGCTGCTGGCCATGCAGACCGGCATGGTCGGTGTCTTCGCGGCCACCGACGTGTTCGTGTTCTACGTGTTCTTCGAGGCCGTGCTCGTCCCGATGTACTTCCTGATCGGCCGCTTCGGCGGGCCGAACCGGCAGTACGCGGCGATGAAGTTCTTCCTGTACTCGCTGCTCGGCGGCCTGATCATGCTGGCCTCGGTGATCGGCCTGTACGTGGTCAGCGCGGACAAGATCGGCCAGGGCACGTTCGACTGGGCCACGCTGGTCACGGTGACGCGCGAGCTGCCGCTGTCCACCCAGATCTGGCTGTTCCTCGGCTTCTTCGTCGCGTTCGCGATCAAGGCGCCGCTGGTGCCGCTGCACACCTGGCTGCCCGACGCCGGTGCGGAGGCGCCCGTCGGCGCGGGCGTGCTGCTGGTCGGCATCCTGGACAAGATCGGCACGTTCGGCTTCCTGCGCTACTGCCTGCCGCTGTTCCCGGCGGCCAGCAAGGAACTCGCGCCGGTGGTGCTGGTCCTGGCCGTGGTCGGCATCCTGTACGGCTCGCTGCTCGCCGTCGGCCAGTCCGACATGAAGAGGTTCGTGGCCTACACCTCGATCGCGCACTTCGGCTTCATCGCGCTGGGCATCTTCGCGTTCAGCTCGCAGGCCGGCACGGGCGCGGTGCTCTACATGGTCAACCACGGCATCTCGACCGGCATGCTGTTCCTGGTCGTCGGCATGGTGATGGCCCGCGGTGGTTCGCGCCTGATCGAGGACTACGGCGGCATGGCCAAGCTGACCCCGGTGCTCGGCGGGCTGTTCTTCGTGGCCGGTCTGTCGTCGCTGGCGCTGCCGGGCACCAACTCGTTCGTGAGCGAGTTCCTGGTGCTCATCGGCTCCTACCCGAACGAGCCGGTCTACACGGTCCTGGCCGCCGTCGGCATGGTCCTGGCCGCGCTGTACGTCCTGTGGCTGTACCAGCGGGTCTTCCAGGGCCCGGTGCGCGGCACCGCGATGCTCAACCTGGTCGGCGGCCCCGGTGCGGCGGTCGACCCGGAGAAGGCCGCCGTGCCTGACCTGAACAAGCGCGAACTGGCCGTGCTCGCGCCGCTGGTGGCACTGATCCTGGTGCTCGGCTTCTACCCGAAGCCGGTGTTGGACGTGATCACCCCGTCCGTCGGGGCGACGCTCAGCGAGGTCGGGGTGGCCGACCCGGTCGCGCAGGAAGGCAAGTGACGTGACGACGTTCCTCTCGCAAGTGGAGCGGCTGCAAGCCCCGGAGATCGACTACGGGGCCGTCGCACCGTTGCTGATCGTGCTCGGCGCGGCCTGCCTCAGCGTGCTGTTCGAGGCGTTCCTGCCCAAGGCGCAGCGGTGGGGGGCGCAGGTCGTGCTGACCCTGCTCACGCTCGCCGCGGCGGGTGCCGGGCTGGTGGCGTACGGCTTCGGCGGCGACACCCCGGAGCAGGGCAAGGTGACGCTGTCGGGCACCATCGCGGTCGACCAGCCGGTGCTCTTCCTGTGGGCGACCCTGCTCATGCTCGGCCTCGGCTCGGTGCTGCTCATCGCGGACCGGTCGGTCGAGCCGGGCGGCGCGTTCGTCGCGGACGCCTCGATCCTGCCCGGCCAGGGCCCCCAGTACGGCGGTGGCGTCTACAAGACGTCCGGCTCCGGTGGTGGCACGGCCGTGCGGGCGCGCGAGTTCGCGGGCAGGCTCGGCATGCAGACCGAGGTGTTCCCGCTGACGCTGTTCGCGCTCGGCGGCATGATGACCTTCGTCGCGGCGAACGACCTGCTCACCATGTTCATCGCGCTGGAAGTGCTGTCGCTGCCGCTGTACCTGATGTGCGGCCTGGCCCGCCGTCGCCGCCTGCTGTCGCAGGAGGCCGCGGTGAAGTACTTCCTGCTCGGCGCGTTCGCGTCGGCGTTCTTCCTGTACGGCGTGGCCCTGCTGTACGGCTTCGCGGGCTCGGTGAAGCTGGCCGACATCGCCACCGCCACCACGGCCAACGACCGGTCCGACACGCTGCTGTACGCGGGCTTCGGCCTGCTGATCGTGGGCCTGCTGTTCAAGGCCTCCGTCGGCCCGTTCCACGCGTGGACCCCGGACGTCTACCAGGGCTCGCCGACGCCGGTGACGGCGTTCATGGCGGCCTGCACGAAGGTGGCGGCGTTCGGCGGCATCCTGCGCGTGCTGTACGGCGCGTTCGAGCGGTCGAGCTGGGAGTGGAACGGCGTGCTGTGGGGCGTGGCCATCGCGTCCATGGTGATCGGCGCGGTGATCGGCCTCACCCAGACCGACGTGAAGCGGATGATCGCCTACTCGTCGGTGGCGCACGCGGGCTTCCTGCTGGTCGGCGCGATCTCGCTGAACGACCAGGGCCTGTCCGGCACGATGTTCTACCTGATGGCCTACGGCTTCACCACGATCGCCGTGTTCGGCGTGATCAGCCTCGTGCGCAACGCCGACGGCGAGGCCACCCACCTGTCCCAGTGGGCGGGGCTCGCCAAGCGTTCGCCGGTGACGGCCGCGGTGTTCACCTTCCTGCTGCTCGCGCTCGCCGGTCTGCCCCTGACCAGCGGGTTCGTCGGCAAGTTCGCGGTGTTCGCGGCGGCGATCGAGGCCGACATGACACCGCTGGTGGTGATCGCCCTGGTGGCCAGCGCGGTGGCCGCGTTCTTCTACCTGCGGGTGATCGTGCTGATGTACTTCAGCGAGCCCGCGCCGGACGGCCCGACGGTGAGCGTGCCCGGCGCGTTCACCACCATCGCGATCACCCTGGGCACCGCGGTGACCCTGGTGCTCGGCGTCTACCCGCCGCCCGTGCTCGAATGGGCGGGTACCGGCGCGTTCATCTTCTAGCGGTACGTAGGCTCTGCAGGCGTGACCAGTAGCGAGCGGGCGGGGACGGGGTTCCGGTTTGCGGACCCCGTGCTCGCGGAGGTGGTTCAGGACGGACTGGCCGAGGTGGAGGAGCTGCTGCACAAGGTCGTGCAGAGCGAGTTCCACCCGGTGATGGAGACGTCCCTGCACCTGGTGTCCGCGGGCGGCAAGCGCATCCGCCCGCTGTTCACCATCCTGTCCGCCCAGTTCGGCGGCACGTGGGACCGGGAGAGCGTGATCAAGGCGGCGGCCGTGGTCGAGCTGACCCACCTCGCCACGCTGTACCACGACGACGTGATGGACGAGGCCACCATGCGCCGCGGCGCGGAGTCGGCCAACGCCAAGTGGGACAACAGCATCGCGATCCTGACCGGCGACTACCTGTTCGCGCACGCGTCGGCGCTGGTCGCGGACCTGGGCACGGGTGCGGCGCGGATCATCGCGGAGACGTTCTCCGAGCTGGTGACCGGGCAGATGCGCGAGACGATGGGTCCGCGCCCCGGTGAGGACCCGGTCGCGCACTACCTGACCACGATCGCGGAGAAGACCGGCTCGCTGATCGCCACGGCGGCGCGGTTCGGCGCGATGTTCTCCGACGTCACGCCGGAGCAGGTCGAGGCGCTGCGAGCGTACGGCGACGTGATCGGGGCGGCGTTCCAGATCTCCGACGACGTCATCGACATCGCCTCGCCGTCGGAGGAGTCGGGCAAGACGCCGGGCACGGACCTGCGTGAGGGCGTGAAGACCCTCCCCATGCTCTACGCGCTGCAGGACGAGCCGGACTCGCGCCTGGCGAAGCTCCTGGCCGGCCCGATCACCGACGACGCCGAGGTGGACGAGGCCCTGACCCTGCTGCGCGCCTCCACGGGCCTCCAGCGGGCCCGCCAGACCCTGGACGACTACGCCGCGCGCGCCCGCGCCACCCTGGCCGTCCTCCCCCCGGGCACCGCCCGCGACGCCCTCGAATCCGTCAGCGACTACGTCGTCACCCGCTCCCACTGACCCGCGAGAGTCCTGCGTTCGCGCCGCGAGAGTCCTCCGTTCACGGACCCTGAATTCAACGCTCACGACGAGCGGCGAGTGGCTGAGCGTTGAATTCAGGTGTCCTGGACGTAGGACTCTCGAGGCCTGGGCGTAGGGCTCTCGCGGTTAGGTCAGGTTGGGGAGGGGGAGGCGGCGGCGGGCGCGGACGGCGTCCGCGGTGAAGACGGCCAGGGCCGCCCAGACCAGGGCGAAGCCGAACCAGCGTGACGGCGGCATCGGCTCGCGCATCACGAACACGCCCCACGCGAACTGGAGCACGGGCGCCAGGTACTGCAGCATCCCCATGGTCACCAGCGGCACGAGCCGGGCGCCCGCGCCGAACAGGATCAGCGGGACCGCGGTCACCAGCCCGGCCGAGGCCAGCCACAGCGCGTGGCCCCAGCCGCCCGAGTGGAACGTCCCCGCCGGGCCCAGCCAGACCAGGTACCCGACCGCGATCGGCGCGAGCACGATGCTCTCCGCGGTCAGGCTGGCCGTCGCGTCCAGCGGCACCGTCTTCTTCAACAGCCCGTAGACGCCGAACGAGCAGGCCAGCACCAGCGAGATCCACGGCAGCCTGCCGTAGTCCACGGCCAGCACGACGACCGCGGCCACCGCGATGGTCAGCGCGGCGTACTGCGGCAGGCGCAGCCGCTCGCGCAGGACGAACACCCCGAGCAGCACGCTCACCAGCGGGTTGATGAAGTAGCCGAGCGCGGCCTCGACGACGTGCGAGGTGTTGACCGCGTGGATGTAGACGCCCCAGTTGACCGCGATGAGCGCGGACGCCGCGGCCACCATCGCCCAGCCGCGCGCCGACAGCCTCCGGATGCCCGCCCAACGGCCGAGCACGGCGGTGATGACCACCATCACGACCAGCGACCACGCGATCCGGTGTGCCAGGATCTCCACGGAACCGGCAGGCTGGAGCAGTGGCCAGTACGCGGGCACGATGCCCCAGAGGAGGTACGCGCCGACGCCGAACGCCATTCCACGGCTCGTGCGGTCGACATCCGTCGAAGCGGTGGAGGCAGAGGTCAACGGCGGCACACGGACTACTGTACGCGGCCGTTTTGGCTGGTCAGTTGCTCCAGGTGGCCTACTATCGACACCTGGCCACAGGTCCGGCCGGCCCCACGCGCCGAACCCGGCGGTCAGGGTAGTTTTGCACCGCTTCCCCTACCGGGTGAAGGCTCGGAAGCGGAGCGTGTCGGGGTGTGTGACAAGCAGCAGTGGGAGGGTCTCCCGTGAGTTCGCTCTTCGGGCAGGTGTGGCTGTGGAGCCTGCTGTCCTTCGTGGCAGGCGTCGCACTCACCTGGCTGGTCCTGGTGCGTCCGGCCAAGCGGGAGCTGGAAGACCTGGAGGAACGCCTCCTCACGTCGCCCCGCCCCGCCACGGGCTCGACCTCGGGCAGCGCGGTCGCGCCGAGGGCCGACGCGGGTGACGAGTTCGACAACTGGCACGTCGAGGCGTCCCGGTCGCTGGCCGACGACGTGCTGACGCCGGCGCAGCCGCGGTACGAGCCCGCCGCCGAGCGCGCCAGGTTCGACGCGCCGCCCGAGCCGGTCCAGTACGACGTGACGAACATGAAGCTCGACCAGCGCGACTCGCTGCTGGAGGAGCTGGACGACGAGCACCGGCCGTTGTCCGACTTCGAGGAGCAGCACGACTTCCCCGAGTTCGACGCCGAGCCGCCGCGCAGCCTGTTCGAGCGGCTGACGCCGGGCGAGGACACCCGGGAGACGCTGGAGCCCAAGCCCCGGCCGCGGTCCTACGAGCCCGACGACGAGCCCGAGCTGCCCGCCGAGACGACGCACCTGATGCCGGCGGTGCCCGCCGCGCCGGTCGCCGAGGTCGCGCCGCGTCAGGAGGAGCCGACCGCGCCGCCGGAGGTCGAGGTCTTCCAGCCGCGCGAGGTGTGGCGCGAGGAGCCCGTCCGGGAGGTCTACGACGAGGACGTGGACACCGCCGGCCACGAGGAGGAGGACGAGCCGGAGCGCAGGCCCGGGCCCGCCGAGGAGACGGCGCTCATCCCGGCCACCGCGCTGGCGCAGGCCATCGCCGAGGTGGACGGCGAGCAGCGGCGGTCCCAGGAGCCCGAGCCGCAGGTGTGGCCCGAGCACGACCTCACCGGCCACTTCACGCCGGTGGACGTCGAGTCGTCGCGTGGTGAGCTGTCCGAGCCGGCCACGAACCCGACGTCCAGCGACGAGGCGTTCCTGAACCAGCTGTCGCGGACCGACGCGCGCGACACCGACGCGCGCGACACCGAGGCGCGCGAGGGCCCGACGCGCGAGGCCGAGGCGCAGACCGAGGTGCGCCCGGTCGACCCCCGCCTCGCCGAGCCCGCGGCGCATCCGGTCGACGAGGTCCGCGAGGAAGAGGGCGGCCCGCAGACCGACGTCATCCGCTCCGTGGCCGGCGCCGCGCCGGTGGAGCCGAGGCCCGAGCCGCCGCAGGCCCCCGAGCCCGCCACCCCCGAGCCCCCCGTCGCACCCCGGGCAGCCACGCCCCAGCCGACCGCCGCCGAACCGGAGGTGGCGGAGCCGCCCGCGTTCGAGCCGACGTTCGTCCCCCCGCCGGCCGAGCAGCCCCTGCCCGCCCGGTCGGCCGGGAAGGCCGCGGCGCCCAAGCCGGAGCCGAAGAAGGACGAGCCGGCCCGGCCGCGCAGCCTGTTCGAGCCGCTGGAGGACAGCGACGACGAGCCGGAGCCCGAGCAGACCCGCCCGGCGCCGGCGTCGTCCGGCAACGACCAGCCCTTCGTGCCGACGCTCTCGCCCGAGCTGCTGGCCGGCAACCCGCTGCCGATGAACCCGACCGGCCTGCCGCAACGGCCCACCCGCCCCGCCGGCGCCCCGCGCACGCCCTCGCCCGCACCGCTCGCGCCGAAGCCGATCACGCCGCCGCCGCCGCGCCCGGTGCGCCCGCGCCCGGTCGGGTTCAGCCCGAGCACCGGCGGCAGGCAGCCCGCGCCCGGCAGCACCCGCTTCCAGGGCCAGCAGGAGGGCTTCAACCCGCGCTCGCCGTTCGGCCCCGGCTCCGTGCTGCCGAAGTCCGACGGCCTGGCCCCCGCGCCGGAGTTCCAGGTCAAGGCCACGCTGACCGGCCGCCGGTACTTCACCAACGAGTCGGCGAACTTCCGCGAGACGCGCGCCGACGTCTGGTTCCGCACCACGACGGACGCGGAGAAGGCGGGCTTCCGCCAAGCGCCGTAACCACGGGTTCCCTGGGGAGGGAAAACGCGAAGACCCCCTGTTCCGGGAGGCGGAACAGGGGGTCTTCGTCGTACCGGGGTGGCGCTAGCCGGCCACGGTCCAGGTGTCCTTGCCGTGCAGCAGCGCGCGCAGGTCCGCGGGCTTCGCGGCCTTGGCCTGCTCCACCTGCGCCCGCGCCGCGTCGTCGTACGTGGCGCGCGCGGTGTTGCGGAACACGCCGGTGACGGTGTGCTGGAGGTCCTGCGTCGACAGCCGCGACAGCGCGAACGCCAGGTTCAGGTCCGACGCGTCGTGCACCACGACGTCCTCCGGCGAGACGTCCGCCGACTTGGCCACGGCCAGGCCGAAGCCGTCCCGGACCACCGCGTACTCGCCGTTGCCGAACGTGATCGGCTGCCCGTCGACCACGTTGATGATCCGGCGCGCGGCCTCGTCGGCGTCCTTGAGCACGTCGAACGCGCCGTCGTTGAAGATCGGGCAGTTCTGGTAGATCTCGACCAGCGCCGACCCGCGGTGCTCGGCGGCCTGCCGCAGCACCTCGGTCAGCCCCGCCCGGTCCGAGTCGACCGCCCGGCCGACGAACGTGGCCTCCGCGCCCAGCGCCAGCGACACCGGGTTGAACGGGTGGTCCAGCGAGCCGAACGGCGTGGACTTGGTGACCTTGCCCTCTTCGGACGTCGGCGAGTACTGGCCCTTGGTCAGGCCGTAGATCCGGTTGTTGAACAGCAGGATCTTGAGGTTCACGTTGCGGCGCAGCGTGTGGATCAGGTGGTTGCCGCCGATGGACAGCGCGTCGCCGTCACCGGTGACCACCCACACCGACAGGTCCGGCCGGGCCACGGCCAGGCCGGTCGCGATGGCCGGCGCGCGCCCGTGGATGGAGTGCATGCCGTAGGTGTTCATGTAGTACGGGAACCGCGACGAGCAGCCGATCCCCGAGACGAACACGATGTTCTCGCGCTTGAGACCGAGCGTGGGCAGGAACGACTGCACGGCGTTGAGCACCACGTAGTCGCCGCAGCCGGGGCACCAGCGGACCTCCTGGTCCGACTTGTAGTCCTTGGCCTTCTGCGGCTCGTCCGCCGTTGGCACGCCGACCAGCCCACCCACGGTCGGCAAGCCCAGTTCCGTCGCCGTCATTCGGACACTCCCTTGATCACGTCGGCGAGCACGTCCTGAAGCTCTTCGGCCTTGAACGGCAGGCCTTGCACCTTCGTGTAGCTGATCGCGTCGACCAGGTACTTGGCGCGCAGCAGCAGCGCCAGCTGGCCGAGGTTCATCTCGGGCACGACGACCCGGTCGTACCGGGCGAGCACGTCGCCGAGGTTCTTGGGGAACGGGTTGAGGTGCCGCAGGTGGGCGTGCGCCACCGGCATGCCCAGCTTGCGCACCCGCCGCGCCGCCGCGCCGATCGGGCCGTAGGACGAGCCCCAGCCGACGACGAGCACGCGCGCCTCACCGGACGGGTCCTCCACCTCGACGTCGGGCACCTCGATGCCGTCGATCTTGCGCTGCCGCAGCCGCACCATGTAGTCGTGGTTGGCCGGGTCGTAGGAGATGTTGCCGGTGCCGTCGGCCTTCTCCAGCCCGCCGATGCGGTGCTGCAGGCCGGCCGTGCCGGGCACCGCCCACGGGCGTGCCAGCGTCTCCGGGTCGCGCAGGTACGGCCAGAACGTGCCGTCCGGCGCGTTCGGCTCGGTGGCGAACGCCACACTCAGGTCCGGGAGGTCGGCCACGTCCGGGATGAGCCACGGCTCGGAGCCGTTGGCGATCGCGCCGTCGGACAGCAGCAG
This sequence comes from Actinosynnema sp. NPDC023794, assembly GCF_040639675.1. Lineage (NCBI taxonomy): Bacteria > Bacillati > Actinomycetota > Actinomycetes > Pseudonocardiales > Pseudonocardiaceae > Actinosynnema > Actinosynnema sp. NPDC023794. Next base: position 274,514 of record NZ_JBFAFR010000006.1, on the reverse strand, counting down.
CACCGGCGTGCGGTAGACCAGCGCGATGCGCGCGGCCTCCAGCGCGGCGTCGAAGCAGTCCGAGGGCGACCGCGGCGCGACGATCGCGACCGGCGACTCGCCGTTGCGGCCGAACATCGCCTGGAGCAGGTCGGCCTGCTCGGTCTTGGTCGGCAGGCCGGTGGACGGGCCGCCGCGCTGCACGTCGATGACGATCAGCGGCAGCTCGGTCATCACGGCCAGGCCGATGGTCTCCGACTTCAGGGCCACGCCGGGGCCGGACGTCGACGTCACGCCGAGCGCGCCGCCGTAGGACGCGCCGAGCGCCGCGCCGATGCCCGCGATCTCGTCCTCGGCCTGCAAGGTCGTGATGCCGAAGTTCTTGTGCTTGGACAGCTCGTGCAGGATGTCCGACGCCGGGGTGATCGGGTACGTGCCCAGCACCAGGGGCAGCCCGGACTGCTGGCCGGCGGCGACGAGGCCGTAGGCGAGCGCGGTGTTGCCGGTGATCTGGCGGTACGTGCCCTGGTCGAGCTTGGCGGGCGCGACCTCGTAGGTGACCGCGAAGGACTCGGTGGTCTCGCCGTAGTTCCAGCCCGCCCGGAACGCCAGCACGTTGGCCTCGGCGATGTCGGGCTTCTTCGCGAACTTCTCGCGGAGGAACCGCTCCGTGCCCTCGGTCGGCCGGTGGTACATCCAGGACAGCAGGCCGAGGGCGAACATGTTCTTCGCCCGTTCCGCGTCCTTCTTGCCGAGGCCGGTGTTCTCCAGGGCGCCGATGGTCAGCGTGGCCATCGCGACCTTGTGCACCTGGTAGGCCTCGGTGAGGGAGTTGTCCTCGAGGGGGTCGGCCGCGTAGCCCACCTTGACCAGGTTGCGCTTGGTGAACTCGTCGGTGTTGACGATCAGGATCCCGCCCTTGGGCAGGTCGTCGATGTTCGCCTTGAGGGCCGCCGGGTTCATCGCCACCAGCACGTCGGGGCGGTCGCCGGGGGTGAGGATGTCGTAGTCGGCGAAGTGCAGCTGGAAGCTCGAGACACCGGGGAGCGTGCCCTGTGGCGCCCGGATCTCGGCCGGGAAGTTCGGCTGGGTGGCGAGGTCGTTGCCGAAGGCGGCGGCTTCCGAGGTGAAGCGGTCACCCGTCAGCTGCATGCCGTCGCCGGAGTCGCCGGCGAACCGGATCACCACGCGGTCGAGCTTGCGGACCGTGCCGGTCTTGTCGGGCGAGCCACCTGGCGCGGCGCCGTTACCAACGTCGGTAGTCATGTCCTACGCCGATCCCTTTCCTCACAACGCCCGAGGGCTGCTGCCCCCGTGCCCCTCCGCGAGGGTAGTCGTGCCCGCGCGGGAGCCGGTTTCTCCCGTACCACTGTGCGGGACGGTTCGTCCCACCAGGTGCGCGGGGCGCGAACTGGGCAGTATCCGAGTAGTACTGGTCGGTAACTGTTACTCAAAGTTACAGTTAATCGGGCGGTCTGTCCAGGTCAGTCGCGGCTGCGGATCCTGGCTTTCACCGCCGCGAGCTTGGCCTGGAACTCCGGCGTCGCGATCGAGGCGACCTGGGGCGTCAGCTCGGTGTCCACGGCTTGGGCGTGGTCGGCGAGGGTCGCGGTGGTGCGCATGGACGCCTTGATCGTGCGGACCAGCTCGCGCGAGGCGTCGGCCGAAGGGCGCGCGAACCCGACCGCGGCGGCGACCAGCTCGTCGTGCCCGCCGTCGACCCGTGCCCAGGCCAGCCCTTGGGATACCGCCGCGTCCGCGTCCAAAACCTGGCCGAACAGGGTCATCGCGGTCGCGGTCTGGGGACCGGTGAGCCTCTGCAGCATCCACGTCATCCCGCCGCCGGGGTGGATGCCGAGCTGGAGGAACCGCGCGTCGAACTTCGCGTTGTCGTTGACCAGGCGCACGTCGCAGGCCAGCGCCAGGTTGAGGCCCGCGCCGACCGCCGCGCCGCCGACCGCCGCGATCGTGGGCAGCGTGCAGCCGGCCACCGCGAGGAACCCGGCGTAGATGCGCCGCAGGCCCTCTTCCCGGGCTTCGCCCAGCGCGGTGAGGTCCGCGCCCGCGCAGAACGCCGGCGGCGCGCCCGTGATCACGACGGCGTGCACGTCGGCGTCGTCCTCGCAGGTCCGGACGGCGGCCACGAGCTGCGCGGAGAGGTCGAGCGTGAGCGCGTTGCGGCGTTCGGGGTCGTGCACGGTGATGACCGCCACGCGGTCGGAGCGTTGCAGGAGCACTTCGGCCATGCGCGGGACTCTAAGGTGCCGGCGGGCGGTCCAAGAGTCGGGACAACACTACGGTCGAGACGGTGCGGTCGATGATCTCGACGGCCCGGAGCCGTTCCAGCGCGGTCTCCAGGTGGTGGATGTTCGCCGCGCGCAGGTGCACGATGGCGTCCGCCGCGCCGGAGACGGTGTAGGCGGCGCGGACCTCGGGCATCGGCTCCAGGCGCTGCTGGATGTCGTGCGGCGCCACGTTGCCCCGGCAGTGCACCTCGACGAACGCCTCCGTGCCCCATCCCAGCTGCTCGGGGTCGACGACGGCCGTGAAGCCGCGCAGGACGCCCGTGTCCAGCAACTTGTCCACCCGCCGCTTCACCGCGGGGGCGGACAGGCCCACCTCCTTGCCGATGTCGGCGTAGCTGGAGCGGGCGTTGGCCATCAGGCGCGAAATGATTCGCTGGTCGATCGTGTCCACACGCAACATTCTGCCCTGGAAGACGCAATATCGCGGCGTTGTTCGTGGGTCAGACGGCAATCTACATTTCGATCCATGACCTCGGTTTCCTTCGCGGGCCCCGGTGACGAGCCGATCGTGCTCGACGTCGCCACGCCCGCCGCGCAGGTGCGCGTGCCGACCACCCGTCGGTACCTCATGTGCCCGCCCGCGTACTTCACCGTGGAGTACGCGATCAACCCGTGGATGGACCCCACGCAGCCGATCAGCACGTCGTTGGCGATGGAGCAGTGGACGGCCCTGAAGGAGACCTACGAGCGCCTCGGGCACGAGGTCGAGACCATCGAGCCGCAACCGGGGCTGCCCGACATGGTCTTCTCGGCCAACTCCGGCACCGTCATCGACGGCCAGGTCCTCGGGTCCCGCTTCCGCGCGCCCCAACGCGCCGCGGAAGCCGACCACTTCCGCCGCTGGTTCCTGGCCAACGGCTACCGCGACGTCGTCATGCCGGAGCGCACGAACGAGGCCGAGGGCGACTTCACCTGGACCGGCAAGTACCTCCTCGCCGGCACGGGCTTCCGCACGGACCCCCTGGCCCACTCGGAGGCCCAGGAGACCCTGGGCGTGCCGGTCATCTCCCTGCAGCTGACCGACCCCCGCTACTACCACCTGGACGTGGCCCTGTTCGTCCTGGCGGACGACCTGATCGCCTACTACCCGGAGGCCTTCTCGCCGGGCAGCCGACGCGTCCTGCGCCGCCTCTTCCCGGACGCCGTCATCGCGACCGCCGAGGACGCCGCCTGCCTGGGCCTGAACGCGGTCTCCGACGGCCGCCACGTGGTCCTGCCGGTGGAGGCGACCGCGCTGGCGGACCAGGTCGCGCACCGGGGCTTCGAACCGGTCTTCGTGGACATCTCGGAACTCCGCAAGTCCGGCGGCGGCCCGAAGTGCTGCACGATGGAACTCCGGGACTGATCCCGCCTTCGCGCTGGTCAGTCGGCGGGCTGACCAGCGCGAACGTCGGAAACGCTACGGCGTGCGGCCGGTGAGGCCGACGATCCGCGCGATCAGGGGCGCGTCGGGCGGCACGGGCACCTCGGGGCCGAAGAGGCCCATGTCGCGTCCCATCGGCGCCGTCCGGACGAGGTCGGCGTGGACGAACTCCAGCAGGTCCCCGTCCCACGACGGCGCCTGGCCGGTGGCCTTGGCCAGGTCCCACGTGTGCACGACCGTCTCACCCAGCACCATCGCGCCGATCACCTCGGCCGGCATCTCCTGCGGGCTGCCGAGCGTCGTCGTGCCGGTCCACGCCGACGGCTCGCCCCACGCGACGGCGCGGTCGCGCAGCAGCGCGCCCAGGTCCGCGGCCCAGTCGCCCGCGGTGAGGTCGACGTCCGCGTCCGAGGCGGCGGGCGGTGGCACGGGCGCCTTGCGCGCGGCGGCGTTCAGCGGCGGGCCCCAGAACAGCAGGTGGTTGAGGAGCTTGCGGACGTCGAACTCGGCGCACGGCGTCGGCGCGTCCAGCTGGTCGGGCTTGATGTTCTCGACGACCTCCAACGCGGTCGCCACGGCTTTGTCGATCAACTGCTCACGGGACATGCCGCCCACCGTAGGAACGGCCGTCGCGGGTGTATTGAACAAAGGCGACATACCCTCGCGGTCGTGACGAGGGACGAGCGCGAGCTGGCGTGGCGGCGGCACCAGAGCCACGAGTTCCACCAGCCGTCGCCCGACCTGACCGCGCACGTGGCGCGGTACTGGGTGGTGCGGTGGCGCTACGACCGGCCGTACCGCCAGCTGATCGTGCCCTACCCGAACGTGCACCTGACGTTCCACGAGGACGCGGCCGTGATCGCCGGCGTGTCCAGCGGGCACGTGTTCAAGGAGCTCGACGGCACGGGCCGGGTCTTCGGCGTCGCCTTCCGCCCCGGCGCGTTCCGACCGTTCCTCGGGGCGCCGGTCCAGTCGCTCACCGACCGGACCGTCCCCGCCGAGACCGTCTTCGACCACCTGCCCGCCCACGCCGACCTCGACGGCGTGGAAGCCGCGCTGCGCCGCAACCTGCCCGCACCCGACCCGAGGGCGGCGGAGGCGGTGGAGATCGTCGAGCGGATCGTCCGGGACCCCCTGCTGACGCGGGTCGACGTGCTGGCCCGCGAGGTCGGCGGCAGCGTCCGGCAGCTGCAACGCCTGTTCGCCGAGCACGTCGGCGTCGGCCCGAAGTGGGTGATCCGCCGCTACCGCCTGCGCGAGGTGACCGAGCGCATGGAGGCCGGCGGCCGGATCGACTGGGCCGCGCTGGCGGCCGACCTCGGCTACGCCGACCAACCGCACTTCGTCCGCGACTTCACGGCCATGGTCGGCGAGACGCCCACCCGATACGCCGAGCGCTACGGTGACGCCTTCGCCACCGGCCGGCGCTGACCCTTCTGTCGTCACCCATAGGGCTGATCGCTCTAGCGGACCGACCCCGGTCGGTGCTCCGATCGACGGCACTCGCTGTCGACCAAGGTAGGGAGCGCGCCATGAACCACCTCGACGCCCAGCGTCCGTCGCCCCAACCGCAACAGGAGCAGGAGGAGCCCGTGGAACGGCAGAAGCCCGAGGTCCCGAAGCCTCTCACCGGACTGGAGTGGCTGGTGCGCCAAGCCCAACGGCGCCGTGAGGAACGCCCGGCGGACCCGGCGCGTTAGGCCGCACCGCTAGTCCGACACCTCCCGCTGGAACGCTGCCCACAGCAGGTTCAACGGGTGGTCGGCCGGGAACTTCGCCCGCTCGTCCTTGCGGGCGAAGACCCCGACCAAGCGCTCCAGCTGCGGTTTGCGGTCGTTCGTCAGCGCGACCACCCGCAGGCCCGACCCCTCGCGCAGCTCGTTGTTCGCGGCGACCACGCCGAGGCCCGACGTGACGATCATGCAGCCCTCGACCAGCCCGGACCGCAGCAACGACATGCCGTACTGGATCTCGTCGATTTCCGCCGCGATGTCCAATTCGTTCCGGTAGTCCGATCCGAACCAGCCGCGCAGGAATTCCGCGATCAACCCGTCACCGGGCACGACCAGCGGCAGCTTCGGCAACTCCCCGGTGCCGACGCTCGCGCCGAGCCTGCTCTCCGGCAGGTTCGTGAGCAGCGCCAACCCGCCGCGCCGCCACTCGATCACGTCGAAGTCCTCGACCCCGCTGCTGCGGCCCGCGTGCGTGACCACGCTGCCGCACACGATGTCGACCTCCTTGGACTCCAGGCTCTTCCAGATGTCCTTGGTGCGGATGTGCACGACCTTCAGCTCCACGTCACGCCGGCGGAAGTCGTCCGCCACGTGGTGCCACGCCTTGGCCAGCGAGTCGAGCATGAACCGCGTCGTGCCGACGGTGACCGTGGTGCCGAGCTTGCGCCGGCACTCGTGAATCGAATCCAGCCACTCGGCCAAGGTGGTGCGCGCCAATTCGACCAGCGCCTCGCCGGTCTGTGTGATCAGCACGTCTTTTCCCCGGCCCTGCTTGACGACCAGCGGCTCGCCGCACAACGACTTGAAGTTGCGGTTGAGCGTGTCGATCTGCTTCTGCACACTGGACTGCTCACGGCCGAGCACGCGGGCCGCGCGCAGGGCCGACCGCGTCTCGTACACCGCGATCAAGGTCCTGAGCTGGTCCAACGTGGTGTCCAGCAGCAGGGGCGAGGTGTGCAGGAGCCTGCTGAGCTGGTTGCCCGCTGGCAGGAGCAGTTGGGCCGAGGTCGACATGCAGGGCCTCTCGGGTCGGGGCGTGATGTTCTACCGATTAGTTGTACTGAACTTGACCACAGTTCGCGCTGAAATTATCCGAAGATCTTGATGGATTTCCCTGGACAGGTATACGCGATCCGTAAGAGACTTCTGCCGCAACCAGGTGCTTGTTCACGTGGGTGCAATCAGGGGGAGTATTGGGGGGTTGGGGGCCCGCCGGGCAGCAGCCCGGCGGGCCCCCACGTATTAACCTCACCGGTGTGACGGTTTCCACCTTGGACTGGGGCACGACGTACCGGGTCACCGTGCTCGACCTCGGCCTGGCCTGCTGCGGCGTCGAGGTCATGGCGGCGCTCGAGGGCCACCGCCCGGAGCACCTCGAAGCCCTGGGGGTCGATCCGGTGCACGCGGCGGGCGAAGCTCACGTGCTCGTCGTCTCCGGCACCGTCACCGACGCCATGTTGCCCGCGGTGATCGCGACCTACCAGGAGATGCCGGAACCGCGTTACGTGATCTCCGTCGGCGCGTGCAGCAACACCGGCGGGCCGTACTGGGACTCCTACAGCGTCACCAAGGGCATCGACCAGGCGCTGCCGGTGCACGTCGCCGTGCCGGGCTGCCCGCCACGTCCCGAGGCCCTGCTCGACGGCCTCGCCGCGCTGCACCGGATGGTGTCGTGAGCGCCGCCTCGCAGGCCCTGGCCTCGCGCATCCCCGACGCCCAGGTCAAGACGGCGTTCGGCCAGACGACCGCGCACGTGCCGCTGCACGCGTGGTCCGAAGCCGCCCGCTGCGCGCGCGAGGAGCTGGGCTGCACGCAGTTCGACTGGCTCGGCGTCGAGGACGCGGGACGTCCCGGCGCCGCGGGACAGCGGCACGCCGTGCTGCTGCACGTGCTCGACCCCGACACCAAGGACGGCGTGCTGCTGCGCACCGAACTCGGCCCGGACGACGTGCTGCCGAGCGTGGCCGACCGGTGGGCGGGCGCGGCGTGGCACGAGCGCGAGGCCGCGGAGATGTTCGGCATCGCCCTCGCCGACGGCGAACCGGCCCACCTGCTGCTGCCGGACGGCTTCGGCGGCCACCCGCTGCGCAAGGACTTCGTGCTGGCCTCCCGCGTGGTGCGCCCGTGGCCGGGCCGGCTCGAACCGGGCGAGGACGGCACGTCGTCGCCCAGCCGCAGGCGGGCCGCGCCACCCGGCGTGCCCGACCCGTCCTGGGGACCGCGCTACGAGCGCTCTGAGGAGGACACCAGTGGCTGAGCTGCCACCGCGCACCCGAGGCGTCATCGCGCTGCTGGAGGCCAACTGCACGGTGTGCATGATCTGCGCCCGCGAGTGCCCCGACTGGTGCATCCACATCGACTCTCACACCGAGGTCGAGCAGCAGCCCGGCTCGGCCCGGCCCCGTGCGCGCAACGTGCTCGACCGGTTCGCCATCGACTACGGCCAGTGCCTGTACTGCGGCATCTGCGTGGAGGCGTGCCCGTTCGACGCCCTGCACTGGGCGCCGGACTTCTCCTACCCGGGCACGGGTGGCCTCGACGGCGACGGCGCGGTGGCCGAACTCGTCCACGAGCGCGACGTGCTGGCCACGTGGGCCACGCACGTGCCGCCGCCACCGCCGCTGGACGAGGGCGCCGAACCGGCGCCCGAGACCACCGCCACACGCCCGGCACGCCCCGGTACCGGAACCCCGCGCCGACCGGGCGCGTTGAGGGAGGGGACGTAGGAGCAGCCGGAGGCAAGCGTGCACAAGCACTTCAACGCGTTGAAGACCGCGTTGCTGCTCGCTGCCATGAGCGGGCTGATCGTGGCGATCAGCTCGCTGTTCGGCCGCACCGCGCTCGTCATCGGCCTGCTGCTGGCGCTGGCCGTGAACGCCTACGCCTACGTCAACTCGGACAAGCTCGCGCTGCGCGCCATGCGCGCCAGGCCGGTGTCCGAGGTGGAGCAGCCCGCGATGTACCGGATCGTCCGGGAGCTGGCCATGGCCGCGCGTCAGCCGATGCCGCGCCTCTACCTCAGCCCCACCATCGCGCCGAACGCCTTCGCGACCGGCCGCAACCCGCGCAACGCCGCCGTCTGCTGCACCACCGGAATCCTCGACCTGCTCGACGAGCGCGAGCTGCGCGCCGTGCTCGGGCACGAGCTGTCGCACGTCTACAACCGCGACATCCTCATCTCGTGCGTGGCGGGGGCGCTGGCCGGCGCGGTCAGCACGCTGGCGAACCTGGCGGTCTTCGCGAGCGTCTTCGGCGGCGAGGGCGACGAGGACCGGCCCAATCCGTTCGCGATCCTGCTCATCGCCGTGCTCGGCCCGATCGCGGCGTTCATCGTGCGGATGGCCGTGAGCCGGTCCCGGGAGTACCAGGCCGACGAGTCCGGCGCGGAGCTGACCGGCGACCCGCTGGCGCTGGCCTCGGCGTTGCGGAAGATCGACGCCGGCACGCGTGCCGCGCCGCTGGCGCCGGAGCCCGCCGTGGTCGCGCAGTCGCACCTGATGATCGCGAGCCCGTTCCGGGCGGGGGAGAACCGGGTCAGGCTGTTCTCCACCCACCCGCCGATCGAGGACCGCGTGCGCCGGCTCGAGGAGCTGGCCCGCCGGTACTAGCCGGCCGGCGCTAGTGGGCTTCCAGTGCGACGTTCATCACGTACTGGCCGTAGCCGGACTTCGCCAACTGCTCGCCGAGCACGTAGCACTGCTCGGACGTGATGTACCCCATCCGGAGCGCGATCTCCTCCAGGCACGCGATGCGCACGCCCTGCCGGTGCTCCAGCACCTGCACGAACTGGCCCGCCTCCAGCATCGAGTCGTGCGTGCCGGTGTCCAACCACGCGAAACCGCGGCCGAGGTCGACCAGCTTGGCCCGGCCTTCCCGCAGGTAGGCGAGGTTGACGTCGGTGATCTCCAGCTCGCCGCGCGGCGACGGCTCGAGCGACTTGGCGATGTCCACCACGCCGTTGTCGTAGAAGTACAGGCCGGTGATGGCCTTGTTCGACTTCGGCAGCGGCGGCTTCTCCTCGATGCTGATGAGCCTGCCGTCCGCGTCGACCTCGCCGACCCCGTACCGCTCCGGGTCCTTCACCGGGTAGCCGAACAGCACGCAGCCGTCCAGCTCGGCGGCGTTGTGCTGGAGGACCTTGGAGAAGCCGTGGCCGTAGAAGATGTTGTCGCCGAGCACCAGCGACACGTCGTCGTCGCCGATGAAGTCCGCGCCGATGATGAACGCCTCGGCCAGCCCGTTCGGGTGAGCCTGCTCCGCGTAGGAGATGCTCAGGCCGAACTGCGAGCCGTCACCGAGGAGCCGCCGGAACAGCGGCAGGTCGATCGGGGTCGAGATGAGCAGCACCTCGCGCACGCCCGCCAGCATCAGCACCGAGAGCGGGTAGTACACCATCGGCTTGTCGTAGACGGGCAGCAGCTGCTTCGACACCGCTTGGGTGATCGGGTGCAGCCGCGTGCCGCTACCGCCCGCGAGGATGATGCCCTTCATCGGTAGTTGGTGAACTGGAGGGCGATGCCGAAGTCGGAGCTCTTGAGCAGGGCGATCACGTCTTGCAGGTGGTCCTTCTTCTTGCCCGTGACGCGCAGCTGGTCGCCCTGGATCTGCGCCTGCACGCCCTTGGGGCCCTCGTCGCGGACCTTCTTCGCGATCTCCTTGGCCTTCTCGCTCGAGATGCCCTGGACCAGGTTGCCGGTCACCTTGAACACCTTGCCCGACAGGGCCGGGTCGCCGATCTCGAAGGCCTTCATCGAGATGCCGCGCTTGACCAGCTTCTCCTGGAAGACGTCGATCGCGGCCCGGCAGCGCTCCTCGGTCTCGGACTGGAAGGTGATCGCCTCATCGCCCGCCCAGGACACCTGAGTCCCCGTGCCGCGGAAGTCGAACCGGGTGCTCAGCTCCTTGGCGGCCTGGTTGAGCGCGTTGTCGACTTCCTGGCGGTCGACCTTGCTCACCACGTCGAACGACGGGTCTGCCACGTGCTCGGTACCTCCGCGTAGGTGGGTCTGGAACCGCCCGGAAGCCTACCGGGGAACCCGGTTGCGCATGCCCCCACGGGCTTATGTATTGTCTCCACCGCACCCGGCACCACCGGGCGCGGGGCGGGTTGCCCGAGCGGCCAATGGGAGCGGACTGTAAATCCGTCGCGAAAGCTACAGAGGTTCGAATCCTCTACCCGCCACGCTCGTCGAGGACCCTGCTTGCGAAAGCGCATGCAGGGTCCTCGCTTTATTTGTCCTGAGGTGCAACCTCGGACGTCCCGCCCGGCGGGCGCTGCCCCCGAGACCCCGGTTCGCGCATGGTCGCGTTGACGGGTGATGGGTACCCGGTCGCAGGGGGCGGGTCGGGGGTCGTTGGGTGCGATGACGTGGGGCCGGACGCAGGTGAGGCCGGCGCGCAAGCGCTTCCTCTCGCTTGCGTGCCGGCCTCGACTGCAGCATAACCCATATCGAACGCTTGTTCGAGGGTTACGCGATGGCGGCTCGGCCCGCCTCGGTCAGCTCCGCGTCCGTGCGCTCGTCCAGACCCACCGCCCGCCGGGCCCGCAGCAGCCCCGCGTGGACCAGGTCGTGCGTGACCATCTGGTCGCAGCACGGCAACCCGTCCACGTACAGGTCAGGCTCGCGTCCCCCCGACAGCTCAGCCCGACCAGCGGCAACGGCGCGGAGCATGGATTTCGCCCGCCCGGACAACTCCCTCGCAACGTTCATGGCGGCCCCCTCGCCCGTCCTTCCCGTACCTGCTTCCTCGTCTGGTAAGAGGTCTGGACCTGCGCTTCGAGTACCCCGCCCGGACAAGTTCACTCGGGTGGACGAGGCTGCCGCCCACTGTCCCCTCCTGCGCCGCTCGGAGGGCGACGCCACGCCGAGTGGTTGCTCCGTTCGGCCCACCGGGCCGCCTGTGACCGGTCCGTGCTCCGATCGGCCCGTTGGCGCAGGTGCCGCCTAACGGGCGGGGCGGCGTTGCCAGGTCGTCCACAGCGGCCGGTAGCCGTGGGAGTACCAGAACGGCGCGGACAGCGGGTTGGGCAGGGCGTGGTGCAGCAGCGTCACGCCGACGCCCGCCTCGTCCAGCAACCTGTGCGCGTGGTCCGCGAGCGCCGCGCCGATGCCGCCGCCACGCGCGTCCTCCCGCACACCGAGCAACCCGAGGTACGCCACCGGCCGCACGGACGTCCGCGAGGCGATCCAGTCCGAGTACCCGGGCAGGTCGTAGTAGACGAACCCGACGACCTCCCCGTCGCGCTCCGCCAACCACCCGCACGGCTCCGGCCGCTCCAGCAGCGACGCGATGTGCTCGCGCAGCCGCTCGGCGCTGGACGGCCGGGCGGTGACCATGCCGAACAGGCTGTCGAACCGCAGCGTCTCCAGGTTCACCTCCACGGCCACGTCCAGGTCCTCGGGCGTCAACGGCACGATCCGCACCGTCGAACGGCCGTCGAAGCCCCGGCCGGGCAGCCGGGCGGCGGTCACCAGCAACGGCGCGTAACCGTGCCGCGCCAGCACGTCCGCGGCCTCGACGGCACGGCTGGGCACGGTCACCAACGCGGCCGTGTCGTGATCGCCCGCCCCGCTCAACGGCCACCGGCGCAGCAGGTCGTCCAGGTCCGCGCCGGGGTGCCAGTGCAGGGAGTGCGTGCGCAGCGCGCCCCAGGAGGCGTTCAGGGCGTCCGCGGACAGCTCGGAGAACGAGAACGGGTCGTCGACGGGAGCGATGTCGGGCAGCAGAGGGTCCACACCTGCCAGCTAACCCGTGCGCGACGTAGATTGCCGCCGTGGATCTCTACGTGGTCGACGCGTTCACCGACCGCGCGTTCGCGGGCAACCCGGCGGGCGTGGTGCTGCTGGACGGTCCGGCCGACGAGCGGTGGATGCAGGCCGTCGCCGCCGAGATGAAGCACGCCGAGACGGCGTTCGCCCGGATCGACCACGAGGACCCGGTGCCGCTGCGCTGGTTCACGCCCGTCGCCGAGGTGGACCTGTGCGGCCACGCCACCCTGGCCGCCGCGCACGTGCTCGGCGGCAGCCGCAGGTTCGACACCCGCAGCGGCGTCCTCACCTGCGAGGCCGAGGACGGCTGGGTGGAGATGGACTTCCCGGCCGACCCGGCTGAGCCGATCGAGATGACCACGCCGCTGCGCGCGGGTCTGCCGGGCGTCACGGTGAGGGCCGTCGCGCAGGCCGTGTCGGACGTCCTCGTGGAAGCCGCCTCCGCCGACGAGGTCCGCGAGCTCCGCCCGGACTTCGCCGCGCTCGCCGAGGTGCCCGGCCGCGGTGTGATCGTGACCGCACCGGGCGACCGGCCGGGGCTCGACGTCGTGAGCCGGTGCTTCTACCCCTCCTACGGAGTCCCGGAGGATTCCGTAACCGGTTCCGCGCACTGCACGCTCGCCTCGTGGTGGGTGCCGCGGCTCGGTCGCGCGAACCTGCTGGCCGAGCAGGCGTCCGCCCGCGGAGGGCTGGTCCGGACCACTCTGGACCAAGATCGCGTTCGCCTCGCCGGGCAGGCCGTGACGGTCATCCAGGGCCGACTGATCGTGTGATCCGATCTGTTACTTCTGGTGGCGTTGCGCTACACGACCTGCCATTTCGTCCCCCGACCGGGGTACATTGGCAGCCTTGGAGGGGTCCTGGTCGGTGTTCGGGGCCCCTCAGTCACGCCCGGAGCCCGTAGGCCGCGACCCGGCCCACCGCGACGACGGCCGACGAGGAGGCTGGATGTCCGACCACGCGTCGGCCACGGCGCCCAGCGCGCCGCCCCGGTCCACGAACCGCGCGTTCAGCGTGTTCGCGGTCCTGCTCCTCGTCGCGGGCGCGCTGTCCGCGTACCTGGTCGGCACCTGGCTGCCCGACACGGCCCCCGACGTCGACCTCTGGTGGACCGGTCCGCTGCTGGTGATCGGGTTCCTGCTCGCCGAGCAGTTGGCCATCAACGTCGACGTGCGCAGCGGAGTGGCCTGGACCATCTCGTTCACCGAGATCCCGCTCGTGCTCGGCCTGCTGGTGGCGCCGTTCGAGATCGTGCTCGCCGCGCACGTGGTCGCGGGCGTCGGCACGCTGCTCGGCCGCCGCGTGCTCGACCGCGCCGTCTACAACGCGGGCCTGATGTTCATGGAGATCTCGGTCGCCTTCGCGGTCGCCGAGCTCGTGAAGCGGTTCCTCGGCGCGGAAGGTCCGTTCTGGGCGGGCGCGTTCGTCGGCACGATCGCGGTGCCGCTGCTGGCCAGCGTGCTCGGCCTGACCGCGTTGCGGATCATGGGCAAGGGCATGCGGGTCGCGCCGAGCCTGCGCCTGGTGCTCCAGACTCTCGTGGTGGCCCTGCTGAACACCTCCGCGGGCCTCGCCGGCTACGAGATCGCCGACAAGGCGCCGTGGGGCGGCCTGCTGATCGGCCTGGTCTTCCTCGGCATCACCGCGATCTACCTGGCCTACTCCGGTCTGCTGCGCGAGCAGCGCGACCTGGAGGCGCTCAGCGAGGTCTCGTTGCGGGTGGCCCGCTCGGGTCGCCACGTCACCGGACCGCGCGGCGCCAACCAGGAAGAGGACGACGGCAGCGACGAGGACGACGACTGGCAGCTCATCGCCGAGCGCATCCGCGAGCAGCTGAACGCCAACCGCGTCGTGCTGCGGCTGCGCACCGACCCGCAGGCCCCGATGCGCACGCTGGTCGCGGGCGAGCCGCTGCCGCCGGGCATGCGCCGCGACGACCCCCGCGTGCTGCGCGAGGACGCCATGCTCCAACTGCCCGGCGCGCAGGTGCGGTACTTCCGCATCGTGGACGCGGGCGAGGAGGTCTCCGAGGCCCTGGTCCGCCGGGACGCGCAGGAAGCGCTGGTCGTGCCGCTGCGCGGGGCGACCCAGCTGCTCGGCGCGGTCGAGGTGCACGACCGGCTCAGCCGGTGGCGCGGCTTCGGCAAGGCCGACATCCAGCTCCTGCGCACGCTGGCGAGCCACCTGTCCACCGCCGTGGACAACCGCCGCCTGCTCGCCCGGCTGCGCCACGACGCCTACCACGACCCGTTGACCGGCCTGCTCAACCGGCCCGGCTTCCGCGAGGCGGCCGGCGAGCCCATGCGCGAGGCGAACACGGCCGTGGTGGTCCGCATCGACCTCGACGTGCTGTCCACCGTCTCCGACGCGCTCGGCCAGGCGTGGGGCAACCGGATGGTCGTCGCCGCCGGCCGCCGGCTGCGCGACGAGCTGGGGCCCGAGGTGCCGCTGGCCAGGCTGGAGGGCGGCGCGTTCGCCGCGCTGCTGCTGGACCGGCAGGCCGAGCAGATCCAGGAGATCGCCGAACGGCTGCGCGCCGCGCTGTCGGTGCCGTACCCGGTCGACCGGCTCACCGTCGAGGCGGGCGCGGTCGTCGGCTGGGCCACCACCGCGGACTGCGAGATCGACGAGCCGGACCCCGACGCGCTGCTGCAACGCGCCGACGTGGCGGTCCGGGCGACCAGCGACAACGAGCCGCTGCGCCAGTACGCGCCGAGCATGGGCCAGATCTTCCTGCGCCGCTTCCAGCTGGTGACGCAGTTCCGGTCGGCGCTGGAGACCGGCCAGATCTCCGTGCACTACCAGCCGAAGGTCGCGCTGCCGAGCCGCCAGGTGGTCGGCGCCGAGGCGCTGGTGCGGTGGAAGCACCCCGAGTTCGGCCGCGTGGACCCGGACGAGTTCGTGCCGGCCGTCGAGGCGACCGGCCTGGTGGACGTGCTGACGGACTTCGTCATGGACACGGCGTTGGCGCGGGTGCGGCTGTGGATCGACCGCGGGCTGCGGATGTCCATCGCGGTGAACCTGTCCGTGCGGACGCTGGCCGACGAGGAGTTCCCGGACCGGGTGGCGGCGGCGTTGAAGCGCCACGAGGTGCCGCCGGAGCTGCTGACGTTCGAGCTGACCGAGTC
Source organism: Actinosynnema sp. NPDC023794 (assembly GCF_040639675.1). Lineage (NCBI taxonomy): Bacteria > Bacillati > Actinomycetota > Actinomycetes > Pseudonocardiales > Pseudonocardiaceae > Actinosynnema > Actinosynnema sp. NPDC023794. The sequence continues at coordinate 259,235 of NZ_JBFAFR010000006.1, read as the reverse complement.
CGGCGTGATGGCCGACCCCGAGCGCGCCCTGCCCGTGCTGCGGCGGCTGCACCAGATGGGCGTCGTGCTGGCCGTCGACGACTTCGGCACGGGCTACTCGTCGCTGGCGTACCTGCGGCAGCTGCCGGTGGACGAGGTGAAGATCGACAAGAGCTTCGTCCTGGGCATGGGCACCGACCTCGGCGACATGGCGGTGGTCCGGTCGATCGTGGAGCTCGGCCACTCGCTGGGGCTCACGGTGGTCGCCGAGGGCGTCGAGGACGACGCCGCGCGCGACCAGCTCGTCGGCATGGGCTGCGACGTGGCGCAGGGCTACCTGATCTCCCGGCCGCTGTCCGAGGACCGCTTCGAGGCGTGGCTGCGGGCGCGGACGGTCCAGGTCAGGGGCGCCCGGGATGAGACGGTGCTCACCCTGGTCCACTAGGAGGGGGCCCCGATTTCCTTTCCGCGGCACGCCTGTTGTAGAGTTCTCTTGGCTCCGCAAGAGCAAGCCCCTTTAGCTCAGTCGGCAGAGCGTCTCCATGGTAAGGAGAAGGTCTACGGTTCGATTCCGTAAAGGGGCTCAACAACTGGCCGCGGTGCACGAGCATCGCGGCCGTGTTGTGTAAAGCGGTGTAGCTCAGTTGGTAGAGCAAGCGGCTCATAATCGCTGTGTCGCCGGTTCAAGTCCGGCCACCGCTACTCAGCTAGATCCCCGCCAGGCGGTAAGCCCGCACTGGTCGCCCGGTCGGGTCGGGGCACACGAGCTCTAGGAAGGCAAGGACCGTGGCTGCAACCGACGTACGCCCCAAGATCACCCTCGCGTGCGAGGAGTGCAAGCACCGGAACTACATCACCAGGAAGAACCGGCGCAACGACCCGGACCGCCTGGAGATCAAGAAGTTCTGCCCGAACTGCAAGACCCACCGCGCTCACAAGGAAACCCGCTGAGCCGGTAGTCAGTCGCACGACGAGGCCCGTCCCGGGATCCGGGGCGGGCCTCGTCGCGTATAACCTGCTGCGCGTGCCTCTCGACCAGTCCTTCGTCGGACGTTCCTACCCGCCGTCGCCGCCCTACGAGGTGGGCCGCGAGAAGATCCGCGAGTTCGCCGAGGCGGTCGGCGAGACCAGCCCGCTGCACCGCGACCCCGAAGCCGCCCGCGCGGCCGGCTACCGCGACGTCATCGCCCCGCCCACGTTCGCGATCATCGTGTCGCTGAAGGCGAACGACGTGCTGGTCGAGGACCCCGACCTGGGCCTCGACTACTCCCGCGTGGTGCACGGCGACCAGACGTTCGTCCACCACCGCCCGATCGTGGCGGGCGACCGCCTCACGACCGTGCTGCACGTGGACGGCATCACGTCGCGGATGGGCAACGACATGCTGGCGATCCGGGCCGAGGTGGGCACCGAGGACGGCGAGCCGGTCACGACCGGTCGCTGCACGCTCGTGGTGCGGGGGGAGGACGCGTGATCCGCGCATCGGAGGTCTCCGTCGGCGACGAGCTGCCGCCGCTGTCGCTGCGCATCACCCGCGCCGACCTGGTCCGGTACGCGGGCGCGTCCGGCGACTTCAACCCGATCCACTGGAGCGAGCGGTTCGCCCGCGAGGTCGGCCTGCCGGGCGTCATCGCGCACGGGATGCTCACCATGGGCATGGCCGTCCGGATCGTCACCGAGTGGGCCGGAGACCCCGGCGCCGTCGTCCAGTACGGCGTGCGGTTCGGCAGGCCCGTCCCGGTGCCCGACGACGACAAGGGCGCGTTGGTGGAGGTCACCGCGAAGGTGACCAAGGTCCTGGACGACGGGACGGTCAAGGTCAACGTGACCGCCTCGTTCGAGGGCAAGTCCGTGCTCGGCGGCGCGTCGGCCATCGTCCGGCTCGGCGCCTAGAACCCGCACAGCGCGCTGGTGTGCGGGCCCTTGGCGGTCGCCGAACGCCGCTCGACTTCGGCCACCCGAACCTCGCACGCCACGTCACCGCCGCCGGGCCCGATCGTGACGGTCAGCACGCCGTGGTCGGGCTCGCCGGTGGCGAGCAGCTCCATCCGCCAGGGCAGCGCGGTCAGCTCCTCCCGGCGCGTCTCGCCGCCCCGGAAGGTCGAGTAGGTGACCGTGGCCCGCTCCGCCGTGCCGCTGACCTGGTAGACGACCCGGACCGGCGGTTCCGGCGCCGTGGTCCACACGACGAGCGCGATCGCGCCCACCACGAGCGCCACGGAGGCCGTGACCACGAGCCACTTGCGGCGGCTTTGACGCTCGGGTGGGTCGGATTCCGCCATGTGGTTGCGCTCCCCGGGTGAAGATCAGTTGGACTGAATGGACCATCGGTGTAGTTCTACCGACGGTTACACCGGTCACCCAAAGGAGTTATCCGTCAGAAGTCCGAACACTGCGCTACCGCGTTCGGGCCGGACGCGGTAGCGGTTTTCCGCGCCACGCCGTCCACGGTCACCTCGCACGTCACCGTGCCGCCGTCCGCGCCGGTCGTGACGTCCAGGGTCCCGCCGTGGAGCGTCCCCATGACGGTGAACTCCTTGGTCCACGGCAACGCGGCGACCTCTTCCTCGGCGGTGGTGGCCGAGCCGCCGTCGCCGAAGGTGGAGTAGCTGACGGTCGCACCGGACGCGTCGCCGGTCACCTCGTAGAGGAGCACGGCACCCCGGTCGGCCTGCGCCTGGAGGTCGTCGAGCGCGTTCTCGGCGTCGGACGAGGCCCGCCCGAACACCGCCACCCACGCGACGCAGACGACCAGGCCGATCGCGGACAGCGCGACGCCGGCGATGGCGAGACCCTTGCGGTCGGCCCGCCCGCGGGACACCCGGACCAGGCCGAGCACCCCGAGGGTCAGCCCCGCGACGACCAGCGGCCACGCGACGAGGCCGACGACCGGGATGAAGCTGAGCACCAGGCCCAGGAGCCCCAGCACGAACCCCGCGGTGCCCGGGCCGTTCCGCCGCGGGTCGGACATGACGCCTCCACTCCGTCAGGGTGGTACACATCACAGCTACCCGCCGTGACGCGAATCAGTCTCAATACGACGAAAGGCACCCCCGATCGGAGGTGCCTTTCGTGACGGAGCGTCGAAACTGTGTGCTACTCGACCTCGGCCAGCAGCTCGGCCATCCGCGTCACGCCGGTCTTCAGGTCGTCGTCGCCCAACGCGTACGACAACCGCAGGTAGCCGGGGGTGCCGAACGCCTCACCGGGCACCACGGCCACCTCGGCGTGCTCCAGGATCAGCGCCGCGAGCTGCACCGTGTCGGTGATCTCGGCGCCGCGCAGCGTCTTGCCGATCAGCGCCTTCACCGACGGGTACACGTAGAACGCGCCCTTCGGGGTCGGGCACTGCACGCCGGGGATCGCGGACAGCAGGTCGACGATGGTGCGCCGACGGCGGTCGAACGCCTCGCGCATCTCGTGGGCCGCGTCCAGCGGCCCGGACACGGCCTCCAGCGCGGCCCGCTGCGACACGTTCGCCACGTTCGAGGTCAGGTGGGACTGGAGGTTCGCGGCGGCCTTCACCACGTCGGTCGGGCCGATCAGCCACCCGACCCGCCAGCCCGTCATCGCGTAGGTCTTCGCCACGCCGTTGAGCACGATCGTGCGGTCGGCCATCGCGGGCACGGCCACCGGCAGCGACACCGACTCGGCGCCGTCGTACACCAGGTGCTCGTAGATCTCGTCGGTGATCACCCACAGCCCGTGCTCCAGCGCCCACTCGCCGATCGCGGTGATCTGCTCGCGGGTGTAGACCGAGCCGGTCGGGTTGGACGGCGAGCACAGCAGCAGCACCTTGGTCTTCGGGGTGCGCGCGGCCTCCAGCTGCTCCACCGTGACCAGGTAGTCGGTCGACTCGTCCGCCGTGACCTGCACCGGGATGCCGCCCGCCAGCGTGATCGCCTCGGGGTAGGTGGTCCAGTACGGCGCGGGCAGCAGGACCTCGTCGCCCGGGTCGACGATCGTGGCGAACGCCTGGTAGACGGCCTGCTTGCCGCCGTTGGTGATCAGCACCTGCGCGGCGGTGACCTCGTAGCCCGAGTCGCGCTTGGTCTTCGCGGCTACGGCTTCCCGCAGCTCGGGCAGGCCGGCGGCGGGCGTGTAGCGGTGGTTCTTCGGGTCCGCGCACGCGGCCTGAGCTGCGGCTACGATGGCGTCAGGGGTCGGGAAGTCGGGCTCGCCCGCGCCGAAGCCGATCACCGGTCGGCCCGCGGCCTTGAGCGCCTTCGCCTTCGCGTCGACCGCGAGGGTGGCGGACTCGGCGATGCCGCCGATCCGCTGCGAGATCCGCGGGTGCTCGGAGGTGGTGGTCCCGGTGGTCGTCTCAGGCGTGCCCATGCCGCCAATCGTGGCAGATCGCACAACCGGGTAAGCGCCCGGCACCCCCTCTGACCGGGCCAGTTGGAAGGAGGGGCACTTGGTGCCGTATGCTTCCGGTCTTGGAACGTCCAGTCGCTGCCTCACGAGCCACGTGAGGAGGGTGCGGGGCGTCTCCAGCCAGGGTGTCCGGGGTTCCGGGTGCCAAAGGGGTGTAGCTCAACTGGCAGAGCAGCGGTCTCCAAAACCGCAGGTTGCAGGTTCAAGTCCTGTCGCCCCTGCGTCGAAGCGCGATGGTGAGCGGAGGACGGCATGAGCGAGGGCCGCGAGCAGGACCAGCCGGAAGAGCGCGAGGGCGCGTCCCGGCCGGTTACCGCCGCAGCGCGGCGCGAGCGCCGTGGTTCCGCGCGTCCGGCGGGCCGCAAGGACTCCGTGGAGGCGAAGAAGGCGGCCGAGGCCGACTCCGACGCCGAGGAGGCCAAGAAGGGCCGCCCCACGCGTTCGCGGGCGGATTCGGAGAAGCGGGTCGGTTTCTTCGCCCGCATCGTCCGGTACATCCGCGAGGTGGTCAGCGAGCTGCGGAAGGTCATCTGGCCGACCCGCAAGCAGATGATCACCTACACCGGAGTCGTGTTGGTCTTCGTGGCCTTCATGGTGGCGTTGGTGTTCGGCCTGGATTCGGCCTTCGCCTGGGGCATGTTCAGGGTGTTCGGCTGAGCCGATCACTCGCCGCCCCGGGTGGCGGCGGAACATGTGATGCATGAGAGGAAGCGAGACCCACAGTGACCTCCGAGAACGGCGGCGTTGACGCCCAGGAGCTGAACGACCTGACCGACGAGCGGGACTTCGACGGTGGCGTCGAGGACGTCGAGCAGGCGGAGGCGTCGGAGGAGACCGAGGAGTCCGCCCCCGTCGAGGCCGAGCCCGGCGGTGACGTCGAGTCCGGCGGTGACGTCGAGTCGGGCGGTGACGTCGAGTCCGGTGGCGACGTCGAGTCGGGCAGTGACGTCGAGTCCGCCGTCGTCGACATCGACGCCGAGCCCGCGGACCCCGCCGAGGAGATGCGCGAAGCACTGCGGCGCGCGCCCGGCGACTGGTACGTCGTGCACTCGTACGCGGGCTACGAGAACAAGGTCAAGACCAACCTCGAGACGCGCATCCAGACCCTGGACATGGAGGACTACATCTTCCAGGTCGAGGTGCCGACCGAGGAAGTCACCGAGATCAAGAACGGCCAGCGCAAGCAGGTGCAGCGCAAGGTGCTGCCCGGCTACATCCTGGTCCGGATGGAGCTCAACGACGCGTCGTGGAGCGCGGTGCGCAACACGCCCGGCGTGACGGGTTTCGTCGGCGCGACCTCCAAGCCGTCGCCGCTGACCATCGACGAGGTGCTGAAGTTCCTGCTGCCCCAGGTCGAGCAGAAGCCCGCGGCCGGCAAGAAGAGCGCCGCGGCGCCCGCGAAGTCGACCGTCGAGGTGGACTTCGAGGTCGGCGAGTCGGTCACCGTCATGGACGGCCCGTTCGCCACGCTGCCCGCGACGATCAGCGAGGTCAACGCGGACGGCCAGAAGCTGAAGGTCCTGGTGTCTATCTTCGGCCGCGAGACCCCGGTCGAGCTGTCGTTCAGCCAGGTCTCCAAGATCTGACCAGGACAACAAGACTCCGGCTCCCCTGAACAGGGGGAGCCGGCAGCCACGCTGCGGCTGGCAGGGCCGCGCGCGGACACCGCAATAAAGGAACCGAGATGCCTCCCAAGAAGAAGAAGCTCGCAGCGATCATCAAGCTGCAGATCAAGGCCGGGGCCGCGAACCCCGCGCCGCCCGTTGGTCCCGCGCTGGGTCAGCACGGCGTCAACATCATGGAGTTCTGCAAGCAGTACAACGCCGCGACCGAGTCGCAGCGCGGCACCGTGGTGCCGGTCGAGATCTCCGTGTACGAAGACCGCTCGTTCGACTTCAAGCTCAAGACCCCGCCGGCCGCGAAGCTGCTGCTCAAGGCCGCCGGTGTGGAGAAGGGCTCGGGCGAGCCGCACCGCCTCAAGGTCGCCAAGGTGACCATGGACCAGGTGCGGGAGATCGCGCAGAACAAGATGGTCGACCTCAACGCCAACGACGTGGACCAGGCGGCGAAGATCATCGCCGGCACCGCCCGCTCCATGGGCATCACCGTCGAAGGCTGACCTTTCTCTTTCGTAGTCGTGGGAGAGCCGCGCGCTGGCTCGTCACCACAACTGATCCACTTTAAGGACAGAAGCATGAAGCGCAGCAAGGCGTACAAGAACGCTGCTGAGCTGGTTGACCGTGAGCGGCTCTACTCGCCGCTGGAGGCAGCCAAGCTCGCCAAGGAGACCTCCAAGGTGAAGCTGGACGCGACCGTCGAGGTCGCCATCCGGCTCGGCGTCGACCCGCGCAAGGCCGACCAGATGGTCCGCGGCACCGTGAACCTGCCGCACGGTACGGGCAAGACCGCCCGCGTGATCGTCTTCGCGACCGGTGACAAGGCCGCCGAGGCCGAGGCCGCCGGCGCCGACGCGGTCGGCTCCGAGGACCTGATCGAGCGCATCCAGGGCGGTTGGCTCGACTTCGACGCCGCGATCGCCACGCCCGACCAGATGGCCAAGGTCGGTCGCATCGCCCGCATCCTGGGCCCGCGCGGCCTGATGCCGAACCCGAAGACCGGCACCGTGACGCCCGACGTCACCAAGGCCGTGACCGAGATCAAGGGCGGTAAGATCAACTTCCGCGTCGACAAGCAGGCCAACCTGCACGTCGTCATCGGCAAGGTGTCGTTCGACCCGGAGAAGCTGGTCGAGAACTACGCCGCCGCGCTGGACGAGATCCTGCGCGCCAAGCCGTCCGCGGCCAAGGGCCGGTACCTGAAGAAGATCACCGTCTCGACGACGATGGGCCCGGGCATCCCGGTCGACCCGAACCGGACGCGCAACCTGCTGTCCGACGAGGTCACCGTCTGACCACGGCTCGCCGGCACCACCCGAAGCGCCCCTCGGCCTCCCGCCGAGGGGCGCTTCGCGTCGTCACGGGCACTCGCGTCGTCACCGGCAAGTCGGCTCGGCCTCGTACCCGGTGATCGCCCACGCGCCGCTCGTCTGCTTGGTGAGCACGAACTTGCCCAGCTTCGGCCCGCTGCGCACGTCCAGCGCGCAGGAGCTGACCTCGACCGAGCCGGACTCGGGCGGGGTGACCATCGTCTGGGGGAACCCGAGCTGCCGGTAGCTGCTCACGTCGGTGACCTGGCTCTTCAGCTTCGTCACCGCCGCCGGGCAGTCGGCCTCGCCGAACGCCTCGGCGAACGCCTTCTGCGGACCGTCGCTCTTGAAGTACGCGCACGCGCGACCGCCGTCACCGGTGCCGACGTGCTTGTAGAACTGGCCGATCGTGCCGTTGCTGCCGTACGGGTTGGGCGGCGCGATGACGTTGTTCTCGACGCCACCGCTGTCGACCGCCACGCTGCCCGGGTCGTCGCCGCCGAAGTACTGCTCGTAGAAGTACGAGGCGACGAGCAGCACGACCACCAGGTACACCAGGCGGCGGACGAGTTTGCTGCGCAGCAGGATCTGCCACAGCGGCTTGCGTCGTGGGCCGGGCGGTGGTGGTGGGGCGGCGGGTGGGATTCCCGGTGGTGGTGTGGTCCCGGGTGGGAGGCCGAGTGGCGGGGTGGCGCCCGGGGGCAGGCTCGGCTGGTTGGCGCCCTGGGCCTGCTGGAAGCGCTGGAACTCCTGGAACCGTTGGAACTCCTGGAACTGCCGGAGCTGTTCCGGGTCGATGTCCGGTGGCGGCGGGTTCCTCGGCGGCTCTTCGGTCACGCGTCACATCATGACCGATTTGGGTCGCCGTCAGCTCCCCTGCTAGGGTTGACAACGGTTCACCAAAGACCGCTGGTCGTGCACGGCACTTGGTCGTGCAGCGAAGGTCCCGCGAAGCGGGCGGCCCGCGCAGGAGAACGAGGAAGACCCAGGCGTGCTCGCACGCCCGTCACGCCCCGTGCTGCTGCGCCGGGGCGTTTTTGCTTTGCGCGGGTTCGATCGCACTCGACCGGCTGTCACCAGCCCAGAGAGGAGGCGATCATGGCGAAGCCCAGCAAGGTTTCGGCCGTCGCCGAGCTCACGGACAAGTTCCGTGGAAGCTCGGCCGCTGTCGTGACCGAGTACCGCGGCCTCTCCATGGCGCAGCTCACCACGCTGCGTCGCGCTCTCGGCGCGGGCACCACGTACACCGTTGCGAAGAACACGCTGGTCAAGCGTGCCGCTGAGGACGCCGGCGTCGAGGGCCTCGAGGCCCTGCTCGTCGGCCCGACCGCGATCGCCTTCGTCGAAGGCGAACCGGTCGACGCGGCCAAGGCCCTGCGTGACTTCGCGAAGGACAACAAGGCCCTGGTCATCAAGGGCGGCTACATGGATGGCCGTCCCCTCTCGGTCGAAGAGGTCACCGCTATCGCGGACCTCGAGACCCGTGAGGTGCTGCTCGCCAAGCTGGCGGGCGCGATGAAGGGCAACCTGGCGAAGGCCGCGGGTCTGTTCCAGGCCCCCGCTTCCCAGGTCGCTCGCCTGGCTGCTGCCCTCCAGGAGAAGAAGGCCGCGGAGGCGCCTGCCGCCGCCGAGTCCGACGCTCCGGCCGAAAGCTGATCACACCCAGACACTCCGCGTCCCGGCCGCAGTTCGGGCGTTGAAAGAAAGGACCGCCATCATGGCGAAGCTCAGCACCGACGAGCTGCTCGACGCGTTCAAGGAGATGACCCTCCTGGAGCTGTCGAAGTTCGTGAAGGACTTCGAGGAGACCTTCGAGGTCACCGCCGCCGCTCCGGTCGCCGTTGCCGCTGCCGGCCCGGCCGGCCCGGCTGCCGCCGAGGTCGAGGAGAAGGACGAGTTCACCGTCGTCCTCGAGGGCGCCGGCGACAAGAAGATCCAGGTCATCAAGGTCGTCCGCGAGGTCGTCTCGGGCCTGGGCCTGAAGGAGGCCAAGGAGCTGGTCGAGTCCGCTCCGAAGCCGCTGCTGGAGAACGTGGCGAAGGACGTCGCCGACGCCGCCAAGGAGAAGCTCGAGGCTGCCGGCGCCAAGATCTCGCTCAAGTGATCTAGCGCTACCGCTGCCGCGAAGGCGGGCACCCGAACCGGGTGTCCGCCTTCGTGCTGTCTGCGGCCGGCGATCTTGACCATGTCCTCGCGGGTGGCCCACCATCTGGGGTCGGAGGGGTGACGGGGATGACCCTGCTCACACCGTTACCCACCCGAGACCGCCTTAACCCAACTGGTGAGTAACCACGACAGGGCGGCCTCGTTGCACCGGTATGACGCCGGCCTGTCCGGGGTCTGGCGAAACCGGCCGCTGACCTGGAGGTGCGATGGGCGTCGAGGTGGTCGTCGAGGGCCTGACCAAGTCCTTCGGCAAGCAGACCATCTGGCGGGACGTCACGCTCACCCTCCCCCCGGGCGAGGTCAGCGTGATGCTCGGACCGTCGGGCACGGGCAAGTCGGTCTTCCTGAAGTCCCTGGTCGGGCTGCTGAAACCGGAACAGGGCAAGATCGTCATCAACGGCGTCGACCTGGTCCGCTGCTCCGAGCACAAGCTCTACGAGATCCGGAAGCTGTTCGGCGTCCTCTTCCAGGACGGCGCGCTGTTCGGCTCGATGAACCTCTTCGACAACGTCGCCTTCCCGCTGCGCGAGCACACCCGCAAGACCGAGGCCGAGGTCCGGCGGATCGTGCTCGAGAAGATGGAGATGGTCGGCCTCGTCGGCGCGGAGAAGAAGCTCCCCGGCGAGATCTCCGGCGGTATGCGCAAGCGCGCCGGCCTCGCCCGCGCCCTGGTGCTGGACCCCGAGATCATCCTGTGCGACGAGCCGGACTCCGGCCTCGACCCGGTCCGCACGGCCTACCTCAGCCAGCTCCTCATCGACCTGAACTCGCAGATCGACGCGACGATCCTGATCGTCACGCACAACATCACCGTGGCCCGCACGGTCCCGGACAACCTCGGCATGCTGTTCCGCCGCGAACTGGTCATGTTCGGTCCCCGCGAGGTGCTGCTGACCAGCGACGAGCCGGTGGTCGAGCAGTTCCTCAACGGCCGCCGCATCGGCCCGATCGGCATGTCGGAGGAGAAGGACCAGGCGACGATGGCCGCCGAGCTGGCGCACCGCGAAGCGGGTCACTCGGACGGCTCGCCCGACGAGGACGTGCGCGGCGTGGTGCCGCAGCTGGAACCGACGCCCGGCCTGCCGCCGAGGGGCGCCGTTCGGCGGCGCAAGGACCGGGTGATGACCATCCTGCACACGCTGCCGCCCGAGGCGCAGCAGAGCATCATCGCCAGCCTCACGCCCGAGGAGCAGCGCCACTACCGGGTGATGGCCGGCGCGGGCGACCGGACGGGCCCGATCGCCGTCGACCCGACCACCCCGAGCCCGTGGCCCCGTCAGGGGGGCGTGCTGTGAGCTCACCGGCCACGTTCCCCGGCGTCGGCGCGCTGCGCGAAACGGGGCGGATGTTCGCGCTGGGCGTCGACGTCGTGCGCAACACGTTCCGCCGCCCGTTCCAGCTGCGGGAGTTCATCCAGCAGTGCTGGTTCGTGGTGAGCGTGACGGTGCTGCCCACGGCTCTGGTGTCGATCCCGTTCGGCGCGGTCATCGCGTTGCAGATCGGCTCGCTGACCAGGCAGATCGGCGCTCAGTCGTTCACCGGCGCGGCGAGCGTGCTGGCGATCATCCAGCAGGCGAGCCCGATCGTGACGGCCCTCCTCATCGCCGGCGCGGGTGGCAGCGCGATCTGCGCGGACCTCGGCTCGCGCAAGATCCGCGAGGAGATCGACGCGATGGAGGTGCTCGGCGTCTCGCCGATCCACCGCCTGGTCGTGCCGCGCGTGCTGGCCGCGATGCTGGTGTCCGTGCTGCTCAACGGCATGGTCAGCGTGGTCGGCGTGATGGGCGGCTACTTCTTCAACGTGATCCTGCAGGACGGCACGCCCGGCGCGTACCTGGCGAGCTTCAGCGCCCTGGCGCAGCTGCCGGACCTGTGGATCTCCGAGATCAAGGCCCTGATCTTCGGGTTCATCGCGGGCATCGTGGCCGCCTACCGGGGCCTGAACCCGGCGGGCGGGCCGAAGGGCGTCGGCGACGCGGTCAACCAGGCCGTGGTCATCACGTTCCTGCTGCTGTTCTTCGTGAACTTCGTGCTGACCACGATCTACCTCCAGGTCGTCCCGGCGAAGGGGAGCTGAGATGGCCGCGATCAACGACCGGTTCCGCAAGGCGGCGAACGCCCCGCTGTCCGTGCTGGACACGTTCGGCGACCAGCTGTGGTTCTACATCCGCGCCCTGTGCTGGACGCCGCGCACGCTGACCCGCTACCTGCGCGAGACGCTGCGGCTGCTGGCCGAGGTGAGCTTCGGTTCGGGCGCGCTGGCCGTCATCGGCGGCACGATCGGCGTGATGGTGGGCCTGTCGGTGTTCACCGGCACGGTCGTCGGCCTGCAGGGCTTCACCGCGTTGAACCAGATCGGCACGTCGGCGTTCGCGGGCTTCGTGTCCGCGTACTTCAACACCCGCGAGATCGCGCCGCTGGTCGCGGGCCTGGCGCTGAGCGCGACCGTCGGCTCCGGCTTCACCGCGCAGCTGGGCGCGATGCGGATCTCCGAGGAGATCGACGCGCTGGAGGTCATGGGCATCCCCAGCCTGCCGTACCTGGTCACCACGCGGATCATCGCGGGCTTCATCGCGATCATCCCGCTGTACGTGATCGGCCTGCTCACCTCGTACCTGGCGGCCAGGTTCATCACGGTCGAGTTCTACGGGCAGTCGGCGGGCACGTACGACCACTACTTCAACCTGTTCCTACCACCGGTGGACGTGCTCTGGTCCTTCGGCAAGGTGCTCGTCTTCGCCGTCGTGATCATCCTGACGCACTGCTACTACGGCTACCGCGCCAGCGGCGGCCCGGCGGGCGTGGGCGTCGCGGTGGGCCGCGCGGTGCGCACGGCGATCGTCACGACGAGCCTGCTGGACTTCTTCCTGAGCATGGCGATCTGGGGCACCACGACGACGGTGAGGATCGCGGGATGACCGCCGACGTGTTCTTCTCAGCGGAGGCGGCGACATGCTGAAGCGGCGACTCCTGGGCGTCGTGTTCATCGCGGTCATCGCCCTCTTCCTCTCCATCACGGTGGCGATGTACAACGACGCGTTCACCGAGGTCGTGAAGGTGACGTTGAAGACCGACCGGGTCGGCAACCAGCTGCTCGTCGACTCCGACGTCAAGGTCCGCGGCATGATCGTCGGCCAGGTGAAGGACATCCGGACCTCCGGCGACGGCGCCGAGCTCGAACTGGCGCTGGAACCGGAGCAGGTCAGGCACATCCCCGCCAACGTCTCCGCGCGCCTGCTGCCGAAGACCCTGTTCGGCGAGCGGTACGTGCACCTCGTGCTGCCCGAGGAACGCGAGGACCCGCTCACGGACGGGGCCGTCATCGAGCAGGACCGCTCCAGCAGCGCCATCGAGCTGGAACGCGTGCTCGACGACCTGATGCCGGTGCTCCAGGCCGTGCAGCCGGAGAAGCTCGCCACCACGCTGACCGCGATGTCGCAGGCGCTGGAGAACCGGGGCAAGCCCCTGGGCGAGACGCTCGTGCAGCTGGACGCCTACCTGGGCGAGTTCAACCCGCAGCTGCCCAAGCTCAAGGACGGCATCAGCCGCCTCGCCGACGTCTCGAACGTCTACGCCGACGCCGCGCCCGACCTGGTGCAGGCGCTGACGGACGCCACCACCACCAGCCGCACGCTGGTCGAGCAGCGCGACAACCTGCTCGCCCTGTACGGCACGCTGACCACCACGTCGCTCGACCTGAACAGCTTCCTCGCCGTGAACAAGAACAACCTCATCCAGCTGGCCGACGTCAGCAGGCCGACGTTGGAGCTGCTGGCCAAGTACTCGCCCGAGTACCCGTGCCTGCTCAAGGGCCTGTCGGAGTTCAAGCCGATCATGGACCAGGTGTTCGGCAAGGGCACGGACGAGCCCGGCCTGCACATCACGCTGGAGATCACCGCCAACCGCGGCAAGTACGAGGCGGGCAAGGACGACCCGGAGTACGCCGACAAGCGCGGCCCGCGCTGCTACGACATCGTGCCGCGGCCGGACCCGTTCCCGCAGTACCCGCCGGAGGGCCCGGTCAAGGACGGCTCGACGTCGCCGCCTCCCGCGCGTTCGGCCACCGACGGCGTGCTGCCGCCGAACACGGGGACCATCCGGCCGGACGGCACGGTCGTGTCGTCGTTCGGCGGCGTGCCGTCGCTGGCGAACTCGCCGGAGGAGCAGGACTTCCTGGCCGCGCTGCTCGCGCCGCAGTTCGGGGTGGAGAAGCGCGAGATGCCGAGCTTCACCGCGCTGCTGCTCGGACCCCTGTACCGGGGCGCGGAGGTGACGGCATGAGGTCCCTGGCCGCGCCGCTGATCAAGCTCGCCGTGTTCGCCGTGATCACGATCCTGGCGACCACGCTGCTCGCGGTGACCATCTCGAACGTCAACTTCAACGGCGCCACCGGCTACACCGCCCGGTTCACCGACGTCACGGCGCTCAACGAGGGCGACGACATCCGCATCGCGGGCGTCCGGGTCGGCCAGGTCGACGAGATCCGGGTGGTCGACCGGCGGCTGGCGGAGGTGGAGTTCTCGCTGGAGGGCGACCGCACGCTGCCCGCGTCGGTCACCGCGACGATCAAGTACCGCAACCTCGTCGGCCAGCGGTACATCTCGCTGGAGCACGGCGTGGGCGACGCGTCCGCGCTGAAGCCCGGTGACGTGATCCCGTTGGAGCGCACGAAGCCGGCGCTGGACCTGACCGTCCTGTTCAACGGCTTCAAGCCGCTGTTCCAGGCGCTGAACCCGGAGGACGTGAACCAGCTGTCCAGCGAGATCATCCAGGTGCTGCAGGGCGAGGGCGGCACGATCGACAGCCTGCTGCGCCACACCGCGTCGCTGACGTCCACGCTGGCGGGCCGCGACCAGGTGATCGGCGAGGTGATCACCAACCTGAACGCCGTGCTCGACACCGTGAACTCGCGGACCGAGCAGGTGTCGACGCTGGTCACCACGTTGCAGGAGCTGACGACGGGCCTGGCGGGCGACCGCCGGCCGATCGGTGACGCGATCAGCGCCATGGGCGAGCTGACCACGACGACGGCCGACCTGCTCAACCAGTCGCGGCAGCCGTTGAAGGACGACATCGCCAACCTCGGCCTGGTGTCGAAGACGCTGGCGGACAACGAGGCGATCGTGGAGAGCGTCATCCGGCGCCTGCCGACCAAGATCGAGGCGATGTCGCGGACCGCGTCCTACGGGTCCTGGTTCAACTTCTTCCTGTGCGAGGGCTCCGGGCAGGTCGCCGTGCCCCCGATCATCAACGACCCGATCCCGATCACGGCTCTGCCGGTCACGCAGCCGAGGTGCCGCCGATGAAGCCCCAGCGCAACCCGGTGACGGTCGGCGTCGTGAGCCTCACGGTGATCGCCCTGCTGCTGCTCGCCGCCTTCAACTCCGACGACCTGCCGATCATCGGCGGCGGCACCACCTACTCCGCCGAGTTCACCGAGGCCGCGGGCCTGATCCCGTCGAACGAGGTGCGGGTGGCCGGGGTCAAGGTCGGCAAGGTGACCAAGGTCGAGCTGGACGGCGACAAGGTGAAGGTGTCGTTCCGGGTGAAGGACGCCTGGGTCGGCGACCGCACGACCGCGGTGATCCGGATCAAGACGCTGCTCGGGCAGAAGTTCCTGGCGCTCGACCCGCAGGGCTCGCAGCCGCTGGACCCGGGCGACCCGATCCCGCGCGAGCGCACGCTGTCGCCGTACGACGTGCAGGAGGCGTTCAACGGCCTGGCGTCCACGGTCGGTCAGATCGACACCCAGCAGCTCGCGGACAGCTTCCAGGTGCTGTCGGAGACGTTCCAGGGCTCGGCGGAGAGCGTGCGCGGCGCGTTGGACGGCCTGTCGGCGCTGTCGAAGACGATCTCCTCGCGCGACGAGCAGCTGGCCCGGTTGCTGGCCAACACCAACGAGATCACCAAGACCCTGTCCGACCGCAACGAGCAGTTCGAGAAGCTGCTCGCGGACGGCAACCTGCTGCTGGAGGAGCTGCGCAAGCGGCGGGACGCGATCGGGGCGCTGCTCAGGGGCACCCGCGAGCTGTCCAAGGAGCTGTCCGGCCTGGTCGCCGACAACTCCGCGCAGCTGCGGCCGGCGCTGGAGCAGCTGGAGCGGGTGACCACGATGTTGCAGCGCAACCAGGACTCGCTCGACCGCAGCCTGGCGCTGATGGGCCCGTTCTTCCGGGTCTTCGCCAACACCCTGGGCAACGGCCGCTGGTTCGACGTCTACATCTGCGGCCTGCTGCCGCCGTCGGTGAACCTCGGCGTGGTCGGCTTCAACGAAGAGGGCTGCCTCCCTCCCGGCGTGCAGAGGGGGAACTGACGTGGCGACCACGAGGACGGGCCGCGACCTGGTCCGCGCGGTGGCGATCGCGTGCGTGCTCGCGATCGTGGCCGCGGTGGCGATGTGGTGGGTGTTCGCGGGTGCGGACAGCCGCCGGGTGACCGCGCTGTTCGGCGCGGCCGTCGGCGTCTACCCGGGCTCCGACGTGCGGGTGCTCGGCGTGCGGGTCGGCACGATCGAGGAGGTCGAGCCGCGGGGCGCGCTGGTCAAGGTGGTGATGTCGCTCGACCGCGCGGTCAAGGTGCCCGCGGACGCGCAAGCGGTCGTGGTCGCGCCCAGCGTGGTCAGCGACCGGTACGTGCAGCTCGCGCCCGCCTACACCGGCGGCGACGTGCTGGGCGAGAACGCGACCATCCCGCGTGAGCGCACCGCCACCCCGGTCGAGCTGGACGAGCTGTACGCGAGCCTGGACAAGCTGACCACCGCGCTCGGCCCGAACGGGGCCAACAAGGACGGCGCGCTGTCGGAGCTGCTCGACTCGGCCGCGAACAACCTCCAGGGCAACGGGCAGGCGCTCGGCGACACCGTCAAGCAGCTCGGTGACGCCACCCGCACGTTGTCCGGCTCGAAGGACGACCTGTTCGGCACCGTGGACAACCTGCAGAAGTTCACCGGGATGCTGGCCGCGAACGACAGCCAGGTGCGCGACTTCAACCGGCAGCTGGCCGAGGTCGCCGGTTTCCTCGCCGACGAGCGGGAGAACCTGGGCGCCGCGCTCACCGAGCTGGCCACCGCGCTCGGCCAGGTGCAGGGCTTCATCCAGGACAACCGGGCCGTGCTCAAGTCGAACGTCGACAAGCTCGCCGGCATCACCCAGGTCCTCGTCGACCAGCGCGCGTCGCTGGCGGAGGCGCTGGACGTCGGGCCGCTGGCGCTGAACAACCTGCAGAACGCCTACAACGCGGCCTCCGGCACGCTCGACGCCAGGGCCGACCTGAACGAGCTGAGCCAGCCGCCGATCGTGCTGATCTGCAAGCTCGTCCAGGGCGTCGAGCCGGGCCGGGTGCCGGGCGTGCTCGCCGAGACGTGCCGCGGGCTGGAGCCGCTGCTCAGCGGCGCGGTGCCGTTGAAGACGCCCCAGGAGATCGCGACCGACCTCGCCCAGGGCAAGCTGCCGCTGCCCCTGCCGCTCGCGGGGGTGCCCCGGTGAGGCGGTTCGCGGTGCTCGTGGCGAGCGCGCTGGTGCTGACCGGCTGCGGCTCGGGTGGCTTCGACGGCGTCTACAACATGCCGCTGCCCGGCGGCGCGGACGTCGGCGACCGCCCGTACGAGGTGAAGGTCCGGTTCAAGGACGTGCTCGACCTGGTGCCGCAGGCCGGAGTGAAGGTCAACGACGTGCCGGTCGGCCGGGTCGACCGGATCGACCTCGGCGCGGACGGCTGGACCGCCGAGGTGACGGTGCTGGTCAACGGCGACGTGAAGCTGCCGGGCAACGCGGTCGCCCGGCTGCGCCAGTCCGCGCTGCTCGGCGAGAAGTACGTCGAGCTGGCCGGTCCCGCCGAGGGGCGCGAGGAGGGCGCCCTGACCGGCGGCTCCGTCATCCCGGTCGAGCGCACCAACCGCAACCCCGAGGTCGAAGAGGTCTTCGGCGCGCTGTCCATGCTGCTCAACGGTGGTGGCATCGCCCAGCTCCAGGACATCAGCCGGGAGCTGAACGCGGCCCTGGAGGGCAACGAGCCGCAGATCCGGTCGCTGCTGGACAACCTGAACAAGCTGGTCGGGGACCTCGACGCGCACAAGGGCGAGATCACCCGCGCGTTGGACGGCCTCAACCGGCTCGGCGGCACGCTCAACGCCCAGCGCGACCAGATCACCGGCGTGCTGGACGGGCTGGAACCGGGCCTGAAGGTGCTCAGCGAGCAGCGCACCCAGCTGGTCACGCTGCTCCAGTCGCTGGACGCGCTGTCCGACGTCGCGGTGGACACGGTGAACAAGTCCAAGGACGACATCGTGGCCGACCTGAAGGCGTTGACGCCGACGCTGCAGAAGCTGGTCGAGTCGGGCACGAACCTGCCCAACGCCTTCGAGTTGCTGCTCACCTACCCGTTCCCGGACTCGGCGGTGGACGCCATCAAGGGCGACTACACGAACCTGTACGCCGACATCGACCTGAACCTGGGCTCGGTCGTGGACAACCTCGGCCGGTCGCGGCAATCGCCGCTGCCGAGCCTGCCCGGGCTGCCCGGCGTCGACGGCACCGCGCCGTCCCTGCCGCTGCCCCTGCCGAACCTGCCGCTGCCCGGCGTGTCGGGCGAATCGGGGCTCGGCGACCTGCTCGGCGGACTGCTCGGGGGTGGGCGGTGATCCCCGGTCGGATCAAGCTCCAGATCGGCGCGTTCGTGCTGATCGCGCTGGTCGGCGTGAGCTACGTCGGCGCGCGGTACGTCGGGCTCGGCCGCGTGTTCGGCGCGTCCGGGTACGTGGTGACGATGCAGCTCGCCGAGTCCGGCGGCGTGTTCACCAACGCCGAGGTGACCTACCGCGGCGTCGCCGTCGGCCGGGTCGGGCAGATGCGGCTGACCGCGGACGGACTGGACATCGACCTCGACATCGACCCGAGCGCGCCGTCGATCCCGTCCGACCTGGAGGCCGTGGTCGCCAACCGGTCCGCGGTGGGCGAGCAGTACGTCGACCTGCGCCCGCGCGGCGAGGACGGGCCGTACCTGGCGGACGGGTCGGTCATCCCGCGGTCGGCCACCAGGACGCCGCCGCCGGTGGACACCCTGCTGACCAACCTCGACGCGTTCGCCAAGTCGGTGCCGACCGAGTCGCTGCGGACCGTGGTGGACGAGCTGGACCTGGCGTTCAACGGCACCGGGCCGGACCTCCAGGTGCTGCTGGACAACACGAAGGTGTTCACCCAGGCGGCGACGGAGCACCTGCCGCAGACCAAGGCGTTGATCGACAGCGGGTTGGTCGTGCTGAACACGCAGGCCGCGCAGGGCGGCGCGATCAAGTCGTTCTCGGCGGACCTGCGGTCGCTCGCCGAGCAGCTGAAGAACTCCGACGGCGACCTCCGACGGCTCATCGGCGTCTCCCCGCAGGCCGCCGAGCAGGTGTCGGCGCTGCTGCGGGAGACCGGGCCCAACCTGGGCGTCGTGCTGGCCAACCTGCTGACCACCGGGAACATCCTGGTCACGCGGCTGGACGGGCTGGAGCAGATCGCCGTCACCTACCCGATCATCGTCGGCGGCGGCTTCACGGTGGCCAAGGGCGACGGCACGGGCGCGCACTTCGGGCTCGCCCTGAACGTGTTCGACCCGCCGCCGTGCACGGTCGGCTACGACAGCACCACGATCCGGCAGGGCACCGACACCACCCCGGCCGAGTTCAACACGCAGGCCTACTGCGCGCTGGCCCGCGGCAGCGCCACCGGCGTGCGGGGCGCCCAGAACGCGCCTTACGGTGGGCTCCCGGTCACGACGCCGACCGGCGACGCGACGTCGCAGCCGGGCCGGGAACCGACCACCGGCGAGACCGCCGCCGAGGCGCCGCTGCTGACCAGCCTGGGGCAGTTGCTCGGTCTGCCGGGCTGAGGAGAGGGACGGATGGACGTTCGACGTTTTGCGCTGCCGGTCGCGGCGGTGCTCGCGGTCCTGGCCGCCGGCTACGCGGTGTGGGCCGGGGTGTCGTGGTGGAGCGCGTCGTCCAGCGACTCGGTCGCGTTCTCGCGCGAGCGGGACGAGGTGCTGCGGGTCGGGCAGGTCGGGATCGCGAACTTCACCACCCTCGACTACAAGAAGGTGGACGAGGACCTGGATCGGTGGCTGGACTCGTCCACCGGCGAGCTGCGCTCCGAGATCGAGGACGGCCGGGCCGACCGCAAGAAGCAGATCGAGGACGCCAAGACGGTGACCGTGAGCCGGGTGCTGGACGCGGCCGTCACCGAGCTCGACGCACGGGCAGGGAAGGCGCACCTCATCGCGGTCGTGGAGACCACGGTGACGCCGGAGGGCGGGCAGGCGGTGAAGAAGGTCAACCGGTACCAGACGGACCTGGCCCGCACCGACGCCGGTTGGAAGCTCAGCGCGCTGGGGCCGGTCGCGGCCGGCGGCGCGTGAACCGAGGAGATGACGTCAGTGCCACCGTCCCGCCGCCGCCCGGTCCCGACCACGCCGACCACCCGGCCTCGCGTCGCCGGCCTGCGCAAACGCCCCGAGCCGGGTGCCGCGCCCGGGACCGACGCGCCGGTGAACGGCGTCGACGCCGCAGCGCCGGTCGAGGACGCGCGCCCCGGGCGTGAGGGCGCCGAACCGACCGCCGCCGAACCGGGCGCGGACCGCGCCGACACCTTGCCCTCCGACCGCGACATCATGCGCCCGGCCGAGGTCACGGGCCTGATCGCGCCCCGCGAGGACGACGAGGACGCGGAGGGCGAGACCACCGAGCCCGCACCGCGCCCCCGCCCGACCGGCCGCCGCAGGCGCACCGGCGAGGCCGTCGCGCCCAGCGTCCTGACCGAGCCCGCCGCGGAGCACCCGAAGTCCGAGGCCGACGCCTGGGCCGCCCGGCACAACGAGCCCGCGGACCGCTCGACCCGCCTCGGCGGGTCCGGCCCGGTCCTGCCGATCGCCCTGGTCGTGGTGGCCGCGCTCCTGGTCGGCCTCGGTGTGTGGTTCCAGGGCCGGGCCGGCGAGGTCCGCTACAACGAGGCCCTGGTGGACAGCGCGGGCACGACCGAGGTCGCCGGCCAGACGCGCGAGGCGGTCGAGAAGGCGTTCTCCTACAACTACGCGGACGTGTCGGCCACCGAGGAGGCCGCCAACGAGCTGCTCGTCGGCAAGGCCAAGTGCCAGTACAACGCGATCTTCGGCCCGGTGCGCACGCTCGCGCCCGAGCAGAAGCTCGTGGTCACGGTGAAGGCCGTGTCCAGCGGCGTGACCTCGCTCGACGGCGACCGCGCCACCGTGCTGCTGTTCCTCGACCAGGTCACCACCCGCACGACCGACAACCAGAGCGGCGGCGGCATCGCGATGATGCGGGTCGGCGCGCAGAAGGTCGACGGCCGGTGGAAGGTCGACAACATGGAGATGTTCGGCCAGAGCGGCGACCAGGCGGCCGAAACCGCCAAGTGCTGACCGGGCGGCGTCCGGACGGCGTCGCGGGACGTCCACTCAGGACTGCGGACCCGGTTTCATGCCTCAACACAACGTGATCTGGGTCACATTTTTTCCTCGGTGACCGAACGAGATCGCCATGGTCTCCCTTCGGGGTCTGAACGCCCGCGAAAGGTCACGGTTGCTCACGTCCATGTATTTTCGCAGGTCACAGCGGTAACTCCGCGTTATCGCGCCTTGCGCCAGTGGAGTGATCGCCGCGTGGCATCTTGACTGTGGGCGTCGGCGGGGTCACTCTGTCGGTGAGCACGAGAAAGGTCCTTCCAGGTGCCTCTCGACAGTTGCCGCGCGCGTGGCTAGACTGCTCCTTTGCGCTGCCCTCTTTCCGTTTGCCCTTCGCCGAGAGCTGGATTGCCGGGCATCGCCGCACCCTTGACAGCCGTGCTAGTTCCGCTGACTAGCCAGCTACCTGTCCCTGGAAGGACGCATCTTGGCGATCTCTCGCGCGACCAAGGCCACTGCTGCGACCAACTCCACGTCGGGGATTCCCGGAGCGCCGAAGCGAGTCTCTTTCGCGAAGATCCACGAACCGCTTCAGACGCCCAACCTGCTCGACCTGCAGATCCAGTCGTTCGAATGGCTCACCGGCGACGAGGCGTGGTTCCAGCGCCGCGTCGACGAAGGTGACGAGGCGCCGACGGGCGGCCTCGAGGAGGTCTTGAACGAGATCTCCCCGATCGAGGATTTCTCCGGCTCGATGTCGCTCTCCTTCTCCGACCCGCGCTTCGACGAGGTCAAGGCCTCGACCGAGGAGTGCAAGGACAAGGACATGACGTACGCCGCCCCGTTGTTCGTCACGGCGGAGTTCACCAACCACACCACCGGCGAGATCAAGAGCCAGACGGTGTTCATGGGTGACTTCCCGATGATGACCGACAAGGGCACGTTCATCATCAACGGCACCGAGCGGGTCGTGGTTTCCCAGCTCGTCCGCTCGCCGGGTGTCTACTACGACACCGCGATCGACAAGACGACCGACAAGGACGTCTTCAGCGTCAAGATCATCCCGTCCCGGGGTGCCTGGCTGGAGTTCGACGTGGACAAGCGCGACACCGTCGGTGTCCGCATCGACCGCAAGCGCCGCCAGCCGGTGACCGTGCTGCTGAAGGCGCTGGGTTGGACCACCGAGCAGATCCGCGAGCGCTTCTCGTTCAGCGAGACGCTGCTGACGACGCTGGAGAAGGACCACACCGCGGGCACCGACGAGGCGTTGCTCGACATCTACCGCAAGCTGCGTCCGGGCGAGCCGCCGACGAAGGAGTCCGCGCAGGCGCTGCTGGAGAACCTGTTCTTCAAGGACAAGCGCTACGACCTGGCGAAGGTCGGCCGGTACAAGATCAACAAGAAGCTGGGCCTGGCCACGCCGATCTCCACGGGTGTGCTGACCGAGGACGACATCGTCACGACGATCGAGTACCTGGTCCGCCTGCACGCCGGTGAGACGACGATGCAGCCCGGCGACACCGAGGTGCCCGTCGAGGTCGACGACATCGACCACTTCGGCAACCGCCGCCTGCGCACCGTCGGCGAGCTGATCCAGAACCAGATCCGGGTCGGCCTCTCCCGCATGGAGCGCGTCGTCCGCGAGCGCATGACGACCCAGGACGTCGAGGCCATCACGCCGCAGACCCTGATCAACATCCGCCCGGTGGTGGCGGCGATCAAGGAGTTCTTCGGCACGTCCCAGCTGTCGCAGTTCATGGACCAGACGAACCCGCTCGCGGGCCTGACCCACAAGCGCCGCCTGTCGGCGCTGGGCCCGGGTGGTCTGTCCCGTGAGCGCGCCGGCATGGAGGTCCGCGACGTCCACCCGTCGCACTACGGCCGCATGTGCCCGATCGAGACGCCGGAAGGCCCGAACATCGGCCTGATCGGCTCGCTGTCCTCCTACGGGCGGGTCAACCCGTTCGGCTTCATCGAGACGCCGTACCGCAAGGTCGTCGACGGCCGGGTCACCGACCAGATCGACTACCTGACGGCCGACGAAGAGGACCGCTACGTCAAGGCGCAGGCGAACGCCAAGATCGACGACGAGGGCAACTTCCTCGAGGACAAGGTCCTGGTCCGCAAGAAGGGCGGCGAGGTCGAGCAGATCGACCCGGCCGACGTGGACTACATGGACGTCTCGCCGCGGCAGATGGTGTCGGCCGCGACCGCGATGATCCCGTTCCTCGAGCACGACGACGCGAACCGCGCCCTGATGGGCGCGAACATGCAGCGCCAGGCGGTGCCGCTGCTGCGCAGCGAGTCCCCGCTGGTCGGCACGGGCATGGAGCTGCGCGCCGCGGTCGACGCCGGTGACGTCGTGGTGGCCAAGAAGACCGGTGTGGTCGAGGAGATCTCCGCCGACTACGTCACGGTCATGGCCGACGACGGCTCGCGGCAGACCTACGGCCTGCACAAGTTCCGCCGGTCCAACCAGGGCACGTGCATCAACCAGAAGCCGATCGTGAACGAGGGCGACCGGGTGCACGAGGGCCAGGTGCTGGCAGACGGCCCGTGCACCGAGAACGGCGAGATGGCGCTGGGCAAGAACCTGCTCGTCGCGATCATGCCGTGGGAGGGCCACAACTACGAGGACGCGATCATCCTGTCGCAGCGCCTCGTGCAGGACGACGTCCTGACCTCGATCCACATCGAGGAGCACGAGATCGACGCGCGGGACACCAAGCTGGGCGCCGAGGAGATCACCCGGGACATCCCGAACGTCTCCGAGGAGGTCCTGGCCGACCTCGACGAGCGCGGCATCATCCGCATCGGCGCCGAGGTCCAGCCCGGCGACATCCTGGTCGGCAAGGTCACGCCCAAGGGCGAGACCGAGCTGACCCCGGAGGAGCGCCTGCTCCGCGCGATCTTCGGCGAGAAGGCGCGCGAGGTGCGCGACACGTCGCTGAAGGTGCCGCACGGCGAGTACGGCAAGGTCATCGGCATCCGCGTGTTCAGCCGCGAGGACGACGACGAGCTGCCCCCCGGCGTGAACGAGCTGGTCCGCGTCTACGTGGCCCAGAAGCGCAAGATCCAGGACGGCGACAAGCTCGCCGGCCGCCACGGCAACAAGGGCGTCATCGGCAAGATCCTCCCGGTCGAGGACATGCCGTTCCTCGAGGACGGCACCCCGGTCGACATCGTGCTGAACACGCACGGCGTGCCGCGTCGTATGAACATCGGCCAGGTGTTGGAGACCCACCTCGGGTGGATCGCCAAGCAGGGCTGGAGCATCAACGGCGACCCGGACTGGGCGAAGAACCTGCCGGCGGAGCTGTACGACGTCGAGCCCGGCACCAAGACCGCCACGCCCGTCTTCGACGGCGCCAAGGAGGACGAGATCACGGGCCTGCTCGGCTCGACGATCCCGAACCGCGACGGCGAGCGGATGGTCAAGGAGAACGGCAAGGCGGTGCTCCTCGACGGGCGCAGCGGCGAGCCTTACCCCTTCCCGGTGTCCGTCGGCTACATGTACATCCTGAAGCTGCTGCACCTGGTCGACGACAAGATCCACGCCCGCTCGACCGGCCCGTACTCGATGATCACGCAGCAGCCGCTGGGTGGTAAGGCGCAGTTCGGTGGTCAGCGGTTCGGTGAGATGGAGTGCTGGGCGATGCAGGCGTACGGCGCCGCGTACACGCTCCAGGAACTGCTCACGATCAAGTCCGACGACGTGCTCGGCCGCGTGAAGGTCTACGAGGCCATCGTCAAGGGCGAGAACATCCCGGAGCCGGGTATCCCGGAGTCCTTCAAGGTGCTGCTCAAGGAGCTCCAGTCGCTGTGCCTCAACGTCGAGGTGCTGTCTTCGGACGGCGCCGCGATCGAGATGCGCGACGGCGACGACGAAGACCTCGAACGCGCTGCGGCCAACCTCGGCATCAACCTGTCGAGGACCGAGTCGCCGTCCGTGGACGACGTCGTCAACTGACGCTCGCCGTCACCCGGGGGGATGCCTCCCGCGTCCCCCCGGGTGACCAAGCCACCAGCACCCCAAGCAGCACCGAACCAAAAAGGGGAAGAGAGTAGACGTGCTCGACGTCAACTTCTTCGATGAGCTTCGCATCGGTCTCGCGACCGCGGACGACATCCGCCAGTGGTCCTTCGGCGAGGTCAAGAAGCCCGAGACCATCAACTACCGCACGCTCAAGCCGGAGAAGGACGGCTTGTTCTGCGAGAAGATCTTCGGTCCCACCCGGGACTGGGAGTGCTACTGCGGCAAGTACAAGCGCGTCCGCTTCAAGGGCATCATCTGCGAGCGCTGCGGCGTCGAGGTGACCCGCGCCAAGGTGCGCCGTGAGCGGATGGGCCACATCGAACTGGCCGCGCCCGTCACGCACATCTGGTACTTCAAGGGCGTTCCCAGCCGGTTGGGCTACCTGCTCGACCTGGCGCCCAAGGACCTCGAGAAGATCATCTACTTCGCGGCCTACGTGATCGTGGGCGTGAACACCGAGCTGCGCCACAACGACCTGCCCACGCTCGAGAACGAGATGCAGGTCGAGCGCAAGCGGGTCGAGAACCGGCGCGACGCCGACGTCGAGGCCCGTGCGCAGAAGCTGGAAGCCGACCTGGCCGAGCTGGAGGCGGAGGGCGCCAAGTCCGACGTCCGCCGCAAGGTCAAGGAGGGCGGCGAGCGCGAGATGCGCCAGCTCCGCGACCGCGCCCAGCGCGAGCTGGACCGGCTCGACGAGATCTGGTCCACCTTCACCAAGCTGGAGCGCGCCCAGCTGATCGCGGACGAGCTGCTCTACCGCGAGCTGTACGACCGCTACGGCGACTACTTCACCGGCGCCATGGGCGCGGAGGCCATCCAGCGGCTCCTGGGTGACTACGACGTCGACGCCGAGGCCGACGTGCTGCGCGAGACCATTCGCAGCGGCAAGGGCCAGAAGAAGCTGCGCGCCCTCAAGCGGTTGAAGGTCGTGGCCGCCTTCCAGGCGACCCGCAACAACCCGCAGGGCATGGTGCTGGACTGCGTCCCGGTCATCCCGCCGGACCTGCGCCCGATGGTGCAGCTCGACGGTGGCCGCTTCGCCACGTCCGACCTGAACGACCTGTACCGCCGCGTCATCAACCGCAACAACCGCCTCAAGCGACTGATCGACCTCGGCGCGCCCGAGATCATCGTCAACAACGAGAAGCGGATGCTGCAGGAGGCCGTCGACGCGCTGTTCGACAACGGCCGCCGCGGCCGGCCGGTGACGGGCCCGGGCAACCGGCCGCTCAAGTCGCTGTCCGACCTGCTCAAGGGCAAGCAGGGCCGGTTCCGCCAGAACCTGCTCGGCAAGCGCGTCGACTACTCGGGCCGTTCGGTCATCGTGGTCGGCCCGCAGCTGAAGCTGCACCAGTGCGGCCTGCCCAAGCAGATGGCGCTCGAGCTGTTCAAGCCGTTCGTGATGAAGCGGCTGGTCGACCTCAACCACGCCCAGAACATCAAGTCCGCCAAGCGGATGGTGGAGCGCGCGCGCCCCGCCGTGTGGGACGTGCTGGAAGAGGTCATCACCGAGCACCCCGTGCTGCTGAACCGCGCGCCCACGCTGCACCGGCTGGGCATCCAGGCCTTCGAGCCGCAGCTGGTCGAGGGCAAGGCCATCCAGCTGCACCCGCTGGTCTGTGAAGCGTTCAACGCCGACTTCGACGGTGACCAGATGGCGGTCCACCTGCCGCTGTCCGCCGAGGCGCAGGCCGAGGCGCGCGTGCTGATGCTGTCGTCGAACAACATCCTCTCGCCCGCGTCGGGCAAGCCGCTGGCCATGCCGCGTCTGGACATGGTGACCGGCCTGTACCACCTGACCCGGCACAAGAAGGGTGACCTCGGCGAAGGCCAGGCCTACTCCTCGCCCGCCGAGGCGCTGATGGCGTTCGACCGCAAGGTCCTCGGCCTGCAGTCCATGGTCAAGATCCGGATCACGGACAAGAACCCGCCGAAGGGCCAGGAGCCCGAGGGCTGGGAGCCGGGTCAGGCGTGGCTGGCCGAGACCACCCTCGGTCGCGTGCTGTTCAACGAGGTCCTGCCGGCGGACTACCCGTTCATCAACGACGTCATGCCCAAGAAGCGGCAGGCGACGATCATCAACGACCTCGCCGAGCGGTACCCGATGGTCACCGTCGCCCGGACGCTGGACAAGCTGAAGGACGCCGGTTTCTACTGGGCCACCCGGTCGGGCGTCACGGTCGCGATCTCCGACGTGCTCGTGCCGGCTGCCAAGCAGGGCATCCTGGACGAGTACGAGAAGCTCGCGGACGCGGTCGAGAAGCGCTACCAGCGCGGTCAGCTCTCCCACACGGAGCGCAACAACGAGCTGGTCAAGGTGTGGACCAAGGCCACCGAAGAGGTCGCCGAGGTCATGGAGGCCAACTTCCCCGAGGACAACTCGATCCGCATGATCGTGATGTCGGGCGCGGCGGGCAACATGACCCAGGTCCGCTCGCTGGCGGGTATGCGCGGTCTGGTGACCAACCCGAAGGGCGAGTACATCCCGCGGCCGATCAAGAGCTCGTTCCGCGAGGGCTTGTCGGTGCTGGAGTACTTCATCGCCACGCACGGCGCCCGCAAGGGCCTGGCCGACACCGCGCTGCGCACCGCCGACTCGGGTTACCTGACCCGTCGTCTGGTGGACGTCTCGCAGGACGTCATCATCCGCGAGGTCGACTGCGGCACCACGCGCGGCGTGAACATGACGGTCGGCGAGCGGCTGGGCGACAAGGTCGTGCTGGCCGAGTTCGCGCAGACCAGCGTGTACGCGCGGACCATCGCCGAGGACATCACCGACGCCGATGGCAACATCGTGCTCAACCGCGGTGACGACCTGGGCGACCCGGCGCTGGCGACGCTCGTCGAGGCGGGCGTGACCAGGGTCAAGGTCCGCTCGGTGCTGACCTGCGAGTCCGCGGTCGGTGTGTGCGCGTCCTGCTACGGCCGTTCGATGGCGACCGGCAAGCTGGTCGACGTCGGCGAGGCCGTCGGCATCGTCGCCGCGCAGTCCATCGGTGAGCCCGGCACGCAGCTGACCATGCGCACGTTCCACCAGGGTGGTGTGGCCGGTGACGACATCACCACCGGTCTGCCCCGTGTGCAGGAGCTGTTCGAGGCTCGCGTGCCGAAGGGCAAGGCGCCCATCGCGGACGTCGACGGCCGGGTGCGCATCGAGGACGGCGACCGGTTCTGGAAGATCACCCTCATCCCGGACGACGGGTCCGAGGAGATCCTCTTCGAGAAGCTGTCCAAGCGTCAGCGGCTCGCGAACACGGCCACCGGCCCGTTGCAGGACGGCGACCACGTCGGCGTCGGCCAGCAGCTGCTGGAGGGCACGCCCGACCCGCACGAGGTGCTGCGCGTGATGGGCCCGCGCGAGGCCCAGCTGCACCTGGTCGGCGAGGTCCAGAAGGTCTACCGGGCCCAGGGTGTGGCGATCCACGACAAGCACATCGAGGTCATCGTCCGGCAGATGCTGCGCCGGGTGACGATCATCGACTCGGGTGCGACCGAGTTCCTGCCGGGCTCGCTGGTCGAGCGCGCGGAGTTCGAGTCGGGCAACCGGGCCGTGGTGGCCGAGGGTGGCGAGCCCGCCGCCGGCCGTCCGGTGCTGATGGGCATCACGAAGGCGTCGCTGGCCACGGACTCGTGGCTGTCGGCGGCCTCCTTCCAGGAGACGACGAGGGTCTTGACGGACGCCGCCATCAACGGGCGTTCGGACAAGCTCATCGGCCTGAAGGAGAACGTGATCATCGGCAAGCTGATCCCGGCCGGCACCGGTATCAACCGGTACCGGAACATCCAGGTGCAGCCGACCGAGGAAGCGCGTGCGGCGGCGTACGCCATCCCGAGCTACGACGACGGCTACTACACGCCGGACGTCTTCGGCACGGGCACGGGCGCCGCGGTCCCGCTGGACGACTACGACTTCGGCCGGGACTACCGCTGAAGCAGATAGCCGCCTGAAAGGCCCCCGGAGCCTCCCGCTCCGGGGGCCTTTCGCGTGGGCTCGCGAGAAAGCGGCCTACGAACGCGCCCGGCGTCGATCACCGGGTTCGCCGCTGCCGCGTGCGGAGAGCCAGCGGGTCGCGTGGACCGGCAGTACGCTTGTCGCCCATGCTCGACCGGTATCCAGGTTGAAGTGATCGTCGTGTCTCAGCCAGAGGGTTCGTCACCCACATTCCAGAACCCGGGTGAAGCCAGAGCTCGTGCCAAGGCCGACAAGGCTTACCGCAAAGCTCAACGCCCGTGGTACAAGAAAAGCGCTTCATCTTCGGGTTGGCTCTTCTCGTCATCGTGGTCGTCATCATCGTGAACAGTGGTGGTGGGTCAGGTGACAGGCCGGCCGTGGTGTCGCAGGACAACCCTCCAGCCGGACAGGAATCGGCTGCGCAGCCCGCGTTTCCCGGCGCCACGAACAAGGACGCCGTAGCGCGAGCCGGCGAGACCGTGGACGCCGACGGGCTGAGGGTCACCACCACCAGCCTCGTCCCTGGTGAAGGCACCCGCGGTCCGACCCTGTGCACCACGGTGACCTACGACAACCAGTCCGGTCGACCCGCCACCTTCAACGGCGGTTTCGACTGGAAGTTGCAAAGTCCGAACGGGCGATTCTCTCGAACACCTTCACCGGAAGTGACAACCTGCTGAAGTCAGGCGAGTTGGCGCCAGGCGGGAACATGACCGCCGATGTGTGCTTCGACGCTCCGGAGGGGAATTCCGCCGTCGGGCAGTACGTGGTGCTCCTCGACCCGACCTTCCGATTCAGCTCAGACCGAATCGCGTGGGTCAACAAGCGCTGACGGCGTTCAGGCCCGGGTGGTTCGGCAACGCGTTCGACACGCGGGTTCGTCAGGTGGTGCGCCGGCGCGATTTGGCCAGGGAGCGGGCGCGGGCGACCAGGTCGTCGACCAGGTCCGCGTCCGCGACCGGGGGTGTGAGGTCCGAGCAGCACGGTGGCTTGGTGCGCTTCTCGGTCAGCTTCGGGCGGACGCCGGCCAGTTCGTACAGCGTCTCGTAGAGGTCGCGGCCGGGGTCGTCGTCGTGCGGGCCGACCAGCAGGATCCACGCGGTGCGCGGGGCGGGGAACGCGACGACCACGCGGTCGGCGCCGCGGAGGTGCTTCACGCAGAGGCGGGGCAGGGGCTCGGGCCCCGTGACGCGGTAGCCGAGCGCCAGGCAGCCGCTGTGGGCCAGCTCGTCCAGGAACCTGTCGTAGGCGACCCTGGCGGCGCCGCGCAGGCCGGCGGCCTGTACGGCCGCGACGGGCGTTTCGACGACGGTGATCAGCGAACTACGCGTCCTTCGCCGCGGTGCATCTGCTCCAGGCTGGTGACGAGGTCGTCGCGGTCGAGCAGCGTCGCGTCGCTCAACCGCCGGTGCACCTCGTCCAGCAACGCCCGGTTCTTGCCCGCCCGCCTCAGGTCCGACACGACGTGCAGCACCTCGTGCAGCCGCACGGCGTCCAACAACATCCGGGGCTCCTGGCTGTGGATGGCGAGCACGCCCTCGCGCGCCCACGCCTTGACCGTCTTCTCGGTCAGCTCCAGCAGCTCACCGGCCACCACGGGTCGCACCGGCGGGGCCTTGCGCAGGGCCTTCGCCACCACGCCGTGCAGCTTGCGCCGCCGCTCGTCGTCCTCCGACAAGCTCGACGCGACCTCTTCGATCTCCTCGATCTGGTCGAACAGGTCGCGGATCTGCGCAGCCTCCGTGGCGACGGACATGACGGACCTCCTCGGATCACTACCGATTATCACCCGGATTCTCGGTAGTGACAACGGTGGCCCCGCACCACCCGGCGCGGGGCCACCCACCACGAAGATCAGGACGAGAAGAACAACCCGCCCAGGCCGCGGTGCTTGCGGTGCCCGTGGTGGCCGTAACCGGGCGCGGCGCCCCAGCCCGGCTGCACCGGCTGCTGGACGTAGTGCACCTGCGCGGGCGGCGGCGCGACGGGCGGCGGGGGAGCCATCTGCTGCTCGAGCCGGGTGATGGCCTCCAGCTCGCCGTAGTCGAGGAAGACCCCGCGGCAGCCATCACACTGCTCGATGTGCACGCCCATGCGGTCGAAGGTGCGCATGTTCGCATGACACTTGGGACACTGCATCGTGTGAGCCTCCTGCTCTTGACGCGATGGTCCCGA
This sequence comes from Actinosynnema sp. NPDC023794, assembly GCF_040639675.1. Taxonomy (NCBI): domain Bacteria; kingdom Bacillati; phylum Actinomycetota; class Actinomycetes; order Pseudonocardiales; family Pseudonocardiaceae; genus Actinosynnema; species Actinosynnema sp. NPDC023794. The sequence goes on along the minus strand of NZ_JBFAFR010000006.1, from coordinate 228,230 downwards.
TATTAGCCGCGCCGAATGGGTTCGTGTGTCGACACGATCCGCGCGCACGTCTCGATCAGCGCTTCTTGAGCGTCGTTCAACTCGGTTCCGTCGCGCTCCGCAGCGGAAAGGGCACGGGCCGCCATCTGCACGACCAGTGCGCGCGCGGGCGCGTCGAGCACCGACCACGGGTCGTCCCGCGGCACGCCGACGCCACCCGCGTCCAGGTACGACCCGAGCAGCCGCCCCCACGCGTCCGGGTCGAGCACCCCCGCCGCGTGCAACGCGGCCGGCCGCGCCAGGTCCCACGCCGGGTCCCCGACGCCGAGGTCGTCGACGTCGATCAGCCGGTACCCGTCCCGCCACACCAGCTGGCCGAGGTGCCAGTCGCCGTGGATGAGCGTGACGCCGCCGTCGCCGAACTCCGGCAACGTCGCGAACGCCCGCCGCACCAGGTCGGCCGCCGGCGTGTCGAGGGTCAGGTCGCGCACCGCCCGCTCCATCCGGGGCCGGGCGCCGGCCAGGGGCACGGGCGGCGCGAAGTCCGCCGCGGTGAACCGGTGCAACGCGGCCAGCATCCGCCCCGCCGCTTCCATGGGCAGGTCCTCGGGCTCGCTCTGCGGCACCGGCGTGCCCATCGGCCAGGCCGTCACGGCCCGTCCCAGCACCACCGCGGGCGCCGAGCGCGGCGCGAGCAGGAGCTCGTCCAGCCGAGGGTCGGCGGCCAGCCGGAGCCGCGCGGTGAGCACGGCCAGGTCCGTGCCCCGTTCGTGCGCCTTGAGCACCACGTCCGAGACCCGGACCACCACGACGTCGCCACGCACCGCGAGCACCTCGGGTGGGCCGTCGGCCGCCACCAGCGCGGCCATGCCCGCGATGAGTTCGGAGTTCACCCGACCAGTGTGACCGGCGTCCGGCCCGGCCCCGGCCACGGTCGACGTGACCGCACTCCCACTCGATCGAGTGAATGGGTGGTCACGTCGACCTGCGCGTTCCTCGTATTCGTGTTCTGATAACCGGTGAGTCGCTCCTCGGTCCTGCGGCCGGTCCTCCGAGCGAACGGTTGCGACGACCGTCACAAATCCACCCGCGCACTTGATCGGCACGCGGCGCGTGTCCGCTCGGTCGGCCTCGGCAGCGGATCCGTTTTGACCCGTGGGAACCAGGCGGGGTATCTTTGGTACTCGTGCCCGACCCATGTCGGGCCGCTCCGCGTGCCTACGCGCCAGTGGTGCTGGAAAGCCGGCCGCGGTGACCTCCACGCGTAGGGGCATCCTGGGATGTCGCCTGCGGACCTGGGGCCGCTGTGCAGCACTTTCGGCACCGCCGAGAGCGGCGACACGCCCGACCTCGGGTGCAGAGAGGGACCAAGTAAACAGGGCTCGTCGCCCACGCGGCGGGCACGTAAAGGGAAGAAGCAGCCGGCGTATGCCAACGATCCAGCAGCTGGTCCGCAAGGGCCGGCAGGACAAGGTCGCCAAGCAGAAGACCGCGGCGCTCAAGGGCAGCCCGCAGCGGCGCGGTGTGTGCACCCGCGTCTACACGACCACGCCCAAGAAGCCGAACTCGGCGCTGCGCAAGGTCGCCCGCGTGAAGCTCACGAGCGGTATCGAGGTCACGGCTTACATCCCCGGTGAGGGCCACAACCTGCAGGAGCACTCGATGGTGCTCGTGCGCGGCGGTCGTGTGAAGGACCTCCCCGGTGTCCGCTACAAGATCATCCGCGGTTCGCTCGACACGCAGGGCGTGAAGAACCGCAAGCAGGCTCGCAGCCGGTACGGCGCGAAGAAGGAGAAGAGCTGATGCCCCGCAAGGGACCGGCCCCGAAGCGGCCGCTGATCTCCGACCCGGTCTACAGCTCTCCGCTGGTGACCCAGCTCATCAACAAGGTGCTGGTCGACGGCAAGCGCTCCGTGGCCGAGCGGATCGTGTACGGCGCCCTCGAAGGCGCCCGCGACAAGACGGGCACCGACCCGGTCGTCACGCTCAAGCGCGCTCTGGACAACGTCAAGCCCGCCCTCGAGGTGAAGTCCCGCCGCGTCGGTGGCGCCACCTACCAGGTGCCGGTCGAGGTGAAGCCGGGCCGCTCGACCACGCTCGCGCTGCGCTGGCTGATCACCTTCTCCCGGCAGCGCCGTGAGAAGACCATGATCGAGCGCCTGATGAACGAGCTGCTCGACGCGAGCAACGGCCTGGGCGCGAGCGTCAAGCGCCGCGAGGACACGCACAAGATGGCCGAGTCGAACAAGGCCTTCGCCCACTACCGCTGGTGACGTGCCGCCCGGCGGGGCCGCCCCGAGCAGCCCCGCCGAGCGCCTCCCGGCCCTAGTGAGCCTGCTACCAGCTAGCTCAAGACAGGGGAAGACACCCGTGGCACAGGACGTGCTCACCGACCTGGCCAAGGTCCGCAACATCGGGATCATGGCCCACATCGACGCGGGCAAGACCACGACGACCGAGCGGATCCTGTTCTACACCGGGATCAGCTACAAGATCGGCGAGGTCCACGACGGCGCCGCGGTGATGGACTGGATGGAGCAGGAGCAGGAGCGCGGCATCACGATCACGTCGGCCGCGACGACCTGCTTCTGGAAGAACCACCAGATCAACATCATCGACACGCCGGGCCACGTCGACTTCACCGTCGAGGTGGAGCGCAACCTCCGCGTCCTCGACGGTGCCGTTGCCGTGTTCGACGGCAAGGAAGGCGTCGAGCCCCAGTCCGAGCAGGTCTGGCGCCAGGCGACCAAGTACGACGTCCCGCGCATCTGCTTCGTCAACAAGATGGACAAGCTCGGCGCGGACTTCTACTTCACCGTCCGCACGATCCAGGAGCGCCTCGGCGCGAAGCCGCTGCCGATCCAGCTCCCGATCGGGTCGGAGAGCGACTTCATCGGCGTCGTCGACCTGGTCGAGATGCGCGCGCTGACCTGGCGCGGCGAGGTCCAGAAGGGCGAGGACTACACGGTCGAGGAGATCCCGGCCGACCTCGCCGAGAAGGCCGCCGAGTACCGCGAGCAGCTGATCGAGGCCGTCGCCGAGACCGACGACGACCTGATGGAGTCCTACCTCGCGGGCGAGGAACTGACCGTCGAGCAGATCAAGACGGGCATCCGCGCGATCGTCAAGAACCGCGCCGGGTACCCGGTGCTGTGCGGCTCGGCGTTCAAGAACAAGGGCGTCCAGCCCATGCTCGACGCGGTGATCGACTACCTGCCGGCTCCGCTGGACCTCCCGCCGGTCGAGGGCACGCTGCAGGACGGCGAGACGCCGGCCTTCCGCGCGCCGAAGACCGACGAGCCGTTCGCCGCGCTCGCGTTCAAGATCGCCGCGCACCCGTTCTTCGGCAAGCTCACCTACATCCGGGTCTACTCGGGCAAGGTGGCCTCCGGCACCCAGGTCATCAACTCGACCAAGGACCGCAAGGAGCGCATCGGGAAGATCTTCCAGATGCACGCCAACAAGGAGAACCCGGTCGAAGAGGCCATGGCGGGCCACATCTACGCCGTCATCGGCCTGAAGGACACCACCACCGGTGAGACGCTCTGCGACCCGCAGGCGCCCATCGTGCTGGAGTCGATGACCTTCCCCGAGCCGGTCATCCAGGTGGCGATCGAGCCGAAGACGAAGGCCGACCAGGAGAAGCTGGGCACCGCGATCCAGAAGCTGGCCGAGGAGGACCCGACGTTCCGGGTCAACCTGGACCAGGAGACCGGCCAGACGATCATCGCCGGCATGGGCGAGCTCCACCTGGACATCCTGGTGGACCGCATGCGCCGCGAGTTCAAGGTCGAGGCCAACATCGGCAAGCCGCAGGTGGCGTACCGGGAGACGATCCGCCGCAAGGTGGAGAAGTACTCCTACACCCACAAGAAGCAGACCGGTGGTTCCGGCCAGTTCGCGAAGGTCCTCATCGACCTGGAGCCGCTGGAGAAGACCGAGGACGGCGCTCTCTACGAGTTCGTCAACGCGGTCACCGGTGGCCGCATCCCCCGGGAGTACATCCCGTCGGTGGACGCGGGCGCCCAGGACGCGATGCAGTACGGCGTGCTGGCGGGTTACCCGCTGGTGGGCGTCAAGCTGACGCTGGTCGACGGCGCCTACCACGAGGTCGACTCGTCGGAGATGGCGTTCAAGATCGCGGGCTCCATGGCGCTCAAGGAAGCCGCTCGCCAGGCGAGCCCGGCGATCCTCGAGCCGTTGATGGCGGTCGAGGTCACCACGCCCGAGGACTACATGGGCGACGTGATCGGCGACTTGAACTCCCGCCGTGGCCAGATCCAGGCCATGGAGGAGCGCAGTGGCGCCCGTGTCGTCAAGGCACTGGTCCCGCTGTCGGAGATGTTCGGGTATGTCGGCGACCTGCGGTCCAGGACCCAGGGTCGCGCGAACTACTCGATGACCTTTGACTCCTACGCCGAGGTTCCCGCGAACGTCGCGAAGGAGATCATCGCGAAGGCTACGGGCGAGTAACCCCAACCGGAGCACCGCAGCACCACGCGGGCTCTCCGGGGGGATGCCCCGGGGTCCGCACAACCGACCCTGACGTGACGCCCGGCGGGCGGCAATCCGCCCGCCGGGCTAAGCAATAGAAGTCCAGGAGGACAATCCAGTGGCGAAGGCGAAGTTCGAGCGGACGAAGCCGCACGTCAACATCGGCACCATCGGTCACATCGACCACGGCAAGACGACGCTGACCGCGGCGATCTCCAAGGTCCTGCACGACAAGTACCCGGACCTGAACCCCTTCACGCCGTTCGACCAGATCGACAAGGCGCCGGAGGAGAAGCAGCGCGGCATCACCATCTCGATCGCCCACATCGAGTACCAGACCGACAAGCGCCACTACGCGCACGTCGACTGCCCCGGTCACGCCGACTACATCAAGAACATGATCACCGGTGCGGCGCAGATGGACGGCGCCATCCTGGTGGTCGCGGCGACCGACGGCCCGATGCCGCAGACCAAGGAGCACGTGCTCCTGGCCCGCCAGGTCGGTGTGCCCTACATCGTGGTGGCCCTGAACAAGGCCGACATGGTGGACGACGAGGAGATCCTGGAGCTCGTCGAGCTCGAGGTCCGCGAGCTGCTCTCCGAGTACGAGTTCCCCGGTGACGACCTGCCGGTCGTCCGCGTCTCCGCGCTGAAGGCGCTGGAGGGCGACGCCGAGTGGGGCGAGAAGCTCATCGGTCTGATGGACGCCGTGGACGAGAACATCCCGGAGCCCGAGCGCGAGGTCGACCGGCCGTTCCTGATGCCGGTCGAGGACGTGTTCACCATCACCGGTCGTGGCACCGTGGTGACCGGCCGCATCGAGCGCGGCATCATCAAGGTCAACGAAGAGGTCGAGATCGTCGGCATCAAGGAGACCTCGAAGAAGACGACGGTCACCTCGATCGAGATGTTCAAGAAGTTCCTCGACGAGGGCCGCGCGGGCGACAACGCCGCGCTGCTGCTGCGCGGCATCAAGCGCGAGGAGGTGGAGCGCGGCATGGTGATCGTGAAGCCGGGCACCACCACCCCGCACACCGAGTTCGAGGCGCAGGTCTACATCCTGTCGAAGGACGAGGGTGGCCGCCACACGCCGTTCTTCAACAACTACCGCCCGCAGTTCTACTTCCGCACCACGGACGTGACCGGCGTCGTGACCCTCCCCGAGGGCACCGAGATGGTCATGCCGGGCGACACCACGTCGATGACCGTGAAGCTGATCCAGCCGATCGCCATGGACGAGGGCCTGCGGTTCGCCATCCGCGAGGGTGGCCGCACCGTCGGCGCGGGCTCGGTCACCAAGATCATCAAGTGACCTGGCTCTAATTCTCACCCCCCGATTTGGTCTGCGCACCCGCGTGTGCGACCATTGACGGGTTGCTCGTCGGGGCGGCCGGTTCGAGTCTGGACTCGGCCGCCCCGTCACGAGTGGGGTTTGATCGAGCAAGACAATCCCACAGGTTTCATCAGTGGGACCGGTCTGTGCGTTGGGGCGCGACACGCCCGACCGCGTGGACCGGGCACCGTGACACCGCTCGGTGTCAATCCTGAATAGGGGGCGGAGCGCGCCGGAGGTCCCGTGACCTCGTGCAAGGTGCCCGCACCGCAGCGGTACTAGAAGCAGAGGAACGGCAAGCCATCATGGCGGGACAGAAGATCCGCATCCGGCTCAAGGCCTACGACCACGAGGCGATCGACGCGTCCGCGCGCAAGATCGTCGAGACCGTGACGCGCACCGGCGCTCGGGTCGTCGGGCCTGTGCCGCTGCCCACTGAGAAGAACGTTTACTGCGTCATCCGCTCGCCGCACAAGTACAAGGACTCGCGCGAGCACTTCGAGATGCGCACGCACAAGCGTCTGATCGACATCCTCGACCCGACGCCGAAGACGGTGGACGCGCTCATGCGCATCGACCTGCCGGCGAGCGTCGACGTCAACATCCAGTAAGCGTTGGACGCGGCAGTGTTGATCCCATTTGGGGCGGAGAGTAACGAGACCCATGTCTGACAGGCAGGTTAAGGGCCTCCTGGGCACCAAGCTCGGCATGACTCAGGTCTTCGACGAGAACAACCGGATCGTTCCGGTCACCGTCGTCAAGGCCGAGCCGAACGTGGTCACCCAGGTTCGGACCCAGGAAATCGACGGCTACTCGGCCGTGCAGTTGGCCTTCGGCGCGATCGACCCGCGCAAGGTCAACAAGCCCGTCGCGGGCCACTACGCCAAGGCGGGCGTCACGCCCCGCCGCCACCTGGCGGAGCTGCGCACCACGGATGCGGCCGAGTACACGGTCGGCCAGGAAATCACCGCCGAGGTCTTCGAGGCCGGCGTGGTGGTCGACGTGGTCGGCACCAGCAAGGGCAAGGGCACCGCGGGTGTCATGAAGCGCCACGGGTTCAAGGGCCTCGGCGCCAGCCACGGCACGCAGCGCAAGCACCGCTCGCCGGGTTCCATCGGCGGCTGCGCCACGCCCGGCCGCGTGTTCAAGGGCCTGCGGATGGCGGGCCGGATGGGCAACGTGCGGGTGACCACCCAGAACCTCAAGGTGCACCGCGTGGACGCCGAGTCCGGCCTCCTGCTCATCAAGGGCGCCGTGCCCGGTCCCAAGGGCGGCACCGTGTTCATCAAGACCGCTGCGAAGGGTGGTGCCTGATCATGACTTCCGTTGAGATCCGCACCCCGGCGGGCAAGGCCGACGGCTCCGTCGAGCTGCCCGCCGCGATCTTCGACGCGCAGGCGAACGTGGCCCTGCTGCACCAGGTGGTCGTGGCCCAGTTGGCCGCGGCTCGCCAGGGCACGCACGCCACGAAGACCCGCGGCGAAGTCCGCGGTGGTGGCAAGAAGCCGTACCGGCAGAAGGGCACCGGCCGCGCCCGTCAGGGCTCGACCCGCGCGCCGCAGTTCGCCGGTGGTGGCGTCGTCCACGGCCCGCAGCCGCGTGACTACAGCCAGCGCACCCCCAAGAAGATGAAGGCCGCTGCCCTGCGTGGCGCCCTCTCCGACCGGGCGCGCGCCGAGCAGGTGCACGTGGTGACGAGCTTCGTCGAGGGCGACACGCCGTCGACCAAGGCCGCCCGCAAGGTGCTGGAGTCGGTGACCGAGGCCCGCCGCGTGCTGGCCGTGCTGCTGCGCACCGACGAGGTTTCGTGGGTCAGCCTGCGCAACCTGCCGCACGTGCACATCATCGCGCCGGACCAGCTCAACACCTACGACGTGCTGGTCAACGACGACGTGGTGTTCACCAAGGACGCGCTCGACGTGTTCCTGGCGAGCAAGGCCCAGCACGGGCAGGGCTCCGCCGAGGCGACCGCGACGTCCACCGAGGGTGACGAGGAGGCCGCGAAGTGATCCCCGACCACCGGGACATCCTGCTCGCGCCGGTCATCTCCGAGAAGTCCTACGGGCTGCTCGAGGAGAACAAGTACACCTTCGTGGTGGCTCCCGGCTCGAACAAGACCCAGATCAAGATTGCCGTGGAGAAGGTCTTCGGCGTCAAGGTCGTCAGCGTCAACACGCTCAACCGCCAGGGCAAGCGCAAGCGGACCCGGACCGGTTATGGCAAGCGCAAGGACACCAAGCGCGCCATCGTGACGCTGTCCGCCGAGAGCAAGCCGATCGAGATCTTCGGCGGCCCGGCCGCCTGATGACGACGAGGACTGCGTAGAGATGGGCATTCGCAAGTACAAGCCGACGACCCCCGGTCGTCGCGGTGCGAGCGTCTCCGACTTCGCCGAGATCACTCGGACGACGCCGGAGAAGTCGCTGATCCGCCCGCTGCACGGCCGCGGTGGCCGCAACGCGTCGGGCAAGATCACGACGCGGCACAAGGGCGGCGGCCACAAGCGGGCGTACCGCCTCATCGACTTCCGCCGCACCGACAAGGACGGCGTGCCGGCCAAGGTCGCTCACATCGAGTACGACCCCAACCGCACCGCGCGCATCGCGCTGCTGCACTACCTCGACGGCGAGAAGCGCTACATCATCGCCCCGTCGAAGCTGCAGCAGGGCGACATGGTGGAGAACGGCCCGAAGGCTGACATCAAGCCGGGCAACAACCTGCCGCTGCGCAACATCCCGGTCGGCACCGTGATCCACGCGATCGAGCTCCGCCCCGGCGGCGGCGCGAAGATCGCCCGGTCCGCGGGCGCGAGCGTGCAGCTCGTCGCCAAGGACGGCCCCTACGCCCAGCTGCGGATGCCCTCGGGCGAGATCCGCAACGTGGACGTCCGGTGCCGCGCCACGGTCGGCGAGGTCGGCAACGCCGAGCACCAGAACATCAACTGGGGCAAGGCCGGCCGCATGCGCTGGAAGGGCCGCAAGCCCACGGTGCGTGGTGTCGCGATGAACCCGGTCGACCACCCCCACGGTGGTGGTGAGGGCAAGACCTCCGGTGGTCGCCACCCGGTGAACCCGGCGGGCAAGCCCGAGGGTCGCACCCGCCGCCGCAACAAGCCAAGCGACAAGCTCATCGTCCGGCGTCGTCGCACCGGTAAGAAGCGCTGAGCAGGGAGGGAGTGAAGGATGCCTCGCAGCCTTAAGAAGGGCCCCTTCGTGGACGACCACCTGCTCAAGAAGGTGGACGCCCTCAACGAATCGGGCAAGAAGACCGTCATCAAGACCTGGTCCCGCCGGTCGACGATCATCCCCGACATGTTGGGCCACACGATCGCGGTGCACGACGGCCGCAAGCACGTGCCGGTGTTCGTCTCGGAGGCGATGGTCGGGCACAAGCTCGGCGAGTTCGCCCCGACCCGCACGTTCAAGGGCCACATCAAGGACGACCGGAAGTCGCGCCGTCGCTAGGCGACGAACTAGAGGAAGAGCAAGGGGAAGCAGCGATGAACGCCCGTAACGAAGCCGAAGCGCCGGAGTTCCCGCGCGCCGTGGCTCGGGCTCGCTACGTCCGTGACACGCCCATGAAGGTGCGTCGCGTCGTCGAGCTCATCAGGGGTCGTAGCGCCAGCGAGGCCCTGGCCGTGCTCCAGTTCGCGCCGCAGGCGGCATCTGAGCCGGTCCGCAAGGTGCTGCAGAGCGCCGTGGCCAACGCCGAGAACAACCTGTCCCTCGACCCCGACACCCTGTGGGTGTCGAAGGTCTACGTGGACGAGGGCCCGACCCTCAAGCGGTTCCGCCCGCGCGCCCAGGGCCGCGCCTACCGGATCCGCAAGCGGACGAGCCACATCACCGTCGAGGTGGAGAGCCGTCCGAAGAAGACCAGCGCGAAGGCCGGCGCTGACAGGAAGGGGGCTCGGTAGTGGGCCAGAAAATCAACCCGCACGGCTTCCGACTTGGTATCACCACGGACTGGAAGTCCCGCTGGTACGCCGACAAGCAGTACGCGGAGTACGTGGCGGAGGACGTCAAGATCCGCAAGCTGCTCTCCAAGGGCATGGAGCGGGCCGGCATCTCCAAGGTGGAGATCGAGCGCACCCGTGACCGGGTCCGCGTCGACATCCACACCGCCCGGCCGGGCATCGTCATCGGCCGCCGCGGCGCCGAGGCCGACCGCATCCGCGGTGAGCTGGAGAAGCTCACCAAGAAGCAGGTGCAGCTCAACATCCTCGAGGTGAAGAGCCCGGAGTCGGACGCCCAGCTGGTCGCGCAGGGCGTGGCCGAGCAGCTGTCCAACCGCGTGGCGTTCCGCCGCGCGATGCGCAAGGCCATCCAGTCGGCCATGCGCTCCCCCCAGGTGAAGGGCATCCGCGTGCAGTGCGGCGGCCGTCTCGGCGGCGCCGAGATGTCCCGCTCCGAGCACTACCGCGATGGCCGGGTTCCGCTGCACACGCTGCGTGCCGACATCGACTACGGCTTCTTCGAGGCCCGCACCACGTTCGGCCGGATCGGCGTGAAGGTGTGGATCTACAAGGGCGACATCGTCGGTGGCATCAGCGCCAAGCGCGAGCGTGACGCCGCTCCGGCGGCCGACCGCGCACCGCGCCGCGACCGCGCCGACCGCCCGAACCGGGCGCGTCGTTCCGGCGCCAGCGGCACCACCGCGACGAGCACCGAGGCCGGCCGGGCCGCTGCGGGCGACCAGGCCGCCGCGCCGACCGAAGAGAAGACGGAGGGCTGAGTCGTGCTCATCCCGCGCAGGGTTAAGCACCGCAAGCAGCACCACCCCGGACGGTCCGGTGCTGCCAAGGGCGGCACGAGGGTCACCTTCGGCGAGTACGGCATCCAGGCTCTGGAGCCCGCCTACGTGACCAACCGGCAGATCGAGTCGGCTCGTATCGCGATCACCCGGCACATCCGCCGTGGTGGCAAGGTCTGGATCAACATCTTCCCGGACCGCCCGCTGACCAAGAAGCCCGCCGAGACCCGCATGGGTTCCGGCAAGGGCTCGCCGGAGTGGTGGGTGGCCAACATCAAGCCGGGTCGGGTGCTCTTCGAGATGAGCTTCCCGAACGAGGCTGTGGCCCGCGAGGCGCTGCGTCGCGCGATCCACAAGCTCCCGATGAAGTGCCGCATCGTTACGCGTGAGGGTGGTGAGTTCTGATGGCAGCGGGTACCACCGCTTCCGAGCTGCGTGAGCTCACCGAGGAAGAGCTCGTGCTGCGCCTGAGGGAGGCGAAGGAGGAGCTGTTCAACCTCCGCTTCCAGATGGCCACCGGGCAGCTCGACAACAACCGCCGCCTGCGCACGGTCCGGCACGAGATCGCCCGGATCTACACCGTGATGCGGGAACGGGAGCTGGGCCTCTCGGCCTCTCCCGACGCGGTTTCCACTGGTGAGGGTGCGGCATGAGCGAGAACAACGAAGTGACTACCGAGGTTCGCAACGACCGCAAGGTCCGCGAGGGCTACGTCGTGTCCGACAAGATGGACAAGACGATCGTGGTGGCGGTCGAGGACCGCAAGAAGCACCGCCGGTACTCGAAGGTCATGCGCTCCACCACCAAGGTGAAGGCGCACGACGAGCAGAACACCGCCGGCGTCGGCGACCGCGTCCTGCTGATGGAGACGCGGCCGCTGTCGGCCACGAAGCGCTGGCGCCTCGTGCAGGTCCTCGAGAAGGCCAAGTAGCCAGTCGTACGACCGAGCCCGTCAGGTCGGAAATCTGGCGGGCCAGGAATGGTCAAGGAGCAGGTAAGTGATCCAACAGGAGTCGCGGCTGCGCGTCGCCGACAACACCGGTGCGAAGGAAATCCTCTGCATCCGTGTTCTCGGTGGCTCGGGCCGCCGCTACGCGGGCATCGGGGACATCATCGTCGCGACGGTGAAGCAGGCCATCCCGGGTGCCGGCGTCAAGAAGGGCGACGTCGTCAAGGCGGTCATCGTCCGGACCGTGAAGGAGAAGCGTCGTCCCGACGGCTCCTACATCCGGTTCGACGAGAACGCCGCGGTGCTCATCAAGAACGACAACGAGCCGCGGGGCACCCGCATCTTCGGCCCGGTCGGTCGGGAGCTGCGCGACAAGAAGTTCATGAAGATCATCTCGTTGGCGCCGGAGGTGCTCTGACCATGAAGGTGAAGAAGGGCGACACGGTCGTCGTAATCGCCGGCAAGGACAAGGGCGCTCGCGGCAAGGTCATCCAGGCCTACCCCGCTGAGAGCCGGGTCCTGGTCGAGGGCGTCAACCGCATCAAGAAGCACACCCGGATCTCGCAGACCGAGCGCGGCGCGCAGTCGGGCGGCATCGTGACGCAGGAGGCCTCCATCCACGTGTCCAACGTGATGGTGGTCGACGCGGACGGGAAGCCGACCCGTGTGGGCTACCGGACGAACGACGAGGGCAAGCGGGTCCGCATTTCCCGTCGTAACGGGAAGGACATCTGATGACCACCGTTGAGAAGACGCTGCCGCGGCTGAAGGTCCGCTACCGCGAGGAGATCGTCGCCTCGCTGCGCGAGCAGTTCGAGTACGCCAACGTCATGCAGATCCCGGGCGTGGTGAAGGTCGTCGTCAACATGGGTGTCGGCGACGCCGCCCGCGACGGCAAGCTGATCGAGGGCGCCGTCAAGGACCTGTCGATCATCACGGGCCAGCGGCCCGAGGTCCGCCGGGCCCGCAAGTCCATCGCGCAGTTCAAGCTGCGCGAGGGCATGCCGATCGGCGCGCGCGTCACGCTGCGCGGCGACCGCATGTGGGAGTTCCTGGACCGCCTGCTGACGATCGCGCTGCCGCGTATCCGCGACTTCCGCGGTCTGTCGGGCAAGCAGTTCGACGGCAACGGGAACTACACGTTCGGCCTCAACGAGCAGTCGATGTTCCACGAGATCGACCCGGACGCCATCGACCGCCCCCGCGGTATGGACATCACCGTGGTGACGACCGCGACCAACGACGAAGAGGGCCGGGCGCTGCTGAAGCTCCTGGGCTTCCCGTTCAAGGAGAACTGATCATGGCCAAGAAGGCGCTGATCAACAAGGCCGCGGCCAAGCCGAAGTTCAAGGTGCGGGGTTACACCCGCTGCCAGCGTTGCGGTCGCCCGCACTCGGTGTTCCGCAAGTTCGGCCTGTGCCGGATCTGCCTCCGCGAGATGGCGCACCGGGGCGAGCTGCCCGGTGTGAACAAGTCCAGCTGGTAAGTCCGGCTCGGCGGCAGGTTTTTCTAGTCTCATCACTTCGCTGTAGGCCCGTCCACGACCAGCCGGTGGCAACGCCGGCTCGGACCCTGGCTGGGGAACCGCAGCGAGAAAGGTTGACCAGGTCACCATGACGATGACCGACCCGATCGCAGACATGTTGACGCGTCTGCGGAACGCGAACTCGGCTTACCACGACAAGGTCGTGATGCCGCACTCGAAGTTGAAGGCCAACATCGCCGAGATCCTCAAGCGCGAGGGTTACATCGCGAGCTACCGCGATGAGCAGGGCGACGTGGCCAAGAACCTGGTTATCGAGCTGAAGTACGGCCCGAACCGGGAGCGCAGCATCGCCGGCCTCCGCCGCGTGTCGAAGCCGGGCCTGCGCGTGTACGCGAAGTCGACCAACCTGCCGAAGGTGCTGGGCGGTCTGGGCGTCGCGATCATTTCGACCTCTGGCGGTCTGATGACCGACCGCCAGGCCAACAAGTCGGGCGTGGGCGGAGAAGTCCTCGCCTACGTCTGGTGAGGAAGGGGGACTAGGCAATGTCGCGCATCGGAAAACTGCCGATCACCGTCCCCTCCGGGGTCGACGTGAACATCGATGGCCAGGCTGTGAGCGTGAAGGGGCCCAAGGGCACCTTGTCGCTCAACATCGCTGAGCCGATCATCATCGAGAAGGCCGACGACGGCACTCTCGAGGTGAAGCGCCCGAACGACGAGCGTCGCAGCCGTTCGCTGCACGGCCTGTCGCGCACCCTGGTGCAGAACATGGTCGTCGGCGTGACCCAGGGCTACGAGAAGAAGATGGAAATCCACGGCGTCGGTTACCGCGTGGCGCTGAAGGGTTCCGACCTGGAGTTCGCGCTGGGCTACAGCCACCCGGTGAAGGTGGAGGCCCCCGAGGGCATCACCTTCGCGGTGGAGACCCCGACCCGGTTCTCCGTGGCCGGCATCGACAAGCAGCTCGTGGGCGAGGTCGCCGCCAACATCCGCAAGCTCCGCAAGCCCGACCCGTACAAGGGCAAGGGCGTGCGGTACGCGGGCGAGAAGATCCGCCGCAAGGTCGGAAAGACGGGTAAGTGACATGAGCGAGACTGCAACGAAGCGCAAGCCGGTGGGCAAGGACATCTCGACCACTCGCCGCATCGCCAAGACGCGCCGTCACTTCCGCCTCCGCAAGAAGGTCAGCGGCACGGCGGAGCGCCCGCGCCTGGTCGTGCACCGTTCGTCGAAGCACATCACCGTGCAGATCATCGACGACCTCGCCGGCCGCACCCTTGCGGCGGCGTCCTCCGTCGAGGCGGACGTCCGGTCGATCGACGGCGACAAGAAGGCCCGTGCGGCGAAGGTCGGCCAGCTGGCCGCCGCCCGTGCCAAGGACGCCGGGATCAGCAAGGTGGTCTTCGACCGCGGCGGCAACGCCTACCACGGTCGGATCGCCGCTCTGGCCGATGCCGCTCGCGAGGCTGGGCTGGAGTTCTGACAATGCACATGAACCGAATTGAGAGGGACGCCTGATGCCAGGACGCACGCGTCGCGAAGGCGGCGGGGGCGAGCGCGGAGAGCGCCGCGACCGCCGTGACGGTGGCCGCGGCGGAGCGGCCCAGGAGAAGACCCCGCACCTGGAGCGCGTGGTTGCGATCAACCGCGTCTCCAAGGTCGTGAAGGGTGGTCGTCGCTTCAGCTTCACCGCGCTGGTCGTGGTCGGCGACGGTGACGGCATGGTCGGTGTCGGCTACGGCAAGGCCAAGGAAGTTCCGGCGGCGATCGCCAAGGGTGTCGAGGAGGCGAAGAAGAACTTCTTCCGCGTCCCCCGCATCGCGGGCACGATCCCTCACCCGATCCAGGGCGAGAAGGCGGCCGGTGTCGTGCTGCTCCGTCCGGCCTCGGCCGGTACCGGTGTCATCGCCGGTGGCGCGGTCCGCGCGGTGCTGGAGTGCGCCGGCGTCCACGACGTGCTGAGCAAGTCGCTGGGCTCCGACAACGCCATCAACATCGTGCACGCCACCGTGGCGGCCCTGAAGGGCCTCCAGCGTCCCGAGGAGGTGGCCGCCCGTCGCGGTCTGCCCCTGGAGGACGTGGCTCCCGCCGGCATGCTCCGTGCCCGCGCAGGGGCGGTGTGACCATGGCTGAGCTCAAGGTGACGCAGGTCAAGAGCAGCATCGGTACCAAGCGCAACCACCGCGAGTCCCTCCGGACCCTCGGTCTGCGCAAGATCCGCCAGTCGGTGGTCCGCGAGGACACGCCGCAGGTGCGCGGTTTGATCCACACCGTGCGCCACCTGGTGGTCGTCGAGGAGGTCCAGTCGTGACCATCAAGATCCATGACCTGCGTCCGGCCCCCGGCGCCAAGACCGCGAAGACCCGTGTCGGTCGCGGTGAGGGCTCCAAGGGCAAGACCGCCGGTCGCGGCACGAAGGGCACCGGAGCGCGGAAGAACGTCTCCCCGCGCTTCGAGGGTGGCCAGATGCCGCTGCACATGCGCCTGCCGAAGCTGAAGGGCTTCCGCAACCCGTTCCGCACCGAGTACCAGGTCGTGAACGTGGGCGACATCGCCCGGGTGTTCCCGGACGGCGGTCGGGTGGACGTGGACGCTCTCATCCACGCGGGCCTGGTGCGCAAGAACGAGCTCGTGAAGGTCCTCGGCAACGGTGACCTGGACGGCGTCAAGCTCGACGTCGTGGCGAACAAGTTCTCCGGCAGCGCGGTCGAGAAGATCGCCGCCGCCGGTGGCACCACCACCGTGCTCTGACGCACGAAGCACTGCCGAACGGCCCCGGAGCCTCCCGCTCCGGGGCCGTTCGCGTGCACGGGTTCTTGACGGTTGCCGGCCGCCGCGGGGGGTGTTCCGCCGAGCGGGGGCACCCTCGCGACGCTGATGAGACGGTGTTCGCGCAGGGCGTAAAACCGGTTGGCGGCGGGGTTAGCGTGCACCCATGTGGCTCGCCGTCTTCTTCGGCGCCTCGGTGCTGGTCGCACTGACCCCGGGCGCCAACAACCTCCTGGGCATGCACCACGGGGTCCACCACGGGCCGTTGCGGGCCGTGGTGGCGCTCCTGGGGCGTCTTGCGGCCTTCTCCCTGATGGTCGGCGCGGTCGTCGCGGGGCTCGGTCCCGTCCTGGCCGCCGGCCACACCGCGCTGACCGTGATCAAGTGGGCCGGCGTCGCCTACCTCGTCTACCTGGCCGTGCGCATCCTGACGACCAAGGAAACCGGTGAGGGCCAGGTCCGGAACGGCACCCCGCTGCGCAAGGAGTTCCTGGTGGCGATCACCAACCCCAAGGCGCTGCTGATCTTCACGGCGTTCGTGCCCCAGTTCGTCGACCCCGCGCGCGGCCCGATCCCGGTGCAGCTGGCGACCCTCGGCGCGGTCTACCTGGCCGCGGAGGCGTTGGCGGGCACGGCGTACGTGGCGCTGGGGGCGGGTATCCGCAAGGCGGGACTGACCAGGCGTGCCAAGGCCCGATTGGACAAGGGCACGGCGGCGGTCCTGCTCGGCATGGCCGGAGTGCTGGCGACCAGCCGAACTTGATCCATTCGGGGGCTTGCCGGCGACCGTGGTCGATCGGGTACGAAGTGTGAGGGAAGACTGACTACGGCGATCGGCCAAGCGACTGTTAAAGTCGCGGGCTGAACCCGGATGCCCTCCGGGTCGGTCGCGGCTACCCGTCGCTTCCGCCACCGTCGGCGATGGTCGACGGCATGTCCGCAAGACTGTGCCGGCAACACAGCCGGCACCGCAGGATGCCGACCCCAGTGGGGCGGCAACGCTGATGGAGGTTCGCGTGCTCGGCGCATTCCGCTCGGCTCTCGCGACGCCGGACCTACGCAAGAAGATCCTCTTCACACTCGGGATCGTCGTGGTGTACCGGTTGGGCGCCACCATGCCCGCGCCGGGCGTCTCCTTCAAGAACGTCAAACAGTGTGTCGAGTCGGTCGACCAGCAGGGGATCTACTCCCTGATCAACCTGTTCAGCGGTGGCGCGCTGCTGAACTTGTCGATCTTCGCGCTCGGCATCATGCCGTACATCACGGCGAGCATCATCATCCAGCTGCTCACCGTGGTGATTCCGCGGTTCGAGCAGCTGAAGAAGGAAGGGCAGGCGGGTCAGGGCAAGCTGACCCAGTACACCCGCTACCTGACCATCGCGCTGGCGGTCCTGCAGTCCACGGGCATCATCGCCCTGGCCGTGCGCGGGCAGCTGTTCCAGAACTGCGAAGTGCCCGTCATCCCCGATGACAGCATCTTCAACCTGGTCGTCCTCGTGGTCGTGATGACCGCCGGCACCAGCGTGATCATGTGGCTCGGCGAGATCATCACCGAGAAGGGGATCGGCAACGGCATGTCGCTGCTGATCTTCACCGGCATCGCGGCGCGCATCCCGATCGAGGGCAAGATCATCCTCGACCGCGGTGGCCTGACGTTCTTCCTGGTCTGCGTCGCGGCTCTGCTGATCATCGCGAGCGTCATCTACGTGGAGCAGGCGCAGCGCCGCATCCCGGTCCAGTACGCGAAGCGGATGATCGGCCGCCGGATGTACGGCGGCACGTCGACCTACCTGCCGCTGAAGGTGAACCAGGCCGGTGTCATCCCGGTCATCTTCGCCTCGTCGCTGCTGTACCTGCCCGACCTGATCTCGCGCCTGACCGCGTCCACCGACGGGGCGGCGCCGAACTGGTGGGAGAGCTTCGTCGCGACGCACCTGGTGAGCCAGTCCAGCCCGGTGCACATCGCGCTCTACTTCCTGCTGATCGTCTTCTTCACGTACTTCTACGTCGGCATCACGTTCAACCCGGACGAGCGCGCGGACGAGATGAAGAAGTTCGGTGGGTTCATCCCGGGCATCCGGCCGGGCCGCCCCACCGCCGAGTACCTCCGCTTCGTGTTGGGGCGGATCACGCTGCCGGGCTCGCTCTACCTGGGCATCGTCGCCATCCTGCCGAACCTGTTCCTCGACCTCACCGGTCAGGGCCAGAACCAGAACTTCCCGTTCGGCGGCACGGCGGTGCTGATCATGGTCGGTGTCGGTCTCGACACCGTGAAGCAGATCGAGAGCCAGCTCATGCAGCGCAACTACGAAGGGTTCCTCCGCTAGTGCGACTCGTTCTCGTCGGCCCGCCCGGTGCGGGCAAGGGCACCCAGGCCAAAACGCTCAGCCGCGAGCTCGGCGTGCCGCACATCTCCACCGGGGACCTGTTCCGCGCCCACATCAGCGAGCAGACCGATCTGGGCAAGGAAGTCCAGGAGTACCTGGACGCGGGCGAGTTGGTGCCGGACGAGGTGACCAACGAGATGGTGCGCGTCCGGCTCTCGCAGCCGGACGCCGCCGGCGGCTTCCTGCTCGACGGCTTCCCGCGCAACACCGCCCAGGCCGGTGTGCTGGGCGGGATGCTGGCGGCCGAGGGCCAGAAGCTCGACGCGGTGCTGGAGTTCCGGATCGACGAGGACGTCGTGGTCGAGCGCCTGCTCGCCCGGGGTCGCACGGACGACAAGGAAGACGTGATCCGGCACCGCCAGCAGGTGTACCGGACGGAGACCGCGCCGCTGCTCGACTACTACGCCGACATCGTCGTCAGCATCGACGCCGTCGGCGAGGTCGACGAGATCAGCGAGCGCGCTCTCCGCGCGCTGCGCGACCTGAAGTGAGCGGTGGACTTGTCGATGCGCTGCGTCGGGTCGTCCCCGGTCGGGACCGCATGATCGAGATCAAGAGCCGCGGCCAGCTCGAAGCCATGAGGGCTGCCGGGCTGGTCGTGGCGCGCACGTTGGCGCTGCTGGCGTCGCACGCGAAGGCCGGCGTCAGCACGGGCGAGCTGGACGAGCTGGCCGAGCAGAGCATCCGCGACGCGGGCGCCATCCCGTCGTTCAAGGGCTACCACGGGTTCCCCGCGTCGATCTGCGCGTCGGTGAACGAGCAGGTGGTCCACGGCATCCCCAGCCGGACGCAGGTGCTCGCCGAGGGCGACCTGATCTCGATCGACTGCGGCGCCATCCTGGACGGCTGGCACGGCGACTCGGCGATCACCCTGCCGGTCGGCGAGGTGACGAACGCGGAGCTGAAGCTGTCCGAGGCGACCCGCGCGTCGATGTTGGCCGGCATCGAGGCCGCGGTGGCCGGCGGGCGGCTCGGCGACATCTCGTTCGCGATCGAGTCGGCCACCATCCTGGCCGGCGAGGAGCACGGGGTCGAGTACGGCATCGTGGAGGGCTACGGCGGCCACGGCATCGGCACGAAGATGCACATGGACCCGTTCCTGCCGAACCACGGCAAGCCCGGCAAGGGGCCACGCCTCAAGGTGGGCATGGCGATCGCGATCGAGCCGATGCTGACGCTCGGCACCGAGCGGACGGTCGAGCTGGACGACGGCTGGACCGTCATCACCGCGGACGGCTCGAGGGCCGCGCACTGGGAGCACTCGGTGGCCATCACCGACGACGGGCCCTGGGTGCTGACGGCTCTGGACGACTGACTCCGGCCGGATAGCCGACCGACCTCTGTAGAACCGCGTCCTGCGCCGGTGGCCCTTACTCGGGCCACCGGCGTTTGGCGTTCGAGGGCCCGGGGCTCGAGAGGTCCGAGGGCTTCGCGGGCGTAAGAGCAGAAGCTCTTAAGAGCTTGAAAAGCTGCCGCCTGACCGCGAAGCCCCGTCATCCTGCTGATCTGCCCGTCCGGCGAGGACGTGCTTTCGAGCTTTGAGGCTTTGAAACTTTGGAGGTACCCCGCCCCGGCACCGCCAGTCCGGCGCATCTACCGTTCGGCGGCAGGCAAACGGGGGCTAGCCCCCTGTTCCGACCCCGGCCTCCCCGTCACGATTGACGGGTGACCCAGCCTGTGCGGCCCGAGGACATGCGGGCCTCCGACGCCGAACGCGAACTGGTCCAGCAGTGGCTGCACCGCGCGCACGCCGACGGCAGCCTCGACCTCGCCGAGTTCGACGCCCGCGTGGTGCGCACCTGGGAGGCCAAGACCAGGGGCGAACTGGCCGCCCTCACCATCGACCTGCCGAACGTGGGGCACGCGTCCACCCGGCCACCGACCTCGGTCGTGCCGCCACCGCTGCTGCCCACACCGTTGCTGCCGACACCCAAACCGGTGAAGGCGGGAGGTGGGCGCAAGGCGTTGAAGGTGCTCGGCACGATCTGGCTGAGCGTCAGCGTGCTGAACTTCGCCCTCTGGCTGCTCGTCAGCCTCCTCGGTAGCGAAGGCCTGGTGCACCCGTGGTTCCTCTGGGTCGCCGTACCGCCGGGAGCCGTGCTCGGGGTCCTCTGGTGGGCCACGGACCCTAAACGGTAACGTCGTTACGATTGTGTGCGGGCAGGACCGGGAGGTGGCGACGTGAACGAGTCCTTCGAGTCCACCGGGACCTTCCGGGCCGCGGACAAGGACCGCGCCGCCGTCGTCGAGGAGCTGTCCCGCGCCCACGCCGAGGGCAGGCTGACGCCGGTCGAGTTCGACGAGCGCACCCGTGCCGCCTACCAGGCCCGCACGTACGCCGAGCTCGGCCCGCTCACCGCGGACCTGCCGCGTGACGCCCTCCACGTGCCACCACCACCGCGGGTGCGAAGCCGGACGGGCGCGGCGGCTAAGGTCATGTCCGGCGCCTGGTTCGCCGCGAGCTCCGTCAACTTCCTCATCTGGGGCGTCATCAGCCTCTCCCTGGGCGAGGCCCTTCACCCCTGGTGGATCTGGGTCGCGGGACCGTGGGGCCTGGTCCTGCTGGCCGGTCACCTGGCCCGATTTGGGCGTTCGGGCTGACCCGCGTACTATGGACGGGTGGCGCACACGTCGCGCCGGTTCCGCCATGCCCGGGGATCTCTTCCCCGAGGGTGGCCAGGGTTCGCAAGGGCCTGGAGGAGTCGGGGTGCCGCGTGCCCGCACTCCAGAAGTAACACCCACCGTCACGAAACGCGGAGGACATGGGCAAGAAGGACGGGGCCATTGAGGTCGAGGGCCGCGTAGTCGAGCCGCTCCCCAACGCGATGTTCCGCGTCGAGTTGGAGAACGGTCACAAGGTCCTGGCACACATCAGCGGCAAGATGCGTCAGCACTACATCCGCATCCTCCCTGAGGACCGGGTTGTCGTGGAGCTCTCGCCCTACGACCTGTCCCGCGGGCGCATCGTCTACCGCTACAAGTGACCTCCGACGCGCCCCAGCACGGGCGCGTCGGCTGACGCAGGAGAAGCTCAGGCGTGAAGGTCCAGCCGAGCGTCAAGAAGATCTGCGACAAGTGCAAGGTGATCCGCCGTCACGGTCGGGTCATGGTGATCTGCGAGAACCTGCGCCACAAGCAGCGCCAGGGCTGAGCGGAGCACGACCAGCACGAGTCGAGTCTTCACCGGACGCGACCACGAGTAAGCCTCCTCGCACCTGCCGCGCAGCGAGCACCACGCGCGGCACACCCCCGGACTCCAGGCCGGGGCCGGGACACCGGTCGCGAGAGCGACCGGAACTGACACAGCGAGTCAGTCCCGGGATCGGGCGAGGAGCAGACCTGGAGCGACACCACTGTTAGGAGCAAGCGCCGTATGGCACGACTCGCTGGCGTCGACCTCCCCCGCGAAAAGCGGTTGGAGATCGCGCTCACCTACATCTTCGGCATCGGTCGGACGCGCTCGAAGGAGCTGCTGACCGCCACCGAGATCTCCCCGGACATCCGGGTGAAGGACCTCGGTGACGACGACCTGGCGAAGCTGCGGGACTACATCGAGAACAACTTCAAGGTCGAGGGTGACCTCCGCCGCGAGGTTCAGGCCGACATCCGCCGGAAGATGGAAATCGGCTGCTACGAGGGGCTGCGCCACCGTCGCAACCTGCCCGTCCGCGGGCAGCGCACCAAGACGAACGCGCGCACTCGTAAGGGTCCGAAGAAGACCGTCGCCGGCAAGAAGAAGGCCGGAAAGAAGTAAGACCTCGCGTCTCTAGCAAGTAGGAGTTCACCCAGACATGCCACCCAAGTCCCGCACGGGCGCCGGGGTCAAGAAGGTCCGGCGCAAGGAAAAGAAGAACGTCTCGCACGGCCAGGCGCACATCAAGAGCACGTTCAACAACACCATCGTGTCCATCACGGACCCGATGGGCAACGTGATCAGCTGGGCGTCCGCCGGCCACGTCGGCTTCAAGGGCTCCCGCAAGTCCACGCCGTTCGCCGCGCAGATGGCCGCCGAGAACGCCGCCCGCAAGGCCGCCGAGCACGGCATGCGCAAGGTGGACGTGTTCGTGAAGGGCCCCGGCTCCGGCCGGGAGACCGCGATCCGTTCGCTGCAGGCCGCCGGCCTCGAGGTCGGCACCATCCAGGACGTGACCCCGCAGCCCCACAACGGCTGCCGCCCGCCCAAGCGGCGCCGGGTCTGAGGCACGGGGAGGAGTAAGACAACATGGCTCGCTATACCGGACCGGCCACTCGCATCTCGCGCCGTCTCAAGGTCGACCTCGTCGGCGGGGACCAGGCGTTCGAGCGTCGTCCTTACCCGCCCGGCCAGCACGGCCGCGGTCGGATCAAGGAGTCCGAGTACCTGCTGCAGTTGCAGGAGAAGCAGAAGGCCCGCTACACGTACGGCGTCCTGGAGAAGCAGTTCCGGCGCTACTACGAGGAAGCGGTTCGTCGCCCCGGCAAGACCGGTGAGAACCTGCTGCAGATCCTGGAGTCCCGGCTCGACAACGTGGTGTACCGCGCGGGTCTCGCGCGCACCCGTCGTCAGGCCCGCCAGCTGGTCAGCCACGGTCACTTCATCGTGAACGGCCAGAAGGTCAACATCCCGAGCTTCCGGGTGTCGAAGTTCGACATCATCGACGTGAAGCCGAAGTCGCTGCCCACGCTGCCCTTCGAGGCCGCGCGTGCTTCCTTCGGCGACCGGCCGATCCCGGCGTGGCTCCAGGTCGTGCAGAGCAACCTGCGCATCCTGGTCCACCAGCTGCCGGAGCGGGCGCAGATCGACACGCCCGTCACCGAGCAGCTCATCGTCGAGCTCTACTCGAAGTGATCCTCCTGGAGGGGCCGTCCGCGGCCCCTCCAGTCGGGTCCCGCGGCGGCACGGAATGGTGTGCCGCATGCGTTTGCCGGTCTCCGCGACCGGCTTCCACGACGTCAAATAGCGGGCGTCGGGGTTAGAAGGGAAGAACCCAGTGCTGATTTCCCAGCGTCCCTCGCTCAGCGAGGAATCGGTCAACGAGACCCGCTCCCGGTTCGTCATCGAGCCGCTGGAGCCGGGCTTCGGCTACACCCTCGGCAACTCGATTCGCCGCACCCTGCTGTCGTCCATCCCCGGCGCGGCCGTGACCAGCATCCGCATCGACGGTGTGCTGCACGAGTTCACGACCGTCCCCGGTGTGAAGGAAGACGTCACCGACATCATCCTCAACCTCAAGGAGCTGGTCGTCAGCTCCGAGGAGGACGAGCCGGTGACCATGTACCTGCGCAAGCAGGGGCCGGGCGCGGTGACCGCGGGCGACATCGTGCCTCCGGCCGGTGTCACCGTGCACAACCCCGACCTGCACATCGCCACCCTGAACGGCAAGGGCAAGCTGGAGATCGAGCTCGTGGTCGAGCGCGGTCGCGGCTACGTCCCCGCCGTGCAGAACAAGCAGGCCGGCGCCGAGATCGGCCGCATTCCGGTCGACTCGATCTACTCGCCCGTCATGAAGGTGACCTACAAGGTCGAGGCCACCCGTGTCGAGCAGCGGACCGACTTCGACAAGCTGATCCTCGACGTCGAGACCAAGCCGTCCATCACGCCGCGCGACGCCGTCGCGTCGGCCGGTAAGACGCTGGTCGAGCTGTTCGGCCTCGCTCGCGAGCTGAACGTCGACGCCGAGGGCATCGAGATCGGCCCCTCGCCCGCCGAGGCGGACACCATCGCGGCGTTCGCGATGCCGATCGAGGACCTGGACCTCACCGTCCGGTCCTACAACTGCCTCAAGCGCGAGGGCATCCACACCGTGGGCGAGCTCGTCTCGCGCAGCGAGGCGGACCTGCTGGACATCCGCAACTTCGGCGCCAAGTCGATCGACGAGGTCAAGATGAAGCTCGTCGGTCTCGGCCTCGCGCTGAAGGACAGCCCCCCCGGGTTCGACCCGTCGGCCGCCGCGTCCGACTACCCCGCCGAAGGCTGGGGCACGGACACCGCCGTGGACACCCACGACGACGGCCAGGACTACGCGGAGACCGAGCAGCTCTGAGGTCGCTTAGCGGCCGGGCCGGAGCAGAGGATCAGAAAGAAATCCGAGGAGCAATTCGATGCCCACCCCCACCAAGGGACCGCGTCTCGGGGGCTCGCCGGCCCACGAGCGGCTGATGCTGGCCAACCTGGCCACGTCCCTGTTCACCCACGGTCGGATCACGACCACCGAGGCCAAGGCGAAGCGGCTGCGCCCGTACGCCGAGAAGCTGATCAGCAAGGCGAAGGTCGGTGACCTGCACAACCGTCGCGAGATCCTCAAGGTGATCCGCGACAAGGACATCGTGCACAAGCTGTTCGCCGAGATCGGTCCGCAGTTCGCCGACCGCCCCGGTGGCTACACCCGCATCACCAAGACGATGCCGCGCAAGGGCGACAACGCGCCCATGGCCGTCATCGAGCTGGTCGCGGAGTCCACCGTCACCTCCGAGGCGGAGCGCGCCCGCAAGACCAAGTTCGCCAAGGACGAGGCCCCGAAGGCCACGACCGAGGAGACCAAGGTCGAGGACGCCGACCAGGACGCCGACGCGCCCGAGTCCGCCACCAAGGACGCCGCCGAGGAGCCCGCCGAGGGCGCTTCGGACGAGGCCGCCGCAGACGACTCTGCCGACGCCCCGAAGTCCGAGAAGAAGGACGAGTCCTGACGGACGCGAACTTCACCGACGAGCCCGTCGTTCCCGCTGGGGACGACGGGCTCGTTCGTGTGCGACTCGACCTGGCCTACGACGGCACGGAGTTCTCCGGGTGGGCGCGCCAGCCCGACCGCCGCACGGTGTGCGGTGTGCTGGAGGACACGATGTCGACGGTGCTGCGCGAGGACGTGCGGCTGACCGTGGCCGGCCGCACGGACGCGGGCGTGCACGCCTCGGGGCAGGTGGCGCACGTCGACCTGCCGTCCGCGGTGGACGTCGCGGGCCTGCCGAAGCGCTTGGCCCGCGCGCTGCCGGCGGACGTCCGGGTGTTCTCGGCACGGGTGGTCCCCGCCGAGTTCGACGCGCGGTTCGCCGCGTTGCGCCGGCACTACGAGTACCGGGTCACCGACGCCGCCTTCGGGGCGCACCCGTTGCGGCGGCTGGACACGCTGGCCTGGCCACGTCCGCTGGACCTGGACGCGTTGAACGCCGCGTCGCGGTTGTTGCTGGGGGAACGGGACTTCTGCGCGTTCTGCAAGCGGCGTGAGGGCGCGACGACGATCCGCGAGCTGCAACGCCTGGAGTGGGTGCGGGAGGGCGCCGTGCTGACCGCGCACGTGTCCGCGGACGCGTTCTGCCACTCGATGGTGCGCAGCCTGGTCGGCGCCCTGCTGGCCGTCGGCGAGGGCCGCAAGCCGGTGGGCTGGCCCGCGTCGCTGCTGTCGCTGACCGCGCGGTCGAGCGAGGTCACCGTCGCGCCGCCGCACGGGTTGTCGCTGGTCCGGGTCGACTACCCGGCCGACGACGAGCTCGCCGCGCGCGCCGCCGTCACCCGGAACGTGCGCGCCGCCGTCACCGCGCCCGAGCGCGGCGCGCCGACCAGCTGAGCCAGGCGGCGCCGCCCAGCGGTATCTCCACCAGGTACGTGAAGAACGCGAACAGCAGCACGCCCGCGACGGCCGGTGCGGCGGGCGTGCCCAGGCCGATCAGCAGCGCGATGGTGCCGTTCTCGGTGACGCCGACACCGCCGGGTGTGACCACGGCCAGCGTGAGCAGCCTGCTCACCGCGAACGCCGACACCGCCGGCCCGAGTCCGAGGTGGACGCCCGCGGCGGCCAGGCACCACCACAGCAGGACGCCTTGGAGCAGCAGGTAGGCGAGCATGCCCAGGGTCATCCGTCGCCAGCCGGTCCGGACGACCTGACCGGTCTGCCGGCGCAACCGCAGCACGAACCGGGCGGCCCGGCCGCCGAGGAGCTTGCACAGCCACCTCAGCCGCACGACCACGACCACGGCCACGCCCAACCCGACCGCTGTCGCCACCGCCGCGATCAGCACGCCGTCACCGATGACCGCCGCGCCCTGCACGGCCAGCGCGAGTAGTGGCAGGGCGACCCGGACCAGGGCGTTCCACAGTCCGCTGACGAGCGTCGACGCGGTGATCGCCCGCGCGGAGTGGCCCCAGCTCGACGCCATCACCGCGGTCACCGCCACCCCGGCCGCGCCGCCGAACGGCAGCACGTTGCTGATCGCGCTGCCCGCCGCGTTGAGGCTGAACGCCTGGGTGTGGCGCAGGCCGGGCAGGGAGCCGGTGAGCACGTAGGTGTAGGCCCAGAGGCCGGCCAGCCACAGCGCCGTCAGCCAGAGCGCGGTGCCGGGTCCGATGGCTCGCAGCTGCGCGCCGACCGCCGACCACGCCACGCCGCCCACCGCGGGCACGAGCGCGACCACCAGCCACGCCGCCAGACCGAGCGACGTCAGCGACGCGGCGATGCGCGACCAGCGGTTCATCGTGCCCGCAACCGTTTGCGCTCGACGTACCACTCGGTGCCCAGGACCACCTTGAACAGCGGTGGCGGCAGTGTCAGCAGCGCGGCGAGGGTGCGGGTCGACTCGCCGCCGGTCCTCTGCGTGGCGTGCGCCGCCATGGCGGCCCGCTTCACGTGCGCGTACCGCCGGACGTCCACCGAGTGGGTGATCTCGGTGCGGGCGGTGTAGGCCTGCTCGAACGGGGTCAGGTCGAACCTGCGGACGAGCCGGGCGAGCCGGAGGCCGCGCAGCAGCCACGTGCGGTCGACCGTCGCCTCCCAGACGCGGGGTGTGCCGGCGAGTTCGGCGGCCAGCGTGCCGACCCGGTGCACCTGGACGTGGTCTGGGTGCCCGTAGCCGCCGTGCGGGTCGTACGCGGTGAGCAGGTCGGCGTGTTCCTCGTGCAGCAGCTCGGCCAGCCGTTCGGCCGCTTCGCCCACGTCGGCGCGGGCGAACCCGTGCCGCCCGTCCAGGCCGGAGTCCGGGTAGCCGAGGAACTCCACGCGTGCGCAGCCGAGCGCGCGGGCCGACGCGTGCGCCTCCTTGGTGCGGACGGCGCCGAGGTCGGACCGGTGCGCGCTCAGACCTCGTTCACCGGCGGTGGCGACGACCAGCACGACGCGGTGCCCC
Source organism: Actinosynnema sp. NPDC023794 (assembly GCF_040639675.1). Lineage (NCBI taxonomy): Bacteria > Bacillati > Actinomycetota > Actinomycetes > Pseudonocardiales > Pseudonocardiaceae > Actinosynnema > Actinosynnema sp. NPDC023794. Next base: position 200,988 of record NZ_JBFAFR010000006.1, on the reverse strand, counting down.
TCCTGGGCGAGGCGCGCCATCGTGCCGCCGGTCAGCAGGGCTTCGTCGTCGGGGTGGGCGTGGAAGAAGACGCACGTTCGGCTCACGGGTGCAAGAGTGTCAGTTGGTCCGTTCGGCGGCTTGACGGGAGCGCACTTGTCCATCATCCACGTGACCGACTGCTTCCTGCCGCGCCTGGGCGGGATCGAGGTCCAAGTCGCCGGGCTGGCCGCGGCGCAGGCCCGCTCCGGTGAGGACGTGCACGTGGTGACGGCCACCAGGAGCGCGTCGCCGGGTGACGGGTACTCGGTGCACCGGATCGCGGTGCGGCTGCCGCGGGACGTGCCCGTGCACCCGCGGGCGGGGTCGCACCTCGACCGCGTGATCACCTCGCTGTCGCCGTCGGTGGTGCACGTGCACGTCGGCGCGATCTCGCCGTTCGGGTGGTCGGGGGTGAGGTCGGCGGCGCGGCTGGGACTGCCGACGGTGGTCGTGGTGCACAGCATGTGGGACCCGGCGGTGCAGTGGTGCTACCGGGCGCTGGACCGGCTGGCGTCGTGGAGTTCCGCGCCGGTGGCGGTGGCGGCCGTGAGCCGTGCGGCGGCGGAGCGGGTGCGCGCGGTCGTGCCGGGGCTGTCGGTGGGGGTCGTGCCGAACGGGATCGTGCCGTCGGCGTGGCGGGGGGTGCCGACGCAGCGGCGGGACGACGCGGTGCACGTGGTGTCGGTGGGTCGGCTCGCGGCGCGGAAGGAGCCGATCGCGTTGCTGCGGGCGTTGCGCTCGGTGTCGGCCGACGTGCCGCTGCGGGCGACGTTGGCAGGCGCGGGACCGGAGATGGCCGTGCTGCGGCGGTACGCCGAGCGGCACGGGATGGGGTGGGTGAGCCTGCCGGGGCGGCTCGACCGGCAGGGGGTGGCTCACCTGCTGGCCGGTGCGGACGTGTTCGTGAACCCGGCGTCGCAGGAGGCGTTCGGGCTGGCGGCGCTGGAGGCGCGGACGGCGGGGGTGCCGGTGGTCGCGCGGCCGGGGACGGGGGTGGCGGACTTCGTGCGCGACGGCGTGGAGGGGGTGCTGACGCACGACCTGGCCGCGGGGATCACCCGTCTCGTGAACGACCGGGAGGAACGGTTGAGGATCGCCGCGCACAACCGTTCCACGGAGCCGACCCACTGCACGTGGCCACGGGTGCTGGCGGCCCTCCGGTCGTGCGCGGCCCGGGTGTGAGGGCTAGAAGACGAGGTCCGCGAGGTCGAGCGTGATCGGGACCGGTGCGGCGGTGACGGTCGTGGTCCGGCGGACTCCACGGTGTTCTCCACGACGTACTGGTTCTTCGTGCAGCCGGTGCGCGGTCAGCTCCAGCCCGGGGTCGTTCCCCTTGCGGCGGATGGTCCAGAGGAGCGGCACGCCGGCGGCGGCGTAGGCGACCATCCTCGCCTCGCGTTCGTTCCGGGTGTTCCCGGAGACCAGACCTCGACCGCGAGGACCAGCGCCTCGGCGGGGAACGACGCGCCCGCCGGGATCCTGTCCATGACCACCACGTCCGGGATGAGGCCGGTGCGCAGGGTCGACGAGATCTTGACCCCCACGCCGATCACCGCGTAGAGGTCGGTCCGGCCGGCAGCGGAGATCGAATCCTCGAACGGCCGGATCAGGCGGGTGACTGCGAGTTGGTGCTCGCCGGAAGGTGGGGATTCACGTGGAAGTGTCCAAAGATCAGCTCGACGCTCGACCCGTCCTCCGGAGAGGGCAGCTCGAGCCATTCCTCAGTGGTGTGTGGGCCGATCAGCGGGTTCGGCAGAACCATCTCCCGTTCCTTCCGCGGAAGGGCTTCTTCCTGTCGCGCCGGGCTTCTTCCTGTAGCGCTGCGGACGTGTTCGACCTCCACGATCGACTTGATGACGACCCTGCCACAGTCCCACTGGGGCGACACCGGCCCTGAGCAGGTGAAACGCGAAGCGGCCCCTCGCCGGCGGAAGTGGCGAGGGGCCGCGGTGACGCGACTGGAGCAGGTGACCGCTTACAGGTCGAGGGTCCAGCTGTCGATGTAACCGGTGTCCTGGCTGTACGCGTCACGCACGCGCAGCTGCCAGGTGCCGTTGGCGTTCTCCGCCGACAGGTTCACCGTGTACGTGGCGTCGACGTTGTCCGCGCTGTCCGAACCGGACTGCACCTTCAGCTGCTTGACCGCGCCGCTCGGCGTGATCAGGTCGACCACGACGTCGCCCCGGTACGTGTGCTTGACGTGCACCTCGACGGTGGCCGACGCGCCGGCCTTGCCCGCGCAGTCCGTCACCGCGATCGGGCTGGACGCGGTGCCCAGGTCCGGCACGGCCACGTCGGTCGCGTTGGTCTTGGCCGCGCAGCCGCCGGGCGGCGGGGTGGTCGAGCCGACGAGGCGCAGCAGCTTGTTCGGCGAACCGGTGCCGGGGCTGCCGACCACGCCGTTCGTCGCGCCGTTGACCAGGGCGTCGCGCACCTGCGCCGGCGTGGCGGTCGGGTTCGCGGCCAGGTAGACGGCCGCCGCGCCGACCACGTGCGGCGTCGCCATGGACGTGCCGCTGATGGTGTTGGTGGCGGTGTCGTTGGTGTACCAGGCCGACGTGATGGACGAGCCCGGCGCGAAGATGTCCAGGCAGGTGCCGATGTTGGAGAACGACGACCGGGCGTCGGTGTTGGTCGTGGAGCCGACCGTGATGCCCTCCAGGGTGCGCGCCGGCGTCACGTTGCAGGCGTTCGCGCCGTTCTCGTTGCCCGCCGCGAGGCCGTAGGTCACGCCCGACGCGATGGAGTTGCGCACAGCCTGGTCGACCGTGGCGTCCGCGCCGCCGCCGAGCGACATGTTCGCGACCGCCGGCTTGACCGCGTTCGCCGTCACCCAGTCGATGCCCGCGATGACGCCCGCGTACGTGCCGGAGCCCGCGCAGTTCAGCACCCGGACGCCGACCAGCTTGGCCTTCTTCGCCACGCCGTACTTCGTGCCGCCGACCGTGCCCGCGACGTGCGTGCCGTGGCCGTTGCAGTCGGTGGCGTCGGCGTCGTTGTCGACGGTGTCGCGACCGGTCGCGGCACGGCCGCCGAAGTCGCTGTGCGAGAACCGGATGCCCGTGTCGATGATGTAGGCGGTGACGCCCTCACCCTCGTTCGGGTAGGTGTAGGAGTTGTCCAGCGGCAGCGCGGCCTGGTCGATCCGGTCCAGGCCCCACGACGGCGTCGGCGCCTGCGTGGCGGAGATCTTCACCTCGCCGTCCTGCTGCACGTAGGACACCGAAGGGTCGGCGGCCAGCCTGCGGGCCTGCAGCTCGGTCATCGTCGCCGAGAAGCCGCGCAGCGCGTTCGTGTACGTGTGCTTGACGTTCGCCCGGTACTTGTCGCTCAACGTGGCGACGCTGCTCGTGCTCGCTTCCTTCAGCACGACGATGTAGCTGTCCTTGATCGCGTTGGGCGCGGCGTACCCGATGATCTCCCCCTCGGCGGCGGCCGAGGTGAAGGTGGTCAGTGCGGCCGTGACCGCGAACGCCGTGCCCGTGGCCAGCCCGACACCGGCCAACCGTTTCGTCCAGGACGCGCGAACGTCTCCCATGGCAGGGGGTCTCCTCTTCGCAGGGTGGGTGTCCGGTCGGCGTCGCCCCCGAGACCGAACGGACACGGTGAGTTGTTCCTAGTTCGCCTCGCCGGTGAGGCGCAAGAATTTGCCCGGAATAACCGACGAACGGCTCGTACACAGTTTTATTCGTGCTGTGAACGAATCGTTGCCGTGGGTGACTGGACCCCGGGCAGAAAACATGCCCCCGGACAATCGTCCAGGGGCACGCGAGGTGGCGGGCGGGTCAGTCGCCGCGCCGGACCGCACCGAGGATCTGCTGCTCACCGGGGGTGGTGACCAGTCGCAACGGCCGCCACAGGTTCGTGCCGAGCGCGATCACCTGGTCGTCCTTGAGCGTGGTGAGCTGGTGCGCCATCTGCGGCGGCAGCCGCCAGATCTGGGACGCCAACTGGGCCTGCCCGACCGGCAGCCGTTGCAGCAGCACGAGGTCCGCGGAATTCGCGGTGGTCGCCGCCTGGGGGTGCAAATACGGCAACACGTACATCGTGGTCTGCCACGGCGACCGCGGCGGGAACAACTCCTGCGGCACGTGGCCGCCGTCGTGCACGACGAGCAGCGGGCTGTCCTCCGACGGGCGCGGCAGCTCGACCGGGCTCAGCCTGCGCAGCTGCACCAGCGGCGAGGGACGGCCGTCCGCGCCCGCGCCCGCCGCCCGCACCACCGGCTGCCAGGCCGCCGGGCGACCCGTCGCGATGGTGATCCACGCGCCGGTCGCCATCGCCCGCAACGCGATCTGCCGCGCCAGGTACAGCCCGCCGACCACGACCATGCGGGTCGGCGCGGACCGCAGCACGGAGATCGTCAGCGGCTCGCCCTGCAGACCCGAGCCGAGCACCATGCCGCCGCGGTCGCCCGACGGGCTCACCACGTCCAGCATCTGCGGCGACACCAGGAACTCCGGCGCCACGCCCCTGCCCTGCGAGTCCAGCAAGCGGGAGTTGCTCACGCCACACCTCCGAGCGGCAGCGTCGCGGCCAGCCCGGCGACCTGCAGGCCGTTCAACGGGGTCAGCGTGATGTCGAGCTTGTCGGCCAGCGCCTTGAGCCGGTCGTCGGCGCGGTTCAGCTCGGACGGGGTCCGCGCGCTCACCCGCACCATGCCGCGCAGGCCGACCTGGCCCTGCTCGCTGCTCGGCGAGATCGTCATGGACAGCGTCGAGGACAGGGCCCGCACGCCGGTCAGCGCGTTCAGGTTGTTGCGCATGCCCTTGGACGGCCAGCCGGTGATCGCGTAGCTGGCGTGGCCGACGCCGCCCGCCGTCACACCGGACCACTTCTCCCGCAGCGACACCGAGTTGTTCGACCCGGCCACCGAGGTCAGCTCGGCCGCCGAGATGCCCGCCCGGATCAGCTCGTCGGGGTCCAGCGGCCGGATCGACACACCCGTCGACTCCAACGCGTTGCGCACGCGGGACAGCGCGCCGATCAGCGCCCGGTGCGCGCCGACGACGCCGCCGCCGCGTTCCCGGATCGCCGCCGCGCAGCGCCGCGGGTCGAGCCGCACCGCGATCCACGTGGTCCGGCGGGCCGCCGCGGGCAGCGGGCCGAGCACCTCCATGTAGGAGTTGAGCGCGGGCGAGTTCGTCGGCAGCGCCGCGCTGCCCGGGTAGCAGTGCCAGATCACCGAGATCGCGTCGAGCACCACACCGCGGTCCTCCAACGTCGGCGCGAGCGCGCCCAGCGGCAACGACGGCGCGCTGCCCACCGCGGTGATCAGACCCGGCGCCGGGTCGACCAGCAGCACGGCGGTCCACGCGCCCTGGTGCCAGGCCATGCCGAGCGGGCGGCGCTCGTGGTCGACGCCCCGGGCCACCACCAGGTCCGGCACCGCGAGGCGCAGCAACGCCACCCGCGGGTCGTCCGGGCCGATGACCGAGGACTCCTCCTCCGACGGCGGCTTCATCTCCACCGGGCCGGTGCGCTTGGCCGTGCGGCCGTGCGAGCGGAAGCTGTAGCGCACCACCAGGCCGATCCACTGGGTCAGCCAGCGACCCCGTGACCTGGTGAACGCGATGATCAACGCGATCAGCACGATGCCGCCCGCGACGTACATCGGCACGGGTGCGACCTCGTCGCCGGTGGCGCCGACGGCCAGCAGGACCAGTCCGATGGCGACGCCGACCTCGAGCACGACCAGGTTGGCGACCGGCAAGGAGCCCAGGCTCGCGCCCGCCGTCCGGCGACGCGCCCGGAGCAGTGCGGCGCGCACGGCGCCGCCCGCTGCCTGCGCGCGCGCCATGGCGGGGTTGGGCTGGCCCGGATGTGGGGTGGTCACGGACATCCGCTCTGGTTCTCTTTCCGTCGGCGTGCGCCGGGTGGGACCGACCGGGTCTGACCAACCCGCACACGGACCACCCGCCGTCCGGCTATCGTGCAGACCGTACCGCGACTGGGAGAGCAGCGAGCCGAGAATGGCATCAACACCCACCACCAAGTCACAGGTCCAGGCCTACCGCTTCGTGCTGCGCAGGATGCAGTCCGCCCTAGTGCGCAGGGACGCGGTGATGCTGCACGACCCGATGCGCACGCACTCCCGTGCCACCGCGGTGGGCGTCCTGCTCGGCGTCATCGGACTGATCGGCTTCCTCATCTTCGGCTTCTTCTCGCCGGACCCCCAGGTCGACGACCAGACGCAGATCGCCATCTCCAAGGAGACCGGCCAGGTCTACGTCGTGCACACGGTCGGCACGACGAAGACGTTGATCCCGATGACGAACCTCGCGTCCGCGCGGCTGTTGCTGCTGCAGCGGTCCAACCCGGACACGGGCCAGGCGGCGGTCGCGGGCGGTGACGCGGCGGCGGGCCAGGTGAACGCCGGGCCGCAGGTCGCGGGCGGCGACCCGAAGCTGGTCAGCGAGAAGGCACTCGCGAAGCTGCCCAAGGGTCGGTTGACCGGCATCCCCGACGGGCCGGACGTGCTGCCGAAGCCCGCCGACCGGGTCGGGCCGGACTGGTCGGTCTGCGACACGCTGACGTTGGACGAGTCGCTGAACGACCCGTCCGCGCCGGGCAAGTTCACCACCACCGTCCTCGCGGGGTACAGCGGCGGCGGAGAGCTGCTCGACGACAACCGCGCCCTGCTGGTGCGCGCGGGCACCGACGACAAGCAGGCGTACCTGATCTACAAGGCGCCGGTGAACTCCAAGATCACCTCGACGTCCACTGTGCGCGCCAAGGTCGACCTCACCAACGCCGAGGTCCGCACCGCGCTGAACCTGAGCCAGAAGAAGCCGCGTGCGATCAGCACGGGCCTGCTCAACGCGATCCCCGAGGCGAAGCCGCTGGTGGCGCCCGACATCCCGGGCCGGGGCCAGAGCGTGACCTACGTCCAGGGCGAGAACCTGCGGATCGGCGCCGTGATCGAGGTCCGCCGCTCCGGCGCGGACTCCGAGTTCCACGTGGCGCTGAAGGACGGCCTGCAGAAGATCAGCCGGGCCGCGGCCGACCTGCTGCGCGCCGCCTACGCGCAGGGCGCGGAGCCGAAGCTGGTCGACATCGCGCGGACCAACAGCGCGCCGACCGTCGAGCAGCTCGACTTCGCCGACTACCCGCCGGACGTGCCCGAGGTCCTGGACCCGAACCAGAACAACCGGGTGATCTGCCTCGGCTGGCAGGCGCAGAACGTGACCTCGGACAACAAGTCGCAGCACACCAAGGTGACCTTCGCGCCGTCACTGCCGATCCCGTCGAACGTGGTGCCGGTGGAGATCAACCAGGTCGGCGCGACCCGCGAGGTCGTCAGCCAGTTCGTGATGGCGCCGGGCAAGTCGGCCGTGGTGCGCAGTGCGACGTCCACCCAGGACTTCGACAGCGGCCCGATCCACCTGATCACCGGCCGCGGGGTGAAGTACGGCATCCCGGACGTCACCACCAGCGGCGCGCTCGGCCTGGGCGCGGACGGGTTCTCGCCCGGACCGGAGTCGATCCTGCGGCTGCTGCCCAACGGGCCGCAGCTCAACCGCAACGACGCCTCGCGCAGCTGGGACGCGATCCCGGTGCCGAAGGACAGCGGCCTGCTGCCCGAGGAGAAGGCCAAGAAGCAGGGCAGCTGAGCCCGTAATGCTGAGCCCTTTGGGGGAACCGGCGTGGGCCGGTTCCCGTCAGAGGGTGCAGGAGGTGTCCGGGTGAACGAGGTCACACGCGGGCCGGCGGGCGGGCGGCAGGTTTCGGTCGACCCGCGCTGGTTGGAGCTGTACGCGAAGCGCGTCGACGAGGCGGCCGAGGAGCTGACCCGCGCGCGGTCCGAGCTGCGGGAGGCGCCGATGCGCCCCCAGAGCTTCGGCGAGCTGGGGCGGACGCTGCGCAACGCGGAGGCGTACGGCCGGGCCGCCGGGCTGCTCAACCAGCAGCTCGACCGGGCGTGCGAGGTGCTGACGTCCGCGGCGAAGGGCCTGCACGACGTGGCTGAGCACTACGGCGCCCAGGACGACGACGCGGTGGCGTTGATCAAGGCGGTCGACCGGCGGGCGGGGTTGGGCTGATGCGGGGCAAGGACGGCAAGCAGATCGCCGCCGAGGTCGGGCCGGAGCTGGACTACCTGTCCGGGATCAGCAGGCGGCTCGGCGTGCGCGACCTCGTGGCGGACTACTTCGCGCCCGTGCTGGGCGACTGGAACGACCTGAACGAGGAGGCCGAGCGCTGGCGCAAGGCCGGGCTCGTCGCCGAGCACGTGACGCGTGACCTGACCAAGCCGCTGGGCAAGCTGGACTCGGCGTGGCAGGGCAAGGACGCGGACGCGTTCGTGGAGCACATGCAGAAGGTCGGCCTGGCCGGGCACGACATGTCCGACGCGATGCACGCGATGGGCGAGGCGCTGGACCAGACCGCCGAGGGCATCCGCGGGATCGTGGAGGACATGTCCCGGGTGTTCGCCGAGACGGCCGACGCGGTGTCCGGCGCGGCGGCGTTGCCGGTGGACGGCGACCGGCGCGTGGTGGAGGCGCTGGACGAGCTGCACGACCCGGCGAAGGAGCTGCACGAGTCGGTGCGGGACGTGCTGGAGGCGTTCCTGCGGCTGTGCGACGGCGTGTCCGGTTCGGACGATTTCGCCGACGTGAAGATGGAGCACAAGTACCCGGAGCAGAACTGGTCGTTCACCGCGCCCGCGAAGCCGGTCGCGCCGGAGCCGCCGACCGCACCGCCCGCCGAGACGAAGCCGGCCGCGTCCGGCGGCGGGTCCGGCGGGGGCGTGCCTGGTGGCGGCGGTGGCGGTGTGCCCGGTGGTGGCGGCGGTGTGCCCGGCGGTGGGATCCCCGGCGGTGAGTCGCCGGAGCGGATGCAGCCGGGCGGGTCGACGGGTGTGTCCGAGCCTCGTCCGGCGGAGCCCGGCCCGCGTCCGGCGGCTGCCGCGGCGGGCGGTCCGTCCGGTCCGGCGGCGGGCGGCGCGGGGATGATGGGCGCCGGGATGATGGGCGGCATGGGCGCCGGCGGGCAGCAGGGCGGCGACAAGGAGCACAAGTCGAAGGTCCAGCTGGCCGGCTCGACCGAGCAGGTCTTCGGCAAGCCCAAGAAGTCCGCCCCGCCGGTGCTCGGCGAGGATTAGGTGCTCGCTCGCGTGTTCTCCAGCGTTGAACTCGGGGGTCCTGAACGTAGGACACGCGCGTTCCGGACGTTGGACACGCGCGAGGTCGCGTCGGTCATCCGGTGCTCATCCCGCGGCGATCACGCTTTCCGATTGCCGCGGGATCAGCGGCGGATGACCGACTTCCAGGCGACCGAGCCGCCGTCTGCGGAGCAGCGGCGATCCAACACAGCTAGATGACGGAGCGCCTCGGGGTCGGGAGGCGCTTGGCGCGGTCGCGGTTGCGGTTCACGGTGTGGACGATGAACATCGTCAGCAGGAGCAGGCCGACGCCCGCGCCCGTGCCCGACAGCGCCACGATCATCGGCGTGCTGCTCGGCGGGTTCAGCGGACCCAGGTCGGTCATCAGCTGCTCCGGCTCCACCGGCTTCGCGCCCGGCTGCTCGAACGGCAGCTCGGCGGTCAGCGCGGCCACCGGGTTGATCATCCCGTAGCCGACCTTGTGGTCCCGGCCGTTCGGGTTGCCCGGGTGCTGCGCGGTCGCCTTGATGCGGTCCATCACCTGCTTCGCCGTCAGCTTCGGGAACCGCTCCCGCACCAGCGTGACCACGCCGGCGACGTACGGCGAGGCGAAGCTGGTGCCCTGGATCGCGACGGGCCTGCCGTTCTCGAAGTTCGCGTTGGTCAGGCCCTTGCCCGCCGGGTCGAGCGTCACGATGTTCTCGCCGGGCGCGGCCACGCTGATCCACGGGCCCCACACCGAGAACGGCGAGACACCGCCCTCCGCGTTCATCGACGCCACGGACAGCACGTTGTCGGCGTACCACGGCGGCGACGCGACCACGTTGACGTTGTCCGTGGCCTGGCCGTCGTTCTGGGCCTGGCAGCCGCTCTTCGCGTCGATGTTGCCCGCGGCGGTCACGATGACGACGTCCTTGTCGTTCACCGCCCAGTCGATCGCGGCCTGGAGCTCGCGCTCCTGATTGCTCGGCGCGGCCGGCGGCGCGCACGCGGTCAGCGAGATGTTGATCACGCGCGCGCCCTGGTCCACCGCGGAGACGATGGCCTTCGCCAGCGTGCCGACCTTGCCCGCGGACGGCCGGTCGTCCGCGTTGGTCGGGTCGTCGTACTCGAAGCTGTTGCTGGTCTGCCGGAACGCCAGCACCGTGGCCTCGGGCGCGGCGCCGACGAACCCGGTCGCCTCGTCCCGGCTGGCCGCCGCGACGCCCGCGACCTCGGTGCCGTGGCCGTCGCAGTCGTGGACACCGCGCTTCTCGGTCTCCACGTAGTCACCGCCCTCCACGACCCGGCCTTCCAGTCGCGGGTGGTTCTTGTTGACACCGGTGTCGATGATGGCGAGCTTGATGCCCTTGCCGGTGGCGAACCGGTGCGCCTCCTCCAGCCGCAGCTGCATCTGGCCCCACGGTTTGTTCGGGATGGGGCGGTCCTCGGTCCTGGAGGTGATGCACCCCTGCTTCGGCTTGTAGTCGACGTCCTCCTTCGGCGACTCGGGCGGCCGCAGGAAGGACCGGTCCACCGGCGGCGGCTGCGAGTTCGGCCGGGCGTCCGGGGTGGTCGTCGTCGACGCCGGCTGGGCGTACGCGCCGGGCGCGGTCACCAGGGTGACGGCCGCCGCCGCGAGCGCGGCGATCTTGCGGATGCGCATCACGGCCTCACGCGGGGATGAGCTGGCGCATGGCCACGTAGAGGTCCATCACCGCCAGCGCCAGCGGCAGCACCGCGGCGATCAGGATGGCCTCGAGCACGTCGACCGTCCGGCGCAGCACCGGGGAGAACTTCTGGTTGGGGAAGATCACGCCGAGCACCAGCGCGCCCGCGCCGACCACCACGAGGGTGCCGAACACGTACAGCAGCCGGTCGCCGGGCGAGGACTGCACCAGCCACCCGAGCAGCACGCCGGTGCCCGCGACCATGCCGCTGGCCAGCAGCGCCACCGCCTGCGCGCCGTTGGCGTAGGCCCGGCCGCGCAGCAGCAGCACCAGCGTCACCACGATCGCCAGCAGCGGGCCCCAGATGGAGCCGTCGCCCGCCGCGATGACGGCGAACAGGGCGGCGACGCCGCCGCAGCCGATGATCATGCCGGTCAGGTACTCGTGCGCGTTGGCGGTGCGCCGCTCGATCACGGAGTACTCCGGGAAACCGGTGTCCTCCTTGAGGTCCTCGGCGCTGCCCGGCACGGTCGGCAGCGGCAGCTTGGCCAGCTGGATCGTCAACCGGGGCAGCACGGACAGGGCGGCGAGCGAGACCGCCGCGGTGCCCGCCGCGATGCCCTGCACCGGGTGGTCCACGAAGATGCCGATGAGGAACGCGAGGCCGCTCAGCGCGCCCGCCGTCGCGGCGGCGATGAACACCGTGATGCCGCGGCCGATCAGCATGATCGAGGCCGAGGCGAAGATCAGCACCAGCACGCTGCCCAGCAGCAGGCTCGGCCGGCCGATCTCGCCGGGCACGATGTACAGGCCCGCGACGTAGGCCATCGGCAGCCCGCCCGCCGCGGCGATCAGCACGCCCGTGCCGACGGCGTTGTAGGACCGCGCCACGACCGCGCCCGCGATGAGCGACGCGATGGCCACCACACCCGCGCAGATCGCCGGCACGAGGTTGCCGCCGCCCGCGAGCGGACCGGCCATCAGCACCGCGATCGCGGCCGTGATCAGCGCCAACGCGCCCGCGAGGTGGCCGTAGCGGCGTGCGGTGTCCTTGGTCCACGGCCGGAAGCTGTCCGGATCGGACTCGGCGATCGCGTCGACCACGTCGTCGTACAGCGGGGGCGGCGGGTTCTCGTTGCGCTTGCGCAGCTGCAGCAGCTCACCGTCGACCACGCCGAGCGAGGCCAGCGTGCGGCTCGGGTCCAGCGGGCCCTCACCCAGCTTGGCCAACGCCCAGCCGCCGTGTCGCACGCCACCGTCCGGAGTGGCCTCCTTGGCCATGTCCAGCAGCATCGGCAGCAGGTCGGCCACCGCGACGTCGGCGGGCAGCGCGACGTCGATACGCGTTCGCGGCGCAACCACCGTCACCCGGCTGAACACCGTCGTTCCGGTCGCCACCAGCGCCCCCTAAGTCCTGATGAGTGTGTGCTGTGGTCCGCCCCGACCCTATTGGTCCGGCCGGACGCGCTTCGGCCCGCCCCTGGAGAGGAGCGGACCCAGTATGGGGGCAGCGGGCGTCCCGGCTGGGCCGTTCCGCGCAACACGTCACAACACGTTGGCCGCGGATTTGCCCGACCCCCCGTCGTTCGGGGTTCCGATGCGCCATAGTGTCGGTGCGACTGTGGCGGGCCCGCGCGCCCCGATCGGGATTCGAGCGCAGTCGGGCTGATCGTTTACGGATCGACGCTGAAGAGGTGCCTGTTAGGTGAGCACGCTGCAGTTCAAGCGCACGGCACGCCTCGCTGCTCCCCGCCCACCCGGCGGTGAGGTCCACCTCGAACCGCCACCCGAGGTGCCGCGGGTCATCCCCGGCAACATCATGATGAAGGCGATGCCCGTCGTCATGATCGTGTCGTCCGTCGGCATGATGGTGCTGATGTTCAGCTACAGCGGGCGCAGCCCCGCTGCGATGATCATGCCCGGCATGATGCTGGTCTCGACCATCGGCATGATGGCCGGTGGCATGGGCGGCGGGCGCGGCCAGAAGAAGGCCGAGATGAACGAGGACCGCAAGGACTACCTGCGCTACCTCGGCCAGATGCGCGACCGCGCCCGCGAGGCCGCCAACGAGCAGCGCGCCGAGCGCGAGTGGGTCCACCCCGACCCGCAGATGCTGTGGTCGCTGGCCACCACCCGGCGCATGTGGGAGCGCCGGCAGAACGACCCGGACTTCTGCCACCTGCGCGCGGGCCGCGGCTCGCAGCGGCTGGCCACGCGGCTCGTGCCGCCGCAGACCGGTCCCGTCGAGGAGCTGGAGCCGATCGCGACGCTGGCGCTGCGCCGGTTCGTGCGCGCCCACTCGCTGGTGCCCGACCTGCCGATCTCGATCGCGCTGCGCGGCTTCGCCGCCGTCGGCCTGCTCGGCGACATCGAGGAGAAGCGCGGCCTGGCCCGCGCCCTGCTGGCCCAGATGGTCACCTTCCACTCGCCGGACGACCTGCTGGTCGCCGTCGTCACCACCGGCCGCACCAAGGCCGAGTGGGAGTGGATGAAGTGGCTGCCGCACGTGCAGCACCCGGCGATCGTCGACGGCATCGGGCAGATGCGGATGATGGCGGGCTCGCTGGCCGAGGTCGAGCAGATGCTGGACGAGCAGTTGCGCGACCGGCAGCGGTTCACCCGCAACGCGCCGCCGCCCGCCGACCAGCCGCACATCGTGATCCTGATCGACGACGGCGACGTCACCCGGGAAGAGCAGATCATCCTCGAAGAGGGCCTGGTCGGCGTCACGCTGTTCGACCTGTCCGAGTCGCTGGGCAACCTCACCGCCCGCCGCGGCCTGCGGCTGGTGATCGAGGACGGCAAGCTCGGCGCGCGCAGCGCCAGCGGCGTGGAGTGGTTCGGCGCGCCGGACTGGCTGAGCGTGGTCGAGGCCGAGGCGCTGGCCCGGCGGCTGTCGCCGTACCGGATCGGCGGCGTGGACGCGGGCGGCAGCGACGAGGACCCGCTGTCGATGAGCAACAACCCGCCGCTGCTGGAGTTCCTGGGCATCCCCGGCGACCCGATGACCTTCGACGTGCAGGCGGCGTGGCGGCCCCGGCCGGTGCGCGACCGCTACCGGGTGCCGTTCGGCATCGGCGAGTTCGGTCAGCAGGTCGAGCTGGACATCAAGGAAGCGGCGATGGAGGGCATGGGCCCGCACGGCCTGTGCATCGGCGCGACCGGTTCCGGCAAGTCCGAGTTCCTGCGCACGCTCGTGCTGGGCATGCTGGCGACGCACTCGTCGACCTCGCTCAACATGATCCTGGTCGACTTCAAGGGTGGCGCGACGTTCCTCGGCCTGGACAAGGCGCCGCACGTCGCCGCGACGATCACCAACCTTGCGGGCGACCTGACCCTGGTCGACCGCATGAAGGACGCGATCGCCGGTGAGGTGTCCCGTCGCCAGGAAGTGCTGGCCAAGGGCAACTACAAGAACGTGTGGGACTACGAGAAGGCGCGCGAGAACGGCGCCGACCTCGACCCGCTGCCGGCGTTGTTCATCTGCATCGACGAGTTCTCCGAGATGCTGACGGCGAAGCCGGACTTCATCGACATCTTCCTCCAGATCGGCCGCGTCGGCCGGTCGCTGCAGATGCACATGCTCCTGGCGTCGCAGCGGCTCGAGGAGGGCAAGCTGCGCGGCCTGGACACGTTCCTGTCCTACCGGATCGGTCTGAAGACGTTCTCCGCCGCCGAGTCGCGCGCCGCGATCGGCGTGCCGGACGCCTACGAGCTGCCGCCCATCCCGGGCTCGGGCTACCTGGGCGTGCAGGGCTCGCCGCTGACCCGGTTCAAGGCGCTGTACGTGTCCGGTCCGTACCGGCCCGCCGGGTTGCAGGTCGCGGGCCCGTCCGCGCCGGTGACCAGCGACAAGCGACCGCGCTACTTCGTGCCGGACTACATCGAGATCCCCAAGGAGCCGATCAAGCCGGTCGAGCCGGTCAAGCAGGCGAAGAAGGAAGAGGACTCCAACGAGCCCTCGGAGCTCGAGGTCATCGTCGAGCGGCTGGTGGGCCAGGGCCCGCCGGCGCACGAGGTGTGGCTGCCGCCGTTGAACGAGCCGCCGTCGCTGGACACGCTGCTGCCGCCGTTGCAGGCGACCGAGGACCGCGGCCTGACCGCGCCCGGCTTCTTCTCCAACGGCAAGCTCCAGGTGCCGCTCGGCGTGGTCGACAAGCCGTTCGAGCAGCGGCGAGACCTGCTGTGGGCGGACTTCTCCGGCGCCGCGGGCCACGGCGCGATCGTCGGCGGTCCGCAGTCGGGCAAGTCGATGATGCTGCGGACGCTGATCACGTCCATGGCGTTGACGCACACGCCGCAGGAAGTGCAGTTCTACTGCCTCGACCTCGGTGGCGGCACGCTCGCGTCGCTGGAGAACCTGCCGCACGTCGGTGGGTTCGCCAGCCGGTTGGACGTGGACAAGGCGCGCCGGATGGTGGCCGAGCTGTCCGGCCTGATCGCCGAGCGCGAGCAGCGGTTCCGCGCGCAGGGGATCGACTCGATGGTCGAGTTCCGCAACCGCAGGCGGCGCGGCGAGATCCGCGACGACGACTTCGGTGACGCGTTCCTGATCGTGGACGGCTGGATGAACTTCCGGCAGGAGTTCGAGGCGCTGGAGCCGATGGTCCAGGCGCTGGCCGCGCAGGGTCTGTCCTACGGCGTGCACGTGGTCGTGGCGGCGAACCGGTGGGCGGAGATCCGGCCCGCGATGAAGGACCTGCTCGGCACGCGGTTCGAGCTGCGCCTCGGTGACGTCAGCGAGTCCGAGGTGGACCGGAAGGTCGCGGTCAACGTGCCGCCGGGCCGTCCGGGTCGCGGTCTGTCGCCGCAGAAGCTGCACTTCCTGACCGCGCTGCCGCGCGTGGACGCCTCGTCGGACGCGGAGAACGTGGCGGCGGGCGTGCAGGACATGATCGCGAAGGTGAGCGCCGCGTGGCGCGGCCAGCGCGCGCCGCAGGTCCGCCTGCTGCCCGACCTGCTGCCGTACCACGACTTCATGGCCCAGGTGCAGCAGCAGCGGCCGAACCGGGGTCACCTGGTGCCGATCGGCGTCAACGAGGACGAGCTGGCGCCGGTGTACCTGGACTTCGACGCCGACCCGCACTTCATGGCGCTGGCCGACGGCGAGGCGGGCAAGACCAACCTGCTGCGCACCATCGTGCGCGGCATCATGACCGGCTACACCTCGTCCGAGGCGCTGATCATGCTGGTCGACTACCGGCGCACCATGCTCGGCTACATCGAGACCGACCACCTGCTGTCCTACGCGGTGTCCTCGGCGCAGCTCACGGACATGATCAAGGACGTCCGCGGCTCGATGGCGAACCGACTGCCCGGCCCGGACGTCACCCAGGAGCAGTTGAAGAACAGGTCCTGGTGGAAGGGTCCGGAGCTGTTCGTGGTCGTGGACGACTACGACCTGGTCGCGCCGCAGGGTTCACCGAACCCGTTGCAGCCGCTGGCGGAGTTCATCCCGCAGGCCAAGGACGTGGGTCTGCACATCGTCGCGGTGCGGCGCATGGGTGGCGCGTCGCGGGCGATGTACGACCCGATCCTGGGCAAGCTGAAGGAGATCTCGGCGCCGATCATGGTGGGTTCGGGCTCGAAGGAGGAAGGGGCGATCGTGGGCAACCTCAAGGCGTCGCCGCAGCCTCCCGGCCGGGGCACGCTGGTCACCCGCAAGCTGGGGCAGCAGCGCATCCAGCTGGCGTGGATCGACCCGGACTGACCGGTCCCGCGCGAACGACGGAAGGCCCCGCTCCGGTGGGGCCTTCCGTGTGTCCGGCAGCGTCCGCGCCACCGTCCGGCCCGCCCTGAATTCGCCGGCCCACCCCGGGAAGGTGGTGGGAAGTTGACACTCGGTGTCCGGGGAGTGTCGGTGCGTTGTCCTATGCTTCGCCCCGCACGAAATGGGGGGTGGCGGTGGAGACTGAGTTCAAGGTGCTCGGGCCCCTCGAGGTCTGGCACGACGGCACGCAGGTGGCGCTGCCGACGGGCAAGGCGCGGGTGCTGCTGGCCAGCCTGCTGCTGCGCGCGGGCAGCGTGGTGCCGATGGACCTCCTGGTCGACCGGCTCTGGGACGGCCGGTCGCTGAACCCGGCCCGCACCAGGGCGACGTTGCACATGGTGGTGACCCGGCTGCGCCAGTCGCTCGGCCCGGCGAACGTGGTCCGCACCGCCACCGGCGGGTACGCGGCGGACGTGCCGCCGGACGCGCTCGACCTGCACCGGTTCCGCGAGCTGGTCGACCGCGACCGGCTGGCCGAGGCCCTGGACCTGTGGCGAGGCGCGCCGCTGTCGGACGTGCCGTCCGACGTGCTGCACGGCGAGGACGTGGCGCCGCTGCTGGAGGAACGCCTCGACGTGCTGGAACGGCGCCTCGACGCGGACCTGGCGGCGGGCAGGTCCGCGGAGGTCGTGCCCGAGCTGCGGTCGCTGACCCGCGAGCACCCGCTGCGCGAGCGGTTCTGGGGCCAGTTGATGGAAGCGCTCTCCCGATCGGACCGGCAGGCCGAGGCGCTGGCCGCCTACCGGTCGGTGCGCCGGCTGCTGGCCGAGCAGCTCGGCGTCGACCCGGGCCCGCGGTTGCAGGAGCTGCACCAGCGGATCCTCACCGCGGCGCCGGTGGCCGTGCGCACGGACAAGCAGGACACCCCGAGCACGCCGAGGCAGCTCCCCCTGCACACCCGGTTCTTCGTCGGACGTGACGGCGAGCTGGCCGCGCTGTGGGCGTTGCTCGACTCGGCCGCGGCGGGCGGCGCGGGCGCGGTGGTGATCGCGGCGATCAACGGCGCGGCCGGCGTCGGCAAGACGGCGTTGGCGTTGCACTGGGCGAGCCAGAGCGCGCACCGCTTCCCGGACGGCCAGCTCTACGTGAACCTGCGCGGTTTCGACCCGACGGGCGAGCCGATGAGCCCGGACGAGGCGTTGCGCGGTTTCCTCGGCGCGTTGGGCGTGGCGCCGGAGCGCGTGCCGTCCGGGTTGGACGAGCAGGTCGGCCTGTACCGCAGCCTGCTGGCCGAGCGCCGGGTGCTGGTGGTGCTGGACAACGCGGCGGACAGCGAGCAGGTGCGGCCGCTGCTGCCCGGCGGCTCCCGCTGCCTGGCCCTGGTGACCAGCCGCAACCAGCTCGACGGGCTGGTGGTGCGCGAGGGCGCGCAGCCGTTGCCGCTCGGCGTGCTGACCGACGGTGAGGCGACCACGCTGCTGGTGCGGCAGCTCGGCGCGCAGCGGGTCGGCGCCGAGCCGGACGCGGTGCGCGAGCTGATCGCGCACTGCGCGGGGCTGCCGCTGGCGTTGTCGGTGGTCGCGGCACGTGCGGCGGCGCACCCGGACTTCGCGCTGCGGGCGTTGGCCGGCGAGCTGGCCGACGAGCGGACCAGGCTGGAGGCGCTCGACACCGGTGAGGCGACGACCAGCGTCAAGACGGTGTTCTCCTGGTCCTACGAGCGGTTGAGCCCGGCCTCGGCCCGGATGTTCCTGCTGCTGGGCGTGCACCCCGGGCCCGAGGTGTCGATCCCGGCGGCGGCGAGCCTGGCCGGCGTGCCGCTGCGCGTCGCCCGCCGGAACCTGGGCGAGCTGAGCAGGCTGCACCTGATCGCGGAGCCGGTGCCGGGCCGCTTCACGCTGCACGACCTGGTGCACGCCTTCGCGCGTGACCTGGTCGCCGCGCACGGGGACCAGGGCGGTCTGCGGGAAGCCCTGCGGCGGTTGCTCGACCACTACCTGCACACCGCGAACACGGCCGACCGGCTGCTGTACTCGCAGCGCGAGGAGGTGCCGATCGCCGAGCCGGCCCCCGGCGCGGTGGTCACGGAGCTGACCGAGCGGGCCGACGCGCTGGCCTGGTTCGACCTGGAGCAGGCGTCGCTGTTCGCCGCGGTGGGGCACGCCGCGGCGCACGGTTTCGACACCCACGCCTGGCAGCTGGCGTGGACGACCACGGCGTTCGCCCGCCTGCGGTCGTTCTGGCACGAGCAGGCGCGGTGCCTGGAGGTCGCGCTGGCCGCGGCCCGGCGGCTGGGCGACCGGGTCGCGCTCGCCACGACCAACCGGGCCCTCGGCCGGATCCTGATCACGCTGCGGCGGTTCGCCGAGTCGGCGGCCTACCTCACCGCCGCGCTCGACCTGGCGAGCGAGCTGGGCGACCGGCAGAGCCGGGCCCACATCCACCGCCACCTGGCGGGGCTGTACGAGGGCTGGGAGATGCTGCCGGAGGCCCTGCACCACGCCGAACGGGCGTTGGCGCTGTTCGAGGAGTTGGGCGACCGGGCGGGCACGGCCCGCGCGCTCAACGCCGTCGGCTGGGCCCGCGCGATGCTCGGCGAGGACCTGCACCGGGCGCTGGCCGACTGCGGCCGGGCGCTGGCGCTGTTCCGCGAGGTCAACGACGTGCTGGCGGAGGCGGCGACGTGGGACAGCCTCGGCTACGTCCACCACCGCCTGCACGACCTGGACGAGGCGGTCCGCTGCTACCGCGAGGCGCTGCCGCGCTACCGGGAGAGCGGCGACCGCTACGAGGAGGCCGCGACGCTGCAACGGCTCGGCGACACGCACGTGCTGGCGGGCGACCACGACGCGGCACGAGAGGTGTGGCAGGCGGCGTTGGGCATCCTGGACGAGCTCGGCCACGGCACGGCCGAGGCGCTGCGGGCGAAGGCGGCCGGTCTGCCGTGACGGCGGGTGACCGGGCTCGCCGTCGGTGTGACGCGGTGACGGCCCCGCCCGCTCCGACACCGCGGGCTCCTCGGCGGGGAGAGCGGAGGAGCCCGCGGGTCCGGTCGTCACCGCGGCGTGGGCCGGGCAGGCGTCGTCCCCCTCGACGAGCACCTGCCACCGTGACCGGATCCCCCCAGGTGCGCACCTCCGGTCCCGCGCCCGCTGGGGGTCGCGGCGGTGAACGTCCTCACTGTGCAAGAAGCGCCTCACAGTCCCCTCACTGCCTGCTCACCAAGAATCGGGTCGTCGGGGGTGGGTGCGGGCCGACGGTCGTCGGCACGTCACGGCGCGTGATCGACGCCGTACACTCGTCACCGTGCAGGGGGAGCCTGGTGACGACTGAGTTCAGGGTGCTCGGACCGCCGGGAGGCCGGGCACGCGGGCCGGCTCGTCCTCGCCCCGGCGGGCACGCGCGCCCTGCCGCCGACGCCGACGCCGCGTGCGAAGGCCCCCGCCGCTTCCGGCGCCCGACCGCGTGCGGCCGGTCGGGTTCGCGCCTGCCGACTTCGCGCGATTGCTCGACGCCGGGGCAACCGGGTAGCCGGCTGGAACGTGTCGTGAACGATCGTCGCCGCCGAGTGGTCCGGGGAGCCCGGTGATCGAGTCGGGAAGCCTCGGCCCGTTCCGGGCGCGGGACGAGCTCGAAGAACCGGTCCGACCGCGGCGAGGAGGGACATGACGACCACGTTCAACGTCCTCGGACCGCTCGAGGTGCGGCACGGCGACGCGCTGGTGCCCATTCCCGCCGGGCGGGCCCGGGTGCTGCTGGCGGTCCTGCTGCTGCGGGCGAACCAGCCGGTGACGGCCGACGAGCTGGTCGACCGGCTGTGGGACGGCGGCGCGCCCAACCCGGACCGGGCCAAGGCCACGTTGCAGATGGTGGTGCGGCGCCTGCGCCAAGCCCTGGGCGAGGCGAACGTCGTGCGCACGACCACCGGCGGCTACCTGGCGGAGCTCCAGCCGCACGCGCTGGACCTGCACGAGTTCCGCGACCTGGCCGCGCAGGGCCGGTTCGCCGAGGCGCTGGAGCTGTGGCGCGGCACGCCGCTGTCGGACGTGTCGTCGGACTCGCTGCACCAGGACGAGGTCGAACCGCTGCTGGAGGAACGCCTCGGCGTGCTGGAGCGCCGCTTCGACGCCGAGCTGGCGGCCGGTCACGGCGGCGGTCTCGTGGGCGAGCTGCGGTCGCTGACCAAGCAGCACCCGCTGCGCGAGCGGTTCTGGGCGCAGTTGATGACCGCGCTGCGGGCCTCCGGCCGCCGCGCCGAGGCGTTGACCGCCTACGCGGAGATGAGGACCGTCCTCACCACCGAGCTGGGCGTCGAACCGGGGCCGGAGCTGCGGGCGCTGCACGCGGCCCTGCTGACCGAGGACGACGGCGGCGCGCCGGCCGTGCGCCTGCGCGACCACCTGCCCCGCGACCTGCCCGACTTCACCGGGCGGGCCGACGAGCTGGCGGCGGTCGCGAAGGTCGCCGAACGCGGGCTGGTCTGCGCGGTGGACGGGATGGCCGGCGTCGGGAAGACGGCGTTCGCGGTGCACGCCGCGCACCTGCTGTCCGACCGGTACCCCGACGGCCGGTTCTACATCGACCTGCACGGCTACACCGAGGGCCAGGAGCCGCGGGAGCCGCTCGACGCGCTCGCCGTGCTGCTGTACTCGCTCGGCGTGCCGCGCGAGCGGGTCCCGGTCGGGCTGGACGAGCGGGTGGCGTTGTGGCGCTCGGAGCTGGCCGGGCTGCGCGCGGTGGTCGTGCTGGACAACGCGTTCGACGCGCTCCAGGTCCGGGCGCTGCTGCCGTCGACGCCCGGCTGCCTGGTGATCGTGACCAGCAGGCGCAGGCTCGTCGGCCTGGACGGCAGCCACGCGCTGTCGCTGCCGGTCCTGCCCGGACCGGTCGCCGTCGACCTCTTCCGGCAGGTGGCGGGCCGGACCACGCTGGACCTCGCCGCGCTGACCCGGCTGGTGGAGCTGTGCGGCCACCTCCCGCTGGCGATCCGGCTCGCGGCGGCCAGGCTCAACCACCGGGCGTCGTGGACCGCCGAGTACCTGATCGACCGGATGCGCGACGAGCGGCGGCGGCTGCGCGAGTTCGCCGCGGGCGACCGGGACGTCGCGTCGGCGTTCGCCGTGTCCTACCGGACGTTGGACGACGTGCAGCGGCGCGTGTTCCGGGCGCTGGGCCGCCACATCGGCGAGGACGTGGACCGCTACTCCGGCGCCGCGCTGTCGGGCCTGCCCGCGCAGGTGGTGGACGAGGTGCTCGGCGCGCTGGTCGAGGTGAACCTGGTCGAGGAACCGCGCCAGGGCCGGTTCCGGCTGCACGACCTGGTCCGCCAGTACGCACAGGGCACCGCCGGACCGGACGACGTCGCGATCGTCCGGCTGCTCGACTACTACCTCGCCGTGGTGAAGGCGGGCGACGAGGCGCTCTACCCGCACCGGCCGCGGCGGCCGGTGCGCACCACCGACGGGTCGCTGGAGCTGCCGGGGTTCGACACCGCCGGCCCGGCCGTGGAGTGGTTCGAGGCGGAGCGCGAGAACATCGCCGCCGCCGTGCGCCACGCCGCCCGCACCGGGCTCGACGAGCACGCGTGGCAGCTGCCCTACCTGCTCTGGGGCTTCTACTACCACGGCGGCCAC
Organism: Actinosynnema sp. NPDC023794; assembly: GCF_040639675.1. Taxonomy (NCBI): domain Bacteria; kingdom Bacillati; phylum Actinomycetota; class Actinomycetes; order Pseudonocardiales; family Pseudonocardiaceae; genus Actinosynnema; species Actinosynnema sp. NPDC023794. The sequence goes on along the minus strand of NZ_JBFAFR010000006.1, from coordinate 178,872 downwards.
GTCTCGGACTGGATCTCCACCCACGAGATCGCCCTCGACGCCACCGTGCGGCGGGGCGACGACCGGGCGCGGGCGCGCATCCTCAGCGGGCTGGCCGGCGGCTACTGGGCGTGCGGGCGGAACGAGGAGGCGCTCGACCAGTTCCGCGAGGCGCACGCCCTGATGGAGGCGGCAGGCGAGCACGCGCCCGCTGCCGTGCTGCTCGGCAACATCTGCGCCTGCCTCGACCACCTCGGGCGGCACGAGGAGGCGCTGGAGCACGGGGAGCGCGGCGTCCGGATCCAGCGGGAGCGCGGCTTCACGGGGCACCTCGCGCTGACCCTGTGCAACACGGCGTCGTCGTTGATGAAGCTGGGTCGGTACGAGGAGTCGATCGAGCGCTACGGGGAAGCGATCGAGGCGTGCGCGCAGGTCGACGACGAGCACACCGAGGCCGCCGCGCTCATGGAGGTCGCCCGGCCGTTGAGCGCGCTCGGCCGGGAGGACGAAGCGCTCGACAGCGCCATGAGGGCGCTGGCGGTCCTGGAGCGGCTGGCCGACGCCACCGGCACCGCCGAGGCGGCGATCGTCGCGGCGGAGATCCACCTGAAGGCAGGACGGTTGGACGAGGCGCTGGACTACTTCCGGCGCACGCTCGGCATCCTCGACCAGGCCACGATCCCGTGGGAGCACGCCGCCGCGCTGGCCGGCCTGGCGGACGTCTTCGACCGCCGGGGCGACCGGGTGACGGCCGCCGAGCACCGGAGGCGGGCGATCGACCTCTACGAACGGCTCGGCAGCGACCGCGCGGCGGAGCTCAGGGCCCTCGCGGGGGACGGCGGCTGACCCCGGCCGGGCATCGGGTATCGGCTCGGCGACCCGGCGGCGGATCGTCGGTCCGGTGAGGTATGCATATGCAGGCCCGCCCCGGCCGACGAGGGGGATGACGGATGAGCTTGCACGTGGCGGTGGACTTCGGCACGTCCAGCACCTGCGTCGCGATGTCGCTGCACGGCCGGGAACCGCAGGTCGTCGTGGTCGACGGCCAGCCGATCGTGCCCTCCGCGGTGTTCGCCGCCGCCGACGGCACGCTGTTCGTCGGCCAGGAGGCCGAACGGCAGGCCGCGGTGGACCCGTCCCGCTACGAGCCGCACCCCAAGCGCCGCGTCGACGAGGGCGAGCTGCTGCTCGGCACCAGCGTGCTGCCGGTGGTCGACGTCGTCCGGGCCGTGCTGACCAGGGCGGTGGACGAGGCGCGGCGCGTGGCCGGCGGCGCCCGGGTCGACCTGCTCGTGCTCACCCACCCCGCCGACTGGGGCGCGATCCGCACCAGGGTGCTCCTGCACGCGGCACGAGGGCTCGGCCAGGAGCTGCGGCTGGTGCCCGAGCCGGTCGCGGCGGCGGTGTTCCACTCGGCGACCCACGCCATCCCGGACGGCGCGGCGCTGGCCGTGCTCGACCTCGGCGGCGGCACGGTCGACGCCAGCGTGGTGGCCCGCCAGGGCGGCGCGTTCCGCGTGCTGGCCACCAAGGGCGACCCCGGCTTCGGCGGCGCGGACGTCGACCAGGCGCTGCTGGAGCACGTCGGCTCGCTGGTCTCGCCCGGCGACCCGGACGCGTGGCGGCAGTTCGTGGAGGGCCGCGAGCTGTCCGACCGCCGCAAGCGCCGGGTGCTGCGCCAGGACGTGCGCGGCGCGAAGGAGACCCTGTCCCGGCACGCCTACACCGACGTGCCGATGCCGCCGCCGTTCCCCGACGCCCACGTCACCCGCACCGACCTGGAACGCCTGATCGGCACGCCGCTCACCAGGGCCGCCGCGCTGGTGGTGACGGCGGTGCGCGACGCCGGGCTCGACCCGCGCGGCCTCGCCGGCGTGTTCCTGGTCGGCGGGTCCAGCCGCATCCCGCTGGTGGCCCGCCTGGTGCTGGAGCAGTCGGGCGTGGTGCCGACGAGCATCGACCAGCCGGAGACCGTGGTGGCCCGCGGCGCGCTCAGAGCGGTGAGCGTGGACCCGTTGCGCACCGGCGCGCTGCCCACCGGCACGGGCGACGTCACCCGCAAGATCACCGAGGACCACACCCGCAAGATCACCCGGCGGATCACGGCGTCGCCGCCCGCCGGGTTCCCCCAGCCGCCGTACTTCCCGCCGCCCACCCCCGCGCCCGTGCAGGCCCCACCGCGCCGCAGCCGCGTGCCGCTGCTCGTGGTGGCCGCCGTCGTGGCCGTCGCCGTCGCCGCGTCCACGGCGTACGTGCTGAGCCGGGGCGACGCCACGACCGGCGACCCGACCACGCCCGCCCCGTCCTCCACGACCACGTCCGGCGACACCGAGGGCAAGATCATCGCGCAGTACGACTACAGCTTCACCGTGCCGGGCGGGTGGCAGCAGACCGGCGGCCAGGTCGAGAGCCGCAAGGTGCTGCTCAAGCCCGAGGCGCCCGAGTCGACCCGGGACGTCATCGCGGTGGAGGAGCGGCGGCTCAACTACAACGCCACCCAGGACCCGGCACGGGCCGAGACCGAATTGCGCGAGCAGTACGACCAGCGGGCGAACGTGTCCGATTTCGACGCTTCCGCCGACTTCGCCACCAAGGATGTCGTTTACTACCGGGAAGTGGTGGAGTCGGCCGTCATCGACTGGTACGTGCTGTTCCAGGACGACGTGCAGGTCAGCGTGGGGTGCCAGTACCCGCAGGACGGGCACGACCGGGTCCGCCCCGCGTGCGAGCAGGTCGTCCGCACGCTGACCGTGACCAGCTGACTTTGTGGGGAATGTGATGACCGGCATCCCGGAGGCCTTCGCCCGGTTCCGCTCGGACCTCGACGCCGCCGTGACCAGGGGCCGGCGCGCGGCGGACGCCGCGGGCGCGAAGAACGCGGCCCAGCGCGACCGCAACAAGCGGCTCGCCGAGCAGGCCAAGGCCGGGCAGGTCCAGCCCGACCGGCACGCGCCCACGTCACCGGACGTCCAGCGGGTCGCCACCGGGTTCCGCCACCACCGCGGCCTGCCGGTGGAGGAGTTGCCCCCCGCGCAGGAACTGCTCGCGCCGGAGAAATCGCGAGAGCAAACGGACGCGAATGCAAATGCAGTTCCGCCACGCCCGGCGCTCGGTTCCCGCGCGGTAGCCGGCCCGAGCGGCCAACTTCCCCCCGAAAGGGGCGATGACGAGGACTTTTCGCAAGCGCGAATCCTCTACTGACCCCGTTCCGGGACCCGTCGCGTTTACAACCGCAACTACTTCCGGAGAAGTCGCGACAGCGTGGAACCGGACGTGGCAAGGTCTGCGTCGTAACAGGCGTACGAACCGAGAACGCCTGATCACTTCGACCAAGGGGGTCGCACCCAATGGCTGGTTACTCGACCGGACATGAAGAGCTCGTCGGCGCAGCGAAGGACATCGTCAGCACCAACGGCAACGTCCAGGGCGTCCTGGGGCAGCTGGGCAACACGATCGACGGCCTGTCGAGCGCGTGGCAGGGTGGCGCGGCGATCGCCTTCAACAAGCTGATGGAGCGCTTCCGCGAGGACGCCGACAAGCTGCAGAAGGCCCTGCTGGACATCGCCGAGCAGATGGACGGCAGCGCGGCGACCTACATCCAGCAGGAAGAGGAGCAGGCGCAGGAGATGTCGGCCATCACCAACCGGCTCGGCGGCTGATCCATCCCGAATTCAGGTCGCGTTCCACATCTTTTCGCTTTCTTTCTTCTTTCTGACTTCACTTCCAAGGGGAGATCATGGTCGACGCCAACAACATCAAGGTTGACTTCGGGCAGCTGAGCAGCGCAGCGGGCGACATCAGCAGCCAGGCCGGCAAGATCCAGTCCGAGCTCGACAACCTGAAGTCGCGCCTCACGCCCGTCATCGCGCAGTGGGACGGTGGCGCGTCGGCGAGCTACCAGGAGGCGCAGCGCGCGTGGGACGAGTCGGCCGCGGGTCTCCAGCAGGTGCTGGCCCAGATCGGCACGGCCGTCCAGTCCGCGACCGACGCGTACCAGGCCGCTGAGGCCAAGAACCAGGGCCGCTGGGCCTGATTCGGCCGCACGACCCCCCGCGGGCCCCGGGATCCTCGAGGATCCGGGGCCCGCGTACGTGTTTCGGCCGGTCCGCCAGGGTGCGGTCCGGGTCGGTCGAGGCAGGTCCGGAGGGGTTCGGGAGGGGTCGTTTTGACCCGCGCCGACCCCAACCGGTATCTTCCTACGTTGTTGTGCGGTAACTGGTGCGCACTATGCGTACCTCGTGTTCTGGTCCTCTGCCCACCTGGGGTCTCTGGCCTGAGCAGCCGCCGCAATGACCCCAGACGCAAGTGACGACGAGGTAGACCCGTGCGCACGTACAGCCCGAAGCCCGGCGAGGTGACCCGAACCTGGCACGTGATCGACGCCCAGGACGTGGTGCTCGGTCGGCTCGCCACCCAGGCCGCGACGCTGCTGCGCGGCAAGCACAAGCCGACTTACGCACCTCACGTTGACACCGGTGACTTCGTCATCGTCATCAACGCGGACAAGGTGGCGTTGACCGGCAAGAAGCGTGATCAGGAGTTCGTGTACCGGCACTCCGGTTTTCCGGGCGGCCTGAGCCAGCGCTCGTTCGGCGAGGTGCTCGACACCCGCGCCGACCGGCTGGTCGAGAAGGCGATCAAGGGCATGCTGCCCAAGAACCGCCTCGGCCGCGCGATCGCGGGCAAGCTCAAGGTCTACACGGGCCCGAACCACCCGCACGCTGCGCAGCAGCCGCAGCCGTTCGAGATCAAGAAGGTCGCCCAGTGACCGAGCACCAGACCGAGGACATCGACGTGACGACCCCTGAGGCCGAGCTCGACGCGGTCGAGACCGACGCCGTGGAGACCGACGCCGTCGAGGCGGAGGCCACCGAGGCCGAGGCCCCGGAGGCGGAAGCCGCCGAAGCCGACGCCACCGAAGGCGAGACCCCCGAAGCCGAGGACGCCGAGGTCGAGGGCACGCCCGTCGTGCGGCACACCCTCAACGCGGGTGCGCACCACCTCGCGCAGACGGTCGGCCGGCGCAAGCAGGCCATCGTCCGCGTGCGTCTCCTCCCCGGCACCGGCAAGTTCACCCTGAACGGGAAGTCGATGGACGACTACTTCCCGAACAAGGTGCACCAGCAGCTCATCCGCGAGCCCCTGGTGACGACGGAGAAGCCGGAGACGTTCGACGTCATCGCGACCCTGCGTGGCGGCGGCACCACCGGCCAGGCCGGTGCGCTGCGCCTCGCGATCGCGCGTGCGCTCATCGCCGTCGACTCCGAGGACCGCCCGGTGCTGAAGAAGGCCGGCTTCCTCACCCGTGACCCCCGGGTCAAGGAGCGGAAGAAGTACGGTCTCAAGAAGGCCCGCAAGGCGCCTCAGTACAGCAAGCGCTGACCTTTCCCTGGTCGAGCGAGCACCATCCTGCGGGAGCAGTCAGTTCTTCGTCGAACTGCTGCTCCCGCAGTGTTTTTCCCCCTCATCGTCCTGTGTGCATGGAGGTCACGGCGATCATGGCTCGGCTGTTCGGCACTGACGGCGTACGCGGTCTCGCCAACGCGGACCTGACCCCTGAACTCGCGCTGTCCATCGCCGCCTCGGCGGCACGGGTGCTGGCCGAGCACGACCGCTCGCACCGGCCGGTCGCGGTCGTCGGCCGCGACCCGCGGGCCAGCGGCGAGATGCTGGAGGCGGCCGTCGTGGCCGGCCTCACATCGGCGGGCGCGGACGTGCTGCGCGCGGGCGTGCTGCCGACACCGGCGGTCGCCTACCTGGTGTCGGCGCTCGGCGCCGACGTCGGCGTGATGATCTCCGCCTCGCACAACCCGATGCCCGACAACGGCATCAAGCTGTTCGCCGCGGGCGGGCACAAGCTGCCCGACGCGGTCGAGGACGAGATCGAGCAGAAGCTGGGCGACCGCGACCACCGGCCGACCGGCGCGGGCATCGGCCGCGTCCACGACATCGAGGACGCCGAGGGCCAGTACGTGCAGCACCTGCTGAAGGTGACGCCGCACCGCCTGGACGGCCTGAAAGTCGTGGTGGACTGCGCGAACGGCGCCGCGTCCGTGGCCGCACCCGACGCCTACCGCCGCGCGGGCGCCGAGGTCGTGGAGATCCACACCGCGCCCGACGGGCTGAACATCAACGACGCCTGCGGCTCCAACCACGTCGCGAAGCTGCGTGCCGCCGTGGTCGAGCACGGCGCCGACCTGGGCATCGCCCACGACGGCGACGCGGACCGCTGCGTCGCGGTCGACGCCGACGGCAACGACCTCGACGGCGACCAGGTCATGGCGGTGCTGGCGCTCGGCATGAAGGAAGCCGGCGAGCTGACCGACAACACGCTGGTCGCGACCGTGATGAGCAACCTCGGCCTGCACCTGGCGATGCGCGAGCACGGCATCGCCCTCAAGACCACCGCCGTCGGCGACCGCTACGTGCTGGAGGAGCTGCGCGCGGGCGGGTTCGCGCTGGGCGGCGAGCAGTCCGGGCACGTGATCCTCCCGGCGCACGCCACCACCGGCGACGGCCTGCTGACCGCGTTGCGGCTGATGTCGCGGATGGCGGAGACCGGCAAGCCGCTGGCCGAGCTGGCGGGCGTGATGCACCGGCTGCCGCAGGTGCTGATCAACGTGGTCGTCGGCGACAAGGCGGCGGTGGCGAAGGACGCGGCCGTCAACGAGGCGGTCGCCGCCGTGACGGCCGAGCTCGGCGACACGGGCCGGGTGCTGCTGCGACCGTCCGGCACCGAGCAGTTGGTGCGGGTCATGGTCGAGGCGGCCACGCCCGAGCTCGCGGAGTCCGCCGCGCAGCGGCTCGCCGGTGTGGTTTCCTCGGTGCACTGACCGAAGACGCGGGGGGTGCGCCGGTGGTGAACATCGGACCGATGGAGCTGATCATCATCTTCCTGGTGCTCGTCGCCGGGGTGGTGGTCCTGATCGTGGTCACCACGAAGAAGCGCAACCGGCCGCCCGGCCACCCGCACCAACCCGGCGGCTACCCGCCACCCGGTTACGGCCCACCCCACGGGCAGCCGGGCTACGGCCCGCCCCAGGGCTACGGCCAGGGACAACCGGGCTACGGCCCACCTCCGGGACAGCCCGGTTACGGTCAGCCACCAGGGCAGCCCGGCTACGGCCAGCCGCCTCAGGGGCAACCGGGCTTCGGCCAGCCGGGGCCGGGCCAGCCGCCGCCCGGACAGCCTGGTTACGGCCAGCCGGGGCCGGGCCAGCCGCCGCCCGGACAGCCTGGCTACGGCCAACCGGGCCAACCGCCGCACGGCCGGCCGCCGCAGGACCCGGGGCCCTACCCGCCCGGCCCGCCGTCGGACGGCACGCCGCCACCGCAGGGCTGAGGCCGGTTCGCGAAGGCAATCGACTTCGCCGATCCGAGCGAGTCCGCCCACCCGGGCTGCGATCCTTGGTCGGAACCCGGAACGGCGCCGTCGCGTCTGAACGGGGACGAAGGGGAGGCACCAGCGCATGTCGGGTTACCAGGCGAACGCGGGCGAGCTGATGGCTTCCGCGACGACCATCCAAGGCGTCGCGGGTGACATCGAGGAGTACAAGACCAAGGTCACGTCCAGCGCGGTCACGGCCAAGGACTTCGGCCGCGAGCACACCGCGGGCGGCTCCCGCTACCTCGCCGGCCTGCCGAAGATCGCCGAGGCGATCACCGCGCACGCGACCGCCATGCGCGGCGTCGCCGACAAGCTCCGCGAATCGGCCAACGGCTACGACTGGTCCGACCAGGGCAACGCCGACTCGTTCAACAACACCGGGAACAAGTGATGGCGACTCCGTCCTGGGAAGAAGTCAAGAAGATCGTCGACGACCCCTCGGTCCCGCACGATCAGAAGAAGGCGCTGCTCGAGGCGTACTACGTCGCCGACGCAGAGGGGAACGTCCTCGGCGGCACGCACAACAACGAGCTCGAGGAGTACCTCGACGACTACGACGTTTCGTGGGGCGACGGCTTCGGCCAGTCGTTCTCCAACTCGATGCCGTGGTCGGACAGCTCGGAAGACCGGCTGAACAACGCGTACGACCAGGCCAAGAAGTCGTACGACGAAGGTGCTCGGAAGACCGAGGAGCACAACGAGAAGAAGCAGGCGGGGCAGGACGCGCTGGCCGCGTCCGAGCAGCGCGCGTCCGACGGCGGTGCGGGCGTGGCGAACTCCAACGAGCTGCTCGACGCGGGCGCGCCGGGGCTGAAGTACTTCGAGAACTTCCTGCCGGCCTACGAGAAGGCCAAGAGCATCATCGGCGTGGGCACCAAGGTCGACACCTCGGTCGACAACCTGCGCAAGCGCTACGACGAGCAGCGCGACATCGACTTCCACAAGATCGACATCGACATCGTCGAGCTGCGCCAGGTCGCCACCGACACCCGCAACCGGCAGGCGGACGCCGAGCGGTCGATGGGCAAGGTCTGGGCCAACTGGACCGGCACCGCGGCGGACAACTCCCGCCAGTTCGTCACCGACATGTCGAAGAAGGCGTCCACGCACGCCGACGCCATCGACCACATCGCGGAGGTCACGCGGGCCGCGTGCCACACGGTGTCCGGTCTGGTGAACGCGAAGGCGCGGACGATCCTGGAGGGCGTCGCGAGCCCTTACGACATCGCGGGCGTGAGCCCGGCGCAGGTCGAGCAGGTCGTGCAGGGCGCGACCAGCGACGACGAGGCGCTGCTGCGCCGCGTGGCCGGGTTCGTGAACTTCGAGATCAACGACGAGGCGTGCGACGAGGACGTGTGGAAGGAAGAGGTCCGGAAGAAGTCGCGCGAATGGCTTCAGGGCACCTTCCACAACGACGTGAACGGCAAGTGGGAGCTGTTCGACAACATCTGCAAGACGACCAAGGAATCGGTCGACAAGGCCTGGGAAGAACTGGGCAAGCAGATCGACGCGTTCAACACCAAGCCGTTCGAGCCCGCCAAGGAGGAGCCGCCCGCCGACAAGCCCGGTGACAAGCCGGGCACGGGCGGGTCCGACCAGCCCGGCGGCGGTGGCGGCACCCCCGGCGGCGGTGGCGGCGGCACGCCCGGTGGCGGCGGTGGCACCCCTGGCGGTGGCGGCGGCACGCCGGAGATCCCGAAGGTGGAGAACCCGCTCGACAAGGACGGCGACGGCAAGCCCGACGTGCCCGGCGACCTGGACGGCGACGGCAAGCCGGACGCGGGGGCGGACCTCGACGGCGACGGCAAGCCCGACGGCCTCAAGTCGGACGAGGAAGCGCCGGAGACCGTCACCATCAAGAGCGGCGACAACGAGATCAAGATCACCGAGCCGGACGCCCGGGGCCAGGTGCTGATCACCGTCGACACGCCGACCAGCGAGCCGAAGAGCTACCAGGTCGACTTCAGCGCGAACCCGGACGCGGCGAAGGCCCTGATGGGCCAGAACGGCGGCGCGGCCCTGGCGAGCGCGCTGAGCGGCGCCACGCCGGTGGCCGCGGCCGGCGCGACCCCCGGGGCCCCGGTCGCCGCGGGCGGCGCCGGCGCGCCCGGCGACGTGACGCCGGTGCAGGCGGGCGCGGACGGCAAGGCGCTGATCGAGCTGGACGGCCTCGCCATCACGGCCGAGGTCGACCCGCTGACCGGTGAGATCAACCTCTCCGTCGACAACGGCGACGGCTCGCCCGAGCAGTACGGCGTCGAGTTCGGCGAGGACGAGCCCGCGGGCTCCCGGCCGGAAGACCTGCCGGGTGACCTGGGCCGACCGGAACCCTTGATCGCGGAGTCGATGGTCGGCACCGCTCAGGCCGGCGCCGACGGCGCGTCGTTCGGTGGTGCGGCGGCCGGTGGTGCGTCGTTCGGCGGGACGGCCGACTTCGGCCCGATGCCTGCCGAGGGCGGGTCGCCCGCCGGTGTCGGTGTCGGTGGTGGCGCGCCCGGTTTCGGCGGTTCGGCCGAGTTCGGCTCGATGGCGCCCCAGGGCGGTCCGGTCGGCGAACCGCTGATCGGCACGATGCCGGCCGAAGGGGCGCCGGCGTTCGGCGGTGGCGGCCCCGGCTTCACCGAGCCCGTCGCGGCCCAGCCCGGCTTCACCGAGCCCTCGGCCGCCCAACCCGGGTTCACCGCGCCGCCGGCGGCGCCGGGCTTCACCGCTCCCTCGGCCGTGCCGGGCGGCTTCACCGAACCCGTCTTCACGCAGCCGGCGCCCGGCCCGTCGTTCGACCAGGGCTTCGGTCAGGGCGGCGGCCAGAACCCCGGCCTCGGCATCCCGTTGCAGGCCGCGGACTCGGCCGGCACGACCTCGACCTCCGGCGCGTCGGTCCTCGGCAGCGGATCGGGCTTCAACGGCGCGGACTCCGTGCTCGGCGGACCGAGCGCCGGCCACGACAACCCGTGGAGCAGCCCTCCGCCCACCTCGGACCAGGGAGGTCTCGCCGACACCAACGCCTCCCACGCGGCCCAGCCCGGTTCGGCGACCCTGCCGACCATGCAGGAGAGCGGCACGGGCCAGCCCGCCGGCTCCCCCGCGGGCGGGGGCATGATGGGCGGCGGGATGATGGGTGGCGGCATGGCGGGTGGTGGCCAGCAGCAGGGTGGCGGTGACACCGAGCGCAGCAGCAGTTCCGGCCAGTGGCGCACCACCGGGTCGCTGTTCGACGACGACGACCTGAGCATGCAACGCCTGGGCGGGCTGCTGGGCGAAGACCGCCGGTGATCGGCTCGGACGGGGGGAGCGTTGGTGTCTGACTTCGACTCGCTGGAGACCGTCAAGCGACGGCTCGAAGGCATCAAGTCCGAGCACTCGGCGCGGATGGAGTTGGCCGCGCGCAAGTTCGAGGAATCGGACAAGGCGACCAAGGAGAGCCACCAGAAGTTCGTCGAGAAGGAGAAGAAGCTGGTCGCGCGGCTGCGCGAGATGGCGGAGGCCAAGCGCGAGGCGGCGGCGAACCGGAACAAGCCGAAGGAGTACGCGTTCGGCCCGGCCGACGACGACGCGGTGCCGGACGAGATCGCCGACGAGCTGGCCGCGCTGGAACGGGCGCGTGCCGCGAACGCGGCGGCCCAGGCTCCCGGTGACTCGTTCCTGCGCGGCCCGGAGCCGGCGAACCGCAACCAGTGGGGGCGGACCCCGAGCGGCCCGCCGGTTCCCCCGCCGCCGCCGGTGCAGCCGGCCCGGCCGCCCGCGCCGCCGCGCCGTCCCGCGCGGCAGGTGGACGATGACGACGACTTCGGTGGTCAGAGCTGGTTGACGTGACCCATGAGCCCCGCTCCGGCGGGGCTCATCGCGTTGGCAGCCGGTCCAGCGGCCCGCGTCGGAACGTCAGCACGGCGCCCTTCACGTCGCCGTCCAGCAGCGCGTCCCACTTCTTCTCGCCCTTGAGCGTCCGCAGCAGGAACGCCGTCACCAGAGCCCGGGCCAGCTTCTGCGCCGCCCGCTCGCCCTTGCCGTCGAGCAGCAGCTCGCTCCAGTGCCGCCCCTCCGCGAACCCCAGGTGGCTGGCCTTCGGCAACGACCGCAGCTGCACCGGCCCCTGCCACGCCTCCGCGATCGCCTCCGCGTGCCCGACCGGCGGCGCGATGCGGTCCTCCCCGCCGGCCAGGTGCAACCCGGGCACGGTGACCCGCCGGGCCGCGTCCAGCGCCGACGGCCGGGTCTCGGACGCGGCCAACGTCACGACCGCCCGCACGCGCGGGTCGTCCGCCGCCGCGAGCACCGCCGCGCCACCACCCATCGAGTGACCGGCGAGCGCCAGCCGTGACGCGTCCACGCTGATCCCGCCGTCACCCAGCCGCACGCCGGTGCACACGTCGAGCGCCGTGCGCAGGTTCCCGGCCATCAGCCGCGACGACATCAACGGCCCGCGCTGCGTCCCCGGCGCGGCGGCCACGAAACCCCACGAGGCCAGGTGCCGCAGCAGCGCCCGGTAGCGGTTGACGGGCTGCAACCAGCCGTGCCCGAAGGCCACCGCCGGCAGCCCCAGCCCGACCGAGGGCGTGTAGACCAGGCCCGGAAGTCCGACCAGCGCCAGGTCGCCGCGCAGCACGGGGTGCTCACCGGGCCTGCTGAGCTGGTCGAGCACCTGCTTCGCCGAGTAGCCGCTCACCCCGCGAACGGTAGTCGATCGCGGTGACGGCGCGCACGTTCCGATTGGTCTACACCAATTGACGCGGTGACCTGCGCAAACGCGGTGAAGTGGCCCTGTCGGGTGACGGCCCTGGTCTAGTTACGCTGTGCCTCGTGTGCGGAATCGTGGGATATGTGGGACACAGGTCGGCGCTGGACGTCGTGCTCGACGGGCTGCGGCGGCTGGAGTACCGGGGCTACGACTCGGCGGGCGTCGCCGTCCTCGACGGTGACGGCGGCCTGGCCGTCGAGCGCAAGGCCGGCCGCCTGACGAACCTGGAGGCACGGCTGGACGAGGTCGGCCGCGACGCCTTCACCGGCACCGCGGGCATGGGCCACACCCGCTGGGCCACCCACGGCGCGCCGATCGACCGCAACTCCCACCCGCACTGCGACGTCACGGGCCGCGTCGCCGTCGTCCACAACGGCATCATCGAGAACTTCGCCGCCCTGCGCGCCGAACTCGAAGCCGTCGGCGTCGAGATGGCCAGCGACACCGACACCGAGACCACCGCGCACCTCATCGCCCGTGCGTACGACGAGGGCGACACCAAGGGCGACCTGGAGGCCAGCGTCCGCACGGTGGTCCGCCGCCTCGAAGGCGCGTTCACCCTCGTCGTGACGCACGCGGATCACCCGGACGTGGTCGTCGCCGCCCGCCGTTCGTCGCCGCTGGTGGTGGGCGTCGGCGAGGGCGAGACGTTCGTCGCCAGCGACGTGTCGGCGTTCATCGAGCACACCCGCGAGGCCGTCGAGCTGGGCCAGGACCAGGTCGTGGTGATCGACCGCGACGGCTACCGCGTCACCGACTTCGACGGCGCCGACGCGCAGGCCAAGCCGTTCACGGTGAACTGGGACCTGTCGGCCGCCGAGAAGGGCGGCCACGAGTACTTCATGCTCAAGGAGATCGAGGAGCAGCCGGAAGCGCTGGCCAACACGCTGCGCGGCCACTTCCGCGACGGCCGGGTCGTGCTCGACGAGCAGCGCCTCTCCGACCAGGACCTCCGGGACGTGGACAAGGTCTTCGTCGTCGCCTGCGGCTCGGCCTACCACTCCGGCCTGGTCGCCAAGTACGCCATCGAGCACTGGACGCGGCTGCCCGTCGAGGTCGAGCTGGCCAGCGAGTTCCGCTACCGCGACCCCGTGCTGGACCGCGACACGCTCGTCGTCGCCGTCTCCCAGTCAGGTGAGACCGCCGACACGTTGGAGGCCGTCCGTCACGCGCGGTCGCAGAAGGCTCGCGTGCTGGCGGTCTGCAACACCAACGGCGCGCAGATCCCGCGCGAGTCCGACGCCGTGCTCTACACGCACGCGGGGCCGGAGATCGGTGTCGCGTCGACCAAGGCGTTCCTCGCCCAGATCGCGGCGAACTACCTGGTCGGCCTGGCCCTGGCGCAGGCGCGCGGCACGAAGTACCCCGACGAGGTGGCCCAGGAGTTCCACCAGCTGGAGGCCATGGCGGACGCGGTGCAGAAGGTGCTGGGCACCATCGACCAGGTCCGCGCGCTCGGCCGCGAGCTGGCCGACTCGAAGGCCGTGCTGTTCCTGGGCAGGCACGTCGGCTACCCGGTCGCGCTCGAGGGCGCGCTGAAGCTCAAGGAACTCGCCTACATGCACGCCGAGGGATTCGCGGCGGGCGAGCTGAAGCACGGCCCGATCGCGTTGATCGAAGAGGGCTTGCCGGTGGTCGTGGTCATGCCGTCGCCCAAGGGGCGGGCGGTGCTGCACTCGAAGCTGGTGTCGAACATCTCGGAGATCCAGGCACGGGGTGCGCGCACGATCGTGATCGCTGAAGAGGGTGACGAGACGGTGCGCCCGTTCGCGGATCACCTGATCGAGATCCCGGCGGTGCCGACGCTGCTGCAGCCGTTGATCTCCACGGTGCCGTTGCAGGTGCTGGCCGCGGAGATCGCCCGCAGCCGCGGCTACGACGTGGACAAGCCGCGCAACCTCGCGAAGTCCGTCACGGTCGAGTAGGGCAGGCTTGGCCCCATGCGGGGTCTGTGGACGACGGATCGGGTCAGGGCGGCGGAAGAGCGCGTCATGGCGGTCGTGCCGCCCGGCGCGCTGATGCGCCGTGCGGCGTTCGGCGTCGCGGTGGTCGCGGCGGAGCTGCTGGCGGGCGAGCGGCGGGTCGGCCTGCTCGTGGGCGCGGGCAACAACGGTGGCGACGCGCTCTGGGCGGGCTACTACCTCCGCAAACGCGGCGTCACCGTGTCCGCTGTCCTGCTGACACCTGATCGAGTCCACGCCGAGGGCTTGGCCGCGTTCCGTCGCGTCGGTGGGCGGGTGGTCCCGGAACTGCGCGACGTCGACCTGGTGATCGACGGCATCGTGGGCCTCTCGGCCCGCGGCCCGTTGCGCCCGGACGCCGCCGAGCACGTCGCGCACCTCGACGCGCCCGTGCTGTCGGTCGACCTGCCCAGCGGCGTGGACCCCGACACGGGCGCGATCTCCGGGCCCGCCGTGCGCGCGCACACGACCGTGGCGTTCGGCTGCCTCAAGCCCGTGCACGCGCTGGCCGACTGCGGTGACGTGCGGCTGGTCGACATCGGGCTGGGCGGCGAGCTGCACGGGCCGGACCTGGTCGAGTTGGACGTCGCCGACGTCGGCGGGGCGTGGCCGGTGCCGGGGCCGGAGGACGACAAGTACACGCAGGGCGTGACGGGTGTGGCGGCCGGTTCGGCCACGTACCCGGGCGCGGCGGTGCTGGCGACCGGTGCGGCGCTGCTGTCGACGTCCGGCCTGGTCAGGTATGCCGGTGCGGCGGTCGAGGGCGTGCGGGCGCGGTGGCCGGAGGCGATCTGCACGGGGTCGATCACGGACGCGGGCCGGGTGCAGGCGTGGGTCGTCGGGCCGGGCCTCGGCACCGGGTTGGGCGCGGAGGCCGTCCTGCGGACGGTCCTGGAGGCCGGTGTGCCCGTGTGCGCGGACGCCGACGCGATCACCATGCTGGCCAACAACCCGGACCTGTGGGACGCGCGCGACCCCGACACCCCGCTGGTCCTGACGCCGCACGACCGCGAGTACGAGCGGCTGGTCGGTCCCGTCGGAGACGATCGCGTGACGGCCGCGCGGAAGGCCGCGGAGCGGTACAACGCCGTCGTGCTGCTGAAGGGCCACGCCACCGTGATCGCCGGCCCCGACGGCCGCGTCCTGGTCAACCGCGCCCGCTCGTCGTGGGCCGCGACGGCGGGTTCCGGCGACGTCCTGTCGGGCCTGCTGGGCTCCCTCCTGGCCGCCGGCCTCGACCCGGTGCTGGCAGCGGGCTGCGCCGCGAAGGTCCACGTCCTGGCCGCCGACCTGGCCGCCGACGGCGCCCCGATCCCCGCCACCTCGCTCCTGCACGCCATCCCCGACGCCATCCGCGCCATCCGCCCCGTCCACCCCCTCTAACCCCCGCGCGAGTCCTACCTTCAGCACGCGAGAGTCCTACGCTCAGAGCGCGTGAGTCCTACGTTCGCGTCGCGCGTGTCCTACGTTCAGAACCCCCGAGTTCAACGCTCAGCACGCGAGCGGCCCGTTCCGAGCGTTCAACTCGGGGTACCTGAACGCAGGACACGCGCGTTCTGAACGTAGGACTCTCGCGGGCGGTTCGGGTTGGCTGTGTCACCATGAACGGCGTTATGGCTGCTCCTCGCGCTGAGGTCGTGATCGACCTCGACAACCTCCGGCACAACGTCGCCCACCTCGACGCCCTCGCGCCCAACGCCGACACGATGGCCGTCGTCAAGGCCGACGGGTACGGGCACGGCGCCGTGGAGGTGGCCAGAGCGGCGGTGGAGGCGGGCGCGACGTGGCTCGGCTCCTGCTCCCTGGCCGAAGCCCTGGCGCTGCGCGCGGCCGGCCTCACCGTGCCGATCCTGGCCTGGCTGGACCCCTTCGGCACGGACTACGCGCCCGGCATCGAGCAGGACGTCGACCTGTCCGCCTCCTCCCTCGCCCAACTGGAGGAGATCTCGGCGGCGGCCGACAAGGCCGGCAAGACCGCCCGCGTCCACCTCAAGATCGACACCGGCCTGTCCCGCAACGGCTGCCCGGCCACCCGCTGGCCCGAGCTGGTCGAACGCGCCGCCAAGACCCACAACGTCGAAGTTCACTCGATCTGGTCACACCTGGCCGTCGCCGACGAGATCGGCCACCGCGGCACCGACGCCCAGGCCGAGCGCTTCGACGACGCCTACCGCGAAGCGCTCGCCGCCGGCCTCGACCCGCGCCGCCACATCGCCAACTCCGCCGCCCTCATCACCCGCCCCGACCTCCACCTCGACCTGGTCCGCCCGGGCATCGCGATCTACGGCCTCAACCCGGTGCCCGTGCCCGCCGACCTGCGCCCCGTGATGACGTTCCGGTCCGCAGTCGCGCTCGCCAAGCGCATCCCCGCCGGTGAATCGGTGTCCTACGGTCTGAGCTGGACCGCGAGGAGCGACACGAACCTGGCCCTGGTGCCCGTCGGTTACGGCGACGGCGTGCCGCGCAGCCTGTCGAACCGGATGGACGTCTGGTTGGCCGGGCGTCGTCGCCCGGTCGTCGGCCGGATCTGCATGGACCAGGTCGTGGTCGACTGCGGCGACGACGCGGTGGTGGAGGGGGACGAGGTCGTGCTGTTCGGATCCGGCGGCGAGGGCGAGCCGACGGCCCGCGAGTGGGCCGACACCACCGGCACCATCGACTACGAGATCGTCACCGGCATGTACCGACCGCGTGTCACCCGGACGTATGTCGGGACACGCCCGTGAACACGGTGTGGAAGGCCGTCGGTTGGGCCGGCGGCATCCTCGGCGCTGCCGCGACCGGTGTCGCGGTCGGCGTGGCCGCGAACCAGAAGAAGGTCTCGAACGACCGCCAGGCCGACGACCCGCTCGCCGACGAACCGCTCGGCCGCCTCACCCCGACCCGCGAGTCCACCGTCGCGGCCGACGACGGCGTGCCGCTGTCGGCCGAGGAGGTCGACCCGGAGGACGGCGGGAAGCCCGACGTCACGGTCGTCCTCGTGCACGGCTTCGCCCTCGACCGCCGCTGCTGGCACTTCCAGCGCCGCGACCTGGCCCCGCTCGTCGAGCCCCGCGTGCGCCAGATCCTGTACGACCAGCGCAGCCACGGCCGTTCCGGTCGGTCCACCGTCGAGGGCAGCACGATCGAGCAGTGCGCCAAGGACCTCGACGCGGTGATCCGCTCGATGGCCCCCGACGGCCCGTTGGTGCTGGTCGGCCACTCCATGGGCGGCATGACGATCATGGCGTTGGCCGAGCAGCGGCCCGAGCTGTTCGCCGACCGGGTGCGCGGGGTGGCGCTCGTCGGCACGGCGGCGGGCGCGGTCGGCGGCGCGGGACTGCCGAAGTCCGTGCTGTCCCGGTACAACCCCGTGACGCTGGGCGTCGGCAGGCTCGCAGGCCTTCAGCCGGGCCTGGTCGAGTGGGTCAGGCGCAGGGCGTCGACGCTGACGTGGAGCGGGATCCGCGCGCTGGCGTTCGGGAACGGCAAGGTCAGCCCGTCGTTGGTCGACCTGATGGAACAGATGATCAGCGGCGCCACGGTGCAGGTGCTCACCGAGTTCCTGGAGACCCTCGGCACCCACAACCGCTACAAGGCGCTGGCCGGCCTCCGGCACTGCGAGGTGCTCGTCATCAGCGGCGACGCGGACAAGCTGACGCCGTTCTCGCACGCCGAGCGGATGGCCGAGGAGATGCCGCACGGCGAACTGGTCCGCGTGTCCGGGGCGGGCCACATGCTCATGTTGGAACAACCCGACCTGGTCACCGGGCACCTGGTCGGATTGGTTCGGCGCAGTGGCGCCGAACGGTCGGAAAGCAGGCGACGGTGGTGGCGACGAGCGTGAGCGTGACGCTCCCCGAGGTGCAGGACACCGAGGAGTTCGGGCGCAAGCTGGGTGGTCTGGTGCGAGGTGGTGACCTGGTGCTGCTGTCCGGGCCGTTGGGCGCGGGCAAGACGGCGCTGGTGCGCGGCCTCGCCGACGGCCTCGGCGTGACGGGCCGGGTCAGTTCGCCGACCTTCGTGATCGCCCGCGTCCACGATCCCGCGCCCAACGGTCGCGGCGTGCCTTTGGTGCACGTGGACGCCTACCGGCTCGGCGGTCACCTGGACGAGTTGGACGACCTCGACCTGGACACCGACCTGGTGGACGCCGTGGTGGCGGTGGAGTGGGGCGAGGGCGCGGCGGAGCGTCTGTCCGAGGACCACCTGTTGATCAGGCTGGAACGCCGGGACGACGACGTGCGCATCGCCCACCTTCACCCGCACGGCGCTTGGGTCGACCGCGAACTCCCCGCTTGACCCAGCCGCTCCTCAAGGTTCGAAGACAAAGCCTTGAGAGCTTGAAAGCACGTCCTCACCGGACATTTTTGATCTTTCAAGCTCTTGAGGCCTCGGCGGCGAATCGGCCTGGTGTTCAACGTTCCGATATGCCGCGCACCACGCCGAGCTCCACCAAGTCCTGTGGCCGCAAGCGCAAGTCCTCGGCAAGCGTTCGCACGTCGTCGCGTTTCAGAATCGCCGCCGCGAGTTCTGGCGCGATCACCGAGAAATAGGCGTCAGGCGTGATCCACGTGTGCTCCGGCGACGACAGCGCCAACGCCCCACCGGACCCGCCTTCGCCGATGACCAACGTCGTGATCGGCACCCGCGTTTCCGCAACGGCGGCGAACAGCTCCGCGATGGCCGCGCCGACACCGGCCCGCTCCGCCGCCACGTCGTTGGCCGCGCCCGGGGTGTCCACCAACGTCAACACGGGCAGGGCGAACCGCGACGCGAGCCGCACCAGGCGAGCCGCCGTGCGGAACCCGGCCGGGGTGTTGGCCGTCCCGGTCTGCGCGGCGAACGCGATCGCCCGCTCACCCCGCCGCCCGATGCCGCACAGCATCCCCGCGTCCACACCACCAGCCCGATCGCCGCTGATCGGCAGCCGGAAGTCGAAGTAGTCGTCGAGATAAGCCGCAGCACGGGGACGCCCGGCGGCGCGCGCCCGCAGAACGGCGCTCCACCCGTCCACGGGAAGCTCTTGAGCACCCAGAGCGCGCGGCACCTCAGCGGGCACGGCGTCACCACGCGTCATCAGGAAGAGGACCTTCGCCACGGTCGCGTCGACGTCCTCCGGCTCCACCACGAGGTCCACCGTGCCCGCCGCGAACTGGCCTTCCGCCGTGTAAGCGGGATCGTCCGCCGGTCGCACCCGGCTGCCCGCGAACCCCACCTGGGCGCCGGACACCCCGATCACGACGTCCGCGCCCGCGCCCAGCGACGCCCACAGCCCACCGGTGGTCGGGTCGCGCAGCACGGACACGTGCGGCAGACCGGCCTCCCGGTGCGTCGCGCACAGCCGCGCCACGCGCTGGAGCTGCCGCAGCGACAGCATCCCCTCCTGCATCCGGCTCCCACCGGTGGCGATCCGCGACACCACCGGCAGCCGCGCCAGCCGCGCCTCCGTGAACGCCTCCTCGATCAACGCGCCGGCGGCCGTGCCGACCGAACCACCGAGGAAACGGAAGTCGAAGGTGATCTCCACCGAGCGCTGCTGCCGTCGCCACGACACCGACTCGACGCCACCGGACCGTTCCCGCGCCCGGTCGAGCTGGGCCTCGTACCCCGGCCAGCCGAGCGGGTTCACCGCAGTTCCCGCTTCAGCACCTTGCCCATGTCGTTGCGGGGCAACGAGTCCACGTACCGGACCACTCTCGGCCGCTTGTGCGGCGACAGCAGCCGGGCCACGTGATCGCTCAACGCCTCCGGCGCGGGCGGCTCGCCGTTCACCACGACCCACGCCACCACTCGCTCACCCAGGTCGTCGTCCGGCTCGCCCGTCACCGCCACCTCGGCCACCGAGGGGTGCTCCAGCAGGGCGTTCTCGATCTCGCCCGCGCCGATCTTGTAGCCACCGCTCTTGATCAGGTCCGTGGCGCGCCGGCCGACGATCCGCACGTACCCGTCCGGCTCGACCACGGCCAGGTCGCCGGTGCGGAACCAGCCGTCGCGGAACGCCTCACGCGTGGCGTCCGGGCGGTTCAGGTACTCCAGGAACAGGTTCGGCCCGCGCACCTCGATCTCGCCGGGCTCGTCACCCGCTCGATCACCCGACCCGCCGCCCACGACCCGCAGCTCCACCCCGTCCAGCGGCAACCCCACCGTGCCGGGCCGCCGGTCGCCGTCCGCCCGCACGCTGGTGTTCATCAACGTCTCGGTCATCCCGTACCGCTCGACCACCCGTTGGCCGGTCAGCTGCTCGATGCGCTCGTGCAGCGACGCGGGCAGCGCGGCCGAGCCGGACACCAGCAGCCGGGCCTTGCCGAACGCCCCCGCGTGCTCGGGTTCGGCCGCGGTCCGGTGGTACATGGTCGGCACGCCGAACAGCATCGTGCCGCCGTCGCCCAACGCCTCGGCGGCCTTCGCCACGCTGAACGACCCGAGGTGGCGCACCGTCCCACCGCGCCGCAACGGCCCGATCACCCCGACGGCGAGTCCGTGCACGTGGAACAGCGGCAGGCCGTGCACCACCACGTCGTCCTCGGTCCACGCCCACGCCGCCGCCAGCGCGTCGAGGTTCGTCGCCAGCGCACGCCTCGGCAGCACCACACCTTTGGGTGGTCCTGTCGTGCCGCTCGTGTAGACGATCAACGCGGGCGCCTCGCCGTCCGGCTCCGGCAGGTCGACCACCGGACCGGACGGCAGCTCGTCGTCGATCACGAGGTCAGGCGCGCTGTCGGCGAGGACGTGCGCGAGCTCCCGTTCCCCGATCCTGGGGTTGAGCGGCACGACCGGCACACCCGCCAGCAGCGCGCCGACGACCGCCACGCACGTCTCGGGCGTCGACCGGGCCCACACCGCGACCCGCCGCCTGCCCACCAACCCGGCCGCGACCGCACGCGCCTCGCGCGCCAACCGCTCGTACGTCAGCTCCCGCTCGGGGAACCGGAGGGCGATCTTGGACGGCGGCGAGGCCAGTGCCGGCAGCAGCATCTCCATACAGTGATGTTCCCGGCCGCCGCTCGCATCACAAGTGTGGTTCGAGCCACGCCATCAGGTGGATCTTCGGCCGAGCGCCCACGGTCTGTGCCACCAATCGGCCGTCCTGGTAGAGCTGGAGCGTGGGCGCGGACATGATCCGCTGGTCGCGCGCCGTGCGCGGGCTCGCGTCCATGTCCACCTTCACCACGGTCAGGTCGCCGCGCTCCCGGTCGATCTCGTCGAGCACCGGTTCCAGCATCCGGCACGGCCCGCACCAGTCGGCGCCGAACTCCACCAGCACGTTCCCGGCGGCCACGGCCCCGGTGAACTCGTCGTCGGTCAACGTCCGCACGGCCTGCTCCTCTGCTCGGCTTCCTGCAGCTGCGCGCGCACCTGGTCCCGCACGGCCTGCAGCCGGGTGATGCAGTCGTCCAGCTCGGCCACCTTGCGCCGGTACACCTCGACGGACGCCGCGCAGGCGTCGCCGGTGGTGTGGCCGTCGCGCAGGCACTGCACGAACGGCCGGGTGTCCTCCAAGGCGAACCCGATGCCGGCGAGCGAGCGGATCTCGTGCACCAGCCTCAGGTCGTCCTCGTCGTACTCCCGCTGGCCGTTCGCCGCGCGGCGCGCGGGCAGCAGTCCCAGGGACTCGTAGTAGCGCAGCGCGCGGGTGGTCGTGCCGCCCCGCCGTGCCAGTTCTCCGATGCGCACGCGTCGATCATCCGCCTTGACGCCGACGTCAACACAAGTGTGGTTCACGCCACCCGATACCCTTGTCAGTTGTGCTAGTGCTCGCCTTGGACACCGCGACCCCCGCCGTCACGGCCGGCGTCGTCGAACTGACGCCCGGTTCGCCTCCCCGACTGCTCGCCCAGCGGGTGACGGTGAACGCGAAGGCGCATGGTGAGCTGCTCACACCGCACCTGCAGGAGGCGTTGGCGGAGGCCGGTCACCGGCTCGCCGACCTCGACGCGATCGTGTGCGGCTCGGGTCCGGGACCGTTCACCGGCCTGCGCGTCGGCCTGGTCACCGCCGCCGCGCTCGGCCAGGCGCTCAACCGGCCCGTCTACCCCGTGCCGACGCCGGACGCCGTCGCGCTGGACGCCGCCACCGGCAAACCGCTGCTCGTGGCCACCGACGCGCGACGCAAGGAGGTGTACTGGGCGGCCTACGACGCGGCCGGCCGGCGCACCGACGGGCCGCACGTGGACCGGCCCGCCGACCTGGTCGCGAAGCTCCCCGCGGTGCTGCCCGCCGTGGTCGAGGCCGCCGGCGAGGGCGCGGAGCTGTACGCCGACGTGATCGGGCTCCCGCTGGTCGCGGCGCGCCACCCGTCACCGGTCTCCCTGGTCGCGGCGGCGGCCGAAGAGCTGCTGGCCGGCGCGCGTCCTGCCGCGCTCACCCCCCTCTACCTGCGACGTCCCGACGCCGTGGAGCCGGTCGGGCGCAAGCGGGTGACCAAGGCGTGAGCTCCGGCACCGTCACGATCGCACCGCTGCGCAGGCAGGACGCCGTGCGGTGCGCGCAGATCGAGAAGGAGCTTTTCCCCGGCGACGACCCGTGGAGCGCGAACGCGTTCCGAAGCGAGCTCGACAACGGCAACTTCTACGTCGGCGCGTACGTCGGCGAGACGCTGATCGGGTACGCGGGGCTGGGTCTGACCGACTTCGAGTCGAGCGTGCACACCATCGCCGTCGTGCCCGACTACCAGGGCGGCGGCGTCGGCAAGACCCTGCTGGGCGCCCTGCTCGCCAAGGCCGACGAGCTGGGTCTGCCGGTTTTCCTGGAAGTCCGCACGGACAACGCGCGGGCGATCGGCCTCTACCTGGCGCACGGCTTCGAGCACCTGGGCGTGCGCCGCCGCTACTACCAGCCGTCGGGCGCCGACGCGTACACGATGGGAAGGCCCGCTAACCGTGACTGACCGGCTCATCCTCGGTATCGAGAGCTCGTGCGACGAGACCGGCGTCGGCATCGTCCGGCTCGGCCCGGACGGGTCGGTGGAACTGCTCGCCGACGAGGTCGCGTCCAGCGTCGAGGAGCACGCCCGCTTCGGCGGCGTCGTGCCCGAGGTCGCGTCCCGCGCGCACCTGGAGGCGATGGTGCCGACCATGCGCCGTGCCGTGGAGACGGCCGGGATCGAGCTGCGCGACGTGCACTCCATCGCGGTCACCGCCGGTCCCGGGCTCGCGGGCGCGCTGCTGGTCGGCGTGTCGGCGGCGAAGGCGTACGCGGCGGCGTTGGACAAGCCGCTCTACGGCGTCAACCACCTCGCGGGGCACGTCGCCGCGGACACCCTCCAGCACGGCCCGCTGCCGAAGCGGTGCTTGGCGCTGCTGGTGTCGGGCGGCCACTCGCAGCTGCTGCTGATCGAGGGCCTGGCGGAGAAGATCACCGAGATCGGGTCGACCGTGGACGACGCGGCGGGCGAGGCCTACGACAAGGTGGCCCGGCTGCTCGACCTGCCGTACCCCGGTGGTCCGCCGATCGACAAGCTCGCCAAGCAGGGCAACGGCTGCGCGATCGCGTTCCCGCGCGGGCTGACCGGGCCGCGCGACTCGAAGTACGACTTCTCGTTCTCCGGCCTGAAGACGTCCGTCGCCCGGTGGGTCGAGAAGCAGGAACGCGCGGGCGAGGAGATCCCGCTGGCCGACGTCGCCGCGTCGTTCCAGGAGGCGGTGGCCGACGTGCTGACCGCCAAGGCGATCCGGGCGTGCAAGGACCTGGCCGTGGACACCTTGGTGATCTCCGGCGGCGTGGCGGCGAACTCCCGCCTGTCGGGCCTCGCGGCCGAGCGCTGCGCCGAGGCGGGCATCGAGCTGCGCGTCCCGCGTCCCCGGCTGTGCACCGACAACGGCGCGATGATCGCCGCCCTCGGCGCCCACCTGGTGGCCGCCGGCGCGAAGCCCTCCGCCCTCGACCTCTCCACCACCCCCGGCCTCCCGGTGAGCACCATCCAAATCCTCTGACCCCCGCGCGTGTCGAACCTCCAGGTCCCGCGTGTCGAACACTCAGGACCCCCGAGTTCTACGTTCACGTCGGCCCCGGCCGGGCCCGAGCGTTGAATTCGGGGGTCCTGAACGTTCGACACGCGGGACGCGAGGGTTCGACACGCCGGTCCTGAAGGTTCGACACGCGGGTTAGGTGGAGATGTCGAGGGCTTCGGCGTGGCCCGAGGCGAACGCGGCGGCGTAGGCCTCGGCGCCCAGGGCCGCACGCGCGGTGGCGGCGATCCGGTCCACGTCACCGCGTTCACCCGCCGGCAGCGGCACGCCCACGGACGCCCGCGCCGCCGTCGCCGCACCCAGCAGCCGGGCCGCCTCCTCCGCGTCACCCGCCAACGCCCGAGCGCCCGCCATCCCCTCCAACGCCAACGCGATCGCGCGCGGGTCGCCCACCTGCCGCGCCAGCGCCAACCCCTCCGACTGCAGCTCCAAGGCCCGCGCCGCGTCACCACGCAGCTCGGCCACGAACCCCAGCTCCGCCAGCACCAACGTCGAACCCGCCTCGAACCCGACCTGCCGGTGCCACGACCGCAGCCGCTCCCAGTGCGCCTCCGCCGCGCCCAGCCGCCCCTCCCGCCGCGCGCCCAGCGCCAACCCCGTCTCCGCGTACACCTCACCCGGCGAGAACCCGTGCTCCGCCGCCGCGCGCCGAGCCTGTTCGTGCAGCTCACGCGCCTTCGCGTAGTCACCGACCGTCAACGCGACCCGCCCGAGCCAGGACAGCTTGTACGACACCTCCGGCCACGACCGCAGCTCCTCCGCCACCCGCAGCCCGTCCCGGTGCACGGCCTCCGCCCGCTCGTAGTCACCCGACAGCTGCGCGAGCATCCCCAACCCGAACGACGCCTTCAGCTGCCCCCACCGCTCACCCGACGACCCGAACAGCTCCGCACACCGCGAGGCCGACGCCCGCGCCTCGTCGACCGAACCCCGGGCCAGCGCCTGGCTCACCCGGTCGCTGTGCGCCGCGGCCACGCCCCACTCGTCACCCAGCTCCTCGAACGCCTCCAGCGCCTGCTCGGTCAACACCTCGCCGGACGGCATGTCGCCCACGGTCGACAGCACGTACCCCAGGAACCACCGGGCCCGCGCCTGCTCCAGGCGATCCGCGATCTCCGCCGTCCCCGAGATCGCCGACGGTTCCGCCGCCTCACCCAGCAGCACCCCGAACCCGGCCCGCCACGCCACCGTCACCGGATCGGTCGAGGTCATCAGCCACCGACCCTCCCGCAGCCGGCCGCGCAGGAACCAGTACCAGGTCAGCGCGCACGTCAGCCGAACGGCGTCCGCCGGCCCCAACGCGTCGTGCGCGGCGCGCAGGTTCGCCGTGTCCGCGTCCAGCCGGTCCAACCACGCCAACTGCCCGGCCTCGCGCAACCGGGGGTCCGCGCGTTCGGCCAACCCCAGGTAGAACGCCGCGTGCCGCGCCCGCACCCGGTCGAACTCGCCCGCCTCGCGCAGCCGCTCCCGCCCGTAGTCGGCGACCGACTCCAGCAGCCGGAACCGCGGCTCGCCCGTGTGCTCGGGCGCGACCACGAGCGACCGGTCGACCAGCCTGGCCAGCACGTCCGCCACCTCGTCGGCCGCCACGCCGTCACCCGCGCACACCGCCTCGGCGGCGTCCAACGCGCACCCGTCCACGTGCACGGACAACCGCCGCAGCACCACCCGCTCGGCCTCGCCGAGCAGGTCCCAGCTCCAGTCGATCATCGCGCGCAACGTCCGCTGCCGGGCAGGCGCGTCCCGGTGCCCGGTGGCCAGCAACCGGAACCGGTCGTCCAGCCGGTCGAGCAGGGCCGTCACGCCCAACCCGCGCACGCGCGTCGCGGCCAGCTCCACCGCCAGCGGCAACCCGTCGAGCCGTCGGCAGATCGCCTCCACCACCGCCGCGTTGTCCGGCGTCACCGTGAAACCGGGCGCGGCGGCGGCAGCGCGCGCTGTGAACAACGTGACCGCGTCCGAGAGGTCCAACGGCGGCACGGCCCACACCGTCTCGAACGCCAGGCCGAGCGGTTCCTGGCTGGTGGCGAGCACGCGCAGCTCCGGCACCGCCCGCAGCAGCCGGGAGACCAGCGCGGCCACCGGCTCGACCAACCGCTCGCAGTTGTCCAGCACGAGCAGCACCTCACGCCCGCGCAACGCCTCCACCAGCGCCGTCCCCGACGCGTCCTCGCGCACCCCGAGCACGTCGGCCACCGCGCCCACCACCTGCTCGGCCCGGCCGACACCCGCCAGCTCGACCAGCCACACCCCGTCGGCGACCGACACCTGCCGCGCGACCTCCAGGGCCAGGCTCGTCTTGCCGACACCTCCGGGACCGGTGAGCGTGACCAACCGGGCGTCACGGGGCAGCTCGCACAGGTCCCGCACCGCCTGGTCCCGGCCGACCAGCTCCGTCACGGGCACCGGCAGGTTCGTCCGCGCGACCGGCGCGAGGTCGTGGTCGAGGATCGCCCGGTGCAGCTCGGCCAACTCGGGGCCGGGCTCCAGCCCCTGCTCCTCGGCCAGCGACCGGCGCAGCTCGGCGTAGCTCTCCAACGCCTCGACCTGCCGCCCGGCCCGGTAGAGCGCACGCATGTGCAGTCCGCGCAAGCGTTCGCGCAACGGGTGCCGCGCCACCTCGGCCGCCAGGTCCACCTCACCGGGAGACGACTCGGCGAACTCCTCCAGCGCGGCCAACCGCTCCTCGGCCCACCGCGCGAGGACCGGCGCCAGGAACGGCGCGTCCGCGAGCTCCGCCAGCGGCTCGCCGCGCCACAACGCCAGCGCCTCGCCGAACCGCCCGCGGGCCACCAGCTCCCGGAACCGCAGCACGTCGAAAGTGGACGGATCAACGCGCACCGCGTACCCGGCCGGACCGTGCGCGACCAGCTCCCGCCCACCCGGCTCGGCCGCCTCCAGCGCCCGCCGCAGCTGCGAGACCTTGGTCTGCAACGTGTTCACCGGGTTGCCGGGCGGCTCGTCGCCCCACAGGTCGAACGCCAACCGGTCCGCCGACACGGGCCGCCCCTCGTGCGCGAGCAGGTCCGCCAGCAGCAGCCGGACCTTGGCCTCGGGCACCCGGACCGCCTCACCGCCCGCCGTCCACACCCCGAGCGGCCCCAACACCCCGAATCTCACGCCCGGACCGTAACCGGACCACCCGCAGCGGACCCCCAGCGGTCCCGCAGCGATCCGTGCGCGCCACCGGCCACCGTGGAAGTCACACGAAGGAGTGAAGAACACATGACTGCCAAGACCCCGTTGACCCTGATCGGCCTCGGCCCGATGGGTCAGGCCATGGTCACCCGGTTCCTCGACGCCGGCCACCCGACCACGGTCTGGAACCGCACCCCGTCCCGGGCCGACGCCGTCGTCGCCAAGGGCGCCGTCCGGGCCGCCACCGCCGCCGACGCCGTGGCCGCGAACCGGCTGCTGATCCTCAGCCTCACCGACTACGCCGCCATGTACGAGATCCTCGACGGCGTCGACCTCGCCGGCCGCGTCGTGGTCAACCTCAGCTCCGAGACGCCGGACAAGACCCTCAAGGCCGCCGCCTGGCTCGCCGAACGGGGCGCGGAACTGCTGGTCGGCGGCGTGATGTCGAACGCGGAGATGGTCGGCGACCCGGCCGTGTACGTCTTCTACAGCGGACCGCGCGAGGTGTTCGACCGGCACGCCGACACGCTCGCGGTGCTCGGCAGGCCCGACTACATGGGCGAGGACCACACCCTCGCCCAGCTGCTCTACCAGGCGCAGCTGGACGTCTTCCTCACCTCGATGACCGCGATGCTGCACGGCATCGCCCTGGCCAAGTCGGCGGGCGTCACGGCGGAGCGGTTCGCGCCCTACCTCACCGACAACGTCTCCACGCTGACGATGTACGTCGCGGAGATGGCGAAGCACGTCGACTCCGGCGAGCACCCCGGCGACCTCGCCAACACGGCCATGATGGGCGCCACCGCGGCGCACGTCCTGGGCGCGAGCGAGGCCGCCGGGATCGACGCGGAGCTGCCCAGGGCGGTGAAGGCCCTCTACGACCGCGCCATCGAGGCGGGGCACGGCAAGGACAGCTTCACCGCCCTGATCAACGTCATCCGCGGCTGATCACACGGGGTTCAGGCCGGGGTTGCGGTCCTCGACGACGAACGACTTGAGCGTCGTGGCCCCGGCCCCGGCCGTCCGCACGTACGGCAGCGTGCGGAAGTCCGCCCGCATCTCCCGCGCGGTGAACTTCGTCCGCACGTACCCGCGCCGCCTGCTGTGCAGCTTGATGTGCGGGTTCAGCCGCAGCTGCACCTGGTCGACGGTGTCGTTGCCGTCGCCGCCGGAGGTCACCGACGAGCACACCAGCTCGGTGCCGACGGTCGGCGACGACGCCGGGTCGTTCCAGTCCAGCTTCACGTCCGCCGCGTAGTGCGCGTGCACGTCACCGGTCAGCACGACCGCGTTGCGCACGCCCGCGTCGACCCACCCGCGCGTCACCCGGTCGCGGGAGGCCAGGTAGCCGTCCCACCCGTCCATGGAGACCTCCTTCTCCGGCCCGTCCTTGCGGTCGCGCTCGGCGAAGAACACCTGCTGGCCCAGCACGTCCCACCGCGACCGGGACCGGCGGAACCCGTCGAGCAGCCACTCCTCCTGCTCCGCGCCGGTGATCGACCGCGTCGGCAGCCCGGCGTCCGCGCAGGTCTTCCAGCCGTCGCCGCACGACTGGTCGTCGCGGTACTGCCGGGTGTCGAGCATGTGGAAGTTGACCAGCCCGCCCCACTGGGCCCGCCGGTAGAGCTGCATGTCGGCGCCGTTGGGCCGGGCCCCGCGCCGCAGCGGCATGTTCTCGTAGTACGCCTGGAACGCCGCGGTCCGCCGGGCCGCGAAGGCCGGGTCGGGCTGCTCGGGCACGTCGTCGGCCCAGTTGTTCTCGATCTCGTGGTCGTCCCACACCACCAACCAGGGCGCCACGGAGTGCGCGAGCTGGAGGTCGGCGTCCGTCTTGTACTGGGCGTGCCGGAGCCGGTAGTCGGCCAGCGTCCGCGTCTCCGGCCCGAGCACCGGCCGCACGTCCGCCGCCTTGGCCGCGTACTCGTACTGGTAGTCGCCCAGGTGCAGCACCACGTCCGGGTGATCCTCGGCCAGCCGCCGGTACGCGGTGAAGTAGCCCTCGCCGAAGTGCGCGCACGACGCGAAGCACATGGTCAGGTCCTGCCCGAGGACCCACGGCTCGGGCGTGGTGCGGGTGCGGCCGACGGGGGACAGGTGGCCGTCGACCCGGAACCGGTAGAAGTACTCGCGACCGGGCCGCAGGCCGAACGGCTCCACGTGCACGCTGTGCCCGAGCTCGGGCCGGGCGGGCTGCGCGCCGCGGCGCACCACGCGCCGGAACCGCTCGTCCTCGGCCAGCTCCCAGTGCACCGGGACGACCCGGTCCGGCATGCCGCCGAGACCGTCCTCGGCGAGCGGCTGGGGCGCCAGGCGCGTCCACAGCACCACGCTGTCGGGCCTGGGGTCGCCGGACGCGACGCCGAGGGTGAAGGGGTCGTCGAGCCGGGGGGAGCCTGCGCCGGTGGTGGCGAGCGCCACACCGGCCACACCGCCGATGAGCAGGGAACGTCGGGTCACCGTGGTCATGCGGCTCACCGTTGCCGACGAGGTTGGCGACCAGGTGAACGGCGGTGTTACACGAGTGGACGACTTCACCCGACCGGTAGCGGGGGGTCGTTGAAGCGTTGGCACTCGCGTGGGTAGAGTGCTAGATGCACGGCACCAGCAACCGCCCCGACCCCCGCGACGGCGGGGTGGCAGGAGCCGTAACGCAACCTGCCAACGCTTTCGACGACCGTGGAGGTCAGCCCGGTGAGCGTGAACATCAAGCCGCTCGAGGACAAGATCGTCGTCCAGGCCAGTGAGGCCGAGACCACGACCGCTTCCGGCCTCGTGATCCCGGACACCGCGAAGGAGAAGCCCCAGGAGGGCAAGGTCATCGCGGTGGGCCCCGGCCGGATCGACGACAAGGGCAACCGCGTCCCGGTGGACGTGGCTGTCGGCGACGTCGTCATCTACTCCAAGTACGGCGGCACCGAGGTCAAGTACAACGGCGAGGAGTACCTCATCCTCTCCGCCCGCGACGTGCTGGCCGTCATCAACTGACGCTCGGCTGACACGCAAGACGCCCCGGCGAACCCCTCACCGGGGCTCCCGGGGCGTTTCGCATCAAGAGAGGCGTAGGCAATGCCCAAGCAGATCAGCTTCGACGAGGACGCTCGTCGGGCACTCGAGCGCGGCGTGAACAAGCTCGCGGACACGGTCAAGGTCACCCTCGGCCCGCGCGGCAGGCACGTCGTCCTCGACAAGAAGTTCGGCGGGCCCACCGTCACCAACGACGGCGTGACCATCGCCCGCGAGATCGAGCTGGACGACGCGTTCGAGAACCTCGGCGCGCAGCTCGCCAAGAGCGTCGCCACCAAGACCAACGACGTGGCCGGCGACGGCACGACGACCGCGACCGTGCTGGCCCAGGCCATGGTCCGGGTCGGTCTGCGCAACGTCGCCGCCGGCGCGAACCCGATGTCGCTCGGCGTCGGCATCCAGGCCGCGGCCGAGGCCGTCGTGGACGCCCTCAAGGCCAAGGCCACCCCGGTCAAGGGCCGCGACAACATCGCCCAGGTCGGCACCGTCTCGTCCCGTGACGAGTCCATCGGCGCCCTGCTCGGCGAGGCCATCGAGAAGGTCGGCGAGGACGGTGTGATCACCGTCGAGGAGTCCTCCTCGATGGCCACCGAGCTCCAGATCACCGAGGGCGTGCAGTTCGACAAGGGCTACGTGTCGGCGCACTTCGCCACCGACCTCGAGGCCCAGGAGACGGTGTTCGAGGACGCCCGCATCCTGCTGCACCGCGAGAAGATCTCGGCCCTGGCCGACCTGCTGCCGATCCTGGAGAAGGTCGCCGAGGCCGGCAAGCCGCTGGTGATCATCGCCGAGGACGTCGAGGGCGAGGCGCTGTCCACCCTGGTGGTCAACGCCCTGCGCAAGACGCTGCGCGTGGTCGCGGTCAAGGCGCCGTACTTCGGCGACCGCCGCAAGGCGTTCCTGGACGACCTGGCCGTCGTCACCGGTGCGCAGGTCATCGCGGCCGAGGTCGGCCTCAAGCTGTCCGAGGCCAACCTCGACGTGCTGGGCACCGCCCGTCGGGTCGTCGTGTCCAAGGACAACACGACCATCGTCGACGGTGGCGGCGCCAAGGCCGACCTGGCGGGTCGCGCGGAGCAGCTGCGCCGCGAGATCGAGGCCACGGACTCCGACTGGGACCGCGAGAAGCTGCAGGAGCGGCTGGCCAAGCTGTCCGGCGGCATCGCGGTGATCAAGGTCGGCGCGGCCACCGAGACCGAGCTGAAGGAGCGCAAGCACCGCATCGAGGACGCGGTGTCGGCGACCAAGGCCGCGGTCGAGGAGGGCATCGTCCCCGGCGGCGGCTCGGCCCTGGTGCACGCGGCCAAGGTGCTCGACGGCGGCCTCGGCCTGTCCGGTGACGAGGCGACCGGTGTCGCGATCGTCCGCGAGGCCCTCGGCTCGGCGCTGTTCTGGATCGCCGCGAACGCGGGCCTCGAAGGCGCCGTCGTGGTGAACAAGGTGCGTGAGCAGGAGTGGGGCTTCGGCCTCAACGCCGCCACCCTGGTCTACGGCGACCTGCTCGAGGCCGGGATCATCGACCCGGTGAAGGTGACGCGCTCCGCGGTCACCAACGCCGCTTCCATCGCCCGCATGGTGCTCACCACGGAGAGCGCCGTCGTGGAGAAGAAGGAAGAGGAGCCCGCCGGCGGCGCCGGTCAGGGCCACGGCCACGGCCACGGTCACTGACCAGGCGTTATCGGTCGGAAATCGCGCGAACGGGAGGGGCGGCGCCCACGAGGTGCCGTCCCTCCCGCGCGTTCTGCGTCAGGCGGGCGTCAACTGCCGCTTGCGCGCCTTGATGATGCTGTCCCGCTCGGACTCCGACAGGCCGCCCCAGATCCCGTAGGGCTCCTGGACCGCCAGGGCGTGCCGCCGGCACATCTCCAACACCGGGCACGACAGGCACACGGCCTTCGCCCGCGCCTCCCGCCGAGCCCGCGCCGGTCCGCGCTCCCCGTCCGGGTGGAAGAAGAACGCGCTGTCCATCCCGCGGCACGAGCCGCGCATCTGCCAGTCCCACAGATCCGCGTTGGGACCGGGAAGCCTTCGGGTGTCCGCCATCGAGACCGCCTCCTTGGCCCATGGACGAGAACTGCTCCATTCGGCTTAACGATGATCCACCGTAGAACCGCGCCAAAACTTGTTCAAGGGGGTGCGGGGGCTTTTGCCGGCAATTCATACGATGGGTGATCGTTGAGCGCCCGTGCCGGAGTTGCCGGTGACGTCAGGTGAACGGACGATGTCAGCGTGATGACGCCCCCCGACCACACCGGGACCGTGCCGGAAGGCGACCGGGGAACCGTTGCGGCGGAAGATGATCCAGCGCATACGGTGACCCTCTCGGTGGCCGCCGTCGCGCGCCGGCTCGGTGTCGCGCCGGCCACCCTGCGCACCTGGGACCGCCGGTACGGCCTCGGACCCAGTGATCACACAACCGGGCGACACCGGAAGTACGCGCCACTCGACGTGGCCCGGTTGGAGCTGATGCAGCGGGCCCTGCTGCGCGGCGCGTCGTCCGCCGAGGCCGCCAAGTACGCCCTCGCCAGCCCGGTCCGCGCGCCGCTGGCGGCCGTGCCGGCGTCGCTGACCGGCGGTGAGCTCGACGGTGGTTCGCCCCCGACCGGTGGGCGCGGCCTGAAGCTGCAGGCGGCGAACCGGCGGGCGCGCGGCGTGGGGCGGGCGGCGTTGGCGATGGACTCGGCGGCGGTGCAGACGCTGCTGGCCGACGCGATCGAGGCGGACGGCGTGATCACGACGTGGGACGAGGTGGTGCGGCCGGTGATGGCCGCGATCGCGGCGAGGTGGGAGCACTCCGGCGCGGGGGTCGAGGTGTCGCACCTGGTGGAGGAGTGCGTGCTGGCCGCCGTGGTGCGCGCGACCCCGGTCGTGGCGGGCCCGCGCAACCACCGTCCCGTGCTGCTGGCGTGCATGCCGGACGAACGGCACAACCTGCCGCTGTACCCGTTGGCGGCGGTGTTGGCGCAGCGCGGCGTCGGCGTGCGGCAGTTGGGCGCGGCGTTGCCGGTGGACGCCCTGTCCTCGGCGGTCCGGCGCACCGCACCGGCCGCCGTGGTGCTGTGGGCGCAGCTGCCGCGCTACGCCGATCCGGGTGTCGTCACGGCGTTGCCGAGGACCCGCCAACAGGTCCGCGTGTTCGCCGGGGGACCGGGTTGGGAACGGGGCGTCGTGCCGCAGCCGGCGGAGCGGATCAACGACCTCGCCACCGCCGCCGACGCCATCGAACGCGCCGTCTGCTGACCCGACCGACCCTGCCCCCGCCTCGGGCCCGGCCGCCCTCGCCCCTGTGCCCGACCTGTCCTGCCTCGGACGCGACCGCGCCCACCGCACCCGACCGGTCTTGCCTCGGGCCCGGCTGCGGCCCCACCGCACCCGACCGGCCCTCTCTCGCGCCCGGCCGCCCGCGCCGCCGCCTCCTGCTCCTGCTCCGCAGGGGTCCCCGCCAAGGGGACCCCTGCTTTTACCCTGCCACGAAGGTCCGACAATCCGACGCGTCCGCGCGCTGCCTGTGGACAACTGCCGCCAGGGCGCGACCGCGCTGGTCCTGAGCGTTCAACTCGGGTGTTCTGGACGTAGGACACGCGCGTCCTGGAGGTAGGACACGCGAGTGAGGTGGGTGGAGCGGTGCAGGTGCGGGAGGCGGCGTTCGGGGATCGGCCCGAGGCCGACGTGTGGGCGGCGTTGCGCGGCGGGGTGGAGGAGCGGTGGCTGGCGGCGGTCGTGCTCGGCGGTCAGGGGCGCTACGCGGCGGCGGCCTCGGTGCTCGGTGAGCTGATCGGGCGCGGTGGGTTGTTCGGGTCGTTGGCGGCTTCGACGCTCGCGTCGCACCGGCGGCAGTTGGGCGGCCACGCGGCGGCACGGGTGCTCGACGGGCGGGCGCTGGCCATGGCGCCCGGAGGCGACGACCGGGACCCCGACGACGTGGACCCGGCCGGTGCGCGGGCCGACGCGCTCCTCGGGCTCGCCGCCGACGCGATCGGCGCGGGCCGGCTCGGAGAGGCACGGCGGCTGCACGCCGGGGTCGAGCCACGCGGATGGCGCAGCCGGGTGCGGCATCAGTGGCTGGCCGCCGAGATCGCCTTGGCCGGCGGTCACGCCGAGCAGGCGGTGCACCCGGCCGAGGTGGCCGCCGCGACCGCCCGTGAGGCCGGCGCAACGCGACACATCCTCAAGTCCGACCTCGTCCTGGGTGCGGCATTGGTGGTGTGGGGGACACCCGAAAGCGTCGACCGAGGGGTCGAAGTGCTACTGTGTGACCTAAATCACACTGACCGTCGAGGGCTTTTCTCGTTGATCTGGCCGACGGCGCTCGTCCTGGCAAACGCCCTGGCAGACCGCACTATTGCGGACGCGGGAAACGTGAAGGATCGCGCCGAAAACGCTCTGAGCTGCGTGTTGCGCAGAGCCGACCCGTCGGGCCGCCGGCTCGCGCACCGCTCGCCGTGGATCCCGACTTCGCTGCTCCGTTCCGGGGAACCCCCGAACGCAGACGCTGAGACGAACTTCTTGACGGATTAAGCACCGGATCGTGTCAAGGTTCGGCCTCTAGCGTCCGATAGGGGATGTGGAACGTCACTCGGCTGCAGGAAGGAGTCCCCGTGACCACGGTCCTTATTTGCGACGACCGGCGCAGTGTGCGGGAGGGTCTCACCCGCGTGATGTCGGCTGTCCCAGGGGTTAGCCGCATCGACTGCGTAGCGCACGGTGACGAGTTGTTGGCTCGGTTCTCTCGGCAGCCGGTCGACGTCGTACTGGTTGGCACCCAGCGCGCCGTCCCGACCGGGGTCGAAGCGACCCGGCGACTCGTCTCGGCCAACCCGCAGGCAAACGTCATCGTCTTCGGCGCACCGGACGACGCGGGCAGCATCGCCGCCGCGATCGCCGGCGGGGCCCGCGGCTACCTGCGCTGGGACGCCTCGCGCCCCGAGCTGGTCGCCGCACTGGCGCACACGCTCGCGAGCACGAGCGTGCCCGCGCCGCGCCAGCCGTCGGATCCGGGCGTCCAGCTCACCGAGCGCGAGCTCCAGGTGCTGCGCGGGATGAGCCAGGGCAAGAGCAACGGGCAGATCGGGCGTGAGCTCTACCTGTCCGAGGACACGGTGAAGACGCATGCCCGGCGCTTGTTCCGCAAGCTCGGCGTGCGCGACCGTGCCCAGGCCGTCGCACACGGCTTCCGGCGCGGCCTCGTGTCGTAGCGCACGGCACCCAGGGCTCGGGGCACAGGCTCGTCGGACTCGTCAGGCGAGTCGCACCGGCACTCCTTCCTCCAGCCACGGCCCGGCGACGTCATCAGGCGTCGCCGGGCCGCCGTGCGTCCACCGGCCGCCGTGACGCCGTCGTGCGCCCACGGAGACGCCGTGAGGCTGCCGTGCGCCCACCGGGATGCCGTGGGGCACCGTGCGTCGTATCGGGACGCGGTGAGGCCGCCTCGCACCTCACGTGCCGCGGCCTGGCACCGGGTTTCGCCGGGCCGGCGCGGCGTCGGCGGGCTGTCCCGCAAGGCCGGGTTCCCGGGCCTCCGCGGGCCGTCGCGCGCCTCCGGCGTGTCGGCTGGTCAGGTGAGGTCGAAAGACCCCATCTGGACCCCATTGCGGAACATTCGGCCAGGCGACCGGTACGGTGAGCATCACCAGTACGGGCGACGTCGATCGTCCCGTGCTGCTCTTTGTCGGTACGCCTACGCGTAACACCAGGGCAGTTGTCTGCGATGACCAACTTGGGGGACGGACTGGACGCCGAAGTGGGCGCAGCCGTCGATGGCGACCGCCACGCGATCGAGCGGCTCCTGGCATCCATCCGACCCCTCGTGGTGCGGTACTGCCGCGCCAGAGTCGGAAGGCAGGAGAGGTCCTTCGCTTCGGCGGACGACGTGGCCCAGGAGGTGTGTCTCGCGGTGCTGACGGCCCTGCCCAGCTATCGCGACCAGGGTCGGCCGTTCTTGGCGTTCGTCTACGGGATCGCCGCGCACAAGGTGGCCGACGCGCA
The DNA here is from genome assembly GCF_040639675.1 of Actinosynnema sp. NPDC023794. NCBI lineage: Bacteria > Bacillati > Actinomycetota > Actinomycetes > Pseudonocardiales > Pseudonocardiaceae > Actinosynnema > Actinosynnema sp. NPDC023794. The sequence continues at coordinate 142,713 of NZ_JBFAFR010000006.1, read as the reverse complement.
TCGCTCCGCAGCCCGGAACCGGTCCGAACCGGTCCCGGAGGTGCCCGACGCCCCCGAGACGGAGGCCGGTCCCGAGCAGCGCGCCATGCAGGGCGAGCTGTCGGAGCGGATGGCCCTGCTCCTCAAGGTCCTTCCGGAGAAGCAGCGGGAGATCCTGCTGCTTCGCGTGGTCGTCGGCCTGTCGGCCGAAGAGACCGCCGACGCGGTCGGCTCGACGCCGGGCGCGGTTCGGGTGGCGCAACACCGCGCCCTGGCCCGCCTTCGCAAGACGCTGGCAGCGGAGGAGGTGGTCTGAGTGGCCGACCAGCACGAGAAGGGCAACGGAGAAGTCGTGCGCGGACGAGATGAGAGACCGCCGCAGTCTGATGACACCCTGGTCGAGGGCGTCGCGGCCGAGCCGGGGGACGACCTCGCGGGCATCCGGGCTGACGACGTGCTGCTCGACGTGCTGGGCGGGCGTGACGGCGACCAGCCGGATTCGCTCGTCGACGACGAGCTGAACGCACTGCTGCTGGCCTGGCGGCGCGAGGTCGACCGCCCACCCATGGGTGAGCTGGTCGACACCGACACGGCGGTGGCCACGATCGCCGCCGCCCGCACCCAGCCCAGGGCCAGGCAGCGCCTCCTCATCCCCCTCGCCGCGGCCGCCGCCGTGCTGGCGATCGCGTTCACCGGGATGAGCCTGGTCGCGCGGGACGCCCAGCCCGGCGACGCGCTCTGGGGCCTGACCCGGGTCCTGTACTCCGAGCACGCGCGGTCGGTGGAAGCCGCCGTGGCCGTGCGCACCGACCTCGACACCGCTCGCGCGGCACTGCGCGACGGCCGGTACAGCGAGGCCCGTGACGCGCTGCTCAAGGCGGGCGAGAGCCTGCCGTCGGTCTCGCCGGACGACGGCAAGGACGACCTCACCCAGAAGCACGAGTCGCTGCTGGAGGAGCTGACCAGCACCACGCCGTCGCCGAACACGCCGACCACCGTCGGACCGTCCACGACGCCGGTGCTGCCCACGACCGAGCCCAGCCTGCCGTCACCGACCTCGACGACGACGCCCGACCCGACCACGACGACCGCGCCGACGACGACCACCTCGACGGTCCCGACCACGGACGGCACGGCCCAGCCGCCGCCGCCCACCTCGGGCGAGTCGACCAACGGCCAGAACCGGGGCGAGACGCAGACGCCCGGCGGCACCGACGGCGAGACCCCGTCGTCCGGCGGCTGACCCGGAGCACGCTTGTGACGAAGCCCGCCCCTCGTCCGGGGGCGGGCTTCGTCACATCGTCAGCGGGCGCTCTCGGTCGCGGTGACCCCGTCCGCGTAACCGCGGCAGTACTCCCAGCTGACGTAGGCCGCCGGGTCGGGGTCGTACGCGGGCTCGTGCGGGCGCATCCGGCCGTCGGCCAGCAGCTGCTCGAGGCTCGACCGCAGCAGGGCCCAGTCGTGGTAGTGCGGCTCCTGGCACTCGCCGCAGTCGACCACGATTCCCCTGACACCACGGGGTTCGAGCAGCGCCTGGTACACCGCGAGGTCGCTGAGGTCGCCGACCAGCTCGGCCCGCTCGGCGTCGTCCATCGGCGGGTGGTCGTGGTCGGGTTCGCCGAGGGCCCGGGCCGGGTCCTCCGGGTCGCCCGCGAACGGGTCTGGTGGCAACGCGTCGTGCGGCACGACCCCGCACGGTACCGGGCGGACCCCCGGCCACGTCCAGATACCATGACCTGAACCCATCGCCGCTGCGTGGAACCCGATCCGCGGCGGCGGGATCGCCGCACGACGGAAGGCAAGCCAGCCGCCATGACCAGCGAGCTCAACGCTGACGGAGTCCCGCCCAAGTTCGCCATGCTGGGACTGACCTTCGACGACGTACTGCTGCTGCCCGCCGAGTCGGAGATCGTGCCGAGCGGCGTGGACACCAGCACCAAGCTCTCGCGCAACATCACGTTGCGCGTGCCGCTGGCATCGGCGGCGATGGACACCGTGACCGAGGGCCGGATGGCCATCTCGATGGCCCGCCAGGGCGGCATCGGCGTGCTGCACCGCAACCTGTCCCTGGAGGAGCAGGCCCGCCAGGTGGAGACCGTGAAGCGGTCCGAGGCCGGCATGGTGAGCGACCCGGTCACGTGCACCCCGGACGACACGATCCGCCACGTCGACGAGCTGTGCGCGCGCTACCGGATCTCCGGCGTGCCGGTCACGGACGCGAGCGGCAAGCTCGTCGGCATCATCACCAACCGCGACATGCGCTTCGAGGTCGACCACTCGCGCAAGGTCAGCGAGGTGATGACCAAGGGCCCGCTGGTCACGGCGCAGGTCGGCGTGTCGGCGGAGGCCGCGCTGGGCCTGCTGCGCAGGCACAAGGTGGAGAAGCTGCCGATCGTGGACGGCGACGGCAAGCTGCGCGGCCTGATCACGGTCAAGGACTTCGTCAAGACCGAGCAGTACCCGAACGCCTCGAAGGACCCGGACGGCCGGCTGCTGTGCGCCGCCGCGATCGGCGTCGGCGACGACAGCTTCGCGCGGGCGATGGCGCTGGCCGACGCGGGCGTCGACGTGATCATGGTCGACACGGCCCACGGCCACCAGCGCAACGTGCTGGAGATGGTCGCCAAGGTGAAGAAGGAGCTGGGTGACGAGGTCGACGTGGTCGGCGGCAACGTCGCCACCCGCGCGGGCGCCCAGGCGCTGGTCGACGCGGGCGCGGACGGCGTGAAGGTCGGCGTCGGCCCCGGCTCGATCTGCACCACGCGCGTGGTCGCGGGCGTCGGCGTGCCGCAGATCACCGCGATCTACGAGGCGAGCCTGGCGTGCGGGCCGGCGGGCGTGCCGGTGATCGGCGACGGCGGCATCCAGTACTCGGGCGACATCGCCAAGGCGATCGCGGCGGGCGCGAGCGCGGTCATGCTCGGCAGCCTGCTCGCGGGCACGGCCGAGTCGCCGGGCGAGCTGGTGCTGGTCAACGGCAAGCAGTTCAAGACCTACCGGGGCATGGGCTCCCTGGCCGCGCTCCAGGGCCGCGGCGAGGCCAAGTCCTACTCCAAGGACCGCTACTTCCAGGACGACGTGCTGTCGGAGGACAAGCTGGTGCCCGAGGGCATCGAGGGCCGCACGCCGTTCCGCGGCCCGCTGTCGACCGTGGTGCACCAGCTGGTGGGCGGCCTGCGCGCGGCCATGGGCTACACCGGCTCGAAGACCGTCGCCGACCTGCAGCGCAAGCAGCTGGTGCGGATCACGGCGGCCGGGCTGAAGGAGAGCCACCCGCACGACATCACCATGACCGTCGAGGCCCCGAACTACACGACCCGCTGAATCGGATCGCCCTGGGCTAGTGTTCGCAGGTTCCGCCGGCATCCCCCGGGACCATCAGCTCCACGGAAGGACGACAAAGGTGCGCGATCTGGTCGAGATCGGCATGGGCCGGACCGCGAGGCGGGCCTACGAGCTGGACGACCTCGAGATCATCCCGTCCCGCAGGACCCGATCCTCGAAGGACGTCTCGACGGCGTGGCAGATCGACGCCTACCGGTTCGAGATCCCGCTGATCACCCACCCCACCGACGCGATCGTGTCGCCGGGCACGGCGGTCGCGATCGGCGAGCTTGGCGGCATGGGCGTCCTCAACGCGGAGGGCCTGTGGGCCCGCCACGGTGACGTGGAAGAGGCCCTGTTCCGCCTGGTGCAGGCGGTGGAGGACACCGACGACCCGGCCGCGCCGGTGCGGGTGCTCCAAGAGTTGCACGCCGAGCCGGTGCGGATGGACCTGATCGCCGAGGCGATCAAGCAGGTGCGCGAGTCGGGCGTCACGGTGGCGGTGCGGGTCAGCCCGCAGCGCGCCGCCGAGCTCACGCCGGACCTGCTGGCGGCCGGCGTGGAGATCCTGGTCGTGCAGGGCACGATCATCTCGGCCGAGCACGTCTCGCGCGACGGCGAGCCGCTGAACCTGAAGTCGTTCATCGCGGACCTCGACATCCCGGTGATCGCGGGCGGCGTCGGCGACTACCGGACCGCGATGCACCTGATGCGCACGGGCGCGGCGGGCGTGATCGTCGGCTACGGCTACACGCCGGGCGTGACCACGACGGACTCGGTGCTCGGCATCGGCGTGCCGATGGCGACGGCCATCTCCGACGCCGCCGCGGCCCGCCGGGACTACCTGGACGAGACCGGTGGCCGGTACGTGCACGTGATCGCCGACGGTGGCGTGCTGACCAGCGGCGACATCGCGAAGTCGATCGCCTGCGGCGCGGACGCGGTGATGCTGGGCGAGCCGCTGGCGGCGGCGTCCGAGGCGCCGGGCCAGGGCCTGTACTGGACGGCCGCGTCGGCGCACCCGTCGGTGCCGCGCAGCCACGTGTCGACCGGGGTGGACCAGGTCGTCGACCTGCGCACGCTGCTGTTCGGCCCGTCCGTCGACCCGCGCGGCGTGACGAACCTGTTCGGCTCGCTGCGCCGGGCGATGGCGAAGACCGGCTACTCGGACCTCAAGGAGTTCCAGAAGGTCGGCCTGACGATCCGCGGCTAGGAGACGCCGGCCGTCTGCGGAGCAGCGGCCACCCGACACCGAGAAGAGCCCCTGCTCCAGGCGGGGGCTTTTTCGTGCCCGGAAGTGCCTGAACCGATTGAGCACTAGCCTGTTACCGGAAGTTACGCCTAACCTCCTGTGCCATGGGTGAACTCGCCGGTAACAACACCGACTACGACGTCGTGGTGGTGGGGTCGGGCTTCGGCGGCAGCGTCGCCGCGCTCCGGCTCACCGAGAAGGGCTACCGGGTGGCCGTCATCGAGGCCGGCCGCCGGTTCGCCGACGACGAGTTCGCCGAGACGTCCTGGGACCTGCGGCGATACCTGTGGGCCCCCGCGCTGGGCTGCTACGGCATCCAGCGCATCCACGCCCTGCGCAGCGTGATGATCCTGGCCGGATCGGGCGTCGGCGGCGGGTCGCTGGTGTACGCCAACACCCTGTACCGGCCGCTCAAGCCGTTCTACGCCGACCGGCAGTGGGCGCACATCACCGACTGGGAGGCCGAGCTCGCCCCGTTCTACGACCAGGCGAGCCGGATGCTGGGCGTGGTGGAGAACCCGACCACCACGCCGTCGGACGTGGTGATGCGGCAGGTCGCCGAGGACATGGGCGTGGCCGACACCTACCACCCGACGCCGGTCGGCGTGTTCTTCGGCGAGCCGGGCAAGCCCGCCGAGGACCCGTACTTCGGCGGCGCGGGCCCGAGTCGGACCGGCTGCACGCAGTGCGGCGCGTGCATGTCCGGCTGCCGGGTCGGCGCGAAGAACACCCTGGTCAAGAACTACCTCTACCTGGCCGAGCGCAACGGCGCGCGGGTGCTGCCGCTGACCACCGTCACCGACCTGCGCCAGGCGCCGGACGGCACGTGGGCGATCGGCACCCGGCGCACGGGCGGCAAGCTGCGCAAGGGCAGGCGGACGATCACCGCGGGCCAGGTCGTGCTGGCCGCCGGCACGTGGGGCACCCAGCAGCTGCTGCACCGGATGAAGGCCGACGGCGCGCTGCCGGAGCTCTCGCCCAAGCTCGGCGAGTTGACCAGGACGAACTCCGAGTCGATCATCGGCGCGGCCCGCTTCACGGTGGACGAGGAGCGCAACTTCAGCCAGGGCGTGGCGATCACGTCCTCCATCCACCCGGACGAGCAGACCCACATCGAGCCGGTCCGCTACGGCAGGGGCAGCAACGCCATGGGGCTGCTCCAGACGCTGGCCACGGACGGCGCGAAGTCCACCCCGCGCATCCTGCAGTTCCTGTCCCAGGCGGTCCGCCACCCGCTGCGGCTGGCCCGGCTCATGTCGGTGCACCGGTGGAGCGAGCGGACGGTGATCCTGCTGGTGATGCAGAGCCTCGACAACTCCATCACCACGTTCACCAAGAAGGGCCTGTTCGGTCGCAAGCTCACGTCGAAGCAGGGGCACGGGCAGCCGAACCCGACGTTCATCGAGGCGGGCCACGAGGCCAACCTGCGGGCGGCCGAGCACATCGACGGCATCCCGGGCGGCACGTGGGGCGAGCTGTTCAACATCCCCCTGACCGCGCACTTCATCGGTGGCTGCCCGATCGGCTCGGACCCGGCCGGCGGCGTCATCGACCCGTACCACCGGGTCTACGGCTACCCGGGCCTGTCCGTCGTGGACGGCTCGGCGATCTCGGCGAACCTGGGCGTGAACCCGTCGTTGACGATCACCGCGCAGGCCGAGCGGGCGTTCTCGGTGTGGCCGAACAAGGGCGAGCCGGACCAGCGCCCCGACCAGTCCGCCGGCTACCGGCGGATCGCTGCGGTGGCGCCGAAGAACCCCGCCGTCCCGGCCGGGGCGCCCGGCGCGCTGCGGCTGCCGATCGTGGAGGTCAAGTCGACCTGATCGCCCTATGGTGGGTTGTGTGGCAACGAAGCCGTTCGCGTCCAGCGCCGACCTCACGCCCAAGGACGAGCGGTTCGTCGAGCTCGCCGACGGCGTCTACGCCCTCACCGCCGGAGGCGACCCGAACGTCGGCGCGATCGAGGGCGAGGACTTCCTGGTCTGCATCGAGGCCAGGGCCACGCCGACGGCCGCCCGGCGCTGGCTGGACCGGCTCCGCGAGCGCACCGACAAACCCGTCCGCCACCTGGTGCTGACCCACTACCACGCGGTCCGCACGCTCGGCGCGAGCGCGTTCGACGCCGCCGAGATCATCGCGCACGAGAACACCAGGGCGTTGATCGCCGAACGCGGCCGGGAGGACTGGCTCAGCGAGTACGGCCGGATGCCCCGGCTGTTCGAGGAGCCCGAAACCATCCCCGGCCTCACCTGGCCCACCGTCACGTTCTCCGACCGCCTCACGATCCCGCTCGGCGGCGACCGGGGCGAGGTGGAGCTCCGCTTCTGCGGACGCGGCCACACCGCGGGCGACGTCGTGGCCTGGCTGCCGCACCAGCGCGTCCTGTTCGCGGGCGACCTGGTCGAGTCGCAGGCCGCGCTCTACACCGGCGACGCGTTCCACGACGAGTGGGCCACGTCGACGTTGGACCGGGTCGCCGCGCTGGGCGCCGAGCAACTCGTCGGCGGACGCGGCGCGCTCGCCCGTGACCGGACCGAGGTCGACGCGGCCATCGCCCAGTCGAGGCACTTCCTGGACGAGCTCCGCCGCACGGTAGGGACCACGCACCTCAGCGGCGGCACGGTGAAGGACGCGTTCGAGGCCGCGCACGCCGCCCTGGCGCCGCGCTACGGCCGGTGGCCGATCTTCGAGCACTGCATGCCGTTCAACGTGCAGCGGTACTGGGACGAGTGCGACGGCGTCGACTGGCCCCGGATCTGGACCGCCGAACGGGACCGCGAGGTGTGGGCGGCGTTGCGATGACCCCGGTGCTGGTCGTCGGCGCGGGCCCGGTCGGCCTGGCCACCGCGCTCCTGCTGGCCCGAGCGGGCGTGCCGACGACCGTCCTGGAAGCCTCCGCGGACCGCGAAGCCATCGGCAGCCGTTCCATCTGCGTCCACCGGGACGTCCTGAACATCCTCGAACGCGTCGGCGTCGGCCAAGCCGTCGTGGACGCCGGCGTCACCTGGTACCGCGGCCGGACCTACTTCCGCGACCGCGAGGTGCTCACCGTCGAACTGCCGCGGACCGAAGGCTTCCCGCCGTTCGTCAACACCCCGCAAACCACCGTCGAGCACATCCTGCACGCGAAAGCCCTGGCCAGCCCCCTGATCGACCTCCACTTCGGCCGGCGGGCCGTGCAAGTCCGGCAGGCCGACACGGTCACCGTCCACACGCCCGACCGCACGTTCGAGGGCACGCACTGCGTCGCCGCCGACGGCGCCCACTCCACCGTCCGCGACCTGCTCGGCATCCCGTTCGAGGGCCACTCGTTCGCCGACCGATTCGTCATCGCCGACATCCGGGTCGACCTGGGCCACCCCGAGCCGGAGCGCCGCTTCTACTTCGACCCGCCGTGGCACCCCGGCCGCCAGGTGCTCGTCCACCCCCAGCCCGACGGCGTCCACCGCATCGACTGGCAGGTCCCGGAGGGCTTCGAGCTCACGCCCGACCACGTACGGGCGATCACCGGCGACCGCCCGTACGAGGTCCTCTGGCAGTCCACCTACCGCTTCCACCAGCGCCGGGCCGCCCGCCTCCGCGTCGGCAAGGTCCTCCTCGCGGGCGACGCGGCACACGTGATGAGCCCGTTCGGCGCGCGCGGCCTCAACTCCGGGATCTGCGACGCCGACAACGCCGCCTGGAAGATCGCCCTCGACCGCGCCGGCGAAGCGGGCCCGCACCTCCTGGAGTCCTACCACCGGGAACGCGCCGCGGCGGCCGACGAGAACCTCCGCATCACCGGCGCGACCATGCGCTTCCTCGTGCCGCGCACACCGGCCGAACGAGCCCACCGCCGCCACGTCCTGGAGCACGGCCTCACCGAGCAGATCGACTCCGGCAAGCTCTTCGAGCCCTTCGCCTACCGCGACTCGCCCCTCACCACCAACGGCGACGGCGAACTCCGCCCGAACAGCCACCGCTACGGCCCCGGCTTCACCGTCGAGGGGGACGCGCTGATCCGCCCCGACGGCCACACCGCCGCGACCGCGACCGACCTCGACCGGGCGCTGCGGCGGGCCAAGGGCTTCACCTCCGCCGAGGCGTCACGGTGAACCCGTCCGGCTTCAACGTCAGCATCTCCGCCACCCGCAGCTCGTAGTCGGCGGAGGCGACCAGCTCGTACCGGCGCAACACCGTGGCCAGCGCCAACGTCGCCTCGTGCACCGCGAACTGCCGCCCGATGCACGCCCGTTCCCCCGTCCCGAACGGCTTGTACGCGTGCGCCGGCCGAGCCTTCACCTCCGCCGGCGCGAACCGGTCCGGGTCGAACGACTCCGGCGACGCCCACACCGACGGATCACGGTGCACCAGCGGCAACAGCACGAGCGCCCACTGGCCCGCCCGCATCGGGTACCGCCCGCCGAGCACGGTGTCCGCACGGGCCTCCCGCGCGAACCCCGGCGCCGTCGGCCACAGCCGCAACGCCTCGTCCAACACCCGCCGCACGTACCGCAGCTTCGTGACCTGCTCGAACTCGGGCACCTCCGCCGAGCCCCACACGGCGTCGATCTCGGCGCGGGCCTTCTCCACGACCTCGGGGTGCCGCGACAGGTAGTACAGCGCGAACGACAGCGCGCCGGACGTCGTCTCGTGACCGGCGATCAGGAACGTGATCACCTGGTTGCGGATGTTCACCTCGTCCAGCTCACCGGACGACAGCATCAGCCCGAGCAGGTCGGAACCGCCCGACCCGCGCCGCGACCGCACCACCTCGTCCACGACCTGCGCCAGGTAGGCGAGGTCGCGCTGGTAGCGCTCCTCAGCCTCCCGCCCGAACACCCGGCGCAGCAGCGGCAGCACGAAGTTCTTGCGCTGCGCGTACCGCAAAGACCCGATCATCGCCCGCACGAACGGGTGGGTCTCGGACCGCGAGAACGACTCGAACGAGTACCCGAACCCGACCCGCCCGATCGTCTCCAACGTCAACTTCGTCATGTCGCCGGAGACGTCGACGACCCCGCCGCGGTCCCACTTCCCGACCAGCTGCGCGGTCACGTCCACCATCGTCGGGTGGTAGGCGCGCATGGCGCTCTGCGTGAACGCGGGCAGCAGCACCTCGTGCGCCGCCTTCCAGTTCGGCTCCTCGTTGTACGCGGTGAACAGCCCGTCCCCGCCGACGTCCCGCAACGCCTCCACGCCCAGCGCCAGGTGCTTGGCGAAGCGCGACTCGTCGGCCAGGTCCGCCGCCAACGCCGCCCCGCCGACGAACACGATCTCCTGGTCCAGGAACCGCCGCGTGAAGATGGGGCCGAGTTCCCGTCCCATCCGCATGGTGTCCTGCACCGGCGTCCGCCGGTTCGTGCCGAGCACGTCACCCAGGAACGGCACCCGCCACCGGGGGTGCGGGATCACCGCGGCCGTCACCGCTTCCCCCGGTTCGCCGTGCTCATCCGCCGCATCACCTCGTCGTTCGACATCCGCCGCTGCAACCCGGCCGAGAACGCCGGGAACGCGCCACCGAGCAGGCTCGCCGCCCGCAGCTCCACCGGCGCCACGTTCACCTCCGCCCGGTCCTCCTCGACCGCCCGCACCACCGCCTCCGCGACCTGCTCCGGCGACACCGTCCGCATCCCCGCCGGTGGCTTCGCGCCCGTGTCGGCGAACATCCCGGCGTCCCGCACGAACCCGGGCTGCACGACCGACACGCCGACCCCGCTGCCGCGCAGGTCCTCCCGCAGTCCCAGCGCGAAGCCGCGCAGCCCGAACTTCGTCGCGTTGTACAGCGACGCGTACGCCGACGCCACCTTGCCCGCCAACGACCCGATGAGCACCACGTGCCCACGCCCCGCCGCCACCATCGACGGCGTCAACGCGTGCGCCAACGCGATCGGCGCCTCCAGGTTCACCGCCAACGCCCGCTTCACCTGCTCGGCCGTGAAGTCCACCAACGCCCCGCTGGCCGGCAGCGCGGCGTTGGCGACGAGCACGTCCACCGCGCCCGCCTCGTCCAGCAACCGCCCGACCGCCCCCGGCTCGGCCAGGTCGGCCGCCACCGCGCGCCCGCCGACCTCGTCGGCGAGCCGCGCCAGCTCGGCGACCTTCCGCCCGGTCAAGACCACCGTCGCGCCACGACCGGCCAGCGCACGGGCGATCGAGTGCCCGATCCCACCCGTCGCGCCGGTCAACAACACGGTCGATCCCGAGACCCGCATGCGCCCTCCCGATACTGTTCGTTCGAACGAACAGTATCGCGAATCCGCCGATCCGTCCCATGGCGGACAATGAACGACATGACGAGACCGGCCGAGACGAGGCAGCGGATCATCGCGGCCGTGCTGCGGATCATCGGTGACGACGGCGTCGCCGGCGTGACCAACCGGCGCATCGCGCACGAGGCGGGCGTCTCGCTCGGCTCCGTCACCTACCACTTCGCCACCCAGCAGGACCTGCTGCGGGAGAGCCTGCGGCACTTCGTCACCGAGGAGACCAGGCGCTTCGGCGAGCTGGCCACCCGGAACGACGCGAAGTGCGCCGATTTCGACCAGGTGGTCGAGATCGTCGGCCAGGTCGCCGAGGCCACGGGCACCGACAGCGATCGCATCGCGCCCTACGAGCTCTACCTGCACGCCGGCCGCGACCCGGAACTCCGGGCCGCCGCCGCCGAGTGCTTCGCCGCCTACGACAAGCTCGCCGAAACGGTCCTGGCGTCCATCGGCGTGAAGGACGCCGACCAGGTCGCCAGTGCCGTCGTCGGCATGGTGATGGGCCTCAAGCTCCGCGCCCTCGCCACCGGCTCCGGTGCGGACGACCTGGTCAACGGCCTGCTGATGCTCGCCAAGGGCGCGCTCAAAGAGTGATGCCGGTGAGCACCATCGTGCGTTCCTCGGTGAAGTCCACCATCGCCGACCGGACACCTTCCCGCCCGGTCCCCGACCCCTTCACCCCGCCGTACGGCATCTGGTCGGCCCGGTAGGACGGCACGTCGCCGATGATCACCCCGCCGACCTCCAACTCCGCAGCCGCCGCGAACGCCACCGTCACGTCCTTGGTGAACACACCCGCCTGAAGTCCGTACTCCGTCGCGTTGGCCTGCTCGAACGCCTCGTCGACCGAATCCACCACCGCGACGGCCAGCACGGGCCCGAACACCTCCTGGCGCCACAACTTCGCGTCCACGGGCACGTCCTGCACCACCGTCGGCTCGACCGAAGTGCCCGACCTCCCACCACCGACGTGCAGCACCGCGCCACCCGCCACGGCTTCGGAAACCCACTCCGCGACCCGCCGAGCGTTGTCCTCGTCGATCAACGGCCCGACTTCCACCTCGGGGTCGTGCGGATCCCCGGTCTTCAACCCCCGAACCGCCTCCACCAACTTCGGCACGAACTCATCGGCCACGTCCCGGTGCACCAACACCCGCTGCACCGCGATGCACGACTGCCCCGCCTGGTAATTCCCGAACGTGGCGATCCTCCCGGCCGCGAACTCCAGGTCGTCCCAATCCGCGCACACGATCGCCGCAGAGTTCGACCCCAACTCCATCAGCACGTGCTTGCGGGGCGCCGAATCCGTCAACGACCACCCGACCTCCGTCGACCCGGTGAACGAGATGACGGGCAACCGCTCGTCCGTCACCAAAGCCTTCATGTCCGAACCGCGCACCGGCAGCACGGAGAACGCACCCTCGGGCAGATCCGTCTCCGCCAACAACTCGCCCAACAACAACGCGGACAACGGGGTCGCCGAAGCGGGCTTCACGATCACCGGCGCACCCACCGCCAAAGCGGGCGCCACCTTGTGCGCCACGAGGTTCAACGGGAAGTTGAACGGCGCCACCGCCAACACGGGCCCACGTGGCACCCGCCGGACAACCGCCAACCGCCCCTCACCGGTGGCATCCGTGTCCAACCGCTGCAAGTCGCCGGTGAACCGCCGCGCCTCCTCCGCCGCGAACCGGAACGTGTTGACCGCCCGCTTCACCTCGACGTCCGCCCACTTCAACGGCTTGCCGTTCTCGGCCGTGATCGTCTCCGCGATCTCCTCGGCCCGCTCCTCCAACGCCCTGGACACCTGCAACAGCGCGCCCGCCCGCACGTGCGCCGGCGTCCGCCTGAACTCCTTCGCCACCGCCGCCGCAGCGGCAACGGCCCGCTCCACCTGCTCCAACCCCGGCACCGCGACCGAGGCCACCTCTGTTCCGTCGAACGGGTGATGGACAGTGAGGGCGGAAACACCCTGCTCGGCGTGTCCGGCAATCCAACAAGGCCGTGGCTGCGGCGTGAACGCGTCCATGCCGAACACCGTATGCCCGACCCGCGCCCTTCGACCTATTGATCTTCGAACTACCCCCCCGGACGCCACCCCACGACCACGGGGGGTGCACCCCGGCGGGACCCCGGTGGGTGGCCGGGAGCCGCTGCCCGTCCGGCCGCGAGTCGGGAACCCCAGGAGGGCGGCGACCGGCGCGCGAGGACCGCAGACCCCCGCCGCACCGCAACAAACCCGAAACTTCCCAACCACCACTCACCTACAAATCCACAAAATTCTCCCGCACGTACTCGATGTGCCCCAGGTAGTACTCCGCGTGCCCCTCTTCCCTCTGCCGCCAGAACTCGGGTCGCTCCCGAATCATCGCGACCATGTCCTCCAACCTCGCCAACACCCTCAACCCCATCCCCTCAACCGCCACCGCCTCCGGCAACCCGTACGCCTCGCAGAACAACCCCACCCGCCGCCGCTGCTCCTCAACCGTCCCGAACTCCGGCGAAAACGGCACCAGGCAGTACGCCGTGTACGCGACATCCCACCACCGGGGTCCCGGCCGAGCCCCGTCGAAATCGAACACCCCGACCGGCGCCCCATCCCGGAACGCCATGTTGTACGGCGCGAGGTCGTTGTGACAGATCACCTCCACCGGCTGAACGGCCTCGAACTGTCACCCCTCCGACCCGCCGACCAACTCCGCCGACCCCACCAACCCCGCCGACGCGTCGTGCAACCGCCGCACCATCCGCGCCACCGCCACCAGCACCTCGTCCGACCGCAACCAAGACGCCAACGGCGGGTGGCCGACCTCACCCTCCAGGTACGACAACACCTCCCTCCCGCGCTCGTCCACCCCGTGCACCACCGGCGCGATGCCAAGCGGCGCAAGGTGTTCCAGCAACCGGTGCACGTTGGGCGTCCACGGACCGGTCGGCCTCCGCACCGTGGACCCGACCCGCACGACCTCGTTGAGCCCGCCTCCGGTGAGCACTTCTTCCTGCACGCATGACATCCTTCACCTGCGCGGACCCGCCAGACGAGAGGTTTTTCCCCAGTGGCCGAGAGCAGCAACCGCCCCGTGCTGGTAGTCGACTACGGCGCGCAGTACGCGCAGCTGATCGCCCGGCGAGTCCGGGAGGCGCAGGTCTACTCGGAAGTCGTCCCGCACACCACACCCGTGGCGGAACTGCTGGAACGCGACCCGGCCGCCATCGTGCTGTCCGGGGGCCCGTCCAGCGTGTACGAGCCCGGCGCGCCCCAGGTCGACCCGAAGCTGTTCGAGGTCGGCGTCCCCGTCTTCGGAATCTGCTACGGCTTCCAGGCCATGGCGGGCGCGCTCGGCGGCACGGTCGAGCACACCGGCACCCGTGAGTACGGCCGCACGGAACTCGGCGTCCAGCACGCCGGCGGCCTGCTCCACGAGGAGCTGCCCGCCAACCACCCGGTGTGGATGAGCCACGGCGACTGCGTCACCAAGGCTCCCGAGGGCTTCACGGTCACCGCGACCAGCGAAGGCGCGCCGGTGGCCGCGTTCGAGGACGCCGAACGCCGCTTCGCGGGCGTCCAGTACCACCCGGAGGTGGGCCACTCGCCGCACGGCCAGGAGGTGCTGCGCCGGTTCCTGCACGAGATCGCGGGCATCCGGCCGCAGTGGACCACGTCCTCGATCGTGGACGAGCAGGTTGCGCTGATCCGCGAGCAGGTCGGCGACGGCAAGGCGATCTGCGGCCTGTCCGGCGGCGTGGACTCCGCCGTGGCCGCCGCCCTCGTCCAGCGCGCCATCGGCGACCGCCTGACCTGCGTCTTCGTCGACCACGGCCTGCTGCGCGCGGGTGAACGCGCTCAGGTCGAGCGCGACTTCGTCGCCGCGACCGGCGTCAACCTCGTCACCGTCGACGCCCGCGAGCGGTTCCTCGACGCGCTCAAGGGCGTCACCGACCCGGAGCAGAAGCGCAAGATCATCGGCCGCGAGTTCATCCGGGTCTTCGAGCAGGCCGAACGCGACCTCAAGGCCGAGGGCGACTACCAGTTCCTCGTCCAGGGCACGCTCTACCCGGACGTGGTCGAGTCCGGCGGCGGCACGGGCGCGGCCAACATCAAGAGCCACCACAACGTCGGCGGGCTCCCCGAGGACCTCCAGTTCACCCTGGTCGAGCCGCTCCGCGCGCTCTTCAAGGACGAGGTCCGCCGGGTCGGCACCGAACTGGGGCTGCCGGAGACGATCGTGCAGCGCCAGCCGTTCCCCGGCCCCGGCCTGGGCATCCGCATCATCGGCGAGGTCAACCAGGAGCGCCTGGACGTCCTGCGCAAGGCCGACGCGATCGCCCGCGAGGAGCTGACCAGCGCCGGCCTCGACCGCCAGATCTGGCAGTGCCCGGTCGTGCTGCTGGCCGACGTGCGCAGCGTGGGCGTGCAGGGTGACGGTCGCACGTACGGCCACCCGGTGGTCCTGCGCCCGGTGTCCAGCGAGGACGCCATGACCGCGGACTGGACCCGCCTGCCGTACGACGTGCTGGAGCGCATCTCGACCCGCATCACCAACGAGGTGAACGAGGTCAACCGCGTGGTCCTGGACGTGACGAGCAAGCCGCCGGGCACCATCGAGTGGGAGTAGCGGACCACACGCGAAAGGCCCGTCCTCCCGGACGGGCCTTTCGCTTCTCCTCCCCAGGAACCACCTGGGCATCCCCGGGACGAACCCCCGACTACCGACGCCGTCGAGCGGAACCCGCCAGCAACCCCAGCCCGATCACCATCGCCCCGCCGGCCAACGCCCACCTCAGGTCCAGGAACTCCGGCCAGGACGCGCCGTCGGAGAGCATGTAGGCGGCGGCCACCAGGGCCGCGACCCCGAACACCAACCCCACCACGTCGACACCGCGCTTCTCGATCTGGTCCTGGTCAGCCACGACTCACCTCCACCTGTCCGACTTCGCTCCGCACGTCCAGCTCGATCTTCAACCCGCCCTCGCCGTCGGCCCCGTGGTCGGTGACCTCCTGGTGCGCGCCCCTGCCGTCGGACGTCTGCCCGAGGCACTGCACGTCTCCCACGTCGGCCCGGCAGGTGACCACGACGTCCGCGTTCGCGGGCACCCTGACGTGCGCGTTGCCCAGCCCGACCTCGACCTCGGTCCGCACCGAACCCGCGTTCGGCAGCGCGGTCAGGTCCAGCTGCACCTCGCCGACGCCGGTGGCGTACCGGGGGTCGACCTGCTCCACCGACGTCGGCCGGTCCTGGTAGCTGCCGACCCGATCCGAGTCGATCCCGTCGAAGTCGATCGAGGTGATCGCCACCCCGATCACCGACAGCGGCACGACCAGCCAGATCAGCCCGCGCCCGCCACCGCGGAAGGCCCCGAGCACCATCCCCCCGCCCAGCACCGCGACCAGCAGGCCGAGGATGTGCCCGGCGTCGAACCAGTCCGAGTAGGCCGACGTCACCAACGACGCGGCCAGCACCACCATGGCGACCCCGAACGTCGCCACTCCCACCCGCGACCTGCGGCGGCGCACCGCCACCGGCGCGGGCGTCGCGCCCACCGGCTCCTGCGCGCCGGCCGGCTCGGGCAGGTCCCACGCGAACGGCGCCGCGCCGAGCGGATCCCAAGCCGGCGGCGTCACGCGTTCGGTCGTCTGCTCGTCCGTCGACACCTTGCCCCCCACACCGTCACCGACTCCAACGCCAACTCCGACACCACTCCCACCGCCGAGAGCCGCGGTCGGCTCCGGCCGGTTGAGCTGGCCCCGACCGCGGTGCAGCAGGTAGATCGCACCCACGGACAGCAGCACGCCGCCGACCATGGTGAACCCGCCGTCCACGAAGAACCCGGTCGCCGGGATCACCGCGATCCCCAGCAGCACGGTCAACGCCGTCGGGGTCGAGCTGCGCCCACGCCCGATCAGCGCCTCCGCCGCCGAGACCTCGTCGTCGGCCTGCGCCAGCCACAACCAGCCGAGCAGGTAGATGAGCACTCCGGCGCCGTTGCACAACGCCATGGCCACGAACGCCACCCGGACGATCACCGGGTCGATCTGGTACCGCTGGGCGATACCGGCGGCGACACCGGCGATCTTGCGACCGTCGTGAGGCCGCCTGGGCCGTGTGGCCCAGAAGTCCTTCAGCGTCTCTTCGACGCTGGCTGCGCTGATGCTCCCGCTCACAACGACAAGCTTGCTCGGGCGTGGGCGTCCGCACATCGGGGGGCCACCCTGAACCGCGCATCGGGTGGAACCCTGATGACCGGCCCGGACCAGCGTGTGACCATCAACGGGTGAGTGTGGAGACGAAGGCCGTCGAGCCCGTGCGCCGCAGGCGGACCGGCCGGGTGGTCGCGGGTGTGGCAGGCGGTGTCGCCGACCACCTCGGCATCGAGGTGTTCTGGGTGCGGGCGGCGTTCGCCGCGCTGACCGCGCTCAACGGCGTCGGCGTGATCGCGTACGGCCTGCTGTGGCTGTTCGTGCCCCAACGCGCGGCCGGCGAACCGGAAGGGCCCTCGAACCCGAGGGAACGCCAGCAGGCGTTGGGCCTGGTCGCCCTCGGCATCGCCGCGGCCGTGCTCGCCGGCCTGTTCTCCGGCCCGGTCAGCGGCTGGATCGCCGGGCCGCTCGCGGTGGCCCTGGTCGGCGCGGCCGTGGTCTGGCGCGAGGCGGACGAGGCGCAGCGCCGCCGTTGGCGGGCCGGCGCGAAGTCCGGGATCTTCGGCGGCACGGGCCGCAGCACGATCGTGCGCGTCCTCGCCGGTGTGGCGCTCGTCGCCATCGGCATCGGCGTGCTGCTCGTCAACAGCTACGGCATCGACCAGCTCCGCTTCGCGCTGCTCGCCGTGGTCGCGACCCTCGGCGGGGTGGCGGTGCTCACCGTGCCGCTGTGGATCAAGCTGATCAACGACCTCGGCGAGGAGCGCCGGGTCCGCATCCGCACCGAGGAACGCGCCGAGATCGCCGCCCACCTGCACGACTCCGTGCTCCAGACCCTCGCCCTGATCCAGAAGCAGGCCGAGCAGCCGCGCGAGGTCAAGCGCCTGGCGCGCGGCCAGGAACGGCAGCTGCGGGAGTGGCTGTACGGGCGGGTCGTGGAGGAGAACAGCCAGCCGACCACCATGTCCGCCGCGATCGCCAAGGCGGCCGGCGAGGTCGAGGACAGCTTCGCGCTGGCCGTGCAGCAGGTCGTCGTCGGCGACTGCGAGCTCGACCCGAACCTGTACGCCCTCGTCCAGGCGGCCCGCGAGGCGATGGTCAACGCGGCCAAGCACGCGGGCGTCGGCGAGATCAGCGTGTACGGCGAAGTCGAGCCCGAACGGGTGGCGGTGTTCGTCCGCGACCGGGGCAAGGGCTTCGACCCGAAGACCGTGCCGGAGGACCGGCATGGCCTCGCGGACTCGATTGGGGGGAGGATGGACCGGCACGGCGGCGAAGTCCGGATCCGCACCCGGCTGGGTGAGGGCACGGAGGTGCAGCTGATGATGCCGAGGAAGACCGCAGACAAGCGAGAGACGGGGGCCAGGACATGACCGTTCGGGTGTTCCTGGTGGACGACCACGCGTTGTTCCGCGCCGGGGTGCGTGCCGAGCTGGACTCGATCACCGACGAGGTCGAGGTGGTCGGTGAGGCCGGTTCGGTCGGCGAGGCGGTCGCGGGCATCGGGCACCACCGCCCGGACGTGGTGCTGCTCGACGTGCACATGCCCGACGGCGGCGGCGCGGAGGTGCTGCGGCAGGTCCGCACGGCGTTGCCGGAGGTGGTGTTCCTGGCGCTGTCGGTGTCCGACGCGGCCGAGGACGTCATCGCGGTCATCCGCGCCGGTGCGCGCGGGTACGTGACGAAGACCATCTCCAGCCAGGAGCTGGTGCGCGCGGTCGTGCGGGTCTCGGAGGGCGACGCGGTGTTCAGCCCGCGGCTGGCCGGGTTCGTGCTGGACGCGTTCGCCGACCGTCCCGGCGCGGCCCCGATCAGCGACCCGGAGCTGGACCTGCTGACCCCGCGCGAACGGGACGTGCTGCGGCTGCTGGCGCGTGGTTACGCGTACAAGGAGATCGCGTCCGAGCTGTTCATCTCGGTGAAGACGGTCGAGACGCACGTGTCGAGCGTCCTGCGCAAGACGCAGCTGTCGAACCGGTACGAGCTGTCGCGCTGGGCCTCGGACCGCAGGCTGGTCTGAGGCGTCGCCCACCCGGCGCTGCCGACCCGGAGCTGCTGACCTGGCCCGGAGCTACTCCAGCTGCTGGGACGAGAAGATCTGCAACCTGCCGCCGTCGGGCCACACACCGAGCTCGTAGCGCCCGTACGACGCCGCGCCCGCGTGCGTGAAGTTCACGTGCACCCGCACGGCGTACCTGGCGGGGCCGATCTCGACGACCTCGATGCCCTGGGCGCGCACGTCGTCGTACTGGCCCCAGAACGCCTGGTACTCCTCGAACGGCCGCTGGAACGGCACGGCCAGGTTCGCGTAGGCGGCTGCCGTGTCCTCGGGCAGCGCCTCGTAGTGCCTGCGCACCAGTTCCGCCGCGTCGCTCGCGGTGAGGCCCAGGGACGTCGTCGTCGGGGCCGCCTCGCGGGACGTCCACGGCTGGAGCGCGGCCACCGCGACCGCGCCCGCGGTGAGCAGCAGCACGACCGCCGCCACGAGGGGCGCCTGCCAGCGCTTCCGCTGCTTGTCCGACGGGGCCTGCTCCGGGTCGGTTCCGACGCGCGGACCAGGAGGGGCCGCGTCGGGCCCGGCCGTCGCGGTGTCCGCGGGCACGGCCGGCGGCAGCTCGACCGGCAGTTGTTCCGAGGACCGCGGCCCGGCGGTCAGCGGCTTGGCGGGCAAGGGCTCGGCGGGCAGGGGTTCGGCCAGCAACCCGGCCGCCTCCACCGCCGTCGGCCGCTCAGCCGGATCCGCGGCGAGCAACCTCATCAGCACACCCGTCAACGGCCCGGAACGCGTCGGCGGCTCGATCAGCCCCGCCGCGGCCCGGTACAGCAGCCCGAAGCTGTTGTCGCTCACCCCGTGCGGCGACTGCCCCTCCGTCGCCGCGTACAGCGTCGCGCCCAGCGAGAACACGTCCGACGCCTGATCCGGCTGCTCACCCCTCGCCACCTCGGGCGCCAGGTACGCCGGGGTGCCGGTGATCATGCCGCTGTCGGTGAGCGTGCCGTCGCCGGCGGCCCGTGAGATCCCGAAATCGGTGAGCTTGACCGTCCCGTCGTGCCCGATGAGCACGTTCGACGGCTTGACGTCCCGGTGCACGATGCCCGCCGCGTGCGCCGCGGCCAGCGCGGTGGCCACCCGACCACCGATCCTGGCCGCCTCGTCCGGGCTCACCCTGCCCCGCTCGGCCAGCAGCCCGGCCAGGCTGCGCGAGGGCAGGTACTCCATGACCAGCCAAGGCCGGCCGTCCTCCACCACCACGTCGAACACGGAGATCGCGTCGGGGTGCTGCAGCCGGGCCGCGTTGCGCGCCTCGCGCATCGCCCTCGCCCTGGCCACCTCGAGCTCGTCGGCCGTCAGGTCTGGCCACCGGAGCTGCTTGACCGCCACCTCGCGGTCCAGCAGTTCGTCCCGCGCCCGCCAGACGACGCCCATGGCCCCGCTGCCGACCCGCTCGACCAGCGCGTACCGACCGCCGACCGTCCCCGTCCCTGTTCCTGTCCCCCCGGACTCCGCCACGCCAGCAGGTTAAGCGATGGCGTGGCCCTCGATGGTGTCAGTTGGTCGAGACCAGCTTGGCCAGTTCGCGGTCGAAGTCGATCCACAGGTCCTCTTCGCCGGGCTGGACCACGTCGTAGGTCATGTCCAGGAACTCGGCGATGTCCTCGGCGTCGGCCGACAGGATGGCGAAGCCGGTCGGCGCGTTGAGCTCCACCAGGACCCGCTCCGGGTCGTCGGCGGCCGGCCGGACCAGGATGTCGCCCTCGCCGGACGACGTCAGCAGGCCGTCCGCGAGCAGGTCCCGGGCGAAGATCCACTCGACCTTGCCCTGGCCGGTGTGGAAGAGCACGGCTACCGCGTACGGGTCCTCGGGTTCGTAGTGGAGTTCGGCCTCCACGGGTGCCGCGGCCACGCCCGGGACGAGCAGGTGGAACGTCGTCGTGATGGTGATGCTGTCGTTGCTCATGCCTGTGGGTTCCCTTCCGAAGTCGTCCCTCTCATGTGAGGAGACGTCCGAGAGGGCGAATCAGGACGCGTATCGCCTGAACACCACGCGATCGGGGGAGACCTGGCTCTCAAGTCCACCCGTTTGGCCAGGACCGGTGTCTCAGTTGGCCGCCGGCCCTGCCATACCGACGGGTAACACTGCGTTATCGCAGGTCACTTGAGCGTAGCGACCCTGGTCTCCGAAGCCGCCTCCGAAGCCTCCGGCCCGTCCGCGGTGGCCCCGGACAGCGGCACGATCGCCGTCGCGGGCTGCTTGCGGGTCAGCGCGACGCCGACGAGGACCACGACCATGCCCAGCACGACGCGGAGGTTGAGCGCTTCGCCGAGGAACATCGCGCCCAGCAGCACCGACACCACGGGCAGCAGGTAGCCGACCATCGTGGCGTTGGTCGCGCCCTCGTCCTCGATCACGCGGTAGTTCAGCACGAACGCGACGCCCGTCCCGAACACGCCCAGGATCGCCACGGCGACCAGCGGCTGCCAGGACAGCTGCACCGGCTGCAACCCGGCCACCGGCACCACCACGGCCGTCATGCCCGCCGCGGCCACCAGCTGGGTCGAGGAGATCTGCATCGGCGTCAGGCCGCGCCCGGACACCTTGTGGCCGATGTAGGCGTAGCTGACCGCGTACGACGCCGCGGCGGCCAGGCACGCCAGCGCGCCCCAGCTCGCCAGCCCGGCCTTCTGCCACGGCGCGAAGATGATCAGCACGCCCGCGAAGCCGAGCGCCAGGCCGGCGAACCGGGCCGGGTTGCGCTGCCGTTCCGTGCCCAGGACCAAGCCGATGCCCAGCGCGAACAGCGGCGTGGTGGCGTTGAGCACACCGGCCACGCCCGAGTCCACCGTCTGCTCGCCCAACGCGAACAGCGCGAACGGCACCGCGCTGCCGAAGAGCGCGGCGAAGCCGAGGTGCAGCCAGGACGTCCGGTCCCGCGGCAGCCGCTGCTTGCTCCAGTAGACGAGCGCGACCAGCACCACCGCGCCGAGCGCGGTGCGGGTGAGGGTGATCTGGACCGGGGAGAGGCCGGTGAGTGCGATCTTGATCCACAGGAAGCTGGAACCCCAGAGCAGGGCCAGGACAGCCATCCTGATCAGCGTGCCAGGCTTGTTCACGACCACACTTTGCGCGGTCCCGAAGCATCAGCACAAGTGAATAGAACTGCACGTCACTTAAGCACAGCTGTACGGTTGCACCATGTTGGACGTGCGACGCATGCAGGTGCTCCGGGCCGTGGTGACCACCGGCTCCATCACCGCCGCGGCGGTCAACCTCGGGTACACGCCCTCGGCCGTCAGCCAGCAGGTCTCGGCCCTGGAGAAGCAGGCGGGCCTGCCGCTGCTGGACCGGGTCGGGCGGGGCGTGCGGCCGACGCCGGCGGGCCGGCTGCTCACCGAGCACGCCGCGCACATCACCGAGCGGCTGGTCGAGGCGGAGGCTGCGCTCGCGGACCTGCGCGAGGGTCGCACCGGGCGGCTGCGGGTGCGCTACTTCGCCACGGCGGGCGCGGCGCTCGTGCCGCCCGCCGTCGCCCTGTTCCGGACCAGGCACGCCGACGTCCAGCTCGACCTCAAGCTGACCGAGCCGGACGACCCGATGGTGGAGGTGGAGGCCGGTCGCGCCGACGTGGCCATCGTCGTGCACCACCGGGACGGCGAGCCGCCGCGCGGCGTGCAGCTCGTGCACCTGCTCGACGATCCGTACCTGGCCGTGCTGCGGCGCGGCCACGAGCTGACCCGCAAGCGCGTGCTCGCCCTCGCCGACCTGGCGGAGGAGCAGTGGGTGGACGCCGTGACGCCGCCCGGGCCGTGCCGGGACATCGTGCTCGACGCCTGCGCGGGCGCCGGGTTCGCGCCCAACGTCGTGGTGGAGGCCGACGACTACCCGACCGCCCAGGGGTTCGTCGCGGCCGGGCTCGGGGTGACCATCGTGCCGAAGCTCAGCCTCGGCGTCGTGCACCCCGGGGTGGTGATCCGCAAGCTGCGCCACCCGGAGCCGACCAGGACCATCTGCGCCGCGATCCGCGAGGGCGGGGCAGGCTCGCCCGCGGTGACCAGCCTGCTCGACGCGCTGAAGGCGTCGTCACGCTGACCCGGGAGGCTCCGACCCGGAAGACACCGACCAGGGAGGCGGACCCGGCGACCTACGGCTGACCGAGCTTCTGCTCACCGTCGATGTAGATGCCCTGGTTCTCCCACTTCAGGATGATCAGCTTGCGCTCGGTGCTGACCGAGTTGTCCTTCATGTGGTAGTCGATGTCGACCTCGTAGGCGAACGACGAGTTCTCCCGCACGTTCTTGAGCTCGATCGACTTCACCTGGCTCCACTGGCCCTGGTAGCCGGTCGCGCCGCCGGCCGTGGCCTGCATCTTGGCGGTCAACCGGCTGTAGCCCTCGTCCACGTTCTCCGGCAGCAGGGCGAAGTAGTCGCGCAGCGCCTGCTCCTGCTGCTGGGGCGTCGGGAGGACGGTGATCTTCGCGGTCGGGGTGGACGGCTTCTTCGACTGCGTGACCGACGCCTCGCCGCCCGCTTCGCGCGCCGCGGTCGTCGTGGTCGAGCCTGCCTGGTCGCCACCCGGCTCGTCGTTGTTGGACAGCATGCTCGCCAGCAGGATGCCCACGACCGCCGCGCCCGCGATGGCCAGGGCGGTGAGCACCGTGGACCGCTTGCTCTTCATCGGACCGCCGGCCGGTCTCGACGCGCCGGTCGGACGGACGGGCGGCGGGCTGTGCTTGACCTGCCGCTGCGGCACGGGCGGCGGCGTCGGCGCGGGCGCCACCCTGGTCGCGGCGTGCGGCGGGTTGTTCTGCGCGGCGGGCGGGTTCTGTCGGCCGGCCGGGGCCAGCGCGTGGGTCGGCTGCGCCTGGACGGGCGCGCCCTGCCACGACGGCGGGTGGCTCTGCGGCATCGCCACCGGGAACTCCGGCGCGGCCCGACCCGCCGCCACCGCGGCCAGCGCCTCGCGGGCCTCGGCCATGGTCGGCCGGTCCTCCGGCTCGGCGCGCAGCAGGCGCATCAGCAGCGCGGTCAGCGGGCCGGCCTGCTTCGGCGGCACCACCTTGCCCGACGCGACCTGGTGCAGCAGGGCGATGGTGTTCTCGTTCAGGCCGAACGGCGGCGCGCCCTCGATGGCCGCGTACAGCGTCGAGCCGAGCGAGAACACGTCCGAGGGCGGGCCGGGGTCGTAACCCTTGGCCACCTCGGGCGCGAGGTAGGCGGGCGTGCCCGCGAGCATCCCGGTCGCGGTGACCGTGACGTCGCCGGTGGCCCGGGAGATGCCGAAGTCGGTGATCTTCACCGTGCCGTCGTTGCCGAGCAGGATGTTGCCCGGCTTGATGTCGCGGTGCACGATCCCCGCGTTGTGCGCGGCGGCGAGCGCCGAGGCGACCTGCGAGCCGATCGACGCCACGTCACGGGGCGGCAGCGTGCCGCGCTCCGACAGCGCCGTGGACAGGCTCTTGGACGGCAGGTACTCCATCACCAGCCACGGCTGGCCGTCGTCCTCAGCCACGTCGTACACCGCGATGGCGTGCGGGTGCTGCAGGCGTGCCGCGATCCGGCCCTCGCGCATGGCGCGGCGCTTCGCCTCGTCCGTGTCGGACTCGGCCAAGCCGGGCTGGAGCAGCAGCTGCTTGACCGCGACGGTGCGGTGCAGTCGCTCGTCGTGCGCTTCCCAGACGATGCCCATCGCACCGCTGCCGATCCGCCGGCCAAGTCGGTAGCGGCCGGCAACCAGGCGGCCATCGTCGCTCACGGCGTGCTCCCAGTAGCTGCTAGGGCTTCATTCAGTGGCGAACGACAAGACGCCACTAGGACAAGAACGTTGCGTCACCCGATCGGGTTCGGCACCACCATACGAGGTTCACGGCCCTCCTTGCGCCACCGTCGTCGTAGTCGTGGTGGTCGGCGGCGCCGTGGTGGTCGTCGTGGTGGTGGTCGTGGTGCTCGTCGTCGTGGTGGTCGTGGTGGTGGGTGTCGTCGTCGTGGTGGTGGTCGGCGCGGTCGTGGTGGTCGGCTGGACCGTGACCGTCTGCGTCTCCACGGTGGTCGTCGGAGCCTGCGTCGTGGTCGTGGTGGTCGGCGTGGCCGACGACGAGCTCGACCCGCCCGCCGGCGGCGTGACCGGGTCCTTCCCGCCGAACCAGTCCAGCGCCACCGCCAGGAAGCCGAGCAGCAGCACGATGCCCAGCACCACCGCGGCGATCACCAGCGGCCGGTTGCCGCTCGACCGCGGCGGCGGCGGGGCGACCGGCGTGGCGCCGCCCGTCGACCGCGGTCCGGGCCGCACCACGCGGGTCCGGTCGGCGTCGATGAGGGCCGTGGCTCCCGCGGGCACCGGCGCGAAACCCGGCGAGCTGGCCGGCAGCAGGCCGGTCAGGCTGGGGTTGCGGCCGTGCGCGACGGCGCTGAGCATGTCGCGCGCCTGCGCCATGGTCGGCCGGTCGGCGGGGTCGTAGTTGAGCAGCCGCAGCAGCACGTCGGTCAACGGGTGGTCGACCGTCGGCGGGTTGATCCGCCCGGCCGCCACGGCGTGCAGCACGCCCAGCGTGTTCTCCGACAGCCCGAACGGCGGCTCGCCCTCGACCGCCGCGTACAGCGTCGAGCCGAGCGAGAACACGTCCGAGGCCGGTGTCGGGTCCTGGCCGCGCGCGATCTCCGGCGCCAGGTAGGCGGGCGTGCCCGCGATCAGCCCGGTCTTGGTGACCGTGACGTCGTCGCTGGCCCGGGAGATGCCGAAGTCGGTGATCTTGACCAGGCCGTTGTCGGCGAGCAGCACGTTGCCGGGCTTGACGTCGCGGTGCACGATCCCGGCGGTGTGCGCGGCGGCCAGCGCGGACGCGGCCTGCATGCCGATCTGCGCCACCTCGATCGGGTCCAGCGGACCGTGCTCGGCCATCGTGTCGGCCAGGCTGTAGGACGGCAGGTACTCCATGACCAGGCACGGAGCGCCGTTCTCCTCCACCACGTCGTAGACGGCGATGGCGTTGGGGTGGTGCAGCTTGGCGGCGATGCGGCCCTCGCGCATGGCGCGCTGGATCGCCTCGTCCTGCTCGCGCTCGTCGAGGCTCGGCGCCAGCAGCAGCTGCTTGACCGCCACGATGCGGCCGAGGCGCTCGTCCTGGGCGCGCCACACGACGCCCATCGCACCGCTGCCGATCCGGTCCAGGAACCGGTAGCGCTCGGCGATGACGCGACCGTCGTTGCTCACCGGACCACCTCGCTGGGGCGCTGCGTGACCGCGGCAAGGGCAGCAGGTCTCACGCTCGGGCTCCTCGTCGTGCGGATCGGTGCGCGGAACAGGCTAGGCCACCGCTCGCCCGCAGAGCCTACCCCGGCCGTGACTACGCCTTTCGAGCCGTTGCGCAGGTCACGTGAGCCGAGGGGTGACCGGGAAGGGATACCGGATACCGGGCCGTAAGGACACCCGTTCGCACGAAGATCACCAGTTTTGCGGCCGAACGGACTAATCCGGTGACATCTCACCCGTTCGGGCGCAGGAGTCACGCGTCGAGGGGACCCCGGACGCCCGCCCGCCGTCCCGGGCCGTCGGACCGCACGGCGCGAACCCGCCACTCGGCGTGCCCGAGCGGTGGGATCGCGGAACGCCGGTGAGGCGGTCAGCTGGCCGGGGCGAAGAAGTCGAACCCGCCGATCGGGTTCAGGATCCCGCCCAGGTCGAGTTCGAGGCCCAGGTCGAGACCGGAGCCGTCGTCGGACGGCGGGGTGCTCGGGTTGGACGAGGACGGCGGCGGCGTGGAGGACGACGGCGGCGTGGAGGACGACGGCGGCTGAGTGCTGTCGCTCGGCGGCGCGGGCGTCGTGGTGCTCGGCGGCGGGGGCGTCGTCGTCTGCTGGCTGCTGGAGCTCGGCGGCTGCGTGGTCGTGCTCGACGGCGCCTGCTGCGTCTGCTGCTGCGTCGTGGTCGTCGTCTGCTGGGTGGCGGGCCGCTGCGTGCGCTGGGTCGTCGTCTCCGGCGCCTGCTCGGGCGTCGTCGTCGTGGTCTCGGCCTGCGTCTGCTGCGCCTGCTGCTGGGCGGCAGCGGCGGCGAGGTCCTTGGTGAGGGTGTTGGTGGCGCGGGCGGCCGGGCGGGCGTCGAAGCGCACCTCCGCCAGCGGTCGCTCGTCCGGGGACGACATCAGGTTGGTCGCGGTGAACGCGACGGTGCCGGCGAGCACCACGCCGCCACTGGCCATCGCGACGAGCTTCGGCACGGAGAACCCGCCGCCGCGCTCCTCTTCACCGGCGCGGCCTTCACGGCGCAGCAACTCGGTGATGTGCAGCTCGCGGCCCGAGAGGTTCGAGAGGCCGGTCTTGCCGGCCGCGGCCGAGAGGGCGGCCACGGAGAAGCGCACGGTCTCTTCGTCGTCGGTGCTCCGCCCGGCGGCTCTGTCCTCGACCGCCCGGTTGGCGCCACGGCCGTCCGCTGCCCGGTTGGCGCCACGGCCGTCTGCTGCCCGATTGACGGCTCCGCCGTCGGTGATCCGCGGGATCGGCTGCGTCTCCGCCTCGCGCCTGGCGATCAGTTCGGCGACCGACAGCTTGGCCGTCGAGCCATCCTGTCGACGGCGTTTGTCGTCGTTCGACACCGCTGGACACCTTTCCCGGGGGAGTGCGTTGCGCTACTGACCGGGACCATGGATACCGAATCGTGACCGTCTACGTAACCCCTTTGAGTGAAGTTTCCTACGGAATCACGGGCTATTTGAACGCTGAGTGAACAGCTGGGGCGTGATGGTTACGCTGGGTCAACCCCGTTGGGCTGATAGGACTTCGGTCGCGACGATGCGGGGAACGCTCGTGTCGGTCAACCGGAAGAGCTGCTCGACCCGCAGCCACCGGCCCGTCCGCTCCTGCATCGACACCACCGCGAGCACCGCGCCGTCCGGCCGCCGCGACGTCGACTCGATCGTGATCGCCTGCACGTGGCCCCAGGACGCGACGAAGTCGCGCGTGCTGCCGCCGAGCAGCTCCGGCGACAGCAGCCGGGCCGCCTGCGAGGGCTTGGCGGGCAGCAGCTCGAAGAACTTCCGCACGATGTCGACCTCCGGTTCCGGGCCGACGTCGACCTGTGGCGGCGGGACCATCCTCGGCGGCTCCAGCGGCGTGTCGGCGGCCGACGGGACGGCCAGGCGTGCCTGCGCCGGTAGTCGGTCGGGTCGACCGACGCCCAGCTGGGCCGACAGCAGGTCCGGTCGCAGCGCGGACGACCCGCTGATCGCCGCGGGCGGCTCGACCAGGGGTCCGTCGGGACCTTCGGGGCGGTTGCCCGCGAGGACCGCGGTGGCGGCGATCGAGGCGAGCAGCACGACCGCCCCGGTGGTCACGCCGGCGAGCTTCGCCGCCCGGGTGGGACGTCTTGCCGAGGGAGCCGTGTCGTTCTCCTCACGCAACAGATCGGTGATCAGGCCATGGGTGGCGGCCTGCTCGCGGGACCGGATCCGCACCGGCGCGGGCTGCTTCCTGATCAGCTCCGCCACGGTGACCGAACCCGCGCGGTTGTGCCTGCGACCGCTCGTCGTAGGGCGCTGCACTGGCGACTCCCTCGGTCGTGTAGTCGCCAAGACTCGTACCGTGGGGGAGCGGCGGGAATCCAGCTCAGCGTGGGACTTCACTCGTTCGTGGCGGCTAGTGGTCGACGCCCGTACCTCGAACGGAGGAAGGATTACGGAGCGATGCCCACCCCCGGTGGTCTCAGGCGCCGCCCGCGCGCCGTTCACCGTCTATCAGCGGCGTGCCGCCGGTGGTGAACACCAGTTCCCGCGTCTCCGTGGTCCGCGACCCGTCCTCGTGGGTCACGTCCAACGTGCTCACGGTGATGCCCCGGGTCGGGTCGACGCTGATCTCCCGCACCTCGATCTGCGTCACGTCCGCGAACTCCCGCTCCAGGTCGAGCACCTCGCCCGTCACCCGGAACCCGTCCGAGACCAGCGTCAGCGCGCCGTCGGAGTTCGCCGCCACCTCCTCGTAGAACAGCTCGGTGCTCGCCGCGATCGCGTCGGCGTCCACGACCGGCGCGGACTCCGCGGGAACCGTGGTGACGTGCGGGGACGTCCCCGATCCCAGGGCGCCCACCGGGTCGCCGGTCGACGCGCTGCCCGCCGCGGCGACGCGGTCACCGCCGGCGGGGACCAGGCCGTTCGCCACGGCCTCGGCGGGCACGCGGCCCGCCGTGGAGGAGGTGGGCGGGGGCGGTGCGGTGGGGAAGCCGGTCAGCAGCGGCATGTCGGTCGGGTAGCCGGGCAACCCGATGCGCTCGGCCGGGCCGTTCGTGCCGACCAGGTTGGACGCCGCGACGGCCAGCCCGACCAGGACGCCGGCCGACGACAGCACGGTGAACCAGGCGGCCCGCTTCCACGTCCGGGGTGGCGTCACCGACGCGGGCACCAGTCCGATGTTGAACTTGCGCAGCCCCACGGGGTCGGTGTCGACGAACGGGTCCGGCGGTGGCGGCGCTGTCGGTGGCGGCGCGGGCGCCGGTCGCGCCGCGCGATCGGGCGGTGTGTGGTCGAACTCCCCGCCCATGGGCAGCCAGATCGCCGCCCCGTCCTCCAGCCGATGCCGACCCGACCGTTCCGGTTCCCCGATGTCCATGCTGTGCAGACCCCTCCCGCCCCCCGACCTGCCGGCCCTCGAGGTTCACCTGGTGGCTCGAGTCCACCTGTGGCTCCAGGTGGCGCGGGGAATGGGGGTGGGACGCCGAGGACCCCGCCACTACCTCAGAGTAGGTGCAGGGTGCACGCAGAGCTGCGCTGATCAGCCTTGTGGGGCTCAGCGACACACGTAAGAGTGAATCTTCAGCTCCCGCTGTTCAGCTTCTTCCTGGTGCTCTGGAGCGCGTTGGTGGCGGCCAGGCCGGCGCCGCCCGCGATCAGCGCGCCGATGATGTCGCCCGAGGTGGAGCCGCCCGACGTGATCAGCAGGCCGACGAGCGCGATGATCGTCGTCACCCCGGCGACGGTCCACCGGCTGCGCACGTACTGGGCGATGGGCGCGCCCGCGGCGCGCTTGGACTTGGCGGCGGAACCGAGCATCGCGAGGTAACCGTCGTGCGCCAGCGCGGCGAGCACACCGATGATCGCGATGAGGCCCGTGATGAGACCGATGACCATGACACCAGTGTGCCCGTGGTCAAACCCGCTGGACCATCCGTGATCGCCCTGATATCTCCCAGGGGTGGAGGTCTTCTGGCACGACGCCTGCCTCGAGCACGACACCGGCACGGGGCTGTGGGAGCTGCCCGGCCGGTGGGAGTGGCTCGACGTGGCCGAACCGCACCCGGAGAACGCGGCCCGGCTGCGCACGTTCCGGCACGCGCTGGCGCACGGGCCGGTCGCGCCCCACCTGTCCTGGTCGAGCGGCCGGTTCGCCGACGACGAGGAGCTGGCCCGCGTCCACGCGCCGTCCTACCTGGCAGGGCTCCGGGCCGCGTGCGAACGGCGGACCGCCGTCGAGGTGAACACCGTCGTCGGCCCCGGCTCGTGGGACGCGATCCGGGCCGCCGCGGGCACCGCGCTGGCGGCGTACGAGGCGGTCGCGGCCGGTCGGACGCGCCTGGCGTACGCCCTGGTGCGCCCGCCGGGCCACCACGCCCAGCCGACCATGGCGGACGGCTACTGCCTGGTCAACAACGCCGCGCTGGTCGCCGAGACGGCCCGCCGCGCGGGACACCGGGTCGCCGTCCTCGACTGGGACGTGCACCACGGCAACGGCACGCAGGAGGTGTTCCGCGACACCGACGACGTGCTCACGGTGTCGGTGCACATGCGGCACGGCCCGTGGGGCGCCAACCACGCCCAGACCGGCGCGCCGGCCGAGTCGGGGGCCTCGAACGTCAACGTCGAGCTGTCCCTCGGCGCGGGCGACGGCGCGTACCGGCGGGCGCTGGCGGAGATCGCGTTCCCGGCGTTGGCCGAGTTCGGCGCGGACTTCCTGGTCTGCGCGTCCGGGTTCGACGGTTCCGCGTTCGACCCGAACGGCAGGCACAACCTCACCGCCGCCGGCTACCGGGACATCGGCCGGGCGGTGTCGGGGCTGGGCCTGCCGACCGTGCTCACGCAGGAGGGCGGCTACCTGCGCGGCTACTCGGCGCTGTGCCTGCACGCGCTGGTGGAGGGCCTGGTCGGCGTGGACCTGCTGGACGACCCGCTGGCCTACGTGCCGGACGACACCCAACTGGTGGACGCGGACCTGGCCCGTGCCAGGTCCACGCTCACCGACTGGACGTTCGCCCGCTGACCGGCGCGGCCCCGCACGGCTGTCTGTTCGTCTACCTGCCGAGGTGGCCGCGGCCCAGCTTGAGCAGGATCATCGCCAGGTCCCGGCCCTCCGGGCCGAGGTCCTTGTAGCGGTTGATCACGTCGATCTCCCGGTTGTGCACGATCCTCGTGCCGCCGGCGGCCATCCGCGCCGCCCCGATGATCTTGGAGACCTCGACCCGCCGCTTGACCAGCCTCAGCAGCTCGGCGTCCAGGTGGTCGATCTCCTGGCGCAACGCGTCGATGTCCGGTGCGGCTTCGGTGCTGTTCATGGTGACGACCTCTCGACTCTGGTTGGAGTCCCAGCCCTGGCAGCAGCGAAGCCCCGGGGTCCGAGGACTCCGGGGCTTCGTGGTGGCTTGTCGGCGCTAGCGGTCCACGGGAGCCGGAGTCCGGTTCCCGTAAAAAAACTCGAAGTGGGCCATGCGCACCGGCTCATCATGCCACAGCCACGGACTGTCGGGGGTACCCGGTAACGTGGACAGGCGATGAGCGCCTTGTTCGACTTGCCCGCAAGTCCCCCCTCCCCCCGGTCCGCGCGGCTGCTCGAAGACCTCAACCCGTCCCAGCGACGGGCCGTCGAGCACGCCGGCGCCCCGCTGCTGGTCGTGGCGGGTGCGGGCTCGGGCAAGACGCGCGTGCTCACCCGCCGCATCGCCTACCTCCTCGCCGCGCGCGACGTCCACCCCGGCGAGATCATGGCGATCACCTTCACCAACAAGGCCGCCGCCGAGATGAAGGAACGCGTGGCCGACCTGGTCGGCGCGCGGGCCCGCTCGATGTGGGTGTCCACGTTCCACTCGATGTGCGTGCGGGTCATGCGCCGCGAGGCCAAGACCCTCGGCATGTCGTCCAGCTTCTCGATCTACGACTCCGACGACACCCGCCGGCTGATCACGCTGGTGGCGCGCGACCTCGACCTGGACCCCAAGCGCTACCCGGCGCGCACGCTCGCGATCCACATCTCGAACCTGAAGAACGAGCTGGTCGACGCCGCCACCGCCAAGGAGCGGGCCGGCAACGACCTGGAGCGCCGCGTCGCCGAGGTCTACGAGAGCTACCAGCGCCGGCTCGGCGACTCGAACTCGCTCGACTTCGACGACCTGATCATGCGGACCGTCGAGCTGCTGCAGAACCACCCGGAGGTGGCCGAGCACTACCACCGCCGGTTCCGGCACGTGCTGGTCGACGAGTACCAGGACACCAACCACGCGCAGTACACGCTGGTCCGCGAGCTGATCGGCACAGGCAAGGACGGCGTGCCGCCGGGCGAGCTGTGCGTGGTGGGCGACGCCGACCAGTCGATCTACGCCTTCCGCGGCGCGACGATCCGCAACATCGTGGAGTTCGAGCGCGACTACCCGCAGGCCACCACGATCCTGCTGGAGCAGAACTACCGGTCCACGCAGACGATCCTGAGCGCGGCGAACGCGGTCATCTCGCGCAACCCGAACCGCCGGGACAAGCGGCTGTGGAGCGACCTCGGCGACGGCGAGAAGGTCGTCGGCTACGTCGCGGACAACGAGCACGACGAGGCGGCGTTCGTCGCGCGCGAGATCGACCACCTGGTGGACGGCGGCGAGGCGAACAACGGCGAGATCGCCGTGTTCTACCGGACCAACAACCAGTCGCGCGTGTTCGAGGAGATCTTCATCCGCCTCGGCCTGCCCTACAAGGTGGTCGGCGGCGTCCGGTTCTACGAGCGGCGCGAGGTGCGTGACGCGCTGGCGTACCTGAGGGCGTTGTCCAACCCCGACGACACGGTGTCGTTGCGGCGCATCCTGAACGTGCCCAAGCGCGGCATCGGCGAGCGCGCGGAGGCGTGCGTGTCGATGTACGCCGAACGCGAGCGGATCGGCTTCGCGGCGGCGTTGCGCGACGCGGTGACCGGCAAGGTGCCGCTGCTCAACCCGCGTTCCCGCAACGCGATCGCCGGGTTCGTCGAGCTGATGGACGAGCTCGGCGAGCTGGTCGAGCGCGGCGACGACGTGGCCGACATCCTCGAAGCGGTGCTGGAGAAGACCGCCTACCGGGCCGAGCTGGAGGCCAGCGAGGACCCGCAGGACCACACCCGGGTCGAGAACCTGAACGAGCTGGTCACGGTGGCCCGCGAGTTCGGCGATCTCGGCTCGGCTGCGCCGGCGCCGGACGAGGGGTTGCCCGCCGAGGGGTCGCTGGCGGCGTTCCTGGAGCGGGTGGCGCTGGTCGCGGACGCCGACTCGGTGCCGGACGCGGAGTCCGACGGCGTGGTCACGCTGATGACGCTGCACACCGCCAAGGGCCTGGAGTACCCGGTGGTGTTCTGCACCGGCTGGGAGGACGGTGTCTTCCCGCACATGAGGGCCCTCGGCGACCCGACGGAGCTGGCCGAGGAACGGCGCCTGGCCTACGTGGGCATCACGCGCGCCCAGAAGCGGCTGTACCTGTCGCGGGCGCTGGTGCGCTCGGCGTGGGGCCAGCCGTCGACGAACCCCGCGTCGCGGTTCCTGGACGAGATCCCGGCGGACCTCGTGGACTGGCGGCGGACGGAGCCCAAGCGCTCCGCGCCGTCCGCGCCGACGTCGTGGGGCGGCGGTCGGGGGTCGGGCACGCCGCGCCCGGCGCCGACGAACGCGGGCTGGAAGGACACGCCCGCGCTGAAGCTGGACGTGGGCGACCGGGTGAGCCACGACAAGTACGGCCTCGGCCGGGTCGTGGCCGTGGACGGTTCGGGGCCCCGTGCGACCGCCACGATCGACTTCGGCGGCGCGGGGACGGTGCGGCTGATGCTCATCGGCGGCGTGCCCCTCGTGAAGCTCTGAGGCGCGCTCAGCCGTAGTTCGCTGCCTTACGCGTGTATGAGGTGTCCCGGTCGGCCCCTGGGGGTCGACCGGTGTTCACTTGAACGTGGCCGAATTCCCGTGCAACCCGAATCCCGCACGTGCGTCTATAGGGGTGTCACAAGCGTGGATGGCCGGGTCGTTCGGGGCGAACCGGCCGGAGAGAGCCGCTTGGCGGCACGGGGGGTGCCTACGGGGGTAGGCAGAGGGGCGGGAGCCGCGTCGGGGCGGTGACCGCAAGAGGGGATCACCTTCGGGGGGCGGTTCCGCACAGTGGAGGGGCCGGGCTGCTCAGCAGCCCGGCCCCTCCACTTGCGCTTGTGACGAGCCGGATCGGCTCAGACGCTGATGCCCTTGGAGTTCAGCCAGCCCAGGGGGTTGATCTTCTTGCCGTCCGGGTTCCAGACCTCGAAGTGCAGGTGCGGACCGGTGGAGAAGCCGCGGTTGCCCATGCGCGCGATCTGCTCGCCCGCCATGACCCGCTGGCCCTTGCGCACCGAGTAGCTGTCCACGTGGCCGTAGACGGTCACGGAGCCGTCGGCGTGCTCGACCTTGACCCACAGGCCAAAACCGCTTGCCGCACCGGCCTCGATCACGACACCATCGGCGGCGGACAGGATCGGCGTGCCGATGGGGCCCGCGATGTCGATGCCGTAGTGCATCTCGCCCCAGCGGCCGCCGTAGCCGGACGTGAAGTCGCCGGCGGCGGGACGGGCGAACTTGGGTCGACGCGCCTCGGCCTCTTCGGCTTCGCGGGTCTCGGTGATGTGCTGGCTCTTGACGAGCTTCTGCGCCTCTGCCGCCGGGTCGACCGTCTTCGCGACGGGCAGGACCTGCGGGGAGGCGGGGCCGGTGCCACCGACGCCGAACGCGGCGGCGCCGTCGGCCGCGGAGTTCGCGAGCGGTGTGACCTCGTCGGCGGAGGCCGGCGAGTCGGAGCCGAGCGCGTGGAGCGTCTGCCCTGCGCCGGCGGCGGCGAAAGCGCCGACGGCGACCGCGGCGACCACGATCCGTCCGCGCAGCGCCGAGGGCGGAGGCGGGAGCCGGTGCGTGCTCACCGTGCGGGTCGAAGCGCGGTCCACCGCTTCTTCGAGCACAGCAGAACTCGTATGGCCGCCGGGGGAGCGGTGTTGAGACAAAACCTGGCCTTCCGTCTTCGGGGAGTCCGGTCGGACTACCGGGCGGGGGATCCCGGTTGAGCCGGTCGGGGTACCGGCTCGTCGTCCTGCTTGTGACCAGACCGTGACAACGGACCGGGGGAAGATAACGGCGCGGAGCCCCTAAGGGCAATCCCCGAAGCCGAGGATGCCCGTTTAGTGGTCAGTGGGACATCCGCGCGTATGACTGGTGACTCACGGTCATGGGCGGGCTACGAAAACCCCTCACGTACAGGCACGATGGGGTGAACCGCACTGTCATACGAACGCGTGATGGCCGTCACAACGAGGTGAAGGGTGCGAGTGTCAACCGGTAGGGAAAGGTGACCTGAATCACGTATCCGATGCTCCTCGACGACCAACGCCGGGTGCTCCAACCGGGCGTTCCGCTGCGGGACGACCACCTGGTCCATCTCGCTCCACACCACGACGAACCGGGTGCGGCAGGGCCGGGACGGTTCGGACAGTTCGGCCAACAGGTCCGAACCGGGCCTCAACTGCCTGGTCAGCGCCGTGGGGAGCAGGTAGGCGGTCAACGTGCCGCCGTGCGGGGTGCCGAGGGTGACCAGCGTCCGCACCCGCGCGTCCCCGTTCAGGCGTTGCACGTAGTAACGGGCGATCAGGCCGCCCAGCGAGTGGCCGACCACGTGCACCCGGTCCGATCCGGTCTCCTCGCAGATCCGCTCGACGTGCTCCCCGAGCAGCGCCGCCGACCGCCGGACGTCCCCCGTCAACGCGGTCAGCACGCTGTAGTTCACCGCGTGCACCGCGGCGAAGCCACGCCTCCGCAGTGCCCCCGACAGCACTGCGAAGGCGGACCTGTTGTCCCCGATGCCGTGCACCAGCACGATCGGGGTGCCCGCCGCGTCCATGGCCGAAACCAGGAGGCCGCGCCGGCGGGGTGACAGGCGGTCGGTGCGGTAGTGGCCTTCGGGCTTCGCCCGCTCCTCCGCCACGCCCCACGGGTAGAGGACGGTGCGCGCGGCCAGCCAGGCGGCCTCGACGGCCACACCCCGCACGCCGCCGGGGGAAGCGACGGCCCGGAGCACGCCGCCCGCGAGACCGAGGGCTTCGCCCGCCACGCCCAGCCCGGCGTCCACGCCCGCGCCGACCCGGCCCGACCAGGTCGCCACGAGCCGCCGCGCCGCGTCACTCATAAGGCTGAACGTAGGTGATGCCCCCACCCACGATCAGTACCCGACGGCCGCTGTTCACAACCCCGGTGGTCCCGACCGGCCGCCCGCCGCCGCCTGCTCCGTTTGCTAGCGTCCGACCGGTGATGCGAACCGCTGAACCGGTCTCACCGACTCGCACGAGGCTCCGGACGGCGGTCGCGGCAGCCGTGGCCGGCTCGCTCCTCACCGCGGTGGCTCCGGCCGTCGGCGTGGTCGACGGCTCCGCGCCGCCCGCGTTCACCGCCTGGCCGTGGCTGGCGCTGCTCGCCCTGCTGCCGACCGCCCTGGCGGCGGTCTTCCTCGCCCGCGGGCAGGAGCTCACCGCGGCGGCGGCCCTCGTGGCGCCCGCCGTGTTCGCCGTCGGCCGGCTGCTCGAGGACCTGCAGCTCCTCGTCGACCCGATCGACGCCGCCCGGCCCGAGCTGATGCGCGCGGCGAGCCTCGACCCGCCCGCGCCCGCGATCGGCCTGTGGCTGCTCCTGGCCGGGCACGTCCTGCTGATCGCGGCCGGCGCGCTGGCCACCCTCGGCGCGGAACCGGACGTGCGCAGCGACCGCGCGAGCTTCGCCCTGCCGGCCACGGCGGGCATCGTCGCGGGCATCGGCCTGTTCACCGCGCCGTTCACCTCGTCCGACGCGCTGATCCCGGCGCACGGGACGCTCGACTCGCCGACGCTGCCGATGGTGGGCGGCCTCGTCGTCACCCTGGCCGCGCCCGCGCTCGCCGTCCTCGCGGCCAGCGCCACCACCCACGAGGCACGCCGGGGCGGGCTGCTCGGCCTGGCCGCCGTCCTGCTCGGCTTCGCCGTGCCGCCGATCGCCACGGCCTTCTCGGTCGACGCCGTCGGCCCGGCCGTCGGTCCGTTCCTGGTCCTCACCGCCGCCGCCGCGCTCGCCTGGCCGCAGCGGGCCGTCAAGGACGACGAGGACGGGGAGCACGACGTCGAACTGCCGGGCCAACGCCGCCTGCACGTGATCGCCGGCGCGTTCGGCCTGGTCGCCGCCGCGACCGCCGCGGTCGGCGCGTCGACCGACCACCTGGTCCTGCCCGACGGCTTCCCGCCGCCCGCGGACTACGCCGCGCGCCTGCTGTGGCCCGCCGCGATCGCCACCGGCGTCCTCGCCGCCGCGCTGCTGGCCAAGGCCGCCGTCCGGCCCGCCTTCACCGTCGCCGTCGCCACCATCCCCCTGAGCGCCGCCGGCGCGCTCGACGCCGTCTTCACCGCGACGCAGGTGGACGTGGTCCAGCCCGGCGTCGGCGTCTGGTTCACCGCGGGCTCGGTGGTTGCCGCCGCGGCTGCCGCCGTCACCGCCGCCCTGGCCGGCGCGGTCGAGCGGGACGAGGTGGGCACGGCCACGACGGAGCCGGCGCTGCCGCTGGTCGCCGCCACCCTGATCGCCGCGCTGCTCGCGGTCGGCGCGTTCAGCCTGCCCGTGCTGCGGGCGCCGGACTACGTGGCGATCGGCGCGTTCGGGCTGCGCGTCGGCTCGTTCGGCCTGCTGGTGGCGTTGGCCGCGGTCGTGGTCGCGGCGGTGGTCGCGCTCAAGGCCAGGCCGAGCCGGGGCGCGGCGCTGCTGCTCGGCGCGGCCGTCGTCACGGCCGTCCGCGCCTGGGAGTACCCGCTCACCGCCGCGCGTGCCGCCGAGGCCGCCCCCGGTCCGGGGCTGTGGCTGGCCGCCGCCGCGACGGCCGCGTTCGTCGTCGCCGCGGCCCTGCGCACGGCCCGCTGAACCGGTCGTGAGGTGGTCGGCCCACCGGCGTGGTGATCGACCTCACCACCTCTATGACGGAGTTCACGGGCGTGGGGTGCGGTGGACTCCGGACCGGTCGATAGTGTCTTGCGAAGCCGCGTCGAGCCGGTCCCCCCACGGCTGTGCCGGCGTTCCAGGTGATGCCTGGTACGTGTGCGCACCAGGCACCAGCCTGGAGCGCCGGGACCTGGAGAGGACCGCACGAACAGGACGCGGTGTCCGACACCGACGTCGCAGGAGACCCGAGTGGACCTGTACGAGTACCAGGCGAAGGACCTCTTCGCCGCCCACGACGTCCCGGTACTTCCGGGCGACGTGGCGACCACCCCCGCCGAGGCGAAGGCCATCGCCGAGCGCTTCGGCCAGACCGTCGTGGTCAAGGCCCAGGTCAAGACGGGCGGCCGCGGCAAGGCCGGCGGCGTCAAGCTCGCCGAGAACCCGGACGAGACCGAGGTCAAGGCGGAGGCGATCCTCGGTCTGGACATCAAGGGGCACATCGTTCACCGCGTGCTGGTGACGCCCGCGTCCGACATCGCCGAGGAGTACTACTTCTCCTTCCTCCTCGACCGCGCCAACCGCACCTTCCTGGCCATGGCCAGCGTCGAGGGCGGCATGGACATCGAAGAGGTCGCCGCGACCAAGCCCGAGGCCCTGGCCAAGGTGCCGGTGGACGCGATCACCGGTGTCGACCGCGCGAAGGCCGACGAGATCGTGGCCGCCGCCAAGTTCCCCGCCGAGGTGGCCGACCAGGTCGCCGACGTCATCGTGAAGCTCTGGGAGACCTTCGTCTCCGAGGACGCCACGCTGGTCGAGGTCAACCCGCTGGTCCGCGACCCCGAGGGCAAGATCGTCGCGCTCGACGGCAAGGTCACCCTCGACGAGAACGCCTCCTTCCGCCACCCCGCCCACGAGGCGCTGGTGGACAAGCAGGCCGAGGACCCGCTGGAGGCCAAGGCCAAGGCGAAGGGCCTCAACTACGTCAAGCTGGACGGCCAGGTCGGCATCATCGGCAACGGCGCCGGTCTCGTGATGTCCACCCTCGACGTGGTGGCTTACGCGGGCGAGAAGCACAAGGGCGTCAAGCCCGCGAACTTCCTCGACATCGGCGGCGGCGCGTCGGCCGAGGTCATGGCCAACGGCCTGGACATCATCCTGCACGACCCCGACGTGCGTTCGGTCTTCGTGAACGTCTTCGGCGGCATCACCGCGTGCGACGCGGTCGCCAACGGCATCGTGGCCGCGCTGGGCATCCTGGGCGACGAGGCCTCCAAGCCGCTCGTGGTCCGCCTGGACGGCAACAACGTGGAGGAGGGCCGCCGGATCCTCGCCGAGGCCAACCACCCGCTGGTCACCGTGGTGGACACTATGGACAACGCGGCCGACAAGGCCGCCGAGCTCGCGGCTGCGGGGGTCTGACGATGGCTATCTTCATCACCAAGGACAGCAAGGTCATCGTCCAGGGCATGACCGGCGCCGAGGGCACCAAGCACACCAAGCGGATGCTGGCCTCGGGCACGAACATCGTCGGCGGCGTGAACCCGCGCAAGGCGGGCGAGAAGGTCGACTTCGACGGCAACGTGCTGCCGGTGTTCGGCTCCGTGGCCGAGGCCATGGAGGCGACCGGCGCCGACGTCACCGTGATCTTCGTGCCGCCGGCGTTCGCCAAGGCGGCCGTGATCGAGGCGATCGACGCGGGCATCGGCCTGGCCGTCGTGATCACCGAGGGCATCCCGGTGCACGACACCGCCGCGTTCTGGGCGCACGCCGTGGCGACCGGCAACAAGACCCGGATCATCGGCCCGAACTGCCCCGGCCTGATCAGCCCCGGGCAGTCCAACGCGGGCATCATCCCGGCCAACATCTCCGGCGCGGGCAAGATCGGTCTGGTGTCGAAGTCCGGCACGCTGACCTACCAGATGATGTACGAGCTGCGCGACTTCGGCTTCTCCACCGCCATCGGCATCGGCGGCGACCCGATCATCGGCACCACCCACATCGACGCGCTGGCGGCCTTCGAGGCCGACCCGGACACCGCGGCGATCGTGATGATCGGCGAGATCGGCGGCGACGCCGAGGAGCGGGCCGCGGCCTACGTCAAGGAGAACGTCACCAAGCCGGTCGTCGGCTACGTGGCGGGCTTCACGGCGCCCGAGGGCAAGACGATGGGCCACGCGGGCGCGATCGTGTCCGGCTCGGCCGGCACCGCGCAGGCGAAGAAGGAAGCCCTGGAGGCGGCGGGCGTCAAGGTCGGCAAGACGCCGAGCGAGACGGCCGCGCTGATGCGGGAGATCATGCAGTCCATCGGCTGACACTGGGCCGTTCGTGCGCGACATCGAGGGCCACCTCCCCCGGAGGTGGCCCTCAGTGCGTTCCGGGACGAGTCAATGCGCACATTGGGGGGAACCACGGAGGTCCGGTCGCCGTCGGAGAGTGCGCATCGGCTAGCGTTCTGTCGACCCGAAATCAGTTCCGCAGGTGGAGGAGACCGCATCATGTCCCAGCCGTACGGCGCCCCTCAGCAGCAGCCGGGTCCGGCGCAGCCGGCGGTGGGTGTGAACCTGAACCTCATCCTTCCGCTGGTCGCCGCCGGTCTGGCGCTGATCGCGTTCCTGCTCGCGTTCGCCGACGACGTCCAGTTCGACGACTTCCTGATCGCGGCGGGCATCCTCGCCGGCCTGTCCGTGCTGCCGCGGGCCCCCAAGGGCCTGCTGTACGCGGCGGTGCCGATCGCGCTGATCCCCACGCTCAGGCTGCTCCAGGGGCTGATCACCACCGAGGCCGACGTCCAGGGCATGCAGATCGTGCTGCTGATCGTGTCGCTGCTGCTGTCGGCGGCCGTCGTGATGAGCCTCCTGCTGGAGACCGGCATCGTGAAGCTCCAGCCGAAGCCCGCGAACGTCTACGGCCAGCCGGGCGGCTGGAACCCGCAGTCCGGCGCGTTCCCGCAGCAAGGCCAGCAGCCGCAGCAGTTCGGCCCGCCGTCCGGCCAGTTCGGCCAGCAGGCGCCGCCGCCGCAGCAGCAGCCGGTCCAGCAGCCCGGCCAGCCGCAGCCGACGTCCTACATGCCGCAGCCCGGCCAGTTCGGCCAGCCCGGCCAGCAGCCCGGCCAGGGCACGCCCCCCGGTGGGTTCGGCGGCCCGCAGCAGGGCTGAGCACGTCGTGAGAGGGGTGGCGCCGGAACCCGGGCGCCACCCCTCTTCGCGTGTCCGGCGAGTCTCGACCGAACGGCTCACCGCTACTGGGACAGTGGGAGGATGTCGGTGCAGCAAACGACCTCGCACGGTGTCGTGACGGACTCCGTCCGCCCGCCCGAGTTCTCCCGCGCCGAACGCGTGCGCGTGCTCACGATGACCGCCGCCGGGTCGGTGGTCATCGGTTACGCGGGCGTCGCCGCGCTGCTGGCGCTGATCTCCTCGACGGCCGCGCACGCGTCGTTCTCGACGACCGGTGTGCTGACCGCCGCCGCGCCGGGCTGGCTGGTCGCGCACCACGTGCCGCTGCGCTTCGACGGCGGGCAGCTCGGCCTGCTGCCGCTGCTGCCGACGGCGTTGGTGATGCTGCTGGTGTACCGGGCGGCGGCGGGCGCGGCGGACCGGTTGGGGCTGTTCGAGCCGTTGCAGGCGCGGTCGGTGGTGTTCAGCATCGCCGGCGCGCACGCCGTGGTCGGCAGCGTGATCGCGTTCCTGATGGGTGACGAGGGTCCGGTCCGGGCCACGCCCGCGGTGGCGTTCTTCGGGTGCGCGGTGGTGTCCGGGCTGGCGGCCGTCGCGGGCGTCGCGCAGCGCTGCGGCCTGGTGGAAGTCGTGTTCGAGCGGGTCGACCCGGTGGCGCGGCGCGGGCTGCGCACGGGCGCGTTGGCGTTGTTCGCGCTGGTCGCGGCGGGTGCGCTGGTGCTGGCGCTCGGGCTGGTGTTCTCGTGGTCGACCACCGCGGTCCTGTTCGACCAGAGCGGCGGCACCATCGGCACGGTCCTCGGCATCTGGCTGCTGTGCCTGGCGTACCTGCCGAACGCGGTGGTCGGCGCGTTGTCGTACGTGGTGGGCTCGGGGTTCTCGATCGGCGCGGCGGTGGTGGGCCCGCTGGAGTTCGTCGGCGGCCCGGTGCCCGCCGTGCCGCTGCTGGCCGCGTTGCCCGAGGAACAGGCGTCCTACCTGCCGCTGGTGCTCGTGCTGCCGGGCGTGATCGGCGTGGTGGCCGGGTTCTCGCTGCGCGACGCGGCCGAGACGCCGCGGGCCCGGGTGCGCGCGGTGCTGGTCGCGGCGATCACCGCGGGCGTCGGCGCGCTGGTGCTGGCGGCGGTGGCCGGTGGCGCGCTGGGCGGTGGGGTGTTCACCCCCGTCACCATCCCGGCCGGGTTGCTGGCCGTGCTGACGTTCGGCTGGGTGACCGTGCCGGGCGCGGTGGTGGCCTGGTTCTCCGGGCCCCGGCCGCCGCGCGTGGTGGAAGCCGAGCCGGAGCCGGAGGC
Organism: Actinosynnema sp. NPDC023794; assembly: GCF_040639675.1. Lineage (NCBI taxonomy): Bacteria > Bacillati > Actinomycetota > Actinomycetes > Pseudonocardiales > Pseudonocardiaceae > Actinosynnema > Actinosynnema sp. NPDC023794. Next base: position 100,153 of record NZ_JBFAFR010000006.1, on the reverse strand, counting down.
CGTCGTGGACGAAGAGGACTACGACGAGGAAGCCGAGTACGACGAGGAAGCCGAAGGGCTCGAAGAGGAGTTCGACGAGGAAGAAGACGGCGAGGAGTTCGACGAGGAAGAGCTCGACGAAGATCTCGGCGAAGAGGACGACGAAGAGTTCGACCACGACCTCGACGAGTACGACGACCTCGAAGAGGAGTTGGTCGAGGACGCCGACCCCGACGAGGGCGACGAGGCCGACCCGGAGGACCTGGCCGACAAGCCCCGCTAGGCAACGCCTAGGCTGCTCTTGAGCTGCTGTGACAGTCCCCAGCAAGGAGAGCACGCTGAGCGCCGCGACCACACTCCGGCTTCCCGTCCCCGCCAGGGTCGTCGTCCTCGTCTCCGGTTCCGGCACCCTGTTGCAGGCGTTGCTGGACGCGGCGGCAGACCCCGGATACCCGGTCGAGGTGGTCGCCGTCGGCGCGGACCGCGCCGGCATCGAGGGCCTGAGCCGCGCCGAGCGCGCGGGCGTCCCCTCCTTCGCGGTGAAGCTCCGCGACCACGCCGACCGCGACGCGTGGGACACCGCGCTGGCCGACGCCGTCGAGGCGCACAAGCCCGACCTGGTGGTCACCGCCGGCTTCATGAAGATCCTCGGACCCGCCTTCCTGGCCCGCTTCGGCGGCCGGATGGTCAACACCCACCCCGCGCTGCTGCCCGCCTTCCCCGGCGCGCACGGCGTCCGCGACGCCGTCGACTACGGCGTGAAGGTGACCGGCGCGACCGTGCACCTGGTGGACGGCGGTGTGGACACCGGGCCGATCCTGGCCCAGGAAGCGGTCGTCGTCGCCGATGACGACGACGTCGAAAGCCTGCACGAGCGCATCAAGGTGGTGGAGCGGCGGCTGCTGGTCGACGTGGTCGCCCGCCTGGCCCGCGAGGGCTGCACCGTGAACGGACGAAAGGTGAGCATCCCGTGACCACTCCTGCCGAGAGGCGACCGGTTCGCCGGGCCCTGATCGGGGTTTCCGACAAGTCGGGGCTGCTGGAACTGGCCACCGGCCTGCACGCGGCCGGAGTCGAGATCGTCTCCACCGGCGGCACGGCGCGCGCGCTGGCCGACGCGGGCGTGCCGGTCACGCCGGTCGAGGACGTCACCGGGTTCCCGGAGGCGCTGGACGGTCGGGTGAAGACGCTGCACCCCGGCGTGCACGCGGGGCTGCTCGCCGACACCCGGCGCGAGTCGCACCTGGAGACGCTGCGCGAGCTGGGCATCGAGCCGTTCGACCTGCTCGTGGTGAACCTGTACCCGTTCACGCAGACGGTGGCTTCCGGCGCGTCGGCGGACGAGTGCGTGGAGCAGATCGACATCGGCGGCCCGGCCATGGTGCGCGCGTCGGCGAAGAACCACGCCAGCGTGGCCGTCGTCGTGGACCCGTCGCGGTACTCGTGGGTGCTGGAGCAGGTCGAGGCCGGCGGGTTCACGCTGCCGGACCGGCAGCGGTTGGCCGTGGACGCGTTCCGGCACACCGCGTCCTACGACGTGGCCGTGGCCTCGTGGCTGGGCAGCGCGGTCGCGGCGGACGACGAGGGCTCCGGCTTCCCGGGCTGGGTCGGCGCGACGTGGAACCGCAAGCAGGTGCTGCGGTACGGCGAGAACCCGCACCAGCGGGCCGCGTTGTACACGCAGGGCGACGGGCGTTCCGGGCTGGCGACGGCGGAGCAGCTGCACGGCAAGGAGATGTCCTACAACAACTTCGTCGACGCCGACGCGGCGTGGCGGGCGGCGTGGGACCACGAGCTGCCGTGCGTGGCGATCATCAAGCACGCCAACCCGTGCGGCATCGCGGTGTCCAACGTGGACGGTCCGGGCGCGATCGCCGAGGCGCACCGCAACGCGCACGCGTGCGACCCGGTGAGCGCGTTCGGCGGCGTGATCGCGGCGAACCGCGAGGTGACCGTGGAGATGGCCGAGCAGGTGGCGGAGATCTTCACCGAGGTCGTCATCGCGCCCTCCTACGCCGACGGCGCGGTGGACGTGCTGACGCGGAAGAAGAACGTGCGCATCCTGGTCGCGCCGGCGCCCGAGCGCGGTGGCGTGGAGATGCGAGCGGTGTCCGGCGGGTTGTTGTTGCAGACGGCGGACACCATCGAGGCCGAGGGCGACGACCCGGCCAAGTGGACCCACGTGTGCGGCACGCCGTTGGACGAGGCGGGCTTGGCCGACCTGGCGTTCGCGTGGCGGGCGTGCCGGGCGGTGAAGTCGAACGCGATCCTGCTCGCGTCCGGTGGCGCGACCGTCGGCGCGGGCATGGGTCAGGTCAACCGGGTCGACGCGGCCCGGCTGGCGGTGGCGCGTGCCGGTGAGCGGGCGCGGGGCGCGGTGGCCGCGTCGGACGCGTTCTTCCCGTTCCCGGACGGGCTGGAGGTGCTGGTGGAGGCCGGGGTGCGCGCGGTCGTGCAGCCCGGTGGTTCGGTGCGTGACGCCGAGGTGATCGCGGCGGCGGAGGCGGCCGGCGTGACCGTGTACCTGACCGGCACGCGGCACTTCGCGCACTAGCGCTCCGGGGCTCCTCGTCGGCTGACGGGGAGCCCCCGCGTTTCACTTCTTCGCGATCAGCTCCTCGGCCGTCTTGCGGACCACGGCCTCCGCGTCGGTCAGCGGCATCGGCGAGTCGCTGATGATGCCCTTGTCCCGCCCGCTGTAGGTGATGCTCCAGACCACCGCGTCCTGGCGGGCGATCAGCTTCACGTCGATCGAGTCGCGCGGCGTGGGCTCGATGATCAGCATCGCCTCGTCGCCGAGGCCCTCGACCGGTTTGGTCTGCAGGCCGTTGGCGAACCCGGCGGCGTCGTCGTAGGTGCTCTCCGCGTGCTCGACGTTCTGGTTCGACTTGTCGGTGAAGTCCCGGTAGTCGTAGATGTAGAAGGCCATGCTGCGCGGGTTGCGGCCGTCCTTGCCCTCGGTCTGCTGCCAGTGGCAGTTCCAGCGCTTCAGGCCCTTGTCCTGCGCGGGTTTCTCGACCAGGCGGAAGCTGCTGACGTGCGCCTGTGACTTGAGGTCGGCGCTGAGGTCGCACTCGGCGATCGGCTGCTCGCCGGGTCCGCCGCCGGGCTGCTCGTAGTAGTCCAGCAGGAACGTGGTGGCGACACCGCCCAGGACCAGCACGACGACGGCGACCACGATGCCCACGACCAGGCCCGTCCGGCTCTTCTTCGGCGGTTGGGGGCCGTACGGGCCGTGACCGGGTTGTTGGGGGCCGGGCGGTCCGAAACCGGGCGGGGGTGGTCCGTAGCCCCCGGGTTGGCCCTGGCCGTACCCGCCCGGCTGCCCGGGTTGCTGGGGGCCCGGCTGAGGTGGGCCGTAGCCGGGTTGTGGCTGCTGGGGCCAGTTCTGCGGGTTCTGAGGTGCGTTCACGGTTCCCCCCGTGTGCCGGTCGGTGTCGCGAGCAGCAGTCTGCCGGCCACCCGATCGTGGACGCTGCCGGCATTGACAGGGGGTGGCTGGTTAGGGATAAGATCACCGTGTCGTTCGAACAGATGTTCGACAGACAGGTCGCCGAACTTCCCACGGCGATCCGCGCACAGGGGTGCGCGCGGATCTGTGGGAGGAGGGCTGGTGTCCAGGTCGGCAACGGCGACGCTGACCGCGCTCGGGGTAGGCGCGGCGGGCGAGCTGACCAAGGCACCGGTTCGGGCCCTGCCGGTTCGCGGGGAACTGGCAGGGCTCCTCCCGTGGGGTGGCCTGCGGCGGGGCAGCACGGTGTCGGTGCGAGGGTCGACATCGTTGCTGTTCGCGCTGATGGCCGCGGCGACCGCGGAAGGATGCTGGGCGGCCGTGGTCGGCCTGCCGGGGTGTGGGGCACTCGCGGCGGCCGAGTTGGGCGTGGCCGTCCATCGACTCGCCCTGGTCCCTCGACCTGGCAGGGACCAGGGCGAGGTCGAGAAGACCGTGGCGGCCCTGTTGGACGGGTTCGACCTGGTCGTGCTGGCCACGCCGGTCACCGCGGCGACTTCGCGCAAGCTCTCGGCACGGGCCCGCCACCGCAAAGCGGTCCTGCTGCCCTTCACGGTCTCGTGGCCGGGTGCGGACGTGGAGCTGACGGCGACCTCCGGCCGGTGGACCGGGCTGGAAGCGGGTCACGGCCTCCTGACCGCTCGGACCGTCAGCGTCCAGGCGACGGGCCGAGGCGCCGCGGCGAGGCCACGGCGAACGAGCCTGGTGCTGCCCGGGACCACCGCGGAGCCACCCGCACGCCCGTCCCTGGTCCCCACGCCGACCACTGACGCACCGCTACCGCCCGCCAACCCGCCGCTGCTTCCCGCCGGCCCGCCGCGTCCCGCCTCCACCGATCCGCCCGGCCCGTCCTCCCCGGCCGCTGTCGAGGCGGTGTGAGCCGTGCGCGTCCCCAACCCGTCGAACGAACCCGTCGAAGAGGTGAATCCCCTGTACACGCTTGCCGTCTGGTGCCCTGACTGGCCGGTGGTGGCGGCCTCCGCCGAGGCTTCCCTCCCGCCGCACGTCCCCGCCGCCGTCATGCGGTCGGGTGAAGTCGTCGCCTGTTCGGCGGTCGCCCGCGCCGAAGGCGTGCGACGCGGGATGCGGCGGCGCGCGGCCCAGGGGCAGTGTCCCGAGCTGGCCGTCTTCGAGTACGACGAGGTGCGCGACGCCCGTCTCTTCGAGCCGGTCGCGGCGGCGGTGGAGGAGCTCGCGCCCGGGATCGAGGTGGTCCGGCCGGGGTTGGTGGTCGTCGCCGCCCGAGGGCCGGTCGGGTACTTCGGGTCCGCCGAGCCGGCCGCCGAGCGCGTGGTCGACCACATCGCGGTGCGCGCCGGGGTCGAGGCGCAGGTCGGGCTCGCCGACGGGCTGTTCGCGTCGACCCTGGCCGCGCACCGCGGGCTGGTCGTGCCGCCGGGCCGGACCCGGGAGTTCCTCGCGCCGCTGGGCATCCACGAGCTCGACCAGCCCGCCGAACGCCGGGAGGACCGGGCCGCGCTGGTCGACCTGCTGCGCCGCCTCGGCCTGCGCACGCTCGGCGCGTTCGCCGCCGTGCCCGAGCGCGACGTCGCCACCCGCTTCGGCCGCGCCGCCGTGCTGGCCCACCGGCTGGCCGCCGGGCTGGAGGAACGTCCCAGGTCACGCCGCCGTCCGCCGCCCGAGCTGTCGGTCACCCGGGAACTCGACCCGCCGATCGACCGGGTCGACGCGGCGGCGTTCGCGGCGAAGGGCCTCGCCGAACGCCTGCACGCGGGCCTCGCCGACCGCGGTCTGGCCTGCACCCGCCTCGGCATCCGGGCCACCACCGAGAACGGCGAGGAGCTGCACCGGCTGTGGCGCTGCGCCGAGCCGCTCACCCCGCAGGGCATCGCCGACCGCGTCCGCTGGCAGCTCGACGGCTGGCTCACCCGTGCCCACCGCGACGGGGCCGGCCCGACCGCAGGCATCCACCTGTTGCGCCTGGACCCCGAAGAGGTGGTCGACGCCACCGCGCTGCAACTGGGCCTGTGGCCGGGCGCGGGTCAGGACCAGGGTGAGGCGGCGGAACGCGCGGCGCGCGCGATGGTGCACGTCCAAGGCCTGCTCGGGCCGGACGCCGTGCTCACGCCCGTGCTCGGCGGTGGACGTGGACCGGTCGAGCGGGTGCGGCTGGTGCCGTGGGGCGACGAGCGCACCCCGGCTGCCGACGCGGAGCAGCCGTGGCCGGGGCAGCTGCCCGGGCCGTCGCCCGCGACGGTGTTCGCCGAACCCGAACCGGTCGCGCTGCTGGACTCCTCGGGCGCGGACGTCGTGGTCACCGGCTACGCCGAGCTGGTCGTGCGGCCACACCGGATCGTGCACGGCGGCCGTGCGCGGCAGGTCGTGGCGTGGTCGGGGCCGTGGCCGGTGGACGAGCGCTGGTGGGACGCGGAGACCGCGATGCGCGGTGCACGACTGCAAGTGCTGGGAACCGCGGCGGACGGCGAGGAGCTCGCGTTCCTGCTGATCCGCGCGGGTGGCAAGTGGGCGGTGGAAGGGGTGTACGACTGATGAGCGGTGACTTCTCCGAACAGGATCGCCGGAGCCTGGCCGACTGGCTGGACGACTGCGCCGTGCCGGACCGGCGTGAGGTGCCGGACCAGCGCGGTGGACCGGCCTACGTGGTGAGCTTCGGCTGGCTGCCGGCACGGCTGCCACCGGCGGCGCCGTCGATCCCGTCCCCTCGGCGAGCACTCGACGACTCGCGCTGATGGGCTGGAACAACCCGCCGGTCCGGTGGTCGGAGCTGGAACGCGCGCTGTCGGGCAAGCCCCCGGTGCCCGACGGCGGCGACAGCCCGGCGTGGACGCGCCACCGCGACCGCTACGAGGCCCCGCCCGACTTCGCGGTCAAGGTGGACGACCTCGGGGCGACCCGCGCCCGCGTGCCGTACGTCGAGCTGCACTGCCACTCCAACTTCAGCTTCCTCGACGGCGCGAGCCACCCGGAGGAGCTGGTGGAGGCGGCGCAGCAGCTCGGGCTGGACGGGGTGGCGTTGACCGACCACGACGGCATGTACGGCGTGGTGCGGTTCGCCGAGGCAGCCAAGGAGCTCGGCGTGCGCACGGTGTTCGGCGCGGAGCTGAGCCTCGGGCTGTCCGAGCCGCAGAACGGCGTGCCGGACCCCGAGGGCGAGCACCTGCTCCTGCTGGCCACCGACCGCGACGGCTACCACGCGTTGTGCCGCACGATCACCACCGGTCAGCTCGCGGAGGGCAGCGAGAAGGGGCGGCCGGTGTACCGGTTGGAGGAGGTGGTCGCGGACACCCGGGACGACTGCGTCGTGCTCACCGGCTGCCGCAAGGGCGCGGTGCGGCGGGCGTTGGCGCGGGAAGGGCCGGAGGCGGCGTTCGCGCAGCTGCGGAGGTTGGTCGACCTGTACGGGGCGGACCGGGTGTTCGTGGAGCTGACCGACCACGGCTACCCCGAGGACGGGCCGCGCAACGACCTGCTGTGGGGCATGGCCCACGACCTGGGGCTGCCGACCGTGGCGACGAACGCCGTGCACTACGCGGTGCCCGCGCGGGGTCGGTTGGCGGCGGCGATGGCGGCGGTGCGGGCGCGGCGCAGCCTGGACGAGATGGCGGGCTGGCTGCCGCCCGGCCGCACGGCGTGCCTGCGGTCGGGGGAGGAGATGGCCCGCCGGTTCGCCCGGTTCCCCGGTGCGGTGCACCGTTCGGCGGTGCTCGGCCTGCAGTGCCAGTTCGACCTCAAGCTGATCGCGCCGGAACTGCCGCCGTTCGACGTGCCGGCGGGGCACGACGAGAACAGCTACCTGCGTGAGCTGACCTACGACGGCGCGGCCCGCCGCTACCGCTCGATCGGCGAGAACCCCAGGGCGTACCAGCAGATCGAGCACGAGTTGAAGATCATCGAGGAGTTGAACTTCCCCGGCTACTTCCTCGTCGTGCACGACATCGTCTCGTTCTGCCGGCGCAACGACATCCTCTGCCAGGGCCGGGGGTCGGCCGCGAACTCCGCCGTCTGCTACGCCCTCGGCATCACCAACGTCGACGCGGTCCGCTTCGACCTCCTCTTCGAGCGCTTCCTGGCGCCCGCCCGCGACGGCCCTCCCGACATCGACCTCGACATCGAGTCCGACCGCCGTGAGGAGGCCATCCAGTACGTCTACCGCAAGTACGGACGGCGGCACGCCGCACAGGTCGCCAACGTCATCAGCTACCGCGGCCGGTCGGCGATCCGTGACGTGGCGCGGGCGCTCGGCTACTCGGTCGGCCAGCAGGACGCGTGGAGCAAGCAGATCGACCGCTGGGGCCCGTTGCGGTCCACAGCGGACGAGGGCGGCATTCCCGGTCCGGTGCTGGAACTGGCCGCCGAGCTGGAGAACTTCCCTCGGCACCTGGGCATCCACTCCGGCGGAATGGTCATCTGCGACCGGCCGGTCAGCGAGGTGTGCCCGGTCGAGAAGGGCCGGATGACCGACCGCACGGTGTTGCAGTGGGACAAGGACGATTGCGCCTCCATCGGGTTGGTCAAGTTCGACCTGCTCGGCCTCGGCATGCTCTCGGCGTTGCACTACGCCATCGACCTGGTGCGCGAGCACGAGGGCGTCGAGGTCGACATCGGCAACCTCGACCTCGAAGACGCGGACGTCTACGAGATGCTGCAGCGCGCCGACTCCGTCGGCGTGTTCCAGGTGGAGAGCCGCGCCCAGATGGCGACCCTGCCCCGGCTCAAGCCGCGGACGTTCTACGACCTGGTGGTGGAGGTCGCGCTGATCCGCCCCGGCCCGATCCAGGGCGGCTCGGTGCACCCCTACATCCGCCGGCGCAACGGCAAGGAGCAGTGGGACTACGACCACCCCCTGCTGGAGGGGGCGCTCAAGAAGACCCTCGGCGTGCCGCTGTTCCAGGAGCAGCTCATGCAGATCGCCGTCGACGTGGCCGACTTCAGCCCCGCCGAGGCGGACGAACTGCGCCGCGCCATGGGCGCCAAGCGCTCCACGCACCGGATGGAACGCCTCCGTGAGCGCTTCTACGAGGGCGCCAAGGCCAACGGCATCGGTCACGAGCTGGCGGAGAAGATCTACGCGAAGCTGTTGGCGTTCGCCAACTTCGGCTTCCCGGAGAGCCACGCGCTCAGCTTCGCGCACCTCGTGTTCGTCAGCGCCTGGTTCAAGCTCTACCACCCGGCCGCCTTCTGCGCGGCGTTGCTGCGCGCTCAGCCCATGGGTTTCTACTCCCCTCAGTCGTTGGTCGCGGACGCCCGTCGTCACGGCGTGCGCGTGCTCGGTCCGGATGTGAACGCCGGCCTCCCGCACGCCACCCTCGAGCTGGTGGACGGTGAGCAGGCCGTGCGCATCGGCCTGGGCGGCATCCGGACGATCGGTCAGAAGGTCGCCGAAGACGTTGTCTCGCAACGGGAATCGGGTCCGTTCCGGGACATGGCGGACTTCGGCGCCCGGGTCCGGCTGACCACGGCGCAGGTGGAGGCCATGGCCACGGCGGGCGCCTTCGGGTGTTTCGGGCTGGACCGACGAGCCGCTCTCTGGTCGGCAGGAGCCGTCGCGAAGATCCGGCCCGACCGCCTGCCGGGAACCGTGGTCGGCACCGAGGCGCCGGCCCTGCCCGGCATGGACGAGGTCGAACTGGCGGTCGCCGACGTCTGGGCGATGGGCTTGTCCCCGGGCAGCTTCCCCACCGAGTTCGTCCGGGACAGGCTGACGGCGCTGGGAGCCCTGGCCACCGCGGACCTGGCCACCGTGCCCAACGGCACCAGGGTGCTGATCGGCGGCGCGGTGACCCACCGACAACGCCCCGGCACCGCGGGCGGCGTCACGTTCCTCAACATCGAGGACGAGACCGGCATGGTCAACGTCGTCTGCACCACGGGCCTGTGGGCCCGCTACCGCAAAGTCGCCCGAACCAGCCCCGCTTTGCTGATCCGAGGCGTCGTCGAGTCCGCCGAAGGAGTGATCAGCATTCGCGCGGAACGCTTGCAGCAGCTGGACCTGCGCATCCCTTCACGGTCGCGAGACTTCCGCTAACCCTCGCCACCACCCAGCCAATCCCCGCCGCCCACATCCCCCGCCCCTGCCCGCCCGCAATCTGGATTCCAGCGGTCGTCGCGACACGCATGATCAACTGGTGTTGGTGAGGAGTGTGGCGAGGCACTCGGCTGCGGTGTCCCAGGCGAGGGTTTTGCGTGGGCGGCGGTTGAGTCGGGCGGCGACGGTGGTGAGGTCGCCTTCCCCGTGGCCGGGCACGGCGCGGTCCTCCACTTCGGCGGGTCGGCCGCTGATCATCGGCATCGGTGCGGTGAAGCGGGGCCGGCGGGTGTCGGGGTGCGGTGGGGTTTGCGCACGGTGCGGCCGGTGCGCAGCGCGGCAGCGAGTTCGCGGCGTAGTTCGCCGCGATCCTGCCGGGTCTGGCTGATCGTGGAGGGATCGCGCACGAGTCGCCTGGCGATGGCCCTCACCCCGAGACCGGCCAGGTCCGCCGATCGACCTGGGACAGGAATCGCGACGACACCGGTGGATGGGAGAGGCCCGCCCGCGCGGGTGGGGCGGGAACCCGGTTCGATTCCCGCTCCGTCCCGCCCACGCGGTCGTGCCGCCACCGGTGCCGGTCCGCCGGTTGACACCCACGAACCGACACGCCTCAACGGTGCCCACCCCTCGCGTCACAAGATCAAGACAGGCCAGGCGCTCGGCCAACAACTTCGGGCCGAACCTGAGCGGGCATCAAACGGAATCTCCCACGCGGGTCATACGCCGTCCGCCTTGGCGTAGGAGGCAAAGACGACGCCCGAGTCGAAGATTCTGGTCGACGCCTTCGCGAAGCGGGCGGTGGGGAAGTCGCCCGCGAACAGGGGGATGCCCTTGCCCAACACGATCGGGTGGATCTTGAGCACCAGTTCGTCGATCTCTGGCAGCAGGGCGGCGGCCAGCCTGCCTCCTCCGCACAGCCAGATGCCCAGGCCGTCCGGCTCTTCCTTCAGCTCACGGACCTTGGCCGGCGGATCCGCCACCACCTGCACGTCCTCGGGCGTGGTGCTCAGCCGTGTCGACACCACGTATTGCCGCAGATGTGGGTAGGGACTCGGTAGTCCTCCCGGCACCTGATAGGTGGCGCGACCCATGAGGATCGTGTCGAAGTGCTGGTTGGGCGCGTCGATGCCCATGGCCTCGCGGGCCTGCGCGGGCAGCGTGTCGGGGTACTCCTCGACCAGGGCGGTCATGTGGTCGCCTTCGAACAGGAAGTCTCCGAAACCGCCCTTCGGGTCGGCGATGAAGCCGTCGAGCGAGGTCGCGACGAAGTAGGTCAGGGTTCGCATGGTGGATTCCTCCGGAGGTCTCGGGTCTCGGGTTCGGCACGGAAGACCGGCAACCACTCCGCCCGTAGTGCTCCGACTGTAGTACTATGGCCGGAGTGGTTGTCAAGGAGGAATCGTGGTTCGTAATCCGAACAGGCGAATGGCGCTGGTCGACGCGGCGGTCGAGGTGTTGGCGCGCGAGGGCGCGCGAGGTCTGACGTTCCGCGCCGTCGACCAGGAGGCGGGGGTGCCCAACGGCACCGCGTCGAACTACTTCACCAGCCGTGACGACCTGCTGCGGCAGGTCGGCGAGCACATCCACGTCCGGCTCACGCCGGACGCGCAGCGGCTGGCCAGGACGATGGACGCGCCACCGGACAAGAGCCTCGTGGTTCGCCTGCTGCAGGAACTGCTGGAACGCCTCCAGGTCGACCGCACGGGCTACCTGGCCCTGCTGGAGCTGAGACTGGAGGCCACCAGACGCCCCGAGCTCCAGGCCGCGCTGACCAAGACGATCAGCGAGAACCTGGAGCAGAACGTCCGCTTCCACCTGGACGCGGGCCTACCCGGCGACCGCACCACGGCGGTGTCGCTCTACCTGGCGATGAGCGGGCTGATGGTGGAGCACCTGACCCTGCCCGACGTGCTGCCGCAAGAGGAGATGACGGAACTGATCACAGCGCTGGTCGAGCGAACCTGACCGAGCGGGCCCCACACCCCGGTCACCGGTCCAACGGGCCACCGATGATGGTCATCGCCACGAAGATCACCGCGAAACCCAACCCCGAGTACAGCAGCGCGTCCACGCTCCGCCCCCGGATCGCGATCAGCCCCGCCTGTTCGTCGGTCACCAACACCCGCAGGAGAGCCGCGACCAGCAGCGCGACGCCGATCAGCACCGCGCCCTGCCGCCAGTGGTACTGGATGATCCGCACGAGACCGAGCCCGACGACCACGAGCACCAGCGCGAACGGCAGGTGCTTGCCCGCCGCGGACCGCCAGCGCTGCTCCGGCAACAACTCCACCGCTTCCCGCCTCAGGCCGTGCGCTCGGCCGCTTCGACCGTGTTGGTCAGCAGCATCGCAATGGTCATCGGACCCGCGCCACCCGGGATCGGCGCGAGGAAACCCGCCACCTCGGCCACGGACGGGTGAACGTCGCCCACCAGACCGGCCTCGGTACGGGTGATGCCGACGTCGACCACGGCCGCGCCGGGCTTCACCATGTCCGCGGTGATCAGGCCGGGGCTGCCGGCGCCCGCGACGACGATGTCCGCCCGCCGCACCTCGGCGGCCAGGTCCTTGGTGCCGGTGTGGCACAACGTCACCGTGGCGTTCTCCGAACGCCTGGTCAGCAGCAGCCCGATCGGGCGGCCGACCGTCACACCGCGACCGACGACGGTGACGTTCGCACCCGACAGCGGCACGTCGTACCGGCGCAGGAGCTCCACCACCCCGCGCGGCGTCGCCGGCAGCGGGGCCTCGTCACCGAGCACCAGCTTGCCCAGGTTGACGGGGTGCAGGCCGTCGCCGTCCTTGCGCGGGTCGATGCGCTCCAGGATCGGGTTCGGGTCGAGGTGCTTGGGCAGCGGCAACTGCACGATGTACGCGGTGCACGCCGGGTCGGCGTTCAGCTCGTCGATGACCTCTTCGAGCTGCGCCTGCGTGGTGTCCGCGGGCAGGTCGCGGCGGATCGACGTGATGCCGACCTTCTCGCACGCCAGGTGCTTGCCCCGGACGTACGAGTGCGAGCCCGGGTCGTCACCGACCAGCACGGTGGCCAGCCCCGGTGTCACCCCCCGCTCGCGCAACGCGCCGACCCGCGCCCGCAGGTCTTCGAAGATCGCGTCCCGGGTGGCCCTGCCGTTGAGGATCGTCGCAGTCACGTGCCTCATCCTCTCATCACCGCCGACCGGGCAACGCGGCGACCACCACCGCGAGCAGCGTCAACGCCGTGCCGACCAGCGCGAGCACGGACACCTCCTCACCTGCGGCGGGAGCGATGACGTCCACCGCGAGCGCGCCGACGAGCTGTCCGGCGACCTGGCACAGCCCGACCAGCAGCACGCCCAGCCACCGCACCGCCAGCACCGCCGAGCCGATGGTGCAGACCCCGAGCGCCCCGCCCGCGTAGAACCACGGCTCGCTCGGCGCGGCGGTGGGCAGCCCGCGCACCGCCACGTCGACCGCGCACACGACGAGGAGCACCGCCGTCCCGGTGCCGAAGTTGACCAACGTGGTCACGCGCGTGCTCCGCGCCGCCTCGCGCACCAGCCCGTTCACCGCCTGCTGCCAGCCGAGCCCGAACCCGCCCAGCGCGGGCAGCAGCGCCAACCACAACGCCGACGCGTCACCGGCCTCGTCCGACACGGCCACCGCGACCGCCACCACCGCCAACGCCGCACCGACCACGCGCGGCCAGGTCAACGCCACCCGTCCGGCCGGACCGATGCCCGCCCGGTCCACCAGCAGGCTGCTCACCGCCTGCGCGCCCACCGCCGCCACGGTGAACACCGCCACCCCGAGCGCCGCGACCGTCAACCCCTGCGTGGCCACGAAGAACGCCCCGCACGCCCCGCCGACGCACTGCCACCAGCGGATCCGCCCGTCCCGCAGCGACGACCACAGCCGACCCAGCGCCGCCCGCCCGGCCGCCGTCGTCGGCACGCCCAGCAGCAACAACGCGAACCCGCCGCCGAACGACACCAGCGCGGCCAGGAACCCGTCGCCGAACACGTGCCCCAACTCGCCGTTCAACCGCCCCTGAACAGCCAGGAACGCCCCGCCGACGAACGCGAGCAGCGCACCCACAAGCCGAACCCGGTCACCCAACCGGCACGTCCTCCCGCTCGCGCACCCGGCTCGCCAGGAACGCCCCGACCAGCGCCGCCACCGTGCTCGCACCGGCCGCCGCGGCCGGACCGAAGTGGTCCAGCAACGACCCTGCCACCGGCAGCGCCAACGCCGAGCCCGCCGTGGTGAACGTGCCCATCCAGCCGAACGCCTCGGCCTTGCGGTCGTCCGGCGCGAGCCCGCTGATCCGCTGGTTGTTGGCCGCGATGGCGGGCGCGATCGCCATGCCGCCCACCCCCAGCACCGCACCGATCAACCACGCCGACGACGGGTCCATCACCGGCGGCAGCACCAGCACCAGCGGCGCGACGCCCAGCGCCATCAACAGCATCCGTCTCGTGAACCGGGCCTGCCCGACGAGCCCTCCCGCGATCAACCCGCCGACCACGGACCCCACGCCCCACACGGCCGTCAGCACACCGGCCATCGCGGGTCTGCCCAGGTCACGTGCCCACGCGATGATCACCATGTCGATCACCACCAGCGAGGCCACCAGGAACAGCGCGGTCAGCAGCGCCAACGCCAGCGAACCGTCGCGCAGCAACGTCGGCCCACCGCGCGCGGCCTCACGCGCCACCGGCCGGTCCAGCCCCGCCCGCCGCAGCGCCCCGCCGAAGCCGAGCGCGCCGAGCACCGCGAGCGCGCCGCACAACCACAGCGCGACCTGCGCGTTCCACACCGCCACCACGGTCGCCGCCAGCGCCGGACCGACGATGTACATGACCTCCTGCATGGACGCCTCGACGGTGAACACCGCCGACTGCGCGGGCCCCGTCGCCAGCCGCGGGAAGCTCGCCCGGCTCATCGCCGTCACCGGTGGCGTGGACAGCCCGGTCAGGAACGCCGCCACCACCGCCAACGGCCACATCCCGCCGGGCATGACGGCGGGCAGCACACCGAGCACCGCGATGCCGACGCCGTAGCCCGCCGAAGTCACCAGCAGCAGCCGCCCGGCCGGGCTCCGGTCCGCCGCACGACCCCGCAACGGACCTGCCACACCCATGCCCAACGTCAACGCCCCGCCGACCACGCCTGCCAGGGCGTACGACCCGGTCCACCCGGCTATCAGGAACGACACCGCCAGCGGCGTGCCCGGCAGGTGGATGCGGCCGATCACCGACCACACCAGCAGCCACGGCAAGTGGGGCACGGCGGCGAGTTCCCGGTACGGACGGAGCACGGTGACACTCTGCCCGCACCCACCGACAACCCACCGCCGAATATCCGCGGGAACCCGGGGGCCTCGGTTAGCGTCAGCACCTCTGGAGAGCGCTCACGAGGGGACCGCTGTGACCGATCCGACAGGACGACGTGCCGAGTTGGAGGCGCGGAACGCGGCCATGCGCGAGCAGGTCGACTCCCTCCTGGCCGAACTGAGGAAGAAGACCGATGAGCTGCGCGAGACGCAGGCGCAGGCCATGGCGATCACGGCGACCGCGGTGTCCAAGGACGGCTCCGTGCGCGCCACCGTCGACTCCGCCGGCGCGTTGACGTCCCTGGAGTTCTCCGCCAACGCGTTCGAGCGCACCACGCCCGACAAGCTGGCCCGGCTCACCGCCGAGACCGTGCAGCAGGCCGTGGCCAAGGCCAGGACCGAGCTGAACGAGGTGCTGGCGCCCGCGCGGGGAGGTCCGAGCATCGACCTGTCGGAGATGCTGCCCGGCGTGCCGTCACTGGCCGACCTCATCCCCCAGCCGCCCGTCGTGCCGCAGCCGTCGACGCAGCCGCGTCGTCCCGCGCCGCGGTCCGACGATGACGACGGCGACAGCTTCATGGACAGGAGTGGCTGGTGAGCGGGTTCGACGTCAGCGTGTCCGGCCTCCGCCGAGGCGCGGGCCAGTTCGGAGCGGCGGGTGATTCGCTGGGCGGCGTGCTGCAGGCGTTGAGCTCGGCGTTGCAGGCCGAGGGCCAGTGCTGGGGTGGTGACGAGTCCGGGCAGGCGTTCGCCAAGGAGTACGTGCCGAATTCGCAGGCGACGTTGGAGGCCTTCGGCAACCTCGCCACGGCCCTTGCCGACATCCGCACCGGCGTGGAGCAGACCGCCGATGCCTACGAGGGTTCCGACCAGGGCAACGCGACCGGGATCTCCCGGACTTACTGAGGGGCACTGCGGTGGGCATCGAGATCCCGGGCGAGGTCACCTGGCTCTTCCCGATCGTGGTCGGGCAGAGCTGGCCGGAGGGTGACGAGACGGCGCTTCGGCGGATGGCCGACGCCTACCGCACGGCCGCGCAAGGCGTGAAGGCGGTCATCGACGAGGGCAACGGCGCGGCGTCCACCGTGTACGCGAGCCAGACCGGTGAGGCCGTCAAGGCGTTCGAGGAGTACTGGAAGAAGTTCTCCGAGGGTGACGACTCCTACCTGCCGAAGCTGCAGAAGATCTGCGAGCAGTTGGCGGACAGCTGCGACAACACCGCGCTGGAGGTGGAGTACACCAAGCTGTCGATCATCGCGTCGCTGATCGCGCTGGCGATCGAGATCGCCGCGCTGATCGCGGCGGCGTTCGGCACGTTCGGCGCGACGACCGCCGGCATCCCGATCGCGCAGCAGGCGACGAGGCTGATCGTGCAGTTCACGTTCCGGCAGTTGATCATCGCGATCCTCAAGGAGGTCGCGATCTCGGTCGGCATCGACGCGGCCATCCAGGCGATCCAGGTGGCGCGCGGGGACCGTGAGTCGTGGGACTGGGGCAAGACCACCGAGGCGGCGGTCTCGGGCGCGGTGTCCGGGCTGGTCGGCGGTGTGTCGGGCGGGCTGAAGTTCGAGGGTGGTGGGCTGGCCGGGCAGGTGGCGGTCGGCGCGACGCGTGGCGCGGTCGAGGGTGCGGTGTCCACGGTGGGCACGGCGGCCGTGATGGGGCAGGACATCTCGGCGCGGGACGTGCTGATGGGCGCGTCGGCCGGTGCGGTGTCCGGTGGGATCGGCGGTGCGAAGGACGGGATCTCCGTCGAACCGCCGCGGGTCAACGCCGGCGGACCGGACGGCGGTCCGCCGAACCTCGGGCCGACGCCGGGCGGCGTTCCCGGTGGTGTGCCTGGTGGTGTGCCCGGGGGTTCGCCGTCCGGTCCGCCGGTGAACCGTGACGGCTTGAACCGGCCGCCTGCCGGGACGACCGCGACCTCGTCCGTGGCCGCGCCGCCCGCGCCCGGGCCTCGGGTCGGTGCGCCGCCTTCGGTCGGCGGTGATCACGGCGGGTCTTCGCCTGGTGGTTCTCCGACGCCTTCGGCCTTCAACGGTCCGGCCGGGACGCCCGGTGGGCGCAGCGGCGCGTCGGTGCCGACGTCACCCGGTGGTGGTGGGACCGGGCCCTCCATCGGCAGTCGGCTCGGCACGGCTCCCGGCGGACCGGCCCCGAGCAGCGCGCCCGGCGGTCCGGCTCCCGGTTCGGCACCGGGTCCGGGTGCTGCCGGCGCCCGGATGCCCGGTGGGATGCCTGCCGGTGGTCCCGCGTTCTCGCCGGGCACGGCCGGCGGTCCGCCGAACGGGTTGAGCGCCGCTCCCGCCGCGACATCTCAGGGCGCGTCCGCCGCACCCGGTCTCCGGCCGGGCGGGGCGATGCCCGGTGGACCCGCTCTGGGTGGGTCTGCTCTGGGTGGGTCTGTGCCGAGTGGGTCTGTGCCGGGTGGTTCGTCGTTCGGTGGGGCGACCCCCGGCGGGCCCGCTCTCGGCGGGACGGCGTCCGGCGGTCCGACGCCGCTCGGTGGGCAGACTCCGGGCGGTCCGACGGCCGGCGGGCCTGTCCCCGGTGGCGCGACGCCCGGCGGCTCGATGCCCGGTGGCGCGACCGCTGGTGGACCGGTTCCTGGCGGAGCTGTGCCTGGTGGATCGGTGCCTGGTGGTGCATTGCCCGGTGGTGCCACGCCGGGTGGATCGATGCCTGGTGGCTCAGTGCCGGGTGGGCCGGTGCCCGGGGCGGTTCCCGGTGGGGCTACGCCTGGTGGCGCAATGCCTGGTGGGTCGGTGCCTGGCGGCGGGGTTCCTGGTGGTCCGGCTGCTGGTGGGCCGGTGCCGGGTGGTGCGCCTGTTGGTGGGGCGATCGCCGGTGGGGCGGTTGCGGGCGGTGTGATGGCGGGTGGGATGCCGCTTGGCGGGGCTGCTCCCGGCGGGTCGGTGTCCGGTGGGTCGACGCCTGGTGGATCTACGCCTGGTGGGCCGGTGACGACGGGTGGGCCTACGCCTGGATCAGCGCCTTCGGGTTCCGCGCCTTCCAGCGGCGCGCCCGCCGGTTCGGCGCCTGCTGGTTCCGCGCCGGTGGCGGGCGGTGGTGGTCCGGCGGCTGGTGGGGCGGCTCCGGGCACCGGGGCTCCGGCGGCTGGGACTCCGGCGGCCGGGGCCCCGACGGCGGGTGCGGCCGGGGGTGTTGCGCCTCCGACCAGCGGTGCGCCCGGCGGTGGGCGTGGGCCTGCCGCGCCTGCGGCCAGTGGCTTCGTGGCCGATCCCGCCGCTCCTCCCGCATCTTCCGGTTCACCTTCCAGCCGGGATCAGACCGGGCGCGGGAACGACGCCGTCAGTGCCAGTTCCTTGACCGGGATGCCGGTTCAGCCGTTGCCCGCGACCGGTCCCGGGTCGATGCCCGAGCAGCGCGGGCCCGCGTCCACTGCTCCACCGCAGACGTCCGCGCCCGCGCCGCAGCCCGGTGGGTTCGGCCCCCAGCCCGGCGGGTTCGGCCCGCAGCCCGGTGGACCCGCGCCTGCCGGTCCGCAACCTGGCGCACCGGCTCGACCGGATGCTTCCGCGCCGCGTGGGCCGGAACCCGCGGCACGTTCGGCCCAGCCGGCTACCGCTCAGCCGCCGACGGCTCCGATCCGCACGGACGGGCCCGCTCCCTCCGCTCGCGGCACCGACAGCCCGACGCCGGCCACCAGCAGCCCGACCCCGGCCACCGACGGCGCCGCGCCGTCGACGGACGGGCCCAAGCCCGACAGCGCCCCGGTCGACCGCACGCCGTCCGACAGCACGCCGCCCGACGCCGCGGAGGGCACTCCGGACACCGACAGCTCCGACAGCACCGAGACGCCGAGCGACCTGGTCGGCGAGCCCGGCGACGAGCACACCCCGGCGTCCGGCCACGAGTGGCCCGCCGAGACCGACCCGAAGACCGACACCACGACCGGCACCGAGACCGGCGCAGGTACCGCCGCGGATCCGTTCCCCCAGAAGAACGTCTGGGGCCAGCCCGCGGGCGTCGTCCCCGGCTTCTCCCAGGACGGCCCCTACGTCGCCGTCCACGAGAGCACCGGACCCACGGACCAGTCCGTCGGCACGTACGACCAACGCGCCGCCGCCCTCATCGAGCCGACCTACCAGCCCTACGGCCCGTACGGCGACTACCAGTCGTTCCGCGACGCCCACTCCAAGCCCGACGGCAGCATCGACTGGCCGCCGAACCAGGGCGCGGACGGCCCGCGGGTCGTCGTGGAACTGCCCGCCGGCACCGTGCTCGACCGGTTCGGCAGCCCCAACGGCGACTTCCTCTCCCCGCTGCGCCCGGACGGCCAGGCCTACGGGTTCGGCGAGCGCGCGATCATGCCGGACAGCCTGGGCAAGGGCTACCACGTCTACGTCCTGGACGCCCCGCTCACCGTCGAGCTGGCCCCGGTCGCGCCCGCCTTCGACCAGAACGGCGGCGCGCGCCAGCTCCAACCCGTCCTCGACGCCGCCCTCGCCGACCCGGCCACGGGCAGGATGAGCGTCCAACGCCTGATCGACCTGGGCGTCCTGCACGAGGTCGACGTGCCGCCGGCCGACGGTCGCGTGCTGCCGCCCGACTTCGGCACGTTCGACCGCGACGGCAACGTCCGCACCCCCGACCCGGTCACGGTGGCCGACGCCCGCGACGGCGCGTTCGACGGCTACACCCCGGCCGACCCGCCCGCCACCCTCACCCCGAACCCCGACCTCGGCCCGGTCGCGCACCAGGGACCGATCCCGATCGGCGAGGTGTCCCAGCGCGTCGACCAGGCGATCCGCAACAGCCAGGTCACCGACTCGGGCGTCGCGCTGCACACCGAGGACCGCCTGCGCGACCTGTCGAGCCGCATCCCGGCCAATGCCGACCACGTCGTCCTCGACATCCACACCGACGGCGACGGCGTCCGCATCGGCGACACGCACTACACCCGCGCCGAGCTGGTGGAACTGATCAACAACCACCCGGACCTCGCCGACCGGCCGATCATGTTCGTCGGCTGCGACGCGGGCACGGGCGGCGAGAACAGCCTGGCCGCGCACGTCGCCCGCGAGACCGGCCAGCGCGTCATCGCACCGGACAACCTGGCCTGGTCCGACCGGGACGGCAACGTCTACTCCAGCGCGCCCGACGAGGCGGGCACCGGCCCGAAGCTCCCGCCCGACGGCGGCTGGCACGCGTTCGAGCCCGACGGCACGCACGCGCCCGTCGGCGAGAACGGCATGCCGCCCGGCCACGAGCCGAGGGGCGACCTCGCGACCGACGGTCAGGAGCACCGAGGCCGCCTCGACATCGAGCCGCAGGTCCAGCAGCCGTGGACGGCGCCCGAGACCACCAACGAGCAGAACGTCCAACTGCGCGACGACCAGTCGTTCTTCCACAGCGGCCAGGACCTGCCGCGCGACACCCGGATCACGATCCAGGGCGAGGACGGCGCCGTCCGCACCGTCGTGCACGTGGACGCCGACGGCAACGTCCACGTCGACGCCATCGCGCCGAACACCCGCCACGGCGACAACCCCGAGGTCCGGCACCCCGCCCCGAACGCCCACTACCGCGTCGAGCTCGGCCACCGGCACGACGTGTTCGTGGCCGACGCCGACGGCACCCGCCGGACCACCCAGGACACGATCAAGATCGGCGACCGGGTCGTCACGATCGACCGCGCGGTGATCATCGAACCGATCCCCGAGCCCGCCAACGGCCGCCAGGTGATCGACCGCGACCACCCGCTGTCGCCGAGACCGGACGAGGCGTTCACCGCGCGCACCGACCTCCCGCCGAACACGCGGATGGAGGTCCACGACACCGAGGGCACGTACCGCGGCACGGTCCAGACCGACGCGGACGGCAAGCCGAGGTGGGTGGCCGCGCCCGACTACCTGTCCACCGACGTCCGCAACCCCGAGGTCCAGCACACCTCGCAGGGCACGAACTACAACATCGACCGCGGCCCCCTGCACCAGGAGTTCACCACCAACGCCGAGGGCCACCCGCAGCACGCGGTCGAGCGCACCGAGCCGACCACGACCAGGCAGGCCCCGGTCACCGACCTCCGGCAGGGCGAGCCGTTCAGCAGGCCCGGCCAGGTGCACGACCCCAGCACCGAGTACCTCGTCACCGACGAGCACGGCCAGCGCCGCGGCCGGTTCCTCACCGACGGGTCGGGCCACGTGGTCTTCGAGGACACCTACTCGGGCCAGCGCAGCCGGGTCAACGCCGAGATCACCCAGGCGCCGTCGCACGCCCAGGTGACGTCCGACGGCTTCTACGGCCTCGGCAAGGCCGAGAACCCGACCCGGAGCTGGCCCGCGCCCGCCAACGGCGAGGTCGAGCTGGCCATGCGACGCACCAAGACCGACGACGGCTACGTCTACTCGGTGCACGTCGTCAGCGGCGACACCAGCGGCTGGACGCCCGAGCAGCGCGCCGCCGTGACCAGGCCGTTCTCCAACGCCGACCCGTTCGCCGGCCGCGCCGACCTGCCGCCGGGCACCCGGTTCGTGCTGGACGACCACAAGAAGCAGGGCTACGGCACGTTCCAGACCGGCCCGGACGGCACGGCCTCGCACGTGCACACGTTCCGACCGTTCAGCCCGGACCTGAACAACCCGCTGCCCAACGCGGTGCTGGTCGCCGACAACGACGCGTGGCGCGGTCGCACCAACGGCGACGGCGAGACGGTCGCCACGACCGGTCGGCCGGACCTGAAGTCCGGCGGCGCGATCCGCCGCGACGGCAGCGCCCAGCTCGACGTCGGCAACCACGGTGAGGTCGACGCGGACGGCAAGAAGCTGTCCGACGGCGGGCACCACCAGGGCAACGAGACCGGCGGGCCCGGCGAGGCGGCGAACCAGTCGAGCCAGCAGCGCGACCAGAACCAGGGCAACGAGCGCCCGGCGTTCGTCACCGCCGAGACGTGGCACCGGATGGAGCGGGACCGCGCGGCCTTCGTGAAGTCCGGCGGTACGGTCGAGATGATCGACACGTTCGCCCTGCGCGACCCGCTGCAACGCCACCCGCACACCTACCAGACGCGGTGGCGTGTGACGCTCGCCGACGGCACGACCGAGATCTACGTCAGGAGCTACCCGAATGAGCACAACGCAGCCCTCTGGCCGGCCGGGTTCTGAGCAGCGCCACGACGAGCTGCTCCAGCACATCGGCGGCATGCTGCTGGACGCTGCTCCGGACGGCTTCCGGCGGATCGACCTGCTGGTGCGGATGACCGTGGCGGTGCAGGACGCGACGCTGAAGGTCTACCTGCCCGACCGCACCACCCCCGAGGTGATGCCGCCGGCCGGGCTGATCCCGGCGTTCCAGGAGATGCGGCAGGTGCTGTACCAGCCGGGCCGCGGCACGTGGTTCTCCGCGCGCTGCGTGGTGAACGCGCCGGTCCGCATCGACATCACCTACAACTTCGACCACGACCCGAGGTTCGAGCCGCCCGTGCCCGCCGCGGACTTCGCCCGCGACCTCCAGGCCTTCCCGCGCGACGAGGCCTTCATCCCCGACTGGCTGCGCGCCAAGCTGGTCGAGGCGAGCGAGACGACCGAGGAGCAGAACGCATGACCGCGCCGCAGCTGGACGTCGAGGACCAGAACGCGATCCTCGGCTCCGTCACCACCCTGCTGGTGCAGCGCCTGCCCGGCGACTGGGAGCAGCTGTTCGTCGACTTCCGGATGACGGGTCGGCACGTGGAGACGCAGGTCTCCGGGCTGACCATGTACGGCTCGTCGTTCGACTGGGAACTGCCGCCGGAGGCGCTGCCGTTCTTCGTGCAGCTGCGCGACGGCATGGCGCGACCGGGGCACGGCACGTGGTTCACGATGAAGCTGCACCTCGTGCACCCCGACACGTACTCCGCCGAGTTCGACCGGGACGCCGAGCCGGACTGGACCCACCCGCCCGCCGAGCAGCACTACGCCGAAGAGCTGGAGCTCTACCCGCGCGACGACGACGCGATCCCGGCCTGGCTCCGTGAACGCGCCGGCCTCGGCCCGGCCGGGAGCACCGTGTTCGCCGCGCCGCTGTTCGACGGGCCGGACCCGACCGCGCACGACCGGCCGGCCGTGCACCCGCAGGAGCTGGACGACGTGCTGGCCTACCTGGAGAACGCGCCGGTCGTGCTGGCCGCGCGCTCCTACGGTCCCGACGCGCTCAAGCCGGAGGCGACGCCGTCCGTGCCGCTGTCCTTCCACACCGACGGCACGTGGGTGTGGCCCGGCGGGGTGGCGTACTACCTGCGCAACCACCACGTGCCGCCGGTGCCGCAGCTCGTGCAGCACATCCGGGACAACGGCTACACCGTGCCGCCGGTCGACGCCGAGGCCGAGAAGGCCGCCGTCGCCGTCGCCACCGGGCAGGCCGAGGGCGCGCCGCTGCCCGAGCACGAGCCGCGCGTGATCACCGAGGTCGACCGGCGCGCGCTCGACCACCTCAAGGAGCGGCTGGACCACTTCGGGGTCGACGCCTCGGAGTACGGGATCCTCGAACCGAAGCCCGACGCGTTCGTCATCGAGCCGGCGCCCGGCCGGTCCGGCTGGCAGGTCCAGTTCTGGGACGCCAGCCGCGGGCCGCACGGTCGGCCGCGCGTGTACGAGCACGCGGTGGACGCGGCGAAGGTGCTGCTGGCCGAGCTGCTCTGGCGGGCCGACCTGGCCCGCACGCGTGCGGCGGCGGACACGGGCGCACTGGTGCTGCCGGTCGCGGACATCCAGCCCATGCCCGACGAGCCGCCGCTGTCGCTGTTCCGCGACCGCGAGAACGTGGTCATCCCCGTCGGGGCCGAGCTCGACCGGTTCGGCGCGGAGCCGGGCAACCTCGTCTACGCCGCCGGGACCGTGTTCGGCCACCGATCGTTGCCACCGGATTGGCTGAACCGTCGCTACCACGTGTACCGGGTGCAGAAGCCGGTGCCGGCCCTGAAGGGCGTCGCGGTGCCGTGGTTCGGGCAGGCAGGCGGCGGCACGGGCTACTTCCTGGCCCACTCCGTGCGTGACCTGTTGGCCGACGGGAGCCTGGTCGAAGTGGCCGCGGCGGCGCTCCAGCAGCCGCAACCGGGCGTCTAGGCACGGTCGCGTGGCGTCATTACTCCGTTCGGCTCAGCGGGGGCCCGTGCGGGCACTGGGAGTCGCGGGGGAAGATGTTGCACGTGTCCGAGCTGAAGCCGCTGAACCCGACCGAGCAGGATGCGCTGGTCAAGCAGATCGGCCTGACGCTGATGCGGGCCGCGCCGGAGGAGTGGCGGCACGTGACCGCGGAGTACCGCGCGACCGGCCGGTACTTCGAGCTGGCCGCCGAGGTGCGCACCGTCGACGGCGCCCTGCGCGCCTGGTCGCCGCCCCAGGAGGTGGCCGGGCTGTTCTCGCGGCTGCGCGCGGGCATGTACCGGGACGGCCGGGGCAGCTGGTCCAACGCCCGCTACCAGCTTGACCACCCGTCCAGCTACAACCTCGACTTCGACCGCGCCGAGCCGTCCTGGACCACGCCACCGCCACCGCAGGCGTACCTGGACGAGATGCGGTTCTTCCCGCGCACCGACGACAACGTGCCGGACTGGCTGCGCCGACGGCTCCAGCAGGCGCCACCCCCGCCGCCGCCCGTCGACCAGCCGCCGCCGCCCCGCGCGTTCCGCACGGCCCGGGTGTTCGACGGCGCGGGTCCCGGCGGTCGACCCTCGGTGAACCGGCCGCCGATCGCCGAGACCGACCACGCCCTGCTGCTGAGCTACCTGGACCGGGCGCCGGTCGCGGTGATCGGGCGCGGGTTCGACGTGGACGTGCTCAACCCGGACGCGCCGTCGGTGGTGCCGGTGGCGTTCCAGACCGACGGCCACTGGATCTGGCCCGCCGCGGTCGGCTACTACCTGCGCGCCTACGGCGTGCCGCCGGAGCCGGAGCTGGTCGAGCGGGCCAAGGCGCTGGACTTCGTGCTGCCCGAGGTGACCGAGGAGGCCCGGGTCGCCGCCGCGGCGAACCTGGGCGCGCCCGCCGCGCCGCAGGGCACCGAGCTGCCGGTCGCCGAGCCCGCGCCCGCGCCGGTCGAGCCGCCGGTCGAGGTGGGCGCCACCGCGGCCGCGCCGCTGCCCGGACTGCCGGACGACGAGCCGGCGCCCGCCGAGGCGGCCGGGCCGGTGGACGTCGAGAGGACCGCGAACCTCACCGAGCTCGAGCCGGACGTGATCGAGTACGCGCAGGACGGCCCGCCGTACCGGGTGCGGTTCGACGAGGACGGCCCGGTGATCGACGACCGGTACCGGCGTGAGTCCTACGTGGACGGGATGGACCTGTTCGCGCCCCGCGCCTACGAGCGCGAGGCGGACGACGACCAGCCCGAGCTCAAGGACACCCAGACCTGGAGCCCGTTCACCGAGGAGGAACCGGAGACCGGGCCCGCCGAGGAGACCGGCGAGGTCGAGGCGGTCGCCGACGAGCCCGCGCACGAGCCCGCACCGCACGAGCACGCACCGCACGACCAGCCGCCGCACCAGCCCTCGTACGAGCAGCCGTCGCACGAGCCGGTGTACGAGCAGCAGCACGAGCCCGGGTACGACCCGCACCAGCACGAGCAGGTCGAGCACGAGCCGCGGCCGGCCGAGGAGCGGTCGCCCGAGGTCGACGCGCGCCACCCCGCCGACGAGGCCGAGGTCACCGCCGAGTTCGAGGTCGACCAGGCCCGCCTCTACACGCCGGAACACGCCGAGGAGCCGGGCTTCGCCGACCGCGCCGAGTCCCGGTTCGAGGAACCGGCCGAGCAGGCGTTCACCCATCCCGACGAGCCGCTGTTCGCCGAGCAGGCCGCCGACGACCGGCACGACGACCGGCACGACGAGCCCGAGTCCCGCTTCGACGACCGCGACGACCACCGCGACGACCGCGACGACCACCACGACGACCACCACGTGCGCGACGACCACGAAGACCACGAAGGCCGCGACGGGCGCGAGGTCCACGCCGAACCGGCCGACCAGCCGCAGTTCGTGGAACAGGTGCCGCCGCCGTTCGCGGACCAGGCGACCGAGTTCGCCGAGGCCGTGCGGCCGTTCGACGACGTGAGCCCGGCCGCCGCGCCCGTGCCGAGCCTGACGCCGCCCCCGCCGCCGGTCCAGCCGCCACCCGTCGAGCCGCGCCAGGTCACGCCGGAGGAGGAGCGCGAGCTCTCGTCCATCCGCCGCGCGCTGGACGAGCTCGACGTGCCGCCCGCCGCCTACCGGTTCGGCGAGCCCGCCGACCGCGCCTGGCTGCTGCGCACCGAGGGCCCGGACTGGGAGGTGTCGTGGTTCGACCACGGACCGACCAACCCGGTCCGCTTCGACCGGCTGGAGGACGCCGCCGCGTACCTGACCGGCAAGCTGGTGCTCACCAGCCGCCGGCCGCCGCGCCCGCTGCCGCCCCCGCCGCCGCAGCGCCCCCGCCCGCCGATGACCAACGGGTTCCGCGAGGAGCCGCCGCGCCGTCCCGCGCCACCGCAACGCCCGCCGGTCGAACCGCCCGCGCCGGTCCAGGCGCAGCAGGGCGCGGCGCAGCCCTCGGGCGCGACGACGTCGACGCAGGAGCCCAAGCCCCAGCGGTCGTGGCCGATCAACCCGATGAACGGCGAACCGCCGCTCACCCTGTTCCGGCACAAGGCGATGATCGAGCTGCCCGCCGGCATGGAGGTGGACCGCTTCGGCGAGGGCGAGGGCAACCTCGTCTACGCGGCGGGCACCCCGTTCCCGCAGCGCTCGCTGGTGCCGTCGTGGGTCAACCGCCCGTACCACGTGTACCGGCTGCGCCGACCGGTCGAGGTGCTGACCGGTGTGGCCGTGCCGTGGTTCGAGCAGCCCGGCGGCGGCACGGCCTACCTGATGCCGAAGACGATCGACGACATGGTCGCCGACGGCGTGCTGGTCGAGGTCGCGGGCCAGGAGGCCCCCGGCCACTAGTGCCGGTCACGGCACTAGCCGACGCGCAACCCGTGCGCCGCGGCGAAGGCGACGGCCGTGTCCAGGTCCACCCGCGCACCGCGCAGGGTGGCCTGGACGAGCCCGTCGGCGTCCAGCCGCGCGCCGGTCAGGTCCGCGCCCTCGAGCCGGCACCCCCGCAGCCGCGCGCCGGTCAGGTCGGCGTCACGCAGGTCCGCGTCACGGAGGTCCGCCTCCTGGAGGTTGGCCTCCCGCAACCGCAACCCGCGCAGCGACGCCTTCCGCAGCACGGCGCCGGACAGCCCGGCCAGCGTGAGATCGGTCTCGGTCAACGTGATCGGCCGCAGCGCGCAGTCCACGAACATCGACCCGAGCCACGAGCACGACGTGAACTCGGCGGACCCCAGCACGGCGCGGGTGAACCGGCAGGAGCGGAACGCGGTGGCCTTGTGGGTGGACTCGCCCAGGTCGGTCCGGTCGAACGTGCAGTCGGTGAACGTGCAGCCCGACGTCGCCAACCCGCGCAGGTCGGCCTCGGTGAAGTCGCACCGGACGAACGACCTGCCTTCCCACTCCTGCCCGTACAAGACCGCGTCGGAGTAGTCCTCGCCGATGATGTCCACTGTCACACCTTGTCATCGCCGCCCAGTTGGTAACCTCCGACCTGCCGGGCAACCCGCCCGGTGCGCGGTCCCGGAGTAGAGACCGCCGCTGACAGGTCGTCAGCCTGCCTAGTGGTCGTGCCCGAGGACTGAAGCCACAACATTCGGGAAGGCACATGACCCGCACGCCCGTGAACGTCACCGTCACCGGTGCGGCCGGCCAGATCGGCTACGCACTGCTGTTCCGCATCGCCTCCGGCCACCTCCTGGGTCCCGATGTCCCGGTCCGCCTGCGCCTGCTGGAGATCCCGCAGGCCGTCAAGGCCGCCGAGGGCACCGCGATGGAGCTGGACGACTGCGCGTTCCCGCTGCTGTCCGGCATCGACATCACCGACGACGCCAAGACCGCCTTCGACGGCGTCAACGTGGCGCTCCTCGTCGGCGCCCGCCCGCGCACGAAGGGCATGGAGCGCGGTGACCTGCTGGAGGCCAACGGCGGCATCTTCAAGCCGCAGGGCGAGGCGATCAACGCGGGCGCGGCGGACGACGTGCGCGTGCTGGTCGTCGGCAACCCGGCCAACACCAACGCCCTGATCGCCCAGCAGCACGCGCCCGACGTGCCCGCCGAGCGGTTCACCGCGATGACCCGCCTGGACCACAACCGGGCGCTGTCGCAGCTGGCGAAGAAGCTCGGGGTGTCGGTCACCGACATCAAGAAGCTCACCATCTGGGGCAACCACTCGGCCACCCAGTACCCCGACCTGTTCCACGCCGAGGTCAACGGCCAGGTGGCGGCCGAGGCCGTGAACGACCAGGCCTGGCTGGAGAACGAGTTCATCCCGACCGTCGCCAAGCGCGGCGCGGCGATCATCGAGGCGCGCGGCGCGTCCTCGGCGGCGTCGGCGGCGAACGCGGCCATCGACCACGTCCACGACTGGGTCAACGGCACCGCCGAGGGCGACTGGGTGTCGATGGCGATCCCGTCGGACGGCTCCTACGGCGTGCCGGAGGGCCTGATCTCGTCGTTCCCCGTCACGGTGACCGACGGCAAGTACTCGATCGTGCAGGGCCTGGAGATCGACGACTTCTCCCGCGCCCGCATCGACGCCTCCGTGGCCGAGCTGGTCGAGGAGCGCGACGCGGTCAAGGCCCTCGGCCTGATCTGAGCCCCAGTGCCGCGACCGGCGACCTTCACCGCGTCTTCCGGCGCTCAGCAGGGCGCCTCGCGGCACCGGCCCCACGCCCCCATCCGGCCAGGATGAGGACGTGGGGCCGGCACCGCGATCCGCCCGTCTGACCGGCGGAACACGGGGCAAAGGCCGGCGGTCGCGGCACCAGCCCACGGGAGGGCCGCCGCCGGTGGCCCTCCCGTGGCACGTTGGGGGCATGGACACCTGGCCCGTGCCGACCCCGAACCTGCCCGCCGACGTGCACCCGGCGCTCGCCGCCACCGCGCTCGCCGCTTCGGCCGCCTACGACGGCGCGCGGCGCGAGTTCACCCGCGCGCAGCTGCGCGAGGAGGTCGCCGACGGCGCGGACGGCACGCCCACCATGCGGGTGGACGCGATCGTGGAGGCCGCGATCGCCGAGGCCGCCGCCGAGGCGGGCGCGAACCTGCTCTCCGAAGAGGCCGGGTTCCTCGACAACGGCTCCGCCGCCACCCTGGTGGTCGACCCGGTGGACGGTTCCGCGAACGCCGCCATGGGCGTGCCGCTGTCCTGCTTCGCGGGCGCCCTGGTGATCGACGACCAGCCGGTCGAGGCCCTCACCGTCTGGTTCGACACCGGTCGCGCCTGGTCGGCGCACGCGGGCAGGCCGACGCCCTACCGCACCACCGGCCGCACCACCCTCAACGGCGCATCGATCTGCATGATGCGACCCAAGCGCGGCACCGAGGACGCCTGGATGCGCGTGGCCGACCGAGCCGACCGCGTCCGCATCCTCGCCACCACGTGCCTGGAAGCGGTCCTGGTGGCCGAGGGCGCGGTGGACGCGTTCGCCGACCCCGGCTCGGACACCCACCGCCTGATGGACCTGATCGCCGCCCTCGTCACCGTGCCCGCCGCCGGGGGAGCGCTGCTCGACGTGCGGGGCCGGCCGCTGACCTTCGACCTCGACCTGTCCCGCCGCTGGTCGGGCGTCGCCGCCGCCACGCCCGCCCTCGCCGACGACCTGATCACCACGATCCTGGGCTGAGACCGTTCCCAGGTTGCCGTTCCGCTCAACCCCGGTACCAGCGCGCGGTGTCCTCGATCGCCTGCTCGTGCGGCGTGACGGGCAACGGCCCGAAGGTGGCCTCGAACGCGGAGTGGTCCACCACCCACGGCGCGGTGCGCTGGTGGTCCATCTCGCCCGAGCCCCGCAGCCGCTTGTCGAACAGCGAACCCACCGCGACCGAGAACGCGGGCAGCCGCACCGGCTTGCGCGCGTTGCCGAGCACCCGCCCGGTCAACGCCGCGAACTCCCGAACGGTCAACGTCTCCGCCGCCGGCGTGAGCCAGAGCTTCCCGTCGGCCCGCTCGTCGTCGCCGAGCACGATCTGCGCCCGCGCCGTGTCGCGCAGGTAGGCGAACGTGTGCGGCAGGTCCAGCGGCCAGAACCACATGCCCGCCCTGCCCGCCGCCATCGGCTTGATCAGCAGCTCACCGGGCAGCGAACCCGTGCCGCCCCGCCCGTGGTAGTCCGACGACCGGCACGTCGTGACCGGCACGGAAGCCGCCCGCAAGCGCTTGCCGGGCTCGCTGCGCAGCTTCTCCTTCACGCCTGCCGGCCGTTCCGGCGTGTCCTCCCGGATGGGCCCCGACACCGGCCCGAACGCGTACAGGTTGTCCGTGTAGACGATCTTCGCGCCCGCGGACTCGGCCGCCGCGATCGTGTTCTCGACCATCGTCGGCAACATCTCGACCCAGTCCGAGTACAGCACGTTCGCCGCCAGGTGGACGACCGAGGCGCCCCGCACGGCCTCGACCGTCGACGCCCGGTCCATGAGGTCGGCCCGCACGTCCTGCGCGCCCTCCGGAACTCCACCTGAACGAGTGACAGCCCGCACCTCGCGGCCGTCCTCCACCAACTGTCGGGCGACCTCCCACCCGATCCCCCGCCCCGCACCCAGCACGACCGTCGACATGACGCCCCTCGTATCAAGTCGTAACTTCTGTTAGAAGTTCTAACACAAGTTAGAGTGCCTGCGTCAAGGAGGGCAGCGTGGTCAACGTCCGCCGGGAGCGGTACCGCGAGGAAACGAAGACCGAGGCCAAGCGCATCGCGCTGGAGCAGTTGGCCGGGCAGGGGATCGCCGGCATCTCGGTCAACGCCATCGCCAAGCGCATGGGCGTGACGGGTCCGGCGCTCTACCGGTACTTCAAGGGTCGCGACGACCTGCTCAACGACCTGGTCCGCGACGCGTGGCACGACCTCGCGGAAGCGGTGGAGGAGGCGGTGGCGGCGTCGGGCGGCGCATCACCACCCGATCGGGTGCGTGCGTTCGCGGAGGGGTTCCGGTCGTGGGGCGTCACCCAGCCGCACCGGTACCTGTTGTTGTTCGGCACGCCACTACCGGGTTACCACGCGCCGCAGGACACGATCCTCCTGGCGCACCGCACCATGAGCGCGCTGTTCCGCGTCCTGCCGCGCGACGGCTCCGCCACGGCCGGGTCGTCCACACTGGACGCCCAGCTCGCGGGGTGGGCGGGCGCGCGCGGCGAGGGTGACGTGCCCCCCGCCGTGCTGCTCACCGGCCTGCGTGCGTTCACCAGGCTGCACGGCGTGCTCAGCCTGGAGGTTTCCGGCCAGTTCGGGCCGATGGGGGTCGACCCGGCGCTGCTCTACCGCGCCGAGGTCGAGTCCTTGATCCTGGGTGATTCGGGGGTCCGGGGCTCCACCAGGCTGTCGGGGCCGGGGTAGACCAGCCCTTCGTGGCCGTCGGAGAAGCGGACCCGATACGGGGGCGCACCCTCCGGGCCGCGCACTTCGAGGATCTCGCCGACCGTCTCGTCGAGACCAACCGCGCGGCTGTGGATGTGCAACCGGTCGCCTACTGTCGCGTGCATCTGCAACACCTCCGGTGCGTCACAGCGTAGGACTGTTCCGAAGGTACCGACAGCCTGACGTTTCCGCTCAGGCGCAGGCGTTGGACAGCTTCGCCACCTGGTCCAGCTTCTGCTGCGACCACGCGCCGATGTTGGCCGGGTTCAGGTCCTCCAGCGTCACCTTGCCCATGGTGTCGGAGACGCCGGTGATGGCGTCCTGCAGCGTCGTGTCGCCTGCCTTGGCGGCGAGCGCGTTCAGCTCCTCGGCCTTCTTCTGGGTCTCCTCCAGCGCCTTCTGCGGGTCGGTGGCGTCGGGCGTGAAGCCGGCCAGCTTGAGCGCGTCGATGCACAGCTGCGCCTTGTCCGCGGCGGCGCCGACCTGGTTGGCGGTGTCCGAGGCCTGCTGCACGGCCTCGCAGCCCGAGACCGCGGCGGCGAGTCCCATTGCCAGCAAGAGGGTGGCTACCGGACGACCTGCGCGCATGAGGGTGCTCCCGTTCTACGTTGACCGTTTCGTCCGACTCTACCGACGCGCGTACAGCCGACGCACCACGTCGTCGATTTCCGGCTCGACAACCACCAGGTCGTGCACTTCCGCCCGGGCGGCCACGGCCGAGATCAGCGCCGCCGCCGTGGTGTCGGCCCGGCGGAACGTGAGGTGGTGTCGCAAACCGTTCAGGTCGATCCGGCTCGAC
The DNA here is from genome assembly GCF_040639675.1 of Actinosynnema sp. NPDC023794. Classification (NCBI taxonomy): domain Bacteria; kingdom Bacillati; phylum Actinomycetota; class Actinomycetes; order Pseudonocardiales; family Pseudonocardiaceae; genus Actinosynnema; species Actinosynnema sp. NPDC023794. Next base: position 68,117 of record NZ_JBFAFR010000006.1, on the reverse strand, counting down.
GTCACGCCGTGCAGCCCGGCCAGCTCACCGCTGGGCTTCTCCAGGTCGACCACCAGCACCCGCTCCGGCGCGACCTCGGCGCGCAGCTCGTCCAGCGCGCCGTCCGCGAGCACCGTGCCCCGGTCGATCACGACCAACCTGGGGCAGAGCCGTTCGATGTCGTCCAGATCGTGCGTGGTGAGCAGCAGGGTGGTTCCCCGGTGCGTGTTCAGATCGGCGAGGAATTCCCGGAGCCGCTCCTTGGACTCCAGGTCCAGCCCGATCGTCGGCTCGTCCAGGACCAGCAATTCCGGCCCGTGCAACAAAGACGCCGTGACCTCGCCCCGCATCCGCTGACCGAGCGACAACTGCCGGACCGGCGTGTCCAGGAAAGGCCCGAGCTCCAGCAGCTCGACGCACTCCCGCAACCGATTCCGGTAGTCGTCCCGCGGCACCCGGTAGATCGCCCGCAACAACTCGAAGCTGTCCCGCAAGGGCAGGTCCCACCACAGCTGGCTGCGCTGGCCGAACACCACGCCGATCCGCCGGGCCAGCTCCCGCCTGCCCCGCGACGGTTCGACCCCGCACACCCGGACGTGACCGGACGTGGGCACCAGGATCCCGGTCAGCACCTTGATGGTGGTCGACTTGCCCGCCCCGTTGGGTCCGACGTACCCGACGGCCTCGCCCGCCGCCACGTCGAACGCGACGGCGTCGACCGCCCGCACCACCCGCTTCTCCCGCCGGAATCGTCCGACCTTGGTGGTGACCGTGAACTCGCGACGCAGGTCGCGCACTTCGATCATGATCCAGTCCCTCGGTAGTGCCGAACGGCCGTCCGCCACACCAGACCGGCCACGACCGCCGCCGCGCCCGCGACCAACGGCGAGATCCACCCCAGCAGGGCGGGCCCGCCCAACGGGTCCGGTCGGTCCAGCAGGGCGAGGGCGGGGTAGTAGGCGACGAACGCGCCGGGGATGACGAACGCGAAGAACCGCCGCAGCCAAGGCCCGTAGACCGTGGCGGGGTAGGAGGTGAAGGCGTTGCTGCCGTACGTGACCGTGTTGGCCAGCTCCTGGCCGTCCACGACCCAGAAGCACACGGCGTTGGCCGCCACCCAGATCGAGGAGAAGATCACCGCGCCGCTGATCGGCGCCAGGACGACCAGTCCGGCGGTCCACGCCGACCACGCGATGTCGTTGTGGCTCAAGGCGTAGACCAGCGCCCCGACGCCGGCGACGATGCGCCCGACCTTCCGCAGGTGCAGGTCGGACGCCATCATCTGCGCCAACGTGCCCAAGGGGCGCAACAGCAGCACGTCGAACGTCCCCGTGCGGATGTAAGCGGGCAGTTCGTCCAACTGCCCCGCCACCATGTCGGCGATCCCGAACGCCGTGCCCGCGATCGCGTACATCAGCACGACTTCCGAGACCGAGAACCCGCCCAGCGCGCTCACCCGGTTGAACAGCACCAGGATGATGGCCAACTCGGCGAGCTGGTTGATCGCCTGCGCGAGGCACTGCATGAGGAACGAAGCGCGATAGGACATCTGGCCGCGCAACCGCGCGCCGACGAGCTTCACGTACACGCTCTCAGCCACCCTGGACCACCACCTTCCGCACCGCCCGCGTCAGCACCAGGTGACCCGCGGCCAGCGCGGTGACGGCCCAGAACGCCTGCCCCGCGAGGAAAGGCCACGGCGACCCGCGTTCGAGGAAGATGTCGATCGGCGCCTGCAGCATGGCCGCGAACGGCGTCGACCACACGATCGGCAGCGCCCACTCCGGGAAGAACGCGAGCGGCACGGCCAGCCCGCACAACAGCCAGGTGAGCGCCGTGTAGAGAGCTTGGACGCCGCGGTTGTCCAGCAGCCAGAACGTGGTCGCGTTGAGCAGGAACCGCAGGCCGAAGCTGACGGTCACCGCCAGCGCCACGCTGACCGCGAACACCGGCAACGTGCCGGCCGAAGGCCACCGGAAGGGGAAGAGCAACGCCCCGAACGCCACCGGCGGGGCGAGCCGGACGGCCACGGCGTACCCCGCGCGCCCCACGTCCTCGGCGAACAGGGCGAGCTGCAAGTGCCATGGTCGATAGAGGTCGACCACCACGTCACCGCTGCGCACCCGATCGGCGAGGTGCTTGTCGCCCCACAGGACGACCACGGCCATCAATCCTTGGCCGAGCCACACGTAAGTCGCCGTGGCCGCGACGTCATAGCCCGCGATGGGTCCCTGCGTGACCGCTGCGACCAGCACGGCCATCCTGAGCAGGCCGAATACGACGTTCGTCGCCATTCCGGCGACCATCGCCTGTCGGTAGGTGGAGTATCTGCGGAATCCGGCCAGCGCTAGAAAGACGTAAGCGCGCACGGTTGTTCACCCTAGGAACCGTCGCAACCCAATTACCGGACTACGACCGCGCCGACACCCACCCCTGCACCCGTTCCCGCAACCCGTCGTCCCGCACCTGCGACACGACCGGCCCGACCGCCTGCGCCACCGCCTTCTCGTACCTCCCGGACAACCCGTCCTCGGCCGTCACCTCGGCCAGCACGTCCGCCGCCAACGCGTCCGGATCCGCCGCCCGGACACCCAGCGACCGCACCACCCGGGCCCGCAACGCGAACCGGTCCGCCACCGCCCGAGCCCGCCGCACCCCGCTCCGCTCACCACCGTGCGAGGCCGCCAACGCCACTGCCGCCCACGCCAGCCGGTTCGCGGCGGGCCGCTCCTCGTCGTACACCCGCCCCTGGGCGAGCACCCGGACCCACTCCCAGTCGTTCGCCCCGCTCACCGGCGTGCCGCCAGCACACCGTCGAGCAGCCCCGGGAACAGCGCATCCAGATCCTCCCGGCGCAACGAGCTGATCCGCGAAGTCCCCTGCGGTCGGACGCGCACCACACCCGCCTCCCGCAACGTCCGCACGTGGTGGGTGAGCGTCGACGCCGTCACCCCCAGCGGCAGCACACCGCACGAAATGCCCTCCTCGTGCGTCGCCAACTCGCGCACGATCCGGAGCCGCACCGGATCGGCCAGCGCGTGCAGCACCGACGCTATCCGGATCTCGTCCCGATCCGGGTGGGGGAGCACAACCGTCACAACGCCCATACTACGAGTCCCATCAAACTTCGATGAACGTCGTAGTACGATCCCCGCCGGAACGCACTCGACTGGGGGATCACACATGTCGGCACGCACCTACCTCCTCGCCGCCGGGGCGTTCGCCATCGGCACGAGCGGGTACATCGTCTCCGGCGTGCTGCCGGCCGTGAGCGAGGAGCTGGACGTCTCGCACGCCACCGCGGGACAGCTGCTCACCGCGTTCGCGATCGCCTACGCGGTCTCGTCACCCCTCCTCGCCGTCCTCACCGGACGGTGGGAGCGCCGCACGTTGCTCGTCGTGGCCCTCGGCGTCGCGGCCTTCGGCAACCTCCTGGCCGCGCTCGCCCCGAACTACCCGCTGCTCATGGTCGCCCGCGTGATCAGCGCGCTCGGCGCGGCCGTCTACACACCCGCCGCGACGCTCGTCGCCACCGTGCTGACCCCACCGGAACACCGCGGCCGAGCCGTGGCCCTGGTCTTCGGCGGCCTGTCGTTCTCGCTCGCCCTCGGCGTGCCCGCGGGCAACCTGCTCGGCGGACCCCTCGGCTACCAGGGCGTGTTCGCGCTGATCGCGGTCGTCTCGGTGCTCGCCGCGATCGCCGTGCGCCTCTGGCTGCCCCGCGTCGACGCCCCGCCCGCCGTCGGCCTGCGGCAGCGCTTCGCACCCGCCGCCGACCGCCGCGTGCTGATGGTCCTCGGCCTGACCGTGCTCGCGTGCCTGGCCGTGTTCAGCGTCTTCAACTACATCGCGCCCCTGCTGGCCGAGACCGCGGACGTGGAGGGCGCCACGATCGGCATCCTGCTCGTCGCCTACGGCCTGGGCTCCGTGCTCGGCAACTGGGGCGCCGGCCGCCTCACGGACCGCTTCGACACCCGCAAGCTGCTCGTCGCCCTCTTCAGCTGCTTCACCGTCGTGCTGGCGACGTTGCCCCTCACCGCGACGACCCCGGTGTCGGCCGCCGTCGCCCTCTTCGTCTGGGGCGCGCTCACGTGGTCGGCGAACCCGCCCATCCAGAGCTGGCTGATCGAGCTCGCACCCGCCAACAGCGGCCTGCTGCTGTCGCTCAACGCCTCCGCGATCTACCTCGGCGTGGGTCTGTCCGGCGTGCTGGGCGGCGTGGTGATCAGCTGGGTCGGACTCGTCCCGCTCGCCCCGATCGCCGCGCTCCTCGCGCTGGTGGCCCTCGTGATGCTGATCTTCACGCTCAAGCCCGAACCGCGTCAGGACCCGCCGAACGCGCTGGTCGTCGTCTCGCCGCCCGCGGACGGCGCGGCCAGGCAGTGGAAGTAGGTCAGGTCGCCGTCCGTGAAACCCACCGCCGTGAACCTCCAGCCCGAGGTGTCGACGCTCGGCCGGGTGTTGGCCGCCATCACCTCGGCCGTGCAGACGCTCGCCACCTCGGGCGCCTTGGCCAGCTCGTCGTTGTCGACGTCCGGGACCGGCCCGGACAGCCACCCGCCCGCGAACGCCTCCCAGAAGTGCTCCTCCGAGCAGTTCCCGACCTTGCGCGCACTGGCCGCCTTGCCACCGACGGACACGATGCCGCGGTAGCAGGTCGGTTCGGCGACGCAGTAACCGGTCGCGCACTCCTTCAGGTTGGGCGGCGGGAGGGTCTTGCTCGAGCTCCCGGCGGTGGACTCCGCGTCGAGCGTCGACGTGGTGGAGGTGGCGGTGGACTTGGACGCCCACCACCACGTGCCCACGGCCACCAGCGTCGCCAGCACCGCGGCGCTGATCACCAACGGCCAGGGCTTCTTGGCAGGCGGCCGGACGTAACCGGACCCCGCCAACGGCGGCGACACCCGAGGCGACGCGCCCGCCACCGGCCGCGAGTCCCGGGGCGGCAACCCGGCCAGCGGCGGCGACCCCCAGGCCGGTGACTCCGCCGCCGGCCGGGAGACCTGCGACGGGACCGACGCCTCCGCCACCCGACGCAACTCGTCGCGCAACCGGGCCGCCGCGGGCGTCCGACGACCGACCTCGGGCTCCAACGCCCGCACCAGCGCCTCGTGCATCCCCTGCGGCACCCCGGGCACCCACGGCACCGGGGCCCGCAGCACGTGCCCCAACTGGTCGAACGACTCCACGGGCCACGGCACCGGTCGCGGCGGCTTGCCCGCCAGCAGGTCGTACAGCGTCGCCGCCAGGGAGTACACGTCCGCCGCCGGCGTCGGCGGAGCCATCGCGAACGCCTCCGGCGGCGCGTAGCTGGGGCTCAACGCGTCCCGCGTGACCGTGCTCGACCCCTCGGCGTCCAGCAACGCCGCCAACCCGAAATCGGCCAGCTTCACCGTGCCGTAGCGGTCCAGCAGGATGTTGCCCGGCTTGATGTCCCGGTGCAGCACGCCTTCCGCGTGCGCGGCGGCCAACGCGTCCGCCAGCTGCACGCCCAACTCGCGCACCCTCGCCGCGGGCAGCGGCCCTTCGCGCTGCACCACGTCGGCCAGCGAGCCGCCCGTGCACAGCTCCATGACCAGGTAGGGCGTGCCCTGCGGGGTGAAGTTCGCGTCGTGCACCGAGACCACGTGAGGATGGCCGGACAGCCGGGCGGCGGCGTGCGCCTCGCGCAGGAACCGCCGACGGTCCCGTTCGCTCTGCAGCACCCGGTTGTCGATCTTCACCGCGACGTCGCGGTTCAGCTGCACCTGGCGAGCCCGGTAGACGGTGGCGAAACCACCCTGGCCCAACGGCGTGAGATCGGTCAGACCAGGCAACTCCACGCGGGGACTCTAGCCCTTCGCCGCCGCCTTGCCCGCCGTTTTCCCCTTCGCCGCGGCCTTCACCGCGGTCGTGCCCTTCGCCGCCGCCTTCACTCCCGCCGGGCCCTCCACCTGGGCGCCGGCCGCGCCTCCGGCCTTCGCCGCCTTCTTGAACGCCCGCACCTCGGCCAACGTCTCGGCACTGGTCACGTCGGCGATGGACCGCCGCGACCCTTCCTCCCCGTACGCGCCGGCCGCCTCCCGCCACCCGTCCGGCGTCACACCGCGCTGCTTGCCGAGCAGCGCGACGAAGATCCGGGCCTTCTGGTCGCCGAACCCGGGCAGCTCCTTCACCCGGCGCAGCACTTCCTTGCCGTCCGGTTGGCCGGTCTTCCAGATGTTCGCGGCCTTGCCCTTGTAGTGCTCGATCACGTGCAACGCCAGCGCGTGGACCCGACGTGCCATCGACGCGCCGTACCGGTGGATGGCCGGCGGCTGCACGCACAGCTCGACGAACGCCTCCACGTCGGTCTCGGCGATCTTGGTGATGCTGAACCCGTCCATCCGGTCCGCGATCTTCCGCGGCCCGGCGAAGGCGTGCTCCATCGGGAACTGCTGGTCCAACAACAGCCCCACCAGCAACGCGAACGGGTCGTCGCTCAGCAGCTTGTCGGCGACCGGGTCACCGGTCAGGCGCAGCTTCTTCGGCATGCGGGCATCCTCCCACCGGATCCCGCGACTCCACTCGGCGAACCCGGGGGATCGGCCCGGTTCGGCGAACGTCGGGTCAGCCCGACTTGTCGAAGTCGGGGATGAGCTCGCCGACCAGCCGCAGGCTCCGCATGACGTCCTCGTGCTTCAGGGTGGAAGGCCATCAGCCGGTCGGTGCCCAGGTCCGCGTGGACCCGCAGCTTCTTCCGGCACGTCTCCGGGCTGCCCACGATCAGCGAGTCCTGCGCGTTCAGCGCCTCGAAGATCTCCTCCGGCGCCACGTCGTCGCCTTGCAGGACCCGGCCGATCACCAGTTGGGCGTGGTTCGGTCAGGTGGAGCCGGCCACCTCGGCCCGCAGGAAATCGCCGGTCAGCCCGCCGCCGTCGGGGGCGTTCACCAGCTCCTCCTGACGCCGGACGTTGTCGACGAACGCGTCCGCCGCCTCGAAGAACGTCAGCGCCTCGACCGTGTACCAAGCCGCTGCGGCCACCGCGCCGTTCCGGACCGCCTGCTCGTCGGTCTCCGCGCAGTGCACGAACGTGAAGAAGGCGACCTGGTTGTTGACGTACGAGCCGACCGGCGACGTGCACGCCTCGGCCGCCGCCCGGTACAGCGCGACCATCCGCCGCACCCGTTCGACGGACTCCCAGATCGTCGTGCCGAGCACCCCGACGCCACGGTGCCCGGCCTCCTCGAACCACGCCGGGGTCGCCGCCGCCTGCCACAGCGGCGGGTGGGCTGTGGCAGCGGCTTGGGCACGATCGGCACGTCGCGGATCTCGAAGTCCTCGCTGACGTGCGAGAACCGCTCCGACGTCCACATCCTCGGGATCATCTCGAACGCCTGCTGCGTCTGCCGCCGCGCGTCCGCCGGGTCGACGCCGAACAGCCGCCACTCCGGCGCGGTGGACCTGGTCAGCCCGAACTCCAGCCGCCCACCGCTGAGGTGGTCGAGCATCGCGGCACGTTCGGCTGCCCTGATCGGGTGGTTGAACGGCGCGGGCGCGAGCACCGCGGCGTGCCCCGGCCTGATCCGCGACGTCTGCTGCGAGATCGCGGCCGGCTCCAGCTCCGGCGCGGACGACAGGCTGAACCCGTCGGCGCCGTGGTGCTCGACCTGCCACCAGCAGCCGTAGCCGAGCTCGTCCGCCAACCTCGCCTGCGCCAACGCCTCCGCGATGCGCGCGTGCTGGTGCCCTTCCTGCCACGGGCGCGGGTCCTGGATCTCGTTGAAGACGTCGATCTTCACAGCCGACTCCCCCGTGGGCTCGTCGGAACGTAGCCCGCGCACGTCCGCCGCGACATGCGCCATTCGGTTGACTGCCGACCGGTTGAGCGCTGCCACCCAACGACCCGCCGCCGCACGGCTACGCGCTCGGGGAGATGGCCGTCTTCAACCGGCCGTCCGCACGATCGGCACGACCTGGCCGATCAGCAGGCGCAACGCCTCCCGGTCCACCGTGGCCGGGTCCTCGGCCAGCCAGTCGCCGATCTCCTCGACGAACTGGGTGGGCGTCATCGGCGGCACGATGGCGTCCGCCGGTTCCTCGGTGGTCACGACGCCGTCGCGGCTCGGGTAGACCAGCAGCGCGGTCCGGATCTCCAGCCACGGCAGCAGTTTCCTGTACACCGCGAGGCTGCGCGGCATCCGCATGCCGCCGCCCCGGAACGGGTGGCCGTTGCGCCACACCGTGCCGTCGTCCTCGGCCTCGTAGTGCCCGGGCAGCCACGACTTCGACTCGATCAGCACCAGCTTCCGCCCGCACAGCACGGCGTGGTCGACGTCGGCGAACACCGAGCCGGGCCACGCGAGGCCGTGGAAGATCCGCGCGCCGGGCAGCCGGGTCAGGTACCGGCTGAGCAGGTCGGCGGTGAGCCGTTCGCAGACCCGGTCGTCCGTGGTCCCGTGCACCACGCCCGTGTCGTGGTCCGACGTGAACGACCGGTCGGCCCGGATCGCCGCCAGGTACCGCCGCACGAGCCGGAACGCCACCGCCGCCGCGGCGGCCACCACCAGCAGCCAGACGCCGAGCGCCAACGGCGAGAAGTCGATGACGACCACGGGCAGCAGCAGGAAGAACCACCCGCACATGGCCGCCAGCGCGGGCGCGTGGCCGGGACCGGCGGCGGGCGCGTACCGGACCCGTTGGCCGACGTCGACCAGGTGCCACCACGCCAGGCCGCCGAGGTCCACCACGGGCTTCGGAGGTACGAAGTCGGGATCTTCACCGAAGTTGCGCAACCGACCGGTCCGGCCGGAGCGCGGCGGGCGGGTCGGCGACGTCGGGCGCGCGCCCGGACGGGTGAACGACCACCCGCGGTCGTAGTCACGTCGGCGAGCCGGATCCCGCAGGGTGTCATATGCCTCTTGCAGCATGCGGAAGGTGCCGGAGGACCCGCCCGCGTCCGGGTGCATGACCTTGGCCAGGGAGCGGTAAGCGGACTTGATCTCCGCCTCGGACGCGTAGCGGCCGACCCCGAGGAGTTCGTAGTAGTCGACTCCGCGCACGAGGGCAGACCTTAGCGGCCCTGTCTCCGGGACCTCGGTCATGGTTAGTGTTGGGCAGGAGCCCGGTAGCGCAGTGGTTGTCGCGCCCTCCCCCTGGGAGGGAGGACGCCGGTTCGAATCCGGCCCGGCTCGGGACCATGTAGCGCAGTGGTTGACGCGCCCTCCCCCGGGGAGGGAGGACGCCGGTTCGAGTCCGGCCTGGTCCGCTCGGCCGGACTTCGCGCGCGCGAGGTCCGGGCAGTCGTCGGCCGGGTTCGAGTTGCCGGTGCCCGGCGACCGGCGCACGCTTCGGCCATGGCGACTTGCGACGTCTGCGGCAACGACTACTGGATGGCCTTCGAGGTCCGCACGGTCGGCGGTGGCGTGCACACGTTCGACAGCTTCGAGTGCGCGATCCAACGCCTGGCGCCGCGCTGCGAGCACTGCGACTGCCGCATCCTCGGCCACGGCGTCGAGGTGCGGGGCCGGTTCTTCTGCTGCGCGCACTGCGCGCGCAGCGCCGACCATCTCGGCGCCGAGATCAAGGACACCGTCGGCGCGCACCCCGGCTGAGGGCCGGTTCAGCCGCAGTCCAGCACCAGCCTGCCGTTGACGAACGTGGGCTGCAGGTCGCCGCGCGCGTCCACGCTCTTCGTGCCGTGCGGCAGGACTTCCTCGATCGCGCTGAACGCGAGGATGTCCGACACCCCGTAACGGCCGCGCAGCGTGCGCTGGCCGGGGAACCGCAACGCCCGGCCCTCCCGCCGGTCGCGGTGCGCCAACGCCGCCCGCAGCGCGCCGCGGGTCAGCTCCTCGGGTCCGGCGAGCCGTTGCAGCGAACCGTTGTGCACCGCCACGCCGTAGCCGCGTTCGATCAGCGTCGACACGGTGTTCTCCGAGGGCTCCTCGGTGAGCCGGAACGACATCGCGTGTCGTCCCTCCACCTCGTGGACGCACACGAGCTGGGCGTGGAACAGCAGCGTTTCGTAGAGCGACACCGCGACGGCGTCCGCGGTCGTCCGGTCGTCGTGACCGGCGTTGAGGCCCAGCCAGGTGGTCATCCGGCCGCCTCGACGACGTTGTCGTGCGTGGGGTGGGGCACGAAGTCCTCCTCGACGCGATCGGCGCGGGACAGGATTTCGCTGGAGGCTAGTCCGTTCGGGTGATGAAGTGGTAGCCGCCGAATGGCCGTTATCTGAAAATCAGATGGGCAGCAGATCGAAACTTTCGAGGAAGGGGAGCGCGCCCGCCTGCTGCAACGCGGCGGCGGAGAGCCAGACGCTCAGGATCGTGACCAGCGGTCCGACGATCGCCATCTCCACCGTGCCGCCGGTCTTCATCCGCATGATCTTCGGCGGCGCGACCGGGAACCAGGTCTTGCCCATCAGGGGGATCGGCCACAGGATCGGGCAGCCCTGCTCGGTGATCGCGTCGCCGAGGTAGTGGGCGAAGCACCCGACGCCGACCGCGACCCCGCACGCCGCCGCGCTGGCGGGCGTCTGCGCCGTCCACGCCACGCAGGCGACCGTGATGGCGGCCGAGACGCCCGTGATGAGCAGGGCGTCCTTCTGCGGGCACCAGTCGTTCATGATCCCGCGCACGGCGAGGCCGGCGAACACGAACATCAGCGCGGGCAGCGCCCACTTCTGCGACTGCTGCACCACGGCGGTCGTGCCGACGGCGGCGGCCAGGGCGAACGCCAGCGTGTGCGTGAGGCCGCGGTGCCCGCCGTCGCGGTTGGAGTCCTTGCGGGTGCGGGTGGTGCGGTAGACGAACGAGCTGATCGTGTTGATCAGGGCCGACGCGCCCGCGCTGACCGGCCCGAACGTGCGCGAGATCGTCGAGGAGGGGTGGTCGAGGTCGGGCAGCAGGGCGGCGCCGGTGGCGAGCACCGCGCCGACCGCCCAGCTCTGGGGCGTGAGCTGGCCGATGGGGTGGTTCTCGGCCAGCGCGGTCACCGCCGCCCAGGCCAGCAGACCGCTCATGGCGTGGGTAGGACCCGTCGACAACGCTGCCCCCTTGATCACTCGTACGGGTCGAGGTTAGCGGGGCCGGGGCGTGCCGAGGGTGCATTCGACGAACGCGTGTTCGAGTGTCGCCCCGGGTCGTCCCCGTGCGGCGGCCCGTCGGCGGGGCTGGTTGTATTGGCCGGAGACCACACCTGCCACCGGCGGTCACGGCCTCGGCGCAGATGTGACGCCGTTCCCTTTTTCCGCCGGGTGGACGCAAGCAACCCGACATAGCAGTACGCTTGTCTTGCTTGCATTGTCGCGAGAGGAGCGCCCTGAGTATGGGCAAGATCAAGGTTCAGGGGACCGTCGTCGAACTCGACGGCGACGAGATGACGCGGATCATCTGGCAGTTCATCAAGGACAAGCTGATCCACCCGTACCTGGACGTCAACCTCGAGTACTACGACCTGGGCATCGAGCACCGGGACGCCACCGACGACCAGGTCACCATCGACTCCGCGCACGCCATCAAGAAGCACGGCGTCGGCGTCAAGTGCGCCACCATCACGCCCGACGAGGCGCGGGTGGAGGAGTTCGGCCTGAAGAAGATGTGGGTCTCGCCGAACGGCACGATCCGCAACATCCTCGGCGGCGTGGTGTTCCGCGAGCCGATCATCATCTCGAACATCCCGCGGCTGGTGCCGGGCTGGACGAAGCCGATCATCATCGGCCGTCACGCGCACGGCGACCAGTACAAGGCGACCAACTTCAAGGTCCCCGGCGCGGGCGAGCTGACCATCACGTTCACGCCCGAGGACGGCTCCGAGCCGATCAAGCACGTGGTGGCCAACTACGGCCCCGACGGCGGCGTGGCCATGGGCATGTACAACTTCAACAAGTCCATCGAGGACTTCGCGCGCGCCTCGTTCTCGTACGGGTTGCAGCGCAACTACCCGGTGTACATGTCGACCAAGAACACCATCCTCAAGGCGTACGACGGCGCGTTCAAGGACATCTTCCAGCAGGTGTTCGAGGACGAGTTCAAGGCGCAGTTCGACGCGGCGGGCCTCACCTACGAGCACCGCCTGATCGACGACATGGTGGCCGCCGCGATGAAGTGGGAGGGCGGCTACGTCTGGGCGTGCAAGAACTACGACGGCGACGTGCAGTCCGACACGGTCGCGCAGGGCTTCGGCTCGCTGGGCCTGATGACGTCGGTGCTGATGACGCCGGACGGCAAGACCGTCGAGGCCGAGGCCGCGCACGGCACGGTGACCCGGCACTACCGCCAGCACCAGGCGGGCAAGCCGACGTCCACCAACCCGATCGCGTCGATCTTCGCGTGGACCGGTGGCCTCAAGCACCGCGGCAAGCTGGACGGCACCCCCGAGGTGACGGGCTTCGCGGAGACGCTGGAGCAGGTCATCGTGGAGACCGTCGAGAGCGGCCGGATGACCAAGGACCTCGCCGTGCTCGTCGGCGCGGACCAGGAGTGGCTGACCACCGAGGACTTCCTCGGCACGCTGGACGAGAACCTGCAGAAGAAGATGGCCGGCTGACGCCGTTCCTCTTGGAGGGCCCGATCGCGAGCAGCGGTCGGGCCCTTCGTATTTTCGGGTGACGTCGGTAGCGACCCGGGCCGTTCCGCCGACTAGTCGGTCATGAAGTGGCCAGACCTGAAGGACCTGGGCGGCCTCGGCGCGTGGTGGCTGGTCATCGGCGCGGCCCTGCTCCTCCTGCTGTGGGAGGGCGGCAAGAAGTGGGTTCCCGCACTGGTGGAGTGGGCCGTCAAGCGCGTGGCGGCGGCCCTGGCCGGCACCCGGCTGCTGCGCCGCTGGTCGCTGCGCCGCTACCGCAGGCAGGTCGCTGTCTCGTCGGCGAAGCTGCCGGTGCTGTTCGCGACCGACCTCGGGGTCGACGTCGGCCGGGTGTACGTGCCGCTGAAGGCCGTCGGGCCGGGCAACGGCGACGACGCCTACAGCCGCATCCGGGCCACCGATCACGTCGTCGTCCTCGGCCCGCCGGGGTCTGGGAAGTCGATGCTGCTGCGGCACTCGATGCTCACCTGGGCGGAGGGCGAGGGCCGCGGCCGCGTCCCGGTGCTGGTCGAGCTGCACCGGTGCAACGGCAACCAGACGACGTTGGAGCAACTGGTCGTCGAGCAGTTCGACCGCGACGGCTTCCCCAAGGCGTCCCGGTTCGTCGAACGCGCACTGAAGTCCGGACGGCTGTCGGTGCTGTTCGACGGTTTGGACGAGGTCAGCGCCGCCGAGCGGGCGCGGGTCGCCCTGTGGCTTCGTGACTTCGTGCGCAGCCACCCGACGTGCCAGGTCGTGGTGACCTGCCGCACCGCGATCTACGACCGGAACCTGGCACCCGAGATCGACGCCGCCTTCCACGTCTTGGAGTTCGACGAGCGGCTGATCAGGCGTTTCCTGCGGCAGTGGCCGGGGATGCACGGGGTGGACCGGCTGCTGTCGGCGTTGCGGGACAACCCGCGGATCATGCGCCTGGCGGCGAACCCGCTCCTGTTGACCATGATCGCCTACCTGTACGGCGACGACGCGCACCAGGAGCGCGTGCTGCCGCACTCGCGGGCCGAGTTCTACCAGGAGGCGACCCAGGCCCTGCTCAGCAGACTCAAGCACAGCGCGAATCGGTACCAAGGCCCGGCGAAGAAGGCCGTGCTGCGCCGGTTGGCGCTGCTGACCCAGGACATGCCGGAGGCCACGGCCGACCGGCGGACCCTCGGCTACGAGCAGGTGCTGGCCGAGATCTCGACCATGCTGCCCAAGCTGACCATCGACGGGTCCGAGGCCGAGGCGGTGCTCCGCGAGATCGTGGACCGCAGCGGGCTGCTGCTGGCCGTGGACGGCGGTGAGCGGTACCAGTTCGCCCACCTCAGCCTGCAGGAGTACTTGGCCGCCGAGGCCTTGGCCCAGGACCGCGCCGGGCTGCTGGCGAGGTACCGGCGGTCGCCGGAGGACTGGCGTGAGACGGTGAAGCTGTGGTGCGGCACGGTGGCCGAGGACAGCGCGCCGATGATCGAGGCGGTGTGGGCACTGGACCCGGTGCTGGCCTTCGAGTGCCTGGCCGACGCCCAGGTGGTCGACCCCCGCGTGGCCGACGGCATCACCGAACACTTCCGGGCGCGGTTGTCGGAGTCGACCCCGGAGGTGGTCAAGGCGTTCGGCGCGGTCGCCGCCGACCCGCGCCCGCGCGGCCGGGCGATCTTCTGGTCGTTGGTCGAATCGGTGCGTGCCGGCGGCGGGGAGGTCCCGGCGACCGTGCTCGCGGCGACCAAGCTGCCGGAGGCCGCCGAGGTCCTGTTGGAGATGGGCGCGTTCGCGGAACTGATCAGCATGGGTGATCTCGCGGTCCCCGTGCTGGCAGCGGCCACCGGACGCAGTGACGCGCGCCGTGCCCTGCGGGCCATCGCCACACCGGCCGCCGCTCAAGTGCTGGCGTCCCTGATCTGGGATGACAGCGACGACGCCTACAGCGCTGGTTGGCACTTGGCGGTGCTCATCGCCGATCCCGAGGTGGAGGCCGCGCTCGCCGAGGTCGAGCCGAAGGCGGGCGTGCCCCGGCTGGACTGGGTGTGGGTGCCGTTCCGCGATTCGGCCACGCCGAACATCGCCGTGGTCGCAGCCAGGATCGCGTACCTGCTGGCCACGTCGTGGTCGTTCGACGGCGACCCCGGGCCGATCGACCCCCGGCTGGTGATCCCGCTGACCTCGGTTCGGGCCTCCGCCCGGTTGCGGAAGGGGATCGCTCGGCTGCCTGCCCGGGAACGCGAGCTGGTACGGAGCCACCTCGAATCCGAAACGGTCCGGAGGAGGTGGGGGTCCTTCCCCCGGCTGCATCGGACCGTGACCTCGCGGGACGAGGTGGTCGAATTCCTGGATCACGCGGTGGCGACCGGCGTGCCGGAGTGGGAGGTCGACTGGGTCTGCTACGCCTGGGCGGTCGCGGTCGGTCTCGAACCGCTGGAGCTGCTCCTGTTGGGCACGCTGCGGCCGGGTGTGCGTCGTGAACTGCTCCGGAGGCTGATCCGGGGTGCCGAGTTCCAGCCGTTGCTGCGCGAGGGGCACAAGGCGTTCGTGGTACGGGAACGGGACTGGACCGAGATCGACCGTGCCGCTCCGGTGTACGAGGCGCAACGGGGACGGGCGGTGCTGCTCGCCGTCCTGATGGCGAGTGCGTTCTGGCTGGTCAGCATTGCCGCCACGTCCGTCGGACTCCTGCACGGATGGCGTTGGGGGCCACCTGCGGTCGGAGTGGCGGTGTGGGCCTTGACCGCGGGAGCCATGGTGTTGATCGGTTTGGCGCTGAGAGACCGGGACCTGCCGTTGGCCGTGGTGGTTCCGTTCATCGGGGTGTTCTCCTACGACGACTGGAACGCGTACACCAAGATCCGCAACCTCCGGGACTTCGTCACCAGCGTTGTCGCGGTGCTGTTCGCGTTGTCCGGCCCGGTGGCGATCACCACTGTCCTGCTGACCTGCGGCGCGGCGTTCGGTTGGCTCGAAACGGCCGCCCTGCTGGTGCTGTGGGCCGCTGCGGTCGTCGGACTCCTGGTGCACGCTGACCAGAAGCAGCGGGCGGCGAGCAACCCGTTGCGGGGACTGCTGGAGTTGGACGAACTCGCCGCCCGTGGTCGAACTTCGGTAATCGCCGGGTAGTCGCGTCACCCGTCCGGTTCCCCGGTGGGGTGGAATGCGCCGCCGACCGGCCCGCGGCCCACCGGCTCGCGCTATATCTGCACTTCGGCAGAGGTGTCGGGAGGCGTGATGTTCGGGATTCCGGTGCGCGGCATGGTCGTCGCGGGCGTGCTCGCGGCGGCGGGGTTGATGTACGTCGCCAACGAGGGCAAGAAGCTCGGGGTGGACGAGACGGCCGCGCGCGAGTGCAAGGTGACGGTGATCGCCGACATCCTCAACGTGCGGTCGGGACCGGCCGACACCCAGCCGATCGTGGCGACCATGCCGCGTGACGCGGTCGTGCGGGCGGAGGCGCGGATCGAGAACGGCTTCCGGCTGCTGTCGGACGGGCGGTGGGTGAAGGCCGAGTTCGTGACACCCACCTCGGACAGCGGCTGCACGTGATCTGATTGGCGGATGTTCTTCAAGTGGCGTTCGTTCCGGCGTGGCGTGGTGACCTGCGCGTGCGAGCCGGAGTGGCCCGGTCTGCGGTCGGTGGTGGACGGGCACGAGATGGCGGGGGTGCCGTCGCCGGAGGGCAGCAGCCCGTTGGTGCTGATGTGGGGCCTGACCGCGTCCTGCACGGGCTGCGGCGCCGAGTACCCGCACGGCTGGGCGGTCGCGGATCGCGGTTAGGCTGCCCGGGTGCTGACCGTCTCCTCGATCAACGTCAACGGGCTGCGTGCCGCCGCGAAGAAGGGCTACCTGGAGTGGCTGGCCGCGACGGCGGCCGATGTCGTGTGCCTGCAGGAGGTGCGCGCCGAGCCGGGGCAGCTGGCGGACGAGGTGCGCTCGCCGGAGGATTGGCACGTGGCGCACGCGTTCTCCGAGGTCAAGGGGCGCAACGGGGTCGCCGTGCTGACGCGCGAGGCGCCGCAGGCCGTGCGGATCGGGTTCGGGGTGGCCGAGTTCGAGCACTCGGGCCGGTACGTCGAGGTCGAGCTGGCCGACGTGGTCGTGGCGTCGCTGTACCTGCCGAGCGGTGACGTCGGCACGCCGAGGCAGGACGAGAAGGACCGGTTCATGGCGGCGTTCCTGCCGTACCTGGTGGAACTGCGCGACAAGGCCGCCGCCGACGGGCGCGAGGTGCTGGTGTGCGGCGACTGGAACATCGCGCACCGGGCCGAGGACCTCAAGGCGTGGAAGACGAACCAGAAGTCGTCCGGCTTCCTGCCGGAGGAGCGCGCCTGGATGGACCGCGTGTACGGCGAGGCGGGCTACGTCGACGTGGTCCGCTCCCTGCACCCGGACGTGGCGGGCCCGTACACCTGGTGGTCGTACCGGGGCAAGGCGTTCGACAACGACTCCGGTTGGCGGATCGATCTCCACGTTGCCACGGAAGCCCTGGCCGCGACCGCCCGCACGGCCGTGGTCGAGCGGGCCGCGACCTACGCCGAGCGCTGGTCCGACCACGCTCCCGTCACCGTGACTTTCGACTGGCCGAAGCCGGGCCAGTGAGCTGTACGGCTTGATCCCGCCGCGGAGCTGATCGGTCCGCGTCAGTCCGTTGGTCCGTCGCACCGCAACGGAATCGGTCAACCCGACGTTCGACTTCGCTCGTTCGGCCGCACTTCGCCCCGAGTTCGTGACCCGCTCCCCGGTTCGTGAGAACTTTTCACCTAACCGAGACGCGGGAGTGTTCGATGGGCGGGATCAGCCGGCGGCGTTTCTTCCAGGCGACGGGTGCGGCCGGCGCGGTGTTCTTGTGGGGTGGGCCCGCTTGGGCGGCGACCACCGGCACGACCCTGGACGCCGCGGCCACGGCGGTCGGCGGCACGGGGTACCGGAGGTTGCAGGCGGGACCGGGGTGGCCGGTGGTGGTGCGGTCCGACCTGGCGACGCCCGGCGCGGGACGGGCGGATCGGCGCACGTCACTGGCCTGCTTCGTCCAGTTCACCGACATGCACGTGGTCGACGTGCAGAGCCCCGCCCGCTTCGAGTACACCCACCCGTTGCTGGGCGCCGGCGCCTTCCGCGCCCACGAGACGCTGGCCCAGCACACGTCGACGGCGCTGGTCCAGCGGATCAACTCCATCCGCACCGGGCCGTTCACCAACCGCCCGATCGACTTCATGGTGACCACGGGCGACAACACCGACAACCACGAGCTGATCGAGCTCGACTGGTTCCTCGCCGTCCTCAACGGCGGCCGGATCACCGCCAACACCGGCGACCCCACCCGCTACGAAGGCGTCCAGGACTCCGGCGTGAAGTCCTACTGGAACCCGCACTCCACCCTCCTCGACGACTACCAGGCCAAGGGCTTCCCCCACCTGCCCGGCCTGCTCGACGCCGCCATCCGCCCGTTCGACAGCCCCGGCCTGCGCATCCCGTGGTACTGCACGTTCGGCAACCACGACGACAGCGTGGTCGGCACGCTGCCCGACGGCATCCCGGTCGTCGACGGCCTCTACACCTCGAACCGCAAGATCATGGGCTTCGCGGACGGCCAGGTGCAGCGGCTCGCCAGGGCCATGACCGACCCCGCCCACGTGCTGGACGCGGCAGCCGTCGTCGCCGAGGGCGGTCTGGTCCGCACGGTCACCCCGGACGCCCGCCGCCGGCCGTTCACCACCGCCGAGTTCGTCCAGGCGCACCTCGACCCCCGCCACACCGGCCCCGGCCCGCACGGCCACGGCTTCACCGACGACAACGCCGACGGCGTGGACGTCTTCTACACGTTCCCGATCGCGCCCGGCGTCACCGGCGTCAGCCTCGACACCACGACCACCGCGGGCTTCGCCGACGGCTCGATCGGCCTGCACCAGTACCTGTGGCTGGAACGCACCCTCAAGCGCGGCAGCTCCCGCTACTACGACGTGCTCGGCTTCCCGCACCGCCAGGACGTCACCGACGAGCTGTTCATCCTGTTCAGCCACCACACCAGCTGGACCATGGGCAACGTGCTGCCCGACCGCCGCCGCCCGCTCGACCCGAGGCTGGACGGCAAGGCGCTCGTCGACCTCCTCGGCCGGTTCCCGAACGTCGTCGCCTGGGTCAACGGCCACACCCACGAGAACCGGATCGTCCCGCACGGCACGGGCGAGCGGGCGTTCTGGGAGATCAACACCGCCGCGCACGTCGACCACCCGCAGCACGCCCGGATCATCGAGCTGGCCGACAACGGCGACGGCACGTTGTCCCTGTTCACGACCCTGGTCGAGGGGGACGCGCCCTACCAGGCCGACTACGACGACTTCTCGCCGCGCGGCCTCGCCTCGCTGGCCCGTGAGTTCGCGTTCAACGACCCGCACGCCAACGTGGACGCGGTCGGCACGCCGACCGACCGCAACACCGAGCTCCTCGTCGCCGGGAGGGCGCCGGTCCGGTGACCGACCGCGCTTCGTGGTGGAGATCACACTGAACGTGATCAGGAATTTTCGCCACCTAGTGTCGTTGTCGTGGCCGTGGACATCTCGATCGCCCCGCCGGATCCGACGCCCAGTGGATCGTCGATGCGACGCGCGTTGCGCCGTGCCGCCGACGGTGCGGTGTTGGACGTCACCGAGGCCGCGGTGCTGCTGCACGCCCGCGGTGATGATCTGGAGGTGCTGCTGGAGGCGGCGGGCCGGGTGCGTGACGCGCACCTGCTGGCGGAGGGGCGTGCGGGGGTCGTCACCTACAGCCGCAACGCCTTCATCCCGCTGACCCGCCTGTGCCGGGACCGGTGTCACTACTGCACGTTCGCGACGGTTCCGCACAAGCTGCCGGCGGCGTTCCTGGAACGGGACGAGGTGTTGGACATCGCGCGTGCGGCGGCGGCGCAGGGCTGCAAGGAGGCCCTGTTCACGCTGGGCGACCGCCCCGAGGAACGGTGGCCCCAGGCCGAGGAGTGGCTGGAGGCCCGCGGCTACTCCTCCACCCTCGACTACGTGCGGGCCTGCGCGATCGCGGTGCTGGAGGAGACCGGCATGCTGCCGCACCTCAACCCCGGCGTGCTGAGCTGGGAGGAGTTGCAGCGGTTGCGTCCGGTCGCGGCCAGCATGGGCATGATGCTGGAGACCACGGCGGAGCGGTTGTGGTCGGAGAAGGGCGGTCCGCACTACGGCAGTCCGGACAAGGAGCCGGCGGTCCGGTTGCGGGTGTTGACGGACGCGGGTCGGGTGAACGTGCCGTTCACCACCGGCATCCTGATCGGGATCGGCGAGACCATCACCGAACGCGCCGAGTCCCTGCTGGCCATGCGGGGGATCGCGCGGCAGTACGGGCACATCCAGGAAGTGATCATCCAGAACTTCCGGGCCAAGCCGGACACCGCGATGCGCGGCATGCCCGACGCGGACCTGCACGAGCTGGCCGCCACGATCGCCGTCGCCCGCCTGGTCATGCCCTCG
This sequence comes from Actinosynnema sp. NPDC023794, assembly GCF_040639675.1. Lineage (NCBI taxonomy): Bacteria > Bacillati > Actinomycetota > Actinomycetes > Pseudonocardiales > Pseudonocardiaceae > Actinosynnema > Actinosynnema sp. NPDC023794. Next base: position 48,149 of record NZ_JBFAFR010000006.1, on the reverse strand, counting down.
TCCACCAGCGTGCAGGCCCCGCCCAACCTCGTCGGTGACGAGTTCGGCCTGATGTTGCGGGCAGGCATCGACGACTGGGGCGGCGTCTCGCCGGTGACCCCGGACCACGTCAACCCCGAACGCCCGTGGCCCCACGTCGACACCCTGGCCCGACACACCCGCGACGCCGGCTTCGAGCTGAACGAACGCCTCGCCGTCTACCCCCGGTACGTCACCGCGACCGCCGGCCAGTGGATCGACACCCGCCTCACCGCGCACGTGGCCGCCCTGGCGCGCGAAGACGGCCTGGCCGACCCCGACGCACCCGTCGCAGGCCGGGAGTGGCAGGAACCCGACGGCGGCGTGGACACCTACGGCCGCGCCGACCTCAACACCGCCATCGACACCGAGGGCCGCACCGAAGACCGGCGCGGCGATTTCGACAGCGTCTACGGCGACTGGGCCTCGCTGACCGTCCCCAAGGCCGTCGAACGGCTGCCCGAGGACACCGCGAGGGCGCTGCGGCTGGCCGCGGACAACCCGGCCGGGATCCTGGAGGACACCGACGCCGCCATGGCGCTGCTCACCGCCGACGGCGCGGCGCTGGAGACGATGACCCGGCTCGCCGACGAGCTGCGCGCCGAGGTCGTCGGCGACGACGTCACCTACGTGGTGAACCGCAACATCAACTTCTCCAACGTCTGCTACGTCGGGTGCCGGTTCTGCGCCTTCGCCCAGCGCGAGCGGGACGCGGACGCCTTCCGGCTGTCCATCGCGGAGGTGGCGGATCGGGCGCAGGAGGCGTGGGACGCGGGTGCGACCGAGGTGTGCATGCAGGGCGGTATCGACCCGAAACTGCCCGTCACCTACTACGCCGACGTCGTCCGCGCGATCAAGACCCGGGTGCCCGGGATGCACGTGCACGCGTTCAGCCCGATGGAGATCGTCGCCGCCGCCGCCAAGGCCGGCGTCAGCGTCCGCGAATGGCTCACCGAACTGCGCGACGCGGGCCTGGACACCATCCCCGGCACCGCCGCCGAGATCCTCGACGACGACGTCCGCTGGGTCCTGACCAAGGGCAAGCTCCCCGCCGCCACCTGGCTCGACGTCGTCGCCACCGCGCACGAGGTCGGCCTCCGCTCCTCGTCGACGATGATGTACGGCCACGTGGACCACCCGGGTCACTGGCTCGGCCACTTCCGGGCACTCGCCGCCCTGCAGGACCGCACCGGCGGGCTGACGGAGTTCGTGGGGCTGCCGTTCGTGCACCGCAACGCCCCCATCTACCTCGCCGGCGTCGCCCGCCCGGGCCCGACGAGGCGGGACAACCGGGCCGTGCACGCCTTCGCCCGCCTGGCCCTGCACGGCCGCATCGACAACGTCCAGTGCTCCTGGGTCAAACTCGGCGACGACGGCACCGCCGAAGTCCTCCGCGGCGGCGCCAACGACCTCGGCGGCACCCTCATGGAGGAGACCATCAGCCGCATGGCCGGCTCCGAACACGGCTCCGCCCGCACCACCACCCAGCTCCACGCCACCGCAGCACTCGCCGGACGCCCGGCCCGACAGCGCACTACGACATATGGCCGAGTCGACGTCGTGAGGTAACCCCTGCGGGGAGGGGTGGGAGCGGTTGTGGTTAGTCTGCCGCCGGTCGCGTTTACCTGAACCGAACACCGCAGCCTCACAGCTTCGGTAGGTTCGCGGCCGTCCGTCAACAAGGTTCACTCCTTGGTGGAGTGGCACGGTGTTGGTGAGGAGGCTGGGCGGTGCGCGGTCGCGGTGCGGTCCTGGGTCTGGTCCTGGGCGCGGCGTCTTCCCTGGTCGTCGAAGGTGTCGCGGTGGCGGCCGACGGCGCGGTGGCGGATCCCGTCTCCCTCGAAGCACCGGTCGGCGTCGCCGCGGTGGCGTTCGGCGCGATCGGCCTGGTGGCCGGCCTGGTCCGGCGTCGCAGGACCGCGGTGGTGCGCACGGCGGCGAACCAGCCCGTCGCCACCGCCCCGGCGGTCGACGGCGGCGACCCGGCCGAGGTGCGGCCCGCCACCACGGGGGTCTGATCGGCCTGGGAGAATCCTCCCGTGGCCGTCGAAAACTCTACGGAGAACGCCGCAGGCGAGGCCGTGGGCCAGCCTGTCGAGAACCCGGCTCCGGTGAGCCGCCCCCGCGTGCTGTCCGGCATCCAGCCGACCGCGGGCTCCTTCCACCTCGGCAACTACCTCGGCGCGCTCCGCCAGTGGGTGGCGCTGCAGGAGACGCACGACGCGTTCTACTGCGTCGTCGACCTGCACGCGATCACCGTCGAGCAGGACCCCAAGGTGCTGCGCCAGAACATCCGCGTCTCGGCCGCGCAGCTGCTCGCGCTCGGCATCGACCCGGACCGCTCGTCGCTGTTCGTGCAGTCGCACGTGCCCGAGCACGCCCAGCTCGCCTGGGTGATGCAGTGCCTGACCGGTTTCGGCGAGGCCAGCCGGATGACCCAGTTCAAGGACAAGTCCGCGCGGCAGGAGTCGGCCATCGGCGTCGGCCTGTTCACGTACCCGATCCTCCAGGCCGCGGACATCCTCCTCTACCAGGCGCACCACGTGCCGGTCGGCGAGGACCAGCGGCAGCACCTCGAGCTGACCCGCGACCTGGCGCAGCGGTTCAACACCCGCTACGGGAAGACGTTCCGGCTGCCCGAGCCCTACATCGTCAAGGACACCGCCAAGATCTACGACCTCCAGGACCCGACGTCGAAGATGTCGAAGTCCGTGCCTGCGGGCGTGGTGGAGCTGCTGGAGGACCCGAAGCGGTCGGCCAAGAAGATCAGGTCGGCGGTCACGGACACCGGTCGCGAGATCGTGTACGACCCGGAGCACAAGGCCGGCGTGAGCAACCTGCTGGTGATCTACTCCGCGTTGACCGGGCGTTCGATCGAGTCCCTGGTCGCGGACTACGACGGCAAGGGCTACGGGGACCTCAAGAAGGACCTCGGCGAGGTGTTCACCGAGTTCGTCACGCCGGTCCGGGCGCGGGTGGCCGAGTACCTGGACGACACCGCCGAGCTGGACAAGGTGCTGGCGCGCGGCGCGGAACGGGCGCGCGGCGTGGCCGCGAAGACGCTGGCGCGGGCCTACGACCGGATCGGCTTCCTGTCGAGTGGCGTGTGATCACCTGACGCATTAGCTTTTTCCGGGTGGCGGAAAAGGGTGGGACCGAGTCGAAGCTCGACCGGATGCGCCGGCGGCGGCCGTGGCTCGACCACCTGTTCCGGGCCGCCCAGCGGTACAGCGAGCAGTACGGGGCGCACTACGCGGCGGCGGTGACGTACTTCAGCGTGCTGTCGCTCGTGCCCATGCTGATGATCGGCTTCGCCGTGGCCGGTTTCGTGCTCGCCTCGGAGCCGGGCCTGCTCGACGAGCTGAAGGCCTCCATCGCGGAGGCCGTGCCGGGCACGCTCGGCAACACCATCAACGAGGTGGTCGAGCAGGCCATCACGTCCAAGGGCACGGTCGGCGTGCTCGGCCTGCTGGCCGCCGCCTACTCCGGCCTCGGCTGGATGAGCAACCTGCGTGACGCGTTGACCGCGCAGTGGGGCCACGCGAAGGCCGACCGGCCGTTCCTGAAGACGACCGCGAAGGACTTCCTGGCGCTGATCAGCCTCGGGCTGGCGCTGGTGGTGTCGTTCGGCCTGACGGCCGCGGGCAGCGGGTTCGCCGAGCTGGTCCTGCGGTGGGTCGGGCTGGACGGCGTCGGGTGGGGCGAGGCGATGCTGAAGATCGGCACGATCGCGCTGGCGCTGGTCGCGAACTGGCTGGTGTTCCTCTGGGTGCTGGCCAAGCTGCCGCGCGAGCCCGTCGGCTGGCGCAGCGCGGTCAAGGGCGCGGCGGCGGCGGCGATCGGGTTCGAGACGCTCAAGCAGGTCGCGACGATCTACCTGAGCAGCGTCACGAGCTCGCCGGCCGGTGCGGCGTTCGGGCCGGTCATCGGTGTGCTGGTGTTCGCGAACCTGGTGGCCCAGTTCCTGCTGTTCATCACCGCGTGGACGGCCACGGCGCGGGAGAACGTGGTCGAGGAGCCGCCGGCGGCTCCACCGCCGGCGGTGATCCGGCCCGTGGTGGAGGTGCGGTCCGGGCCCAGCCCCCGCGCCGCCGTCGGGCTGGTCGGCGCGGGGCTGCTGCTGGGCGCGTTGTTCCGGCGGCGCTGAGGCCCGCGCCTACGTCCAGAAGACGGCGATGCCGACGTTCACCACGACCAGGCCGGCCAGGACGGGCGTGAGCCAGGCAGCGGGCTTCTTCTTCAGGTTGACCGCGACCAGCGCCGCGATGACGACCAGGAACAGCAGCTTCACGCCGATCTTGATGTCGTTGTAGTCCTGGTCGGTCACCGGGGCCAGGCCCATCAGCGCCAGGCCGGTGAGCAGCTGCAACGCGCTGCCGTGCAGCCAGCCGTTGTTCAGCGGGGCGTCGCCCCCGGACCGGCGCTGGACGAAGAACATCGCGATCAGCATGCCCATGCCGAGCAGGTGCAGGAACACCAGCAGTAGGCGCACGAACTCCACGGCGGAGCCTCCAGGTGTGGTGGGTTTACTCGCTCTTGGCGCTTCTGGCCGCCCGCAGCCCGCGCACGCCCAGCACGCCGATGACCGTGCCGAATGTGAGCGACGCGACAACGAGCAGCAGGTGGACGGTGAAGAACGTGGTCGGGCCGCCGTCCCACGAACGGGGGTCCTTCCAGATGTTGCGCAGGAAGGTCGGCCAGATCACCCAGGACCACACCCCGAAGGCAAGCAGGAACACGGACATGCCGCGGGAGAGCTTCACCGGAGCAGTATCGGACGTGGCGGGTGCAGGTCACTCATCCGGGGTGGATAGCCTGGGCGGGTGCGTTCCTCCGCGTTCCGACGGCCCGTTGCCCTGGTCCTGGCTGCTTGTGCGCTGATGGCCGGCGCGTCGTTCGTGGCCGCACCGGTCGCGGCCGCACAGCCGGCCTGCGAGAACAAGGTGTCACCGCCCCCACCGGTCGACACCTCCGAACAGGTGGCGCCAGGCGAGAAGCCTCCACCACCGATCGAGGTGCCGGAGAGCCCGATCGGGGGACAGCGCCTCGGTGAGTGCGGCCTCGTGCTGCCACCGAACGCGCCCGTGCCCCCGGACGGCATCACGGCCAAGAGCTGGCTGCTCGCCGACATGAACAGCGGCGCCGTGCTGGCGGCCCTCGACCCGCACGGCCGGCAGCGGCCCGCGTCGGTGATCAAGGTGCTGCTGGCCATGGTGGTGGCCAAGGAGCTGGCGCCCGACGCCACGGTGGCGGCGACGCCGGAGGACCTCGCGCAGGAGTGCACCTGCATCGGGCTGCGCAACGGCGCCGAGTACAGCGTCGAGCAGATGCTCCAGGCGCTGGTCATGGCGTCGGGCAACGACGTGGCCCACGCGCTGGCCCGTCGGCTGGGCGGGGTGCCGTCGGCGATCCGGAAGATGAACGCCCTGGCGGCCGAGCTGGGCGCGCTGGACACGCGGGCCGTGACGCCGTCCGGGCTGGACGCGCCGGGCACGTCGACGTCGGCCTACGACGTGGCGCTGATCTACCGCGAGGCGATGAAGTACCCGGACTTCGTCAAGGCCGTGATGACGCAGCGGATCGACTTCCCGGCGGCCAACGGCAACGGGACCGTCCCGATCGTCAACGACAACCGGCTGCTGACCACGTACCAGGGTGCGTTGGGCGGCAAGTCCGGGTTCACCGACGACGCGCAGCACACCTACGTGGGTGCGGCCGAGCGCAACGGCAAGCGGCTCGTGGTCGTGCTGCTGCGGGGTCAGCAGCAGCCGATCCGGATGACCGACCAGGCCGCCCGCCTGCTCGACTACGGCTTCGCCCTGGAACCCGCCGCGGCGGGCAACCCGGTCGGCAGGCTGGTCGAGGGCGCGCCGCAGGCGAAGAAGAAGACCACCGAGCCCCGGCCGACGCCGACCAGCGCGGGTGTGGGCGAGGTCGCCAACTCCACGCCGGACGGCACCCAGCCGTCCGCCATGCAGACGGCGTTCGGCAACGTCGGTGGCCCGATCACCGCCGTCGCCGGCCTCGGCCTGCTCCTGGGCCTGGTGATGTACCTGCGCAACCGCCGCGCCAAGGCCGCCCGCGCCGCCCGCACCCGCGCCGCCGCCCAAAACCACCCCTAACCGTCCCCTAACCGGCGTGTCGAACGCTCAGGACCGGCGTGTCGAACGCTCAGGACCGCTGAATTCAACGCTCAGAACCGCACCAGGGCCGAAGTCCGCGCCGGGTGCGTCGTCCTGAGCGTTGAATTCGGGGTACCTGAGCGTTCGACACGCGGGCGCTGAGCGTTCGACACGCCGGTGCGCGTAAGGCCCCCGAGGGATGCTCGGGGGCCTTACGCGGTGGTGCGCGGTGTGCGGGTGGGTCAGGTGCGCTTGAAGAGGAGGGCGCGCTTGACTTCCTGGATGGCCTTGGTGACCTGGATGCCACGTGGGCAGGCGTCGGTGCAGTTGAAGGTGGTCCGGCAGCGCCAGACGCCGTCGACGTCGTTGAGGATGTCCAGGCGCTCCTCGGCGCCCTCGTCACGGCTGTCGAAGATGAACCGGTGCGCGTTCACGATCGCGGCCGGGCCGAAGTACGAGCCCTCGGTCCAGTACACGGGGCACGACGTGGTGCACGCCGCGCACAGGATGCACTTGGTGGTGTCGTCGAACCGCTCGCGGTCGGCGATGGACTGGACCCGCTCACGCGTCGGCTCGTTGCCGTACGTGATGAGGTACGGCTTGACCGCCTTGAACGCCTCGAAGAACGGCTCCATGTCGACCAGCAGGTCCTTGTGCACCGGCAGGCCCTTGATGGGCTCGATGGTGATCGTGGTCGGCTTGCCGCCGCCCGCCAGCAGGTCCTTCAGCAGCACCTTGCACGCCAGCCGGTTCACGCCGTTGATGCGCATCGCGTCCGAGCCGCAGATGCCGTGCGCGCACGACCGGCGGAACGTCAGCGTCCCGTCGAGGTACCACTTCACGTAGTGCAGCAGGTTCAGCACGCGGTCCGACGGCAGGGCCGGGATCTCGAACGAGTCCCAGCGCGGCTCGTCGTCGAACTCCGGGTTGAACCGGCGCACCTTCAGGGTGACGGTGATCGCGCCGTCCGGCACGGGGGGCTGGTTCCCGCGCGAGCCGGTGGACACTTCAGCGGTAGCGGTCATCAGTACTTGCGCTCCATCGGCTGGTACCGGGTGAACGTCACGGGCTTGTAGTCGAGCCGGATGTCGGCCAGCAAGCCGTCGCCCTGCTTGTAGTACATGCTGTGGCGCATGAAGTTCGTGTCGTCGCGGTTCGGGTAGTCCTCGCGCGCGTGACCGCCGCGGGACTCCTTGCGCGCCAGCGCGCCCACGACGAGAACCTCGGCCAGCTCCAGGAGGAAGCCCAGCTCGACGGCTTCCAGGAGGTCGGTGTTGAACCGCTTCCCCTTGTCCTGCACGGTGATCCGCTGGTACCGCTCCTTCAACGCCTGCACGTCGTGCAGCGCCGTCTTGAGCGTGTCCTCGGTGCGGTACACCGACGCGTTGGCGTCCATGGTGGCCTGCAGCTCGGTGCGGATGTCCGCCACGCGCTCCTCGCCGTGCTCGGACAGCACCAGCGCCACCTGCGCCTCGACGGCGGCGGCCGGGTCCGAGGGCAGCTCGACGTGGTCGTGCGCCAACGCGTACTCGGCGGCGGCGATGCCCGCGCGGCGGCCGAACACGTTGATGTCCAGCAACGAGTTCGTGCCGAGCCGGTTCGCGCCGTGGACGGACACGCACGCGCACTCACCGGCGGCGTAGAGGCCGGGCACGACGTTGTCGTTGTCCCGCAACACCTCGCCGTGCACGTTGGTCGGGATGCCACCCATCGCGTAGTGCGCGGTCGGGTAGACCGGCACCGGCTCCGTCACCGGGTCGACCGCGAGGTACGTGCGGGCGAACTCGGTGATGTCGGGGAGCTTGGTCTCCAGCACCTCCGCGCCCAGGTGGGTGCAGTCGAGGAGGACGTAGTCCTTGTTCGGGCCCGCGCCGCGGCCCTCCAGCACCTCCAGCGCCATCGAGCGGGCGACGATGTCGCGTGGCGCGAGGTCCTTGATGGTGGGGGCGTAGCGCTCCATGAACCGCTCGCCGGACGCGTTGCGCAGGATCGCGCCCTCGCCGCGCGCGCCCTCGGTGAGCAGGATGCCCAAGCCCGCGAGACCGGTCGGGTGGAACTGGTAGAACTCCATGTCCTCCAGCGGCAGGCCCTTGCGGAACACGATGCCCATGCCGTCGCCGGTCAGCGTGTGCGCGTTGGACGTGGTCTTGAAGACCTTGCCGAAGCCGCCGGTGGCGAACACCACGGACTTGGCCTGGAACACGTGGATCTCGCCGGTCGCGAGCTCGTAGGCCACCGCGCCGGTGCACACCGGGCCGTCGGCGGTCTCGGTCATGCAGATGTCGAGCACGTAGAACTCGTTGAAGAACTCGATGCCGTGCTTGACGCAGTTCTGGTACAGCGTCTGCAGGATCATGTGGCCGGTCCGGTCGGCCGCGTAGCACGCCCGGCGCACGGCCGCCTCGCCGTGGTTGCGGGTGTGGCCGCCGAACCGCCGCTGGTCGATCTTGCCCTCGGGCGTGCGGTTGAACGGCAGGCCCATCTTCTCCAGGTCGAGGACCGCGTCGATGGCCTCCTTCGCCATGATCTCGGCGGCGTCCTGGTCGACCAGGTAGTCACCGCCCTTGATCGTGTCGAAGGTGTGCCACTCCCAGTTGTCCTCCTCCACGTTCGCCAGCGCGGCGCACATGCCGCCCTGAGCGGCGCCCGTGTGGGAACGCGTGGGGTAGAGCTTGGTGAGCACGGCCGTGCGGGCGCGCTGGCCGGACTCGATCGCCGCGCGCATCCCGGCGCCACCCGCGCCGATGATGACGACGTCGTACTTGTGGAACTGCATGGCTCTGAGCACTCCCCGCAGCGGGTCAGTCGGTGATGTTCGGGTCGAAGGTGAAGATCACGTACGTGCCGAGGGCGATGATCAGCACCATCGAGACGTAGAGCAGCACCTTGAGCCAGAACCGGGTCGCGTCCTTGCGGGCGTAGTCGTTGATCACGGTGCGCAGGCCGTTGCCGCCGTGGATCTGGGCCAGCCACAGCATGGCCAGGTCCCACATCTGCCAGAACGGCGAGGCCCAGCGGCCGGCGACGAAGCCGAAGTTGATGCGGTGCACGCCGCCGTCGAGGATGTTCATGATGAACAGGTGCCCGAGCACCAGCACCACCAGCGCGACACCCGAGATGCGCATGAACAGCCAGCTGTACAGCTCGAAGTTGCTTCGGCGGGCGGCGGGGCGGCGCGGTGCGCGCGGCTTGGCCAGGGTCGGTTCGCTCATGATCAGTGACCCCCACCGAGCAGGTCGGTAACCGTGCGGACCATCATGTAGTAGGTGCCGGGGATCATCACCAGCACCCAGATGCCGAGCACCACCCACAACATCTGCTTCTGGTAGCGCGCGCCCTTCTCCCAGAAGTCGACGAGCATCACGCGGATGCCGTTGAGCGCGTGGTAGAGGACCGCGCCGACGAGGCCGACCTCGAACAGGTTGACGATCGGGTTCTTGTAGGTCTCGATGACCTTGTCGTACGCGTCCGGCGACACCCGCACCAGCGCGGTGTCCAGGACGTGCGCGAACAGGAAGAAGAACGTCAACACACCGGTGATGCGGTGGGCGACCCAGGACCACATCCCCAGGTCGCCGCGGTAGAGCGTTCCGCCCCCTTTAGAGGTGCCCGCCCGCTCGGGTGCGGTGGTGCCGGCCATGCGCAACGGCCTCCAGCGTCAGTGGTGGACTGGTCTCCGGTACGTGCGTACTCGGACCTTGACCCCCGGATGCTAGACCCGCTCGAGCCACCCGACCCAACAGCCCGACCCGTCTGTGAGCGACGAGACACCGGGTGGTCACCGGACGGATCCGCCTCACACGCCGGGGCGTCCGGCTGTGCGGTGCCGATCACCCCGAAGGGTGACCGACACCGTCCACTGCGGACCTCGTCCGCTGGTCAGCGCGGTCGGTAGGTGGCCACGCCGTGCAGCACGGCCAGGTCGACGTGGATCTCCGGCTGGACCGGGCCGGTGAACGGCGGCAGCCACGTCGGCTGGGGCACGCCCGGCAGGTGGATGACCAGGTTCACACCCAGGCGGGTCGCGATGAGCCGTCCGGCGAGGTCGCGGGCGTTGCCCGCCCTGGCGTTCTCCGCCGGGTCCTGGAGCGACCAGTTCAGGTTCTCCACCAGCGCGCCGTACAGGTGGGTCTTGCGCATCGGGTGGGCGGCGGTGAAGTCGGCGACGTGCTCGGCGATGCCGGTGGCGGAGGTCACCACTTCGTGCCGGAGGGCTGCCGGCGGGATGTTGACGACCTGGGCGACGGCCGCGTACAGGCCGCCGGGGGCCGGTGGTGGTGCGGAGGGCAGGAGGTCGTCGGCGGTGAAGCGGAGGTGGGCCTGGGCCTCGTTGACGAGGTCCGGGGACACGACCGGGGTCACCGAGGTCGTCGGGGACACCGGAGGCACCGGGGGCACCGGGGCCGGTGCTTGGGGCGGTGGCGCGGCGGACGTGTGCGAAGTGGACGGTCCGGTGGTGGTGGCCGGTGGTGCGGGAGGTGGGGTGGGTGCGGGTGGTGGGGCGTTGAAGGTGTCGATCTGGCGGTCCACCGCGCGTTTGGCGTCCCACCAGGCCTGTTGGCGGTTGTCCGCCTCGATCCGCTTGTCCTTCAGCACCGCCTCGGCCGCGTGGAGCCGGGCTTCCTGAGCGGCACGGGCGGTGAGCAGGTCGTCGTGCCGCGTCCGGGCGTCCGTCCGGGCCGTCGTGGTGTCCAGGACGGTCTTCCGCTGGTCGCGGAGGTTGTCCTTGGCCGTGTTCAGCTCGCCGTTCGCGAGGGCGAGGTCGGCGCGAGCCCCGGCCAGCGCTTCGGCCGTCGTGCGCAGGTCGTCGTGGGCCTTCGTGGCGGCGTCCTCGGCGCTCTGCCGGTCCGCCAGGTCGGCCTCGTGCCGCTGCCGCGCCTCGCCGAGTTCGCGTGCGTCGGCCTTCCGCTCCTCCAGGCGCGCGACGAGGTCGGCGCTGTCGGCGACGTCACGGGTCCGGTCGCCGAGCACGTCGTCCGCGATCTGCGCCGCGATCTCCAGCTCGGCGACCCTCACGCCGAGGTCCTTCACGTCGCCCTGAGCCTTGGCCACGGCGGCGCGGGCCTCCTCGACCAGCGTCGTCAGGCCCTCGACCTTGCCGGACTCGACGCGGTCCAGCTCGACCGCGGCGTCGAGCGCGAGCCGGCCGTCGGTGAGCGCCGCGTCGATCCTGGCGAGTTCGGCGGCCACCTCGTTGACGGTGTCCTGCGCGTCGTGGCGGGCCTTGTCGACCGCGATCTCGGCGTCCCGCCAGTCCTTCGCCGCGGTCTTGACCGCGTCCTGGGCCCCGGTCAGCGCGGTGTCGAACCCGCGGCCGAGGACGGTCTCCGCCTCCGGCGCGGGCAGCCGCACCGAGGTCGAGCCGGGCACGGCCAGGTCGACCACGCCGGTCCTGCCGCCGATGGTGGCGACCACCCGGTACTCGACGTCGAACTCGACCAGCCCGGACCGGCCCTGCGGCTTGAGGTTGTTCACCTTGTTGTCGCTGGCGCCTCCGGAGACGGCCTGCGAGTCCTCGGCCGCGTGCCTGACCTCGACACCGCTCGCGAGCACGTTGACCGTGTCCTTGGGGTCGCCGTGCTGCTTCACGCCGACGCTGCCGGTGGCCAGGCCGAGCGACACGTCGGCGTTCTCGCTGACCTTCGCCTCACCGCTGGTCGTGCTCACGGTGGCACGCGGGTTCTCCAGGTTCACGCCGTCGCTGAGCCCACCCAGCCGCGGGTTGACCAGCTTCGCGTACACCTTCACGTCCGCGTCCTGGCCGAACGTCAGCGCGGCCTCGTGCAGGCCGGGCACGTCCAGCGGCCCGTCGAGCATGCCCGGCAGGGCGGCCTGGAGGTTCTCCGAGCTCAACGTGGACAGCAGGGTGTTCAGCGGGCCGGTGCCCTTGCCGGTGATGCCCTGGTTCGCGCCCGCCGCGGTCAACGCGCGCACCGCCGCGTCACGCAGGTCCCGCGCGCCCCGCAGGCTCTCCACCGACGCGTTCGACGGCAGCGCCGCCGGGTCGCCCGCCCGCTGCCAGGCCCGCGCGGCGGTCGGCGTGCCGAACTCGGGTCCGCGCTTGATCGCCGCCGCCATGTACGGCCGGTTCGCCGTGACGCCGCCCGCGACCTTCTGGTTGTCCGCGTGCAGCCGGACGGCCATCTCCCGCGGGCCGCTCGTCGCCTCGGCGACGACCGCCGAGCCCTTCTCCACCACCAGCTCGAACTCGACCGGCACGGTGTACTTCGCGGCCGGTCCGCCACCCGCGCGCAGGTGGCCGAACTGCCGGGTGGTGGCGTCGGTGGTCGAACTGCTCTGCGCGTGGTTGAAGCCCGCGGCGGCGATCACGCCCGCCGTGCCGGAGACGTTCGGGTTCGCGCTGCCCGGCTGGGCCAGCCCCGGCGCCTTGACGCCGACGCCCCACCCCTTGCCGCGCCCCTGACCGCTGGTGACCTTCTCCGCGCCGGCGACCGTGTGCTCCACGTCGACGCCGTCGTTGACCACCCGGTCGAACCGGGGCGTGCCCGCCTTGGCGCGCAGCGTGACCTGGTAGGAGTCCTTGCCGAACGTGCCCGGCTGGTGCACCAGCAGCGGCACGCCACCGTCCAGCGCGCTGTCGATCATCGCCTTGACGCTCGTCGGCGAGCTGAGGTCGACCAGCCGCTGGAGGTTGTTCATCGAGTCCTTCAGGACCGAGTCCGGCACCAGCGGGTCGCCGAACCGCTTGCCCGTCTTCCGGTTCACGTCCGCGATCAGGTCCGCGACCACACCGGAGAGGTCCGGCACGCCCTCCACCGCGGACAGGCCGAGCGCGCCGGGCTCGCCGTCGGCCAGCGCCTTCGGCGGCGCCATCGCGGGGAACGTGCGCGGTGGCACGTCGGGCCGCACGTCCGGCAGCACGCCCAGCTCGCGCGCCACGTCCTCGCTGACCCGCACGAACACCGATTTCGGCAGCTTGACGGTGGCGCCCTCGGCGCGGGGCGTGCCGCCGTGGAAGACGTTGCCCGCCCGGCTCTCGCCGACGATCGTCACGTCCGCGTCCAGCTGCACGAGCACGGTCCGGGCGGCGGGCGGCGTCACGACGTTGCGGTCCACGCTGCCGCTGATCTCCCGCGCCCGCGCCGTCGAGTCCGACCACGGGGTGTGCTTGCCGGTCACGGCCACGCCGCCGGCGCCGCTCGCCGGGGTCGGCTCACCCGCGGGCGGCGGGGTGGCGTTCGGCTTGACCGGCACGTTGACGCCGGCGGTGAGGTCGACCGACCGGTTCACCGACGTGGCGTCACCGGCCTTGTAGCCGCCGGTGACCGCGTTCTCGGTGCCGGTGTCGTCGGAGATCGAGACCAGCTTGGGGTTGCCGAGCTCCATCGACATGCCGACCGAGCCGGTGCGGTCGGTGACCCGCCGGTCGTAGCGCAGGCTCTGCTCCTGCATGCCGGTCTCGACCAGCTTGCGCAGGTTGGCCTTGATGTTCTCCGGGCTGAACATCCGGTCGATCTGGTTGCGCGACTCGGTGCCCGGCACGGTCAGCGCCGAGTCGCCGTTCGCCGCCCGGTTGAGCGCGTCGACCGCCTCGTCACGCAGGGCCGTGGTGTTGGCCACCGCCTCGACGTGCAGGAACTCCGGCGCCTTCGTCCCGGTGCGCCGGGTGAGCAGGTCCTTGACGGTGGGCGCGTCGGTCAGCTTGGTGACGTCGGGGACGCCGGGTGCGAACCCGGACGGGTCGACCTTCGAGGCCGAGCTGTCGGACACCCACAGGTTCACCTTGCCGCTGATCAGCGGCAGGATCTCCGGGTTGTGGCCGGCGGTCGGGTCGAGCGGCGCGCCGACCGTGCGGGCGACGACCCGGGGCCGCGGCGCGTGCTGGCCGGGCTTGGCCGGCGTCACCCGCTGCACCCACGACCTGGGCCGGGTGAACGTGGTGATCTCGACCTCGAACTCCACGTCGCCCGCGAACACCTGCGCGTTCGGGCTGCCGACGTTCAGCGCGGTGCTGTTGGCGTTCGGGCCGCCGGTGTTCCTGGTCGTCCACGAGTGGTTGTACTTCGCGCCGAGCTGCGGCGCCGGCGTCACGGTCGCGATCGGGGTCTTGCTCGGGATCACGACCTTGCCCTCGACGCCGCCGCTCCAGCCCTTGGTGGTGGCGGTGGCGCTGTCCAGCCTGGGACCGGTGGACGACGAGCCGCGCACGTTGCGCGCGTCCGCCTGGCCGAGGTGCGCGGTGTCGGAGACCTTCGCCTTGACCGTGATGTTGACGTAGGTGTTGGTGGTGGCGTCGGAGGTCTTCAGCTGGACCTGGACGCCGGGGCCCATGAGACTGTCCATGCTGGACTTCAGCGCGGTCGGCGAGAGCTGGTTCAGCTTGCGCTGGTTGGCCAGCTGCTCGGCCACGTCCGCGAAGCCCTTGCCCTTGCCGCTGCGCGGGTCGGCGTCCGGGTCGTTCCAGGCCGGCAGGAAACCGGCCAGGCCCTCGACGTTCCGCAACGCCGCCTCGACCTGCGGCTGCACGCGGCTCGCGGGCTCGAAGTCGCCGACCTTCGCGTTGCCCGCGGCGAGCGCGCCGGCCAGGTACGGCGGCGCCCACCGGGGTTCGGCGGTCGGCTGCGCGATGCCGGTCGGCGTGCCCTCCGGCACCGGCAGGTTCAGCGCCGCCGCTTCCGGCGTGCCCATCCGCACGTACGCGGTCACCGGGATGGTGACGTTCTCGCCGCTGGGGGTGCGCACCTCCACATCGGCGGTCACCTTGTAGAGGCCGGTCTCGCCCTTGAGCTGGATGCCGGCGCGGTTGGTGGTGTTCGTGCCCGCGTTCGAGGACTCCGCGGTGCGCGCCGAGTAGCCGAGCGTCGCGCCGACCTGGCCGGCGACCGCGCCGGGCACGCCGACGTTGCCGCCGAACCCGCCGGTGGCGTCGAACCCGGTCTTGGTGGTGGCGGCGACACCCGTGCCGAACGACGTGAGCTCGTGCAGGCGCAGCTGCGCGGAGTCGTGCACGCCGACGAGCTCGGCGGTGCGGGGGTTCGCGCGCATCTGGACCGCCGAGCCCTTGCTCGCGTGCGGGCTGACCAGGTCGGGGGACGTGACCCAGCCGGTGAGCATGGCGCCGAGGTTGTCCCGGATCGTGGTGGGGCTGAGGAACGCCTGGAGCGCGGTGCGGCCCGGTGAGCCGATCTTGGTGATCGACGGGTGCAACCTGGCCGCCACGTCGGTGAACGCCTTGTTCGGGTCGGTGACCGCGACCGCCTCGGGCACCGGGTGCTCGATCCGCGCGCCCCAGTCGGCGGCGGGCGCGTTCGGGTTCGCGGCGAGGGTCGGGTTCGAGTCGACGATGGTGGTCAGGTCGTTCGGGATCTGGAGCGTGACGTCGACCGGTCCGGTGTGGTCGCCGTCCACCGTGATCGACGGCTGCGCGGCGCCGTGGGCGTCGGTGAGCGTGATCCGGTAGGTCACCGGGACCGCGGCGCGGGTGGAGAACTCGCCCGAGCGGATGGCCCGCTGGTCCACTGTGGACGTCGAGCTGGTGGTGGCGGTGGCCGGGGTGGCGAGCTGGGCCTTGCCGCCGAGCGAGCCGTACGGTCCGACCGCGACACCGGCCGTGACCGCGCCGCCGACGTCGTTGGCGGTGGCCAGGGTGTTGGTGGTGGACGTGCTCGTGCCGCTCTGCGCGGTCATGTCCACCTTGGTGTTGGTGGACGGCGTTTCGACCGCGGTGGCCTGGTCGGCCGGCGGGAGCATCGTGGCCTGCACGTTGGCCTCGTACCAGCGACCGCCGACCTTGACCTGGAAGTCGCGGCCGTGCCCGAGGAACGACTCGAAGTCGGAGCCGATCGCGGTCTCGATGCGGGCCGCGTCCCGGGCGTCGAGGCCGTCGATCGCGCGGGCGACCCTGGCGGCGCCCCGCACGTCGACCGGTGCGATCGAGCCGAGGGCCTGGTTGTGCTGGAAGAAGTCCGGCAGGTTGGTGGCGGTCAGCACCCAGCCCGGGGTGGGCGGGGTGATCCTGGCCAGGGGGATGACCGGGTTCGGGGCGGTGCGGCGGAACGGCAGGCGCGGCGCGTTCGGCGGTCGCACGTCGGCGTCCTGGGCGGGCGTCGTGCTCGGCGTGGTGGTCGGGGGCGTGCCCGGCGGGTTGAACGACTCCAGCGCGTGCATCCGGTTCTCGACCAGCCACAGGTTGCGCGGCTTGACGCTCGCGTCCGGGGCGTCGACGCCTGCCGTCATGGGCGCGTTGTCGCCGACGACGCGGCCCTTGCCGTCCTGGTGCTGGAAGATCGGCTTGACGTCGCCGGTCTCGAAGTACTCGTCGTGCAGGCCGAGGAAGTGGCCGACCTCGTGGCCGAGCGTGCGGGCGTCGGAGTCGACGGGCCAGTTCAGCTGGTTGGCGCGGCCCTCGGGACCGGTCACCGCGATGCTGCCGTGCGCGTCGGCCGGGTCGTTCGTGAACTCGACGGTGACGTGGAACTGCTCGCCGCTCGGCAGCCGGCTGCCGTTGTTGAACAGCGCGTCGACGCCCTGCCGGGTGCGAGTCCGGACGTCGGCGACCTGGTCGGGGGTGGCGTTGCCGTCGGGGTCGAGGAAGACCTTGACGGTGAAGTCGCGCACCGGCACGCCGTTGACGTCCAGCACGCGGGTGTCGTAGGCGATCGGACCGCGCCACGCCTTCATGGCGACGCCGTCGGGGCCGATGGTGGTGCTGTCCAGGACACCGCCGTCCTCACCCCGGACGGTGCTGGTGACGGGGGCGTTCGTCCGCGCGGTCCGGATGTCGGCGGAGGTCGCGGCGTCCGGTTTCGGGTCGAACCAGTCGGCGCCGGGCGCGGTGCTGTGCCGCCAGTCCGGGTTGTCCAGGACCGGGTGCGGCCCCTGCGGCGCGGGTGAGGTGATGACGGTGTCGGTGACCTTCACGCCCTTGGGCGCTTCGGGCGGCGTCCAGCCGTCCGGGCGGCGCAGGTCGTGGTCCACGTGCACGTCGGTGGTGCCCGTGCCGTTGGTGTCGCGGGTGGTGGCGTCGACGCCCTTGGCCGCGAGCACGTCGGCGACGGCTCGGGCGTGGGGGCCGGAGACCTCGACCACGGCGGGGCGGTAGCCGTTGCGGTCGCGCATCGCGTTGGACTCGGCGAGGTCCGCGGCCAGGGCGTCGAGCCGGGCGGACTGCTCCGGTGACGGCGGCGAGGCCGGCGGGAGGTCGAGCGACAGCTCGGGGCGGGGACCGCTGGGGGTCCGCTCGGTCGACTTGGCCGGTGCCGGTGCCGGTGCCGGTGTCTGCGGTGCGGTTGACGGGGCGGTCGACGGCTCCGGTGCGTCGGTGGTGGATCGGGTGGTGGCGGGAGATCGGGGCGGCGCCGGTGGTGCGGTGGTGTCGGTCGTGGACGAGGCGGGCTGGGTGCCGTTCGTCGTGGTGTCGGCCGGCGGGGTGATGGTGATGGCCGGCGTGCCGCCGGGCGGCGGGGGAGGCGGGGTCGGGCGGTTGAAGTCGGCGATCCGCTGGTCCACCTCGATGCGGGCGTTCCACCAGTCGCGCTGGCGGGCGTCGGCCTCGGCGCGGCGCTTGTCCAGCTCCACCTCGGCCGCGGTGATCTCGGCTTCCAGGTTCGCGATGGTGTTCTCGACCTGCTGCTGCGCGCTCAGGGCGTGCTGACGCGCCTCCGCCGCGCGCTGGGCGGCGTCACGGCCGTCGACCAGGCCGATCTCGGCGGTGTCCAGCTCGCCCTGGGCGGTGTCCAGGGCGCCGGTGGCCTGGTCGAGGTCGATCCGCGCCTGCTCGGCGGCGGTCCGGGCCTGGTCGACGGCGAGCTGCGCGGCGGCCCGCGCCTCGATCGCGCCGGTGTTCGCGGCCTGTGCCGCGGCGACGACCTCGACCGCCGTCCCGACCTCGGTCGCACGGGTGTCACGAGTGGCACGGGCGTCGTCCACCTTGCCGACCAGGTCCTTGGCGACCTTGTCGTCGACGATCGGCGGGGCGTCCTCGGGACGGTCGTCGAGGTGCGCGTCGAGGTCGCCCTGGGCGACGTCCAACGCCGCCTGCGCGTCGTCCAACCTGACCCGTGCCGCGTCGAGCTCCGTGTTCGCGTCCGCCAGGTCACGCCCGGTGGAGCGCGCGTCCGCCTCGGCGTCGGCCAGCGCGACCTGCGCGTCCCGGTGAGCCGCGTCGAGGCCCGGGATCCGGTCGCGCAGGTCCGCGACCACGTCGTTCGCGGCGTCGCGCCGGGTCTGCGCGTCCTGAACCGCCTGCTCCAGGGCGGGCACGCGGCCGGCTTCGGCCAGCTGGTCGCCGATCGCGTTGTCGTGGTCGACCTGCGAGGTCGTCAGGTCGCTCTGGAGCCGGGCGACGTCGGCGGCCACCCGGTTGATCACGGCCTGCGCGTCGTGCCGCGCCTTGTCGACCGCCAGCTCCGCGTCGCGCCACGCCTTGGCGGTGTCCTTGACCGCGGTCTGCGCGTCGCTCAGCCCGGCGTCGAAGTCACGCCCGAGCACGGTCTCGGCCTCGGTCGACGGCATCCGCACCGACGCCGAGCCCGGCACGCTCAGGTCGACCACGCTGGTCCGGCCGCCGACCGTGGCGACCACGCGGTACTCCACGTCGAAGTCGACCAGACCGGTGCGGCCCTGCGGCTTGAGGTTGTTGGTCTTGTTGGTCGCCGAGCCGCCGGACACCGCCTCGGCGTCCTCGGCGGCGTGCCGGGTCTCGACGCCGCCGGTGGCGAAGCTCGCGGTGTCCTTCGGGTCCTGGCTCGGCGCGACCGCGGCGCTGCCGGTCGCCCAGCCCACCGACACGTCGCCGGTCTCGCTGTGCTTGGCCTCGCCGGAGGTCGTGGTGACCGACGACTTCGGGTTCTCCAGGTTCACGCCGTCGCTCAGGCCGCCCAGCCTCGGGTTGACCAGCTTGGCGTAGACCTTCACGTCGGCGTGCTGACCGAACGTCAACGCGGCCTCGTGCAGCCCCGGCACGTCCAGCGGGCCGTCGAGCATCCCCGGCAGGCTCGGCTGGAGGTTCTCCGAGCCGAGCGTCGACAGCAGGGTGTTCAGCGGGCCGGTGCCCTTGCCGGTGATGCCCTGGTTCGCGCCCGCCGCGGTCAGCGCCTGGATCGCCGCCGCACGCAGGTCCTGGGCCCCGCGGAGGTTCTCCACCGACGCCTTGGGCGGCAACGTGGCCGGTGAGCCGTTGTGCTGCCAGGCCGTCGCGGCCTGCGGCGTGCCCTCCGCGGCCGGCCGCGGGGTCGTGGTCGAGGTGTAGCCGGCCGGTGGCGTGGCGGCCGGGGTGAACACCTTCTGGTTGTCCGCGTGCAGCCGCACCACGACGTCCTGGGGCTGGGCCGTCGCCTTGGTGACGACCTGGTCGCCCTTCTCCACCACCAGCTCGAACTCGATGGGCACGGTGTACTTCACGGCGGGGCCGCCGCCGGCGCGCAGGTGGCCGAACTGCTCGGTGGTGGCCTTCGTGACGCTGCTGCTGTGCTGCCGGCCGACGTTGGCGGCGGCGATCACGCCGACGCCGCCGGACACGTTCGGGTTCGCGCTGCCGGGCTGGGCGAGGCCGGGCGACTTGAGGCCGACGCCCCACCCGGTCGACCGGCCGAGGCCGTCGGTCACCTTCCGGGCGCCCGCGATGGTGTGCTCCATGTCGACGCCGTCGTTGACGACGCCGGAGAAGCTCGGCGCGTCCGTGACCCGCGCCTTCAGCGTGACCTGGTAGGTGTCCTTGCCGAACGTGCCCGGCTGGTGCAGCAGCAGCGGCACGCCGCCGTCCAGCGCGCTGTCGATCATCGCCTTGACGCTCGTCGGCGAGGTGAAGTCGACCAGCCGCTGGAAGTTGTTCATCGAGTCCTTGAGGACCGAGTCCGGCACCAGGTCGCTCTTGAACGGACCGCTGGTCCGCTCGTTGAGGTCGGTGATCAGGCCGGAGACCACGCCCGACAGGTCCGGCGCGGTGTCCAGCGTGCTCAGGCCGAGCGAGCTCGGCCGGTCCGGCGTCACCGTGGCCGGCGGCGCCATCGTGCCGAACGCGGGTGGCGGCGTCGTCGGCTGCACCTTCGGCAGCACGCCCAGCTCGCGCGCCACGTCCTCGCTGACCCGCACGAACACGCCGCCGGGCAGGGTGACCTTGGCGCCTTCGACGCGCGGGGTGCCGCCGTAGACGACGTTGCCCGACCGGCTCTCACCGACCACGGTGACGTCCGCGTCGAGCTGGATCAGCACGGTCCGCGCGCTCGGCGGGGTGACGAAGTTGCGGTCGACGCTGCCGCTGACCTCGGTCGCGCTGGTCTTCGACGACGAGTACGGCGTGATCTTGCCCGCCACGGCGACACCGCCCGAGCCCGACGCGGGCTTCGGCTCGCCCGCGGGCGGCGGCGCCACGTTCGGCTTGACCGGCAGGTTGACGCCCGCGGTGAGGTCGACGGTGTGGCTGCTGGTCTTCGCGTCACCGGCCTTGTAACCGCCGGTGGTCGCGTTCTCGGTGCCGGTGTTGTCGGAGATCGACACCAGCTTCGGGTTGCCCAGCTCGATCGCCATGCCGATGGCGCCGGTGCGGTCGGTGACCCGGCGGCCGTACTTCAGGCCGTTCTCCTGCATGCCGGTCTCGGTCAGCTTGCGCAGGTTGGCCTTGATGCTCTCCGGGCTGAACAGCTTGTCGATCTGGTTTCGCGCCTCCGTGCCCGGCACGGTGAGCGACGAGTCGCCCTTCGCGGCCAGGTTGAGCGCCTCGATGGCCTGGTCGCGGACCGCCTCGGTGTTGACGACGGCCTCGACGTGCAGGAAGTCCGGCGCGGGGGGCCGGGGCACCGGCGGGTTGAGCAGGTCCTTGATCGACGGCGGCCGGTCGAGCCTGGTGGCCACCGGCTTGCCCGGCTCGAAGCCGGACGGGTCGTGGTCCATCGACGAGCTGTCCGACACCCACAGGTGCACCGGGCCGGAGATCTGCGGCAGGCTCACCACGCCGGGCGGGTTGGGGCCGCCGGTCTTGGCGACCGGCTTGGGGTCGGGCACCTGGAGGATCGGCGAGCCGGGCGTGACCCGCTTGACCCACGCCCGGTTGCGGCTGAACGTGGTGATCTCGACGTCGAACTCCAGGTCCTGCGCGAACACCTGGGCGTCCGGGCTGCCGACGTTGAGCCCCGTGCTGGTGACGGTCGGTCCGCCGGTGTTCTTGGCGCCCCACCCGTAGGTGTACTTCGCGCCGACCTGCGGCGTCGGGGTGAGCGACGCGGCGCCGGTGCTGACCGGGAACACCGCCTTGCCCTCGACGCCGACGGTGACCGACTTCTGCGTGGCGGTGGTGCTGTCCAGCTTCGGCGCGGTGTTCGCCGAGCCGCGCACGTTGCGCGCGTCGACCTGGCCGAGGTGCCGGGTGCCCACCGGCCGGGCGCGGACGGTGATGTTGACGTACTCGTTGGTGCTCAGGCCGCGCTTCTTGAGCTGCACCTGCACACCGGGGCCGAGCAGGCTGTCCATCTTGGTCTTCAGCGCGGTCGGCGACAGCTCCGCGTCGAGCTTGCGCTGGTTCGCCATGGCCTCCGCGACGTCGGCCAGGCCCTGGCCCTTGCGCGAGCCGGTGGCCGGGTCGTTCCAGCCCGGCAGGAACTTGCCGAAGCCGGGCACGTCGCGCAACGTGGCCTGGACCTGCGACTGCACCTGCGCGCCGGGGCCGAACTCGCCGACCTTGACGTTGCCCGCCGCCAGGTCCGCGGCCAGGTAGGGCGGGAGGTACTTGGTGCCCGCCGTGCCCGGCTCGGTCAGCCCGGCCCGGGCGCCCGGCGGCACCGGCAGGGTCAGCGAGGCGGCCTCGGGCAGGCCGACCCGCATGTAGCTCGTGACCGGCATGACGACGTCCGCGCCGTTGGGCGTGCGGATGTGGACGTTCGCGGTCACCTTGTAGAGGCCGGTGTCGCCCTTGAGCTGGATGCCGGTGCGGGTGCTGCTGGTCGTGCCCGCGTTCGAGGTGTCCGAGGTCCGGGCCGAGTAGCCGGCCGTGGCGCCGCCCGTGCCGCCGATCACGCCGGGCACGCCCACACCGCCGCCGACGCCGGCCGCGACGTCGAAGCCGGTCTTGCTGGTGGCGGCCAGGGAGCTGCCGGTGGCCTGGGACTCGTGCAGCCGGAGCTGGGCGGCGTCGGTCGTGCCGACCAGTTCGGCGGTCAGCAGGGTGGCCTTCATCTGCACGGCGTTGGCCTTGCTGCCGTGCGGGCTGACCAGGTCCGGGGACGTGACCCAGCCGCCGAGCATCGCGCCGAGGTTGTCGCGGACGGTGGTGGGGTTGAGGAAGTCCTGCAACGCGGTGCGGCCCGGTGCGCCGATCTTGGTGATCGACGGGTGCATCTTCGCGGCGACCTCCGTGAACGCCTGCTTCGCGTCGAAGTCCGTCACGGCTTCGGGCGTCGGGTGCTCCAGCTTCGCGCCCCAGCCCGGCGGCAGGGCCGCGGCCGGTTGGGCGTTGCCGGAGTTGGAGATCGTCTCCAGGTCGTTCGGCACGGCGAGGGTGACGCCGCCGTTGACCGCTTGGGGTGGGCGCACGGCGCCGTTGGCGGCGGTCAGCGTGACCTGGAAGGAGACCGGGACGTCGACGTTCGTCGAGCTCTCGCCGCCGCGGATGAACCGCTGGTCCACCGTGCCGGAGGAGGTGTTCAGCGTGGTGGCGGGGGTGGCGAGCTGCGCCTTGCCTGCCAGGGAGCCGTACGGGCCGACGCCCGCGCTCGCCGCCGCGGCGAGGCCGACGTCGTTGGCGGTGGTGAGGTTGGTGGCGGTGCCCGTGTTGGCGGCGGACTGGGCGGCCATGTCCACCTTCGTGGTGGTGGACGGCGTGCTGGTGACGGCGGCGACGTCGGCCGGCGGGAGCATCGTGGCCCGGACGTTGGCCTCGTACCAGGTGCCGTCGATCTTGACCTGGAAGTCGCGGCCCTGGCCGAGGAACGACTCGAAGTTGTTCTTCACCGCGCTTTCGATGACGGCGGCGTCGGCCGGCGTGATGCCGGTCATCGTGCCGGTGACGTGCTCGGCGCCCCGCACGTCGGTGGGCGCGATCGTGCCCAGTGCCTTGCCCTGCTGGAAGAAGTCCGGCAGGTTCCGCGACCCGAGCACGGGGTTCGGCGCCGGGGCGGGTGCTGCGGGCGTGGGTGCCGCGGGTGCCGGTGCTGCGGGAGCGGGCGTGGTCGGGGCGGGTGTGGTGTCGGCGTCGGTGTTGGCGGGTGCCAGGTCGACCAGCGGGATCGGCGCGGAGATCGACGGCGGCGGTGGCGCGGGCGTGGAGCGGAACGGGTTGCGCCGCGGCGCGTTCGGCGGCTGGACGTCGTGGTCGACGCCCCGCGTGGTGGTCGGCGGTGCGGGGCGCGTGCCGGACGTGGTGGCGGGTGGAGTCGCGCCGACGAAGTAGTCGCCGAGCATGGTCTGGAACGCGGGACCGGGCTTGAAGCTGTCCCACTTGGACCGGGGCCGGTCGAATTCCCGGTTCAGCAGGTCGATGTTGGTCTGGTAGCGCGCGCTGCCGTCGGGGAACTGGTTGTACTGGCTGGGTTGTCCGAGGCGTTCGGAGAGCGCGTCGGTGATGTTGCGGGCGAGCAGCTCGGTGACGGCTTCGTCGGGGTTCAGGTTCTTGTTGTAGACGCCGCCTTGGCCGTCGCGGTGGGCGAAGGTGACGTCGCTGCCGACGGAGTGCACGTGCATGAACTCGTGGGTCAGCAGGTGCCGGATGGCGTCGGCCTTGCGCGCGGGGTCGGTGGTGAGGCCGTCGAGGTGGTCGGTGTTGAGCAGCACGTGCCCGTTGATCGCGCGTGCCGGGTTGGTGAGGGTGCTCTCGATCAGCCCGGCCCGCGTGGCGGCGACGTCGCCGTTGGGGCCGACCTTGGCTTGGGCGACCTGGTCCAGCAGGGTGTCCAGGCGTGCGACGGCGTCGGGGTCGCCGTCGTTGAGCTGCCGCAGGAAGTCGCCGGACAGGATCTCGGCGCGGACCCGCGCCGGGTCGACGCCCTGACCGTTGAGCTGGCCGACGGTGACGTCGGAGTCGCCCCGGTCGGTGGTCTTCAACGCCGTGTCCAGCTCCTGCTGGACGGCGAAGTGCTTGGCGAACGTCTGCTGGTCGAGCTGCACGACCAGGTCGGGGTTCACGTTCGGCGTGGTGGTGATGCCGAACTCACCCAGCTTGCCGGACAGCGCGTCGAAACCGGCCTGCACCTGCCCGATGTCGACCTGGACGCCCGCGATCTGCAACGGCACCGGGGTGATCTGGGCGGGCAGCCTGGTCAGGATGCCGGTCTTCAGGTCCGCGTCCCGGACGTTCGAGTACGGACCCTGCGGGGCGGCGGGCGTGGTCGCCGTCGTGCCGGACGTGTCGGGTCCGGCCGGTGGTGGCGGCGGTGCTTGTGACCCGAAGGGCGGTGGCGGCGGGGGAACCGCCGCGGGCTGCGTCGAGGTCGGCGCGGGTGGTGGCGGCGGTGGCGGCGGCGCCTGCGACCCGAAGGCAGGCGGTGGCGGCGGAGGCGGTGGCACCGCTGCTTGCTGCGTGGAGGTGGTCCCCGGCGGCGGGGGCGGCGGCGGTGGCGGTGGCGGTGGCGCCGGAGGGCCTGCGGGCTGCGCGTCGACCTCGGTGCCGCTGTCCGTGTCGCCGACCGGCCGGGGGTTGATGTCGGGCCGGGTGCCCTGGTCGGGCGGTCGCGGGGGAGGCGTCTGGCGGGGCGAGTCCGGGTCGTGCAGCGTGGCGTGGCCGGCGTCCGGCACCATCACCTGGCTGTCGGTGGTGCGCTCGATCGCCCACAGGTGGCGCGGCTTGATCGACGGGTCGCCGTGCACGCCCGCGCCCATCAGCCCGTCGTCGTTCACCACCAGGTTCGACTGGGTGTGCCCGGGCGGCAGCGGCTTGCCGTCGCTGTTGAAGATCCGGGCGTCCGGGCCGGCCGCGTCCTTGTACTCGTCGGGCAGGCCGAAGTAGTGCGCCACCTCGTGGGCGAGCACGTTCTCCGAGGTCTGCGCGCCCCAGTTGAGCTGGTCCGCCGTGGCGGACGGCGTCACGTCGACCGTGGTGTGCGCCTGCGCGGGGTCGGTGACGAACTCGACCCTGGCGTGGAACTGGTCGCCCGAGGGCAGCCGGTAGCCCTGGTTCAGCAACCGCTCGACGCCGTCGGTGGTCTTCCTGGCCACCGCGTCCACATCGGACCGGGGGACGCCCTCGCCGGGCTTGAGGTGGACCTTGAGGGTGTACTCCTTCACCCAGTTCCCGGGCGCCACCTCCATCCGGCGCACGTCGTGCCGGATCAGGCCGGTCAGGGAGTCGACGTTGCCCGGCGTGCTCGACCGCTGCACGTCGGCGACCTCGGTGTCGACGGTGCGCACGGGAGCCTTGTCCCGCACCGAGTCCCACGCCGCCGAGGGCTGCGGGTCCTTCGGCGCGAACCAGTCCGCGGTGCTCGCCGTGCTGTGCCGCCAGGACTCGTCGGCGCGGACGTCCTTGTCCTTCGCCGGTGGCACGTCCGCGTCGGCCGTCGGCGGCGCGTCGATGTCGGCGGGCGGGGCGGACCGCGTCTGGGGCGGGGCGTCGGGCTCGGTGCCACCGAAGTAGTCGTCGAGCATGTCCTGGAACGTCGCGTCGGGGTCGAACGGGGCGGCCCACCTGCCGCGGGTCTTGTCGAACTCGTTGTTGAGCAGGTCGACGTAGTTCTGGTAGCGGTTGGCGCCGTTCTCGTCCTGGTTGTACTGGCTGGACTCGCCGAGGCGTTCGGAGAGCGCGTCGGTGATGTTGCGGGCGAGCAGCTCGGTGATCGCCTCGTCCGGGTTGACGTTCGTGCTGTAGACGCCGCCTTGGCCGTCGCGGTGGGCGAAGGTGACGTCGCTGCCGACGGAGTGCACGTGCATGAACTCGTGGGTCAGCAGGTGGCGGATCGCGTCGGCCTTGCGCGCGGGGTCGGTGGTGAGGCCGTCGAGGTGGCCGGTGTTGAGCAGCACGTGGCCGTTGATGGAGCGGGCCGGGTTGGTGCGGGTGCTGTCGACCAGCGCGTCCAGTGCCGCGTCGACGTCGCCGTTGGGGCCGACCTTGGCTTGGACGACCTGGTTCAGCAGGGTGTCCAGCTGCGCCACGGCGTCGGGGTCGCCGTCGTTGAGCCGGTGCAGGAAGTCGCCGGACACGATCTCGGCGCGGGTCTGGCGGGCGTCGATGGTCTGGCCGTCGGGCAGCTGGATGACGGCGGGCCCGCCGGGAGCGGCGTTCTGCGACGCCGTGTCCAGTTCCTGCTGCAGGGCGAAGTGCTTGGCGAAGGTGCTCTCGTCGAACTGCACGACCAGGTCGGCGTTCACGGTGGGCGTGGTCGTCACGTTGTGGTTGGCGCGCAGGGTGTCGAACATCGCGTCGAACCCGGCTTGGACCTGCCCGAGGTTGATCTCGACGTCGGTGACCGTCAGCGGCACGGAGGGGAACACCGGCGGCAGTCCGTTGAGGGTGCCGTTCTTCAGGGCGGTGTCCCGGCGGGGCGAGAACGGGCCCGCTGGTGCGGTGGGCGCGTTGACCTGCGCGCCGGGTGCGCCGGGCGGCGGCGGGATCGGGATCCCGACCACCGCGGCGGGTACCTGCGTGCCGGGAGGAGGCGGCGGTGGCGGCACGGCCGCGCCGAAGCCCGGAGGCGGCGGCGGCGGAGGCGGCGGCACGGCCGCGCCGAAGCCCGGCGGTGGGGGTGGCGGTGGCGGCACGGCGGACCCGAAACCGGGTGGCGGCGGCGGGGGAGGTGGAGCGGGTGTGTTGGTCTGCTGGCCTTGTTGTGCGGGGTCGGCGGTCGGTGCCGGCCGGGTGGCCGGTGGGTTCGCCGCGGGTGGGTTCGCGGCCGGCGGGGTGGTGACCGGCGAGGTCGGCGCAGGCGGCGCGGTGTCAGCGGGTGGCGCCGGCCGGGTGGCCGGGGGTGTGGTGGCAGGCGGGGTTGCGGCCGGTGGGGTGGTGGCGGGCGGAGTGGTGTCGACGGGTGGCGCCGGCCGGGTGGCGGGGGGTGGTGTGGCAGCCGGCGGGGTAGCGGCTGGTGGAGCGCTGACCGGCGGTGTGGAGACCGGCGGTGTGGAGACCGGCGGTGTGGAGACCGGCGGTGTGGAGACCGGCGGTGTGGAGACCGGCGGTGCGCTGGCTGCCGGTGGCGCGGTGACTGCCGGTGCGGCGGCTGGCGGTGCGGTGACCGGTGGTGCCGTGACTGGCGGCGTGGCGACCGGTGGCGTGGTGACGGCGGGCGGCGGTGTGGGCCTGGAGGTTGCGGGGGCAGGCGTCGGTGGGGTGACCGGTGCCGGGGGCGGGGTAGCGGTTGGTGGGGTGGCGGTTGGCGGGGTCGTGACTGGTGGGGCGGTGACTGGTGGGGCGGACGGCTTGGCCGGCTGAGGTGCTGGAGGCGTGGAGGGGTTGGTGTCGGCTGGCGGGGTTGCCGCCGCCGGCGGCGGCGTGACGGGCTTCGGGGTGGTGATGTCGGTCGGCGGCGTGCTGATCGCGCTCGGAGCCGGCGGTGCGCTGATGGTGGGCTTGGGCGCTGGTGGCGGCGTGGAGGGGGAGGTGACCGGCGCCTTGGTGATGTTGCCGTCGCCGGTGGGCGGCTTGGGCGTGTCGAACACGCCCTTGTCCGGCCCGCCGGTGAACTTGCTCGAACGGTCCGTCGACGGGCTCCCGCCCGGAGCGGCCGGGGGCGGTGGTGCGGCCACCGGTGGCGCTGCCGGTGCGCTCACGGGAGGTGCCACGACGGGGGACGGCTTCGCTCCCGTCGCGGGTGGAGCGGTGGCGGTGGGCGGGGCGCTGGTGGCCGGCGTGCCCGTGCTCGGGGCAGCGGTGCCCGGGGTGCTCGGAGTGGGGGTGCTGGGGGCCGGGGTGCTGATCGGCGGGGCGCTGGGCGTGCTGATGGTCGGCTTCGGGGCCGGCGGTGGTGTGGAGGGGGAGGTGACCGGCGCCTTGGTGATGTTGCCGTCGCCAGGGGGTGGTTTGGGTGCGTCGAAGACGCCCTTGCCGGGCCCGCCGGTGAACCTGCTCGAACGGTCGGATCCACCGGCCGCGCCGGGTGCCGCGCCGGGAGCCATCGGCGCACCGGCCATCGGGGGCACCGCCGGTGCGCTCACCGAGGGCACCGCGCCCGAGGTCGGCTTCGCACCGGTCGACGGCGGGGCGGTCGCGGTGCTCGGCGCGCCGCTGCCGGGTGCGTTGGCGCTGGGCGTGCCGGTGCCGGGCGTGCCGGTGGTCGGGGTGGTGATGCTGGGAGTGCTCGGGACACCCCCGCCGCCAGGTGTGCTGATGGTCGGCTTCGGCGCCGGTGGCGGCGTTGAGGGCGAAGCGGCCGGGGCCTTGTTGATGTTGCCGTCGCCGGTGGGTGGTTTGGGCGCGTCGAAGACGCCCTTGCCCGGCCCACCCGTGAACTTGCTCGAACGGTCCGACCCGCCCGGCGCACCGGGAGCAGCGCCCGGAGCCATCGGCGCACCGGCCACTGGAGGCGGTGTCACGCCGGGCGCACCGGACAGCGCGCCGCCGATGCTGCGGGCCGCCGTGCTCCCACCAGGCGCGGTGGCGCCGGTCACCGGGCCCGCACCCGGTGTCGGGCCGCCCTTGGCCACCGGACCACCGGACGTCGACGAACCGGGTGGCGTCACACCCGGCACACCGCCGCCGGGCACGCCACCGCCGCCGCGCGGGCCACCCGGCGACCCCGGAGCACCCGGAATGCCGGAGATCGGCCCCACCGTCGGCCCACCGGTGCCGCGCGTACCACCGGGCGGCGTCACGCCCGGCGCACTCGGCAGGTCCTTGATCGGCCCGACGGCCGGCCCACCCGGCGACTTGGACGACCCACCCTGGTTCGGGCCGGACGCGCCGGGCACGTTCGTGATCGGTCCGACCGTCGGCCCACCGGTGCCGCGCGTACCACCAGGCGGCGTCACGCCCGGCGCGCCGGGCAGGTTCTTGATCGGCCCCACCGCGGGCCCACCGGCCGTCTTGGGCGCCCCACCGGGCGGCGTCACGCCCGGCGCGCCGGGCAGGTTCTTCACCGGTCCGACCGCCGGCCCGCCCGGACCCTTGGGCCCACCCGTCGGATTGGGCCCGGTCGCGCCCGGCACGTTCTTCACCGGCGTGACGGACGGCCCACCCGGACCCTTCGGCCCGCCCGTCCCGTTCGGCCCCGACGCACCCGGCACGGTGGTCACCGGCGTCACCGCCGGCCCGCCGGGCCCCTTCACCCCGAGCGGCCCGTTGCCGGGTGAGCCGGGTGGCCGCTGGGCGTTCGAGTTCGGGTCGATCTTGGTGAACTGGTCGCGGCTGAACTGGTCGTTCTGCACGTGCGTCTGGAGCGTGGCCTTCAAGCCCGACTGGACGTTGCCCATCGCGCTCGACGCGTTGTTCGCCTGCTTCACCGAAGCGTCGTTCGAGCTGTTCAACGCGGGCACGGCGACGATGCCGATCGGGCCGAGCGCGTTGGGCGCGAGCTTGAGCCCCTGCAAGCCGTTGGAGATCGCGGTGAGCCGGTCCCGCAGGCTGCCCGCCCGCTTGTCCAGGTCGGACATGGTCGACTCGTTCATGCCGAAGCCGGAGTTGCCGGTCGGCCCGCCCGGTGACGGCGGTGGCGGCGGTGGCGGTGACGACGGGTTGCCCGAGGAACCCGGGGTGTTCGAGTCGACGCCGCCGCCACCGCGTGCCATGGCTGGTTCTCCGTGGTTCTACTAGACCGAGACGGAACTGGTGGACGTGCCGCCCGAAGCGGGCTGCGAGTACTGCGACTGGAACGAGTCGTAGCTCGACTTCGCCGCCTCGCCCGCCGCCTTCGCGTCGTCCGCCGCCTGCTCGACGCCCGCGCCCGCCTGCTCGGCCCTGCGCGACGCCTCCTCGGCGGCCTTGATGTCGGCCTCGCTGCCGGACGCGAACGCCTTGGCGTTGGCCTCGGCCGCCGCCGCGTTGGCCGCCGCGAAGTCCACGTTGGCCTGCTCGTAGGTGGCGTTCGCCGCCTTCGCCGCGTCGTTCTTGGCCGACATGTCGTTCTCGGCGGACGCGCGCGCCGGGTCGTCCGTGCCCGGGTTGTTGCGCTTGTACTCCTCGTACGCGGCCTTCGCGGCCTCGTCGGCGGGCTTCGCGTCGGCCAGCGCCGCGTTGCTCGCCTTGGCCGCGTCGGCGACGTCGCGGGCTTCCTTCGCCGCCTTCTCCGCCGCCTGGGCCGCCTCACCGCGCGCCGCGTCCGCCTCGACCTTGGCCGCCTCGTACTTGGCCATGGCCGCGTCCCGGCCCGCCTGGTCACCGCGCGCGGCAGCGGCGTTGGCCTCCTCGACGAACGCGTTGGCCTTGGCGTTGGCCTCGCTCGCCTTCGTGGCCGCCGCGTTCACGTCCTCGTTGGCCTTCTTGGCCTCCTCTGCGGCGGCGGCCTCTTCCTCCTTGGCCTTGCTGTACCGCTCGTTGGCCTCCTCCGCCTTCTTGTTGGCGTCGGTGACCTTGTCGTCCTGCACGTCCTTGGCCAACGCCTTGTCGATCTCGCGGTCGACGCCCTTCTGCGCCTTCCACGACTCGTAGCCGACCTCGGCCACGTCGGCGATGTTCTCGAACCGGTTCCAGCCCTTGCCGACGCTCTCGGTGATCTCGTCGAGGTTCTTGATCCGGCCCATCTGCCTGGCCAGCGCCGCGGTCAGCCGGGCGATCCGGGACGCGATGTTCACGCCGAGGGCGACGGCCTTGCCGACCGCGAAGCCGATGTAGGCCGCGATCGACGCGCCGAACGTGATGACCGCGGTGGCGGCGGCGATCAGCGCGCCCGCCAGCAGCGACCCGAGCAGCTGGGCGATCAGGTCGCGCACGATGTCGCGCAGCACGGACACCAGCACGCCGCAGATCGCGACGATCTTGGCCTTCTGCTCGACGGCGTTGGCCAGCGCGTCCAGCTCCTGGCCCATCGACTCCATGTTCTTCTGGAACGCCTCGGACGACGCGCCGGTCCACCCGTCGAACGTGGCCAGCTCGCGCCGGTGGTCCTCGGCCAGCACGCGCAGCTCGGCGGCCTGCTTCTTGGTCGCCTCCACGTTGGCCTCGATCTCGTCGGGGTCGCCCATGAGCTGGTCGAGCGGTTCCTTCAGGAACGACACGTGCTCGATCAGCCAGCCGATGCCCGCGCCGAGGATCGTGCCGAACGGGTCGACCGCCAGCATGGCCATGGACGACGCCGTGCCGATCGCGGCGAACGTGATGTCCAGCGCCTTCTCGGTCTCGGTCTCCGCGTCCTTGCCGATCGTGGTGATCATCTCGTCCCAGGCCGAGATGAACAGCGAGCCCTTGAACTTGTTCTTCTCGGTGATCTCCATGCCCGGCGGCGAGGCGATCGGGGTGTCGGGGGCGGTCATCGCTCAGGGTCTCCTCGTCACCAGGGCTGGTTGTCGTCGTCCTCGTCGTCACCGGGGCGCGAGGGGCGCGCCGGTCGCGACGGCGTCTGCGCCTGACCGCTGTACGGGGTCGGGGCCGGGGTGTGGGGCGCGACCGGGGCGGGCGGCACGTACTCGGGCTCCGGCTCGGCGTAGTCGGGCTCGTCGCCGTCCTCGACCTCGTCGTCCGGGATGGCGTCGCTGACCATCCGCATGGCCTCGGTGCCCTCGCCGAGCGGCTCGAACGCCGCCATCACCTGCTGCGCGGCCTGCTTCTGCGCGACCTTGGCCGTCTGCATGATCAGGGCGGTGAGGCGGGCGGAGCCGAGCTCGGTCGCCCGGTGGCCGAGCTGGATGTTCAGCAGTCCGCCGTTCGGGCCGACCGTGATGGTCACCGCGCCGTCCGGGCTCGACGCCGTGGCCTGCGAGTTCTCGAAGTTCTCCTGGAGGTCGGCCGACTTCCGCTGCAGGTCGGCCAGCTTCGCCTCGAAGTTGTCGAGCCACTGCTGGGGGTCCAACTCAACCTCCTAGGGGGGATATCGGTGCAGCGTGGAGTGCACCGGACCCCGCCAACGCCGCCCCAACGCCTCACCAACGGGTTAACCCTGCGGGCCTCCGAACCTTGATCGGCCCACGGTCACCGAACGGCCACGTCACCCGCTCCGCGTATTGACAGTGAGTAATCGGCTACGACGCGGGGAAGTCGCGCTATCACTACGAGTGGCGGAGTCGCCTGATGGCACCAACGATTAGGTCACGTGCGGACCGGTACGTGCGCGGGTGTCATTACTACGGGGTACGGTTCGCCACTCGGAAGCCCCGACGGCCTGGCCGCCGGGATTTGTCTGCTCCTAGACGAGCAGGGAGGGAGACGAGCCGTGCGTCGTCGAATGCGTGGCCTCGCGGTGGCCGCGATCGCGCTGACCAGCGTTCTCACGATGGCCGCCTGCGCCAAGGACACCGGTGGGAACAACACCGGGTCCGGGTCGACCAACACCGCCGGTGGCTGCAAGCTGGCTGACAAGCCGCCGGCCGCCACCGCGACTTCCAGCAGCGCCGCGTCGGGCGAGAAGGTCGACGGCAGCGCGCTGAAGGTGGGTCTGGCCTACGACATCGGCGGTCGGGGCGACGCGTCGTTCAACGACTCCGCCGCGGCGGGCCTGGACAAGGCCAAGGCCGACTTCGGCATCGCCGAGGTCAAGGAGCTGACCGCCGCGCCGAACGAGCCGGAGGACGCCAAGCAGACCCGGCTGCGCCAGCTCGCGAGCGAGGGCTTCAACCCGATCATCGGTGTCGGCTTCGCCTACGCAGAGTCCCTGAAGGTCGTCGCGCCGGAGTTCCCGAACGTCAAGTTCGCGATCGTCGACGGCGCGGTCGAGGGCGCGGCGAACGTCACGCCGCTGCTGTTCGCCGAGGAGCAGGGTTCCTTCCTGGCCGGCGTCATCGCCGCCTACAAGTCGAAGGCGTGCCACATCGGCTTCGTCGGCGGTGTGGAGATCCCGCTGATCCAGAAGTTCGACGCGGGCTACGCCCAGGGCGCCAAGACCGCCGCGCCGGACATCAAGATCGAGACGAAGTACCTGACCCCGGCGGGCGACTTCACCGGTTTCCAGGACCCGACCAAGGGCCAGGAGGCCGCGACCGGCCAGATCGAGGCCGGCGCCGACGTGCTCTACCACGCCGCGGGCGCCTCCGGTAAGGGCGTGTTCTCGGCCGCGAAGACGGGCAACGCGCTCGCCATCGGCGTCGACTCCGACCAGTACAACCAGAAGACGGTCGAGGAGTCGAAGGACGTCATCGTCTCGTCGATGCTCAAGCGGGTCGACGTCGCGGTGTACGACTTCGTCAAGGCGGTCGCCAAGAACGACCTGGCGAGCCTGCCGAAGGTGTTCGACCTGTCGGTGGACGGCGTCGGCTACTCCACCTCCGGTGGCAAGATCGACGACAACCTGAAGGCGGTGCTCGAGGGCTACAAGGCCCAGATCATCGCGGGCAAGATCAAGGTCGAGTCCACGCCGTAACCCCATCCGGCCTCCGGCGCACTGGGCCCTGCGAGCACCCTCGCGGGGCCCAGTGCGTGGTTAGCCCCGGCGCAGCCGGAGATCAGACGGAGCTTCCATGAGCACTACGACCCCTGCCGTCGTCCTGTCGGGCATCACCAAGCGCTTCCCGGGTGTCGTCGCCAACAGCGACGTCCACCTCAGCGTGCAGGTCGGCGAGGTGCACGCGCTGTGCGGTGAGAACGGCGCCGGCAAGTCCACCCTGATGAAGATCCTTTACGGGATGCAGCAACCCGACGAGGGCACCATCGAGGTGGCGGGCGAGCAGGTCCGGTTCCGCACCCCGGCAGACGCGATCAAGGTCGGCATCGGCATGGTGCACCAGCACTTCATGCTCGCCGACAACCTGACCGTGCAGGAGAACGTCGTCCTGGGCGCGGAGTCCCTGCACGGCATCGGCGGCAAGGCGCGCAAGCGCATCCTGGAGCTGGCCGACGCCACCGGCCTGACCGTCGACCCCGGCGTGCTCGTCGAACGCCTCGGCGTGGCCGACCGGCAGCGGGTCGAGATCCTCAAGGTGCTCTACCGGGGCGCCAAGGTGATCATCCTGGACGAGCCGACCGCCGTGCTCGTGCCGCAGGAGGTGGACGAGCTGTTCGCCACCCTGCGCGGCATGCAGCAGCAGGGCTTCACGTTCCTGTTCATCTCGCACAAGCTGGACGAGGTGCGCTCGATCGCCGACTCCGTCACGATCATCCGCCGCGGCACCACGGTCGGCACCGCCGACCCGAAGGCCGTCAGCTCGCGCCAGCTGGCCGAGATGATGGTCGGCAGCGAGCTGCCCAGCCCGGAGACCCGCGAGTCCACCGTCACCGACCGCGTCGTGCTCCAGGTGGAGAACCTCGGCCTGGTCGCCGCGGAGGGCACCCGGCCGGTGCTCGACAACATCGACCTGGTCGTGCGCGCGGGCGAGATCGTCGGCATCGCGGGCGTCGAGGGCAACGGGCAGACCGAGCTGGTCGAGACGATCATGGGCATGCGCAAGGCGCACCACGGTCGCGTGCTGCTCGGCGACCGCGACCTGACCAGGCTCGGCACGCTGGCCCGCCGGGAAGCGGGCATCGGCTACATCCCCGAGGACCGGCACCGCCAGGGCCTGCTGCTCACCCAGCCGCTGTGGGCCAACCGCATCCTCGGCCACCAGACCCGCCGCCCCGTGTCGAAGGGCCAGTGGCTCGACCTCGCCGGAGCGAAGCGGGACACCGAGCGCATCGTCGAGGACTTCGACGTGCGCACGCCGGGCATCGACGTGGCCGCCGTCGCGCTGTCGGGCGGCAACCAGCAGAAGCTCGTGGTCGGCCGTGAGCTGTCCGGCGACCCGGTGCTGCTGATCGCGTCGCACCCGACCCGCGGCGTCGACGTCGGCGCGCAGGCGTTGATCTGGGACGAGATCCGCAACGCCCGCGCCCGCGGCCTGGCCGTGCTGCTGATCTCGGCGGACCTGGACGAGCTGATCGGCTTGTCCGACACCATCCGGGTGATGCTGCGCGGTCGGCTGGTCGCGGACGCCGACCCGGCCACGGTCACCCCGGAAGACCTCGGCAGCGCGATGACCGGCGCCACGAGCGCCGAGCACGCCCCTGGCGCCTCGCCGGCGCCGGAATCGGAAGGCGCGTAATGGGAATCTTGCGCGGCAAACTGCTGCCGCCCGTGCTGGCGATCCTGTTCTCCGCCCTGCTGTGCGGTATCGCGCTGGTGGTGTCCGGCGCGGACCCCCTGCGGGCGTTCGGTGTGATGTTCGCGCAGGTCGGCGAGGGCACCACCGCGGTCGACATCATCAACAGCACCGGCACCTACTACATCGCGGCGCTGGCGGTGGCGATCGGGTTCCAGATGAACCTGTTCAACATCGGCGTCGAGGGCCAGTACCGGGTCGCGGCGGTCGTCGCGGCCGTGGTCGGCGGCTCGATCGCCCTGCCGCCCGGCATCCACGCCCTGGTGATCATCCTGACCGCCGCCGTCGCGGGCGCGCTGTGGGCCGCGATCCCGGCGATCCTCAAGGTGACGCGCGGCGTCAACGAGGTCATCTCCACGATCATGATGAACGGCCTGGCGCTCGGCCTGGCCGCGTACCTGATCGGCGCGGACGTGTTCGGCGAGCTGCGCGGCAACAACATCCGCACGCCGGAGATCCCGGAGAGCGGCTGGGTGCCCGGCATCCCGCTCGGCTCGTCCGGCACGGTGTTCGGCCTGGTGTTCCTGGCCGCGCTGCTGGGCATCGGCTACTGGGTGATGATGAACCGCACCCGGTTCGGCTTCGAGCTGAGGGCCTCCGGCGAGTCGTCGACGGCCGCCGCCGCGGGTGGCGTGAACGCCAAGAAGATGGTGCTGATCGCCATGCTGCTCTCGGGCGGCATCGCGGGCCTCGTCTCCATGCCGGAGATCCTGGGCCGCGACCACACCTACAACCTGAACTTCCCGGCCGGGATCGGCTTCTCCGGCATCGCGATCGCGCTGCTCGGGCGCAACCACCCCGGCGGCATCGCGTTCGGCGCGCTGCTGTGGGCGTTCCTGGACAAGTCGGGCCTGGCGCTGGACAACGTGGGCGTGCCCCGCGAAATCGTGACGATCATGCAGGGGGCGATCGTGCTGTCGGTCGTCGTCGCGTACGAGGTGGTCCGCCGGTTCGAACTGGCCGCGCAGCAGCGGCAGGTCGGCCGGCAGCTCGGAACGGTGGATGCGGCATGAGCGAGCTTGCGAGCGAATCGATGAACACTGCGCACCGTGCTCTTGCGTCGACGAGCGTCAGCGAGGACGCGGCATGAGCACTTCCTTGATGAACCCGTCCGAGGCGCCCGCCACCGTCCCGCCGCCGCGCAAGTCGCGGCGGATCCCCGGCTGGGCCGTGGGCGCGCTGGGCGTCGCGGGCGCGGTCGTGCTGCTGTCCACCACGTCGTACCTGACCGGTGTGCCGCAGCTGACCTCCACCGGCACCATCCAGACCGCGGTGCGGTTGGCGTTGCCGATCCTCCTGGCCGCCCTCGGTGGCCTCTGGGCGGAACGCGCGGGCGTGGTGAACATCGGCCTCGAAGGCATGATGATCATGGGCACGTGGGGCGCGGCCTGGGCCGGCTACCAGTGGGGCCCGTGGGCGGCGCTCGTCGCGGCGGCCGTGTTCGGCGCGCTCGGCGGTCTCCTGCACGCCATCGCCACCGTGACGTTCGGCGTGAACCACATCGTGTCCGGCGTGGCGATCAACCTGCTCGGCGCGGGGTTGACCAAGTACCTCTCCACGCTGATCTTCTTCCCGCTGTCGAACAACCCCCGGGAATCGCCCGCCGTCCCGAAGTTCGACACCTACTCCGCCTCCGGCCTCTCGGACTGGCTCGGCGAACTCGAAGCGCAGCAACGAGTGGGCCTGTCCGACGTCGCCGGCATCCTGCGCGGCCTCGTCACCGGCGTCTCACCGCTGACCATGCTCGCGATCCTGCTGGTGATCGGCAGCTACCTGGTGCTGTGGCGGACCAGGTTCGGCCTGCGCCTGCGGTCGTGCGGCGAGAACCCCGTCGCCGCGGAGTCACTCGGCGTCAACGTCTACTGGTACAAGTACGTGGCCGTGATCGGCTCCGGCGCGCTGGCCGGCATCGGCGGCGCGGCCCTCGTGCTCAACCCCGGCCAGCCCGGCTACCTCGAAGGCCAGACCAACGGCCGCGGCTTCATCGGCCTCGCCGCCATGATCTTCGGCAACTGGCGCCCCGGCGGCCTCCTGGGCGGCGCGGCGCTCTTCGGCTACGCCGACGGCCTGCAACTGCGCTCGGGCGGCAAGACGTTCCTCGCCCTGGTCTACGGCGCGGTCCTGCTGCTGGTCGTCATCGTGATCTGGCAACTGGTCCGCCGCCGCTGGTTCGCCGCCGCGTTCGGCATCCTGGCCGCCGGCCTGCTCTACGCCGTGTACTACTCGGTGGACGAGGTGCCGAGCGAGCTGACCACCTACGCGCCGCACCTGGTCACCCTCATCGTCCTCGCGGTCGCCTCCCAACGATTGCGAATGCCCGCGGCGGACGGCGTGGTGTACCGCCGTGGTTGACATCGACTGGGAACTGCTGCGAGCCCGCGCCGTCGAGGCCGCGCAGTCCGCCTACTGCCCGTACTCCGGGCTCCAGGTGGGCGCGGCGGCCCTGTGCGACGACGGCCGGATCGTCGTCGGCTGCAACGTCGAGAACGCCGCCTACGGCGTCGGCCTGTGCGCCGAGTGCACGCTGGCCGGCCAGTTCACGCTCACCGGCGGCGGCAGGCTGGTCGCCCTCGCCTGCCGCAGCGGCGCCGGCGACCTGCTGATGCCGTGCGGCCGGTGCCGCCAGGTGATCTACGAGCTGGGCGGCGCGCCGTGCCTGATCGACACCCCGTCCGGCATCCTGCCGATGAGCAAGGTGCTGCCCGACGCGTTCGGCCCGGAGGACCTGCCATGACCCACACCGCCGTGGACGTGATCCGGGCCAAGCGCGACGGCCACCGGCTGACCGACGACCAGATCGACTGGGTCGTCGACGCCTACACCCGCGGGCACGTGGCCGACGAGCAGATGTCGGCCCTGGCCATGGCGATCTTCCTGAACGGCATGGACCCGGCCGAAACCGCCCGCTGGACCCACGCCATGATCGACTCCGGCGACCGGCTCACCCTCGACGTCGGCCGCCCCACCGTCGACAAGCACTCCACCGGCGGTGTCGGCGACAAGATCACCCTGCCCCTGGCTCCCCTGGTCGCCGCGTGCGGCGCCGCCGTGCCCCAACTCTCCGGCCGCGGCCTCGGCCACACCGGCGGCACGTTGGACAAGCTCGAATCCATCCCCGGCTGGCGCGCGCAACTCTCCGTGGACGAGGTCGTCTCCCAACTCCGCTCCGTGGGCGCCGTCATCTGCGCCGCCACCACCGGCCTGGCCCCGGCCGACAAGAAGCTCTACGCCCTGCGCGACGTGACCGGAACCGTCGAGGCGATCCCGCTGATCGCCTCGTCCATCATGTCGAAGAAGATCGCCGAGGGCGCGGAAGCGCTGGTCCTGGACGTCAAGGTCGGCTCAGGCGCGTTCATGAAGTCCCTCGACCAGGCCCGCGCACTCGCCACGGCCCTGGTCTCGATCGGCGTCGACCACGGCCTGCGCATCTCCGCGCTCCTCACCGACATGTCCGTGCCACTGGGCCGTGCCGTGGGCAACGCGGTCGAAGTCGCCGAGTCGGTCGAAGTCCTCCAGGGCAACGGCCCCTCCGACGTCATCGACCTGACCGTCACCCTGGCCGAAGAAATGCTGTCCCGCGCCGGCATCTCCGCCTCACCACGCGACGTCCTCGCCTCCGGCGAGGCCTACGAGACGTGGGCGAGGATGATCAGGGCCCAGGGCGGCGACCCGGACGCCCCACTCCCCACCGGCCGGCACAAGCACGTCGTCACCGCCCCGTCCGACGGCTACCTGACCACCCTCGACGCCTACTCGGTGGGCGTCGCCGCCTGGCGCCTGGGCGCCGGCCGCGCCCGCAAGGAAGACCCGGTCCAAGCCGGCGCGGGCATCCTCTGCCTGGCCAAACCAGGCGACCAGGTCTCGAAGGGCCAACCACTCCTGGAACTGCACACCGACACCCCGGACGCCATCCCCGCCGCCCTGGGATCCCTCTCCGACGGCTACGAGATCGGCGACACCCCACCCCGAACCACACCGCTGATCATCGACACCATCCGCGGCTGACCCGTCACGCCACGCCCTTCCACGAAACCCTGGCCCACAACGGACCCGGAACAGAACCACCCAAGCGGCCGTCATCCTGCTGATCTGCCCGTCCGGCGAGGACTCTCTTGATCTTTGCTATTCGATCTCCTGTCCACCGCACGAAAAGGCCCGGTCCGCACACCGCGGACCGGGCCTCTCGACTTCCCTGACCAAACGCAATCAGACGTGATCAGAAATGATCAGGCGCCCTCAGCCGTCAGGTCGTCGTCGTCCAGGTTTCGGTTCTCCCCGGGCTTGGGCCCGTTCTTCCGG
This sequence comes from Actinosynnema sp. NPDC023794, assembly GCF_040639675.1. Taxonomy (NCBI): domain Bacteria; kingdom Bacillati; phylum Actinomycetota; class Actinomycetes; order Pseudonocardiales; family Pseudonocardiaceae; genus Actinosynnema; species Actinosynnema sp. NPDC023794. Next base: position 8,679 of record NZ_JBFAFR010000006.1, on the reverse strand, counting down.
GTCCGCCGCTGAGGCCGCGGCAACGCGGTGGGCGGCGGAGGAGGCGTGGGCGAACCCCCACCCAGGATCAGCTCGGCGAACGTCGCCATCGCCTCGTCCAACTGCCCGCCGATGCGCAGCTCCGACTCCTGGTTGCTCTTGCGCACGAGGCCGGCCAGCGAGTCGGCGTCCGGCCGGGTCGCCAGCGTGCCCTCGACCTTGGCGATGCCCTGCTCCACCACGCCGGACAGCTCGCCGAGCCGCGACGCGAAGTCGTCCTCGACCGAGTCGAGCCGGGTCGCCATGGTGTCGAGCCGCGACGTCACCTGCTCCAAGCGCTGCGCGAGCGCCTCCAACCGGTCGGTCGCGTCGACCTGGTCGCGCGTCTCGTCCAACGCCGCGTGCAGCGCCTCACGGGCCTCGTCCAGCTTGCCCGTCATCGTGCTGCGCGTGTCGGCCAACGACGCCACGAGCGACTCGCGCGACTCGGTCAACGCCGCGTGCAGCCCGTCCCGGGTGCTGTTGAGGTTGTCGCGGGTCTCGTCCAGCTTGCCGGTCAAGCCGTTCGCGGACTCCGCCACCGACCGCTGCAACGCCTCACGCGTGCCGTCGAGGTGCTCGTGCACGCCCTCGTCGACCTCGTCCAGGCGACCGCGCAGCGCGGCCTCCAACGCCTCGATGCGCTCCCGCAACGGCCCGGTCACCGCACCCGGCACCTGCTCGACCTTGCCGTCCTGCTTGTCCAGGTGGCCGTCGAGGTCGTCGAGGCGCTTGTGGATGTGGGAGAGCTTGTCCTCCAGGCCGTCCATCCGCCCGGCGACGCCCTCGAACCGACCCGTCACCCCGTCGAGCCGACCGTCGAGCTGCGCGAACGGCTTGGCGAGCTTGTCGACCAGGCCCTCGACGGCCCGACCGATGCTCTGCACCGCGGTGTCCTGCGCCTCCAGCTTGGCCAGCGCCTCGTCCAGCCGCTCGGCCAGCACGCTGACCTCGGTCCGGTCGGGCAGCTCGGACAGGCGCTTGCGAACGGAACCCAGCGACTCGAGCGGGGACATCCGCGCGTGGATCTCGTCCAGTGCGTCGAAGATCTGCTGCTGTTCGCTCTCACGGATCTCCGCGGCGCGCGTGAGCATGTTGCGCATCCGATCGAAGGACATCGTGGAGTTGTTGTTCTCGTTCACGGCTCGGGTGCCTTCGTCCAGGGGAGGGGAGACCTCCGGGAGCCTAACCAGGTTGGGGCGGCGGGCAGTAGCGCCCCCCGACCGGGACCGCCTGGATCGACCTTGCGTGTACTCCGTTGGAGTGACAGTCGCCGACCTTACCCCAACGTAACCGCCAGCGCGCCTGTGACTGCTCCGTGTGAGCATCCGCCGAGTGAGTGACTAAAGCCCGGTCACCAGTAGCGGAAAGTTCTGCATCACGACTGCACAACAGGTTCACGACAACGAAAGCGGCACCTGATCGAGTGGTTCTGAACACACCCGGTGACACGGGGGCGATCATACCGGTCCTTGATCATCGCAGCTCTGAACGACACGGCGTGTCACCGGTATACGGTGACGCCCATGCCGACCCCGCTGACCCAGGAAGACCTTCGCCGCGCGCCGAAGGTGCTCCTGCACGACCACCTCGACGGTGGCCTCCGCCCGCAGACGGTGATCGAACTCGCCGACGCCTGCGGCCACCAGGGCTTGCCCACCACGGACCCGGTCGCGCTGGGCGCGTGGTTCCGCGACAACGCCAACTCCGGCTCGCTGGTCCGCTACCTGGAGGGCTTCGCGCACACGTGCGGCGTCATGCAGGACGAGTCCGCGCTGGTGCGCGTCGCCTCCGAAGCCGTGCAGGACCTCGCCGCCGACGGTGTCGTGTACGCCGAGATCCGGTACGCACCGGAGCTGTTCACCGACAAGGGCCTGAGCATGGAGCAGGCCGTCGAGGCGGTGCAGGAGGGCTTCCGCCAGGGCGAGGCCGCGTCGGGTGGCCGCATCAGGGTCGGCACGCTGCTGTGCGCCATGCGTCAGAACGACGGTTGGCAGCGCATCGCCGACCTCGTGGTCCGCTACCGGGACTCGGGCGTGGTCGGCTTCGACATCGCGGGCCCGGAGGCCGGGTTCCCGCCGAGCAAGGAGCTGTCCGCGTTCGAGTACCTGCGGCAGCAGAACGCGCACTTCACGATCCACGCCGCCGAGGCGGCGGGCGCGGAGTCGGCGTGGGAGGCCGTGCAGCTCGCGGGCGCGGAGCGGCTGGGCCACGGCGTGCGGCTGGCCGAGGACATCAAGGGCGACGAGGTCGGCCCGCTGGCCGCGTACGTGCGCGACCGGCGCATCGCGCTGGAGATGTGCCCGACGTCGAACGTGCACACCGGGGCGGTGGCGTCGCTGGCCGAGCACCCGATCAAGCGGATGCACGACCTCGGCTTCCGGGTCACCGTGAACACCGACAACCGGCTGATGAGCATGGTGTCGTTGACCGGTGAGTTCGCCACCGTGGTCGAGCACTTCGGGTTCGGCTGGGACGACCTGCGCAAGTTCACCGTCAACGCCGCCAAGGCCGCGTTCATCTCGCACGAGGAGCGCCGGGTGCTGATCCAGGACGTGATCGAGCCCGCCTACACCGCTCTGGGGCAGTAGGGAAGCAGCACAACCCGATCAACAGCACAAAACAGAGGTCGCGGGCTCCGATGGCTGCCCGCGACCTCTGCTGCTTCACACCGCCTCAGCGCTTCAGCGCCTCCGGCGATCGCTCAGTGCACCTTGAGCCGGTCCTCGAACGCCGCCACGAGCGTCCGCCACGCCACCTGCTCGTCGTCGAACGGCGGGCTGGGCGCCAGCCGCGTCGGGTCCGGCTTGAGCACGTACGACACCAGCCACCCCAGCCGCTCGGACTGGTTCAGCGCGACCTTCACGGTGTCGTCGTTCGCCCACTCGCCCGCGTCCTCCAGCAGTTCGACCACGAGGTCGAGCTGCGTGGGGTCGATCGCGTCCGGGCCGTCGGCGATGTCCTCGTCCAGGCCCGTGAGCACGTAGACGTTGTCCGGGTCGACCTCGACGTCCAGGTCGCCGCCGGTGGCCTTGGTGACCAGCTCGCCCCAGGTCGACACCTCGGCCAGGTCGTTGTCGTCGGCCTCGACGATGAACCGGGCCAACGCGCGCGGCGAGCCGAACACGTCGATCCTGCCCTTGCGGCCGAGGAAGACCGGCTGGTCGTCCAGGTAGCAGCGCAGCGTGTAGTACTCCCCCGCGCCACTGATGATCTTGATCGGGTCGATGCCGACCTCGCCCCAGAAGCCGACCGGCTCGTCGCCGTCCTCTTCGTCCTCCTCCGCGGAGGCCGCCGCGGCGGCGTTGGCCTCCTCGAACTCGGCCAGTTCGTCCTGCGCGGCCTTGAGCGCGGTCTCGTCGACCTCCGGCGTGGCCACGACCTCGTCGATCGCGTCCAGCACCTCGTCCCACTTCTCCGCGACGACCTGGGAGATCTCGGTCCACAACGCCTGACCCTCGCGGCCGGTGAACGGCAGCGTGCCCTGCGGGAGCAGCGCGAAGCCCTCCGCCGAGTCGAGGATCTCGTGCACCTTCTCCAGCTCGCAGACGTCCGCCAGCGACCGCACGATGGAGATCACGTCGGCGAGTTCGCCGATGACCCACGTGTCGGGCTCCTCGGAGACCAGTTCGGGCACGCCGACCAGGTCGAACTGGTGGTTGTCGTCCGGCGACAGCTCACCGACCGACAGCGCGGGCACGACGTGCCACGCGGGGTGGTCGGTCAGGTCGTGCTCTTCGGTCTTGCGCACGAACGCCGCCAAGTGCGCGGCATCGGGGAACGCGTACAGGTCCTCCTCGTGGCCGAGGAAGGCTTCCCACTCCTCGCCCTCTTCCCGCCAGCGCGGGGCCCACAGGGTGACGACATCACCCTGGGTGAGCCCCAGCTCGATCGGGACGATGTCCTGTGCCATCCGACCTCCCGGTCACGCCATGCCCCTTTGCGATGCGGGGGCAAGAGTACGGGGTCGATCACGCGCTACTGCCGTTGACCACGGAAAGGGTCCGCGAAGTAGTCGTCGTCGTCCGTTTCCTCGGGTTGCGGACGGGGCGCGGGGCGGCTCTCCACCTGTCCCGCCCACGGCGGCGGAGTGGGCCCGGCCGCCCTCTGCCGGTGTGCCGCCGGCGGTGTGACCTGCGGCTGAGGAGCCGCCATGGGCCCCAGCTGAGGGGCTGCCCCCGCCGTCCTCAAGGGCGGCGGCCCGGCGAACGCCTCCACCGCCATCGCCATGCCGTCGCCCAACGACTTGGCCAACTCGTTGTAGCTCTTCTGCACCGCCGCGTCCGTGGCCAACCGCGCCGTCTCCACGACCAGCCTGCCGACCGCGTCCGGTCCCTGCGCCAACGCGTTCGGGTGCAGGTCGAGCGCCTTCAGCTCACCCGACGCGGTCGCCGTGGCGCGGGCCAGGCGGGTCGGGTGCTCGGCGCTGCCGGTGGTGCGGGCCAGCACCTCGGTCAGCCCTTCGGCCGCCGCGAGCCGTTGTTCCTGCGTCACCGCGACTCCCTCAGGTACGTGCCGTGGAACTCGTCGTCGTCCGGACCGCGGTCGTCCGGGCCGGGCTCGAAACCGACCTCGGCCAACGCCCGCACCGCCGCCGGGTCGGCCACCCGCGCCACCGTCCGGTGCAGGCGCGACGCGGCGTCACGGGACGCCCGCGCCGACACGCGCAGGATCTCGTCCGCCAACGCCCGCGGTCCCATGTTCAACGCCGACGGCGAAACCCGCACCTCCTGCGGCGGCCCGCCGGGCGCGGCGACGACCGTGACCGCGCCGTCGGGTGACGAGGCCCGGCCGAGCACCGGACCGGTGCGGGCCACGTGCTCGACCACCTGCCGCTCGGTGTCGGCGACCCGCCGGGCCGCCCGCTGCGTCTCGTCCACGTCCTCAGCCCGTCTCAGCCGGTCGGTCGGTAGAAGCCCATGAAGCCCATGCCGCTGTTGCTCGTGCGGATCGGGTTGACCTGCACCGGGTCGCCCGCCTCCACCATCTGCCCGTTGCCGATCACCATGGCCACGTGCCCGTCCCACACCACCAGGTCGCCGGGCAGCAGCTGGTCCGGCGGCACGGACGCGCCCATCGCCTGTGACGACGCGGGCCGCGGGATGTCGAACCCGGCCCCGCCGTACGCCCACTGGGTCAGGCCGCTGCAGTCCGTGCCCTGGGGCGGGTTCGCGCCGCCCCACACGTACGGGGTGCCCAGAGCGGACAACGCGTTGCGCACGGCGCGTGCGGCCGTCTCGTTGGGCGCTTCGGCGGAGCTGCCGTCCGGCAGGTTCACGCCGACGCCGGTGCCGGGCTGCGGCGGGATGGCCACGGGCAGGCGCGGCCCCGTGGGCTCGCCACCGCCACCGCCGCCGCCGCCACCACCGCCACCACCGCCACCGCCGCCGCCACCGGACCCGCCACCAGACCCACCACCGGACGAGGAAGACGACCCACCGCTGCCACCGGCGTCACCCGCCGACGACATCGACGTCGTGCCACCGCTCTCCACGCCCAACGGGTCGCCGATCCCGGCGAAGTCCGGCTGCGCCAAACCCTGCAACCGCGCGACCACGGCCGTCAGCTCGGCGCGGACCTTCTCCAGCTCCTGACCGGTCTTGCCCTCGTACTCGCGGGCCTTCGCGGTCACCTCCGCCGCCACCGCGAGCACCGCGCCGATGCCGCCGAACGCACCCGCCGCGACCGCCGCCGCCAGCCGGGGCCACGCCCAGCCGGTGAACTCGTCGATCAGGCCCTGGATCGCGGTCTTGCCGGCGTTCACCGCGTCCACCGCGGTCGTGGCGGCCTGCTGGGTCGTCGTCGCGTTGCGCGCCAACGTGCCGACGCCACCGGAGAACGCGGCGACCCGGGTCTGGAACGCGTTCGCCTTCTCCCCGTACCACTCGCTCATGGCGGCGTTCGCCGCGCCCGTGTGCCTGCCGTCGAGCTCGGTCAACGCCGAGGACGCCCGTCCGAACGCCTCGGCCGCGCTCGTCGCGCCGCCGGTGTCGCCCTCCAGCTTGGCCAGGTGGTCCTTCATCGGCTGGACCAGAGCCGCCAGGAAGCCGCCGACGTCCACGTCAGACCTGTGCCGCCCGGTCGAGGTCGGCGCTGGTGCGCGCCTCCTGCTCGGTGTAGGCCCGGCCGGTCTTCGCGACCTCCGCGGCGAACGCCGACAACCCGGCCGAGGCGGCGGCAACACCGTCCACTTGGGCCTGTGCCGCTCGCTGGAGAGCCGCGCCGAGGCCGACCTCGTCGCCGATCTTGCCGAAGCTGCCCGCGGCCAACGAGGTCGTGCCCGCCAACGTGGACGTGCCCACCGCGCCGACCTCGCTCGCCAGTCCCGCCGCCGTGCTGCCGTACGCCGACAGCGCCGCGGTGTCGACGCCGAAACCCCGTTCCACCCTCGTCCCCCTTTTGGTGCCGTGCGAACGCGATCCTGCCCCATCCGCCGGCGGGTTGTGCGGCGTTCGGCGAGATCCTGCCCCGATGAGCGGTACCGCCGGCGGTGTCGTCACCTGATCATGTGTACGTGGGTGTTTTGCGCCATTGGGAACGGATTGTGGCGTGGCTCGACCACCACGCCCCCTTGACCGGATCGGCGTTCGTGCCCCCTGAGGACAGCGCCGCGGTCGAGGCGCTGGCGGCTGCGAGCGGCCTCGAGCCGCCTGCCGACCTGCGCGCGTGGTGGGCGGTGTGCGGTGGCACCGCCGACTTGGCGTTCGCGGAGGTGCTGCCGCCGTTCTACACGCCGCTCGGTCCGTCCAACGCGTTGCGCTCGTGGCGGTTGAAGGAGCGGTTCTGGCCCGCGGACCTCGGCACCGAGGCGGGCACGCCGACGACCGGGTTCCACCCGATGTGGCTGCCGATCGCGTTCGACGGGTGCGGTGACGCGTTGGCGGTCGACCTGCGGCCGGGCGTGCTGTCGGGGTGCGTCGTCGAGTGGGACCGCGAGGCGGGCGAGATGCTCAAACCCGAGTGGACGAGCCTGGACGAGATGCTGGACCAGGTCGCCACGGCCCTGGAGCACCGCGGCAGGCTCGGCCACTGCGAGCCGTTGGTGACGACGGACGGCCGGTTGGGCTGGTTCACGAACTAGTGAACCGTTCGTCGTGAGCGTTGAACTCGGGGGTCCTGGACGTTCGACACACGGGTCCTGAACGTGGGACTCGCGCGGTGATCACACTGGTGGGTGAAAGCTTGGCGTGCCCGCGTGCTGAGGTCGGCGCGGTCACGTTGGCTGCGGGGAGGGTTGTCGACCTCCACGGGAGCCGGACATGCAGAGCAGCCGCGTCGGAGCCGTCGGTCTGGCGGTCGTCGTCGCCGTCCTCGCGATCGGGTGGGCGCCCGGTCCGCAGCCGAGGCCCGCGGCGGTGGTGAACCCCCTGCGGCCGGTCGCGCCGGACGACGTGTACGCCGACCCGAGCCACGGGTTCCTCGTGCTCGTCGAAGGCGACGCGGCGCTGTACGAGAACGAGACCGAGGGTCCGATGGCGATCGGCGGCGACGTCCGGTTCCGGCAGTACAACGCGGGCCCCAACAACCCGGGCACGTACGTCCTCCCCGGCGACACTCGGCCGACGAGCCTCGTCATCGGTGGCGCGCCCGACTTCGCGCAGAGCACGGGCACGCTCAGCGTGCTCGCCAACTCCTACGCCAAGATCGGCGACCTGAGCGCCTCGGACGTGCACCCGTCCGGCGGCGTGACGTGGGTCGTGCCCGACGGCGCCGCCCCGGGCGCCACACCCGGCATCTCGATCCAGACGTCGGAGCCCGCCGCGGCGGTCGGCGCTCCGAGCGGGTTCGACTTCGCGTCGTTGTTCGCGACCTACCGGGGCCTCAACGCGGAGGTGGCGGCGTGCCCGTCGACCGTGACGTTGACCGACCAGAACGGGCAGAACCCGTGGAACGGCACCGACCCGAACGCGACGATCGGCCTCCTGCCGGGCCAGAACGTGCTGACCCTGACCGCCGCCCAGATGAGCGCGCTGGACAACATCAACCCGCGCAACGGCTACCTGCAGCCCGGCGACCAGGCGTGGCTGATCGTCAACGTCGACGTGACCGGTGACTACACCTGGGACGTGCCGCAGGTGAGCTGGCAGGGCAACGAGCCGTCGCGGCACGTGCTGTGGAACATCACCACCTCGGGCACGATCGCGCTGCCACCGGGCTCGCCCACCGTCTGGGGCACCGTCTACGCGCCGAACGCCACCCTGGTCGACGAGAGCGCGGCCAACATCGAGGGGGCGGTGGTCGTGAAGTCCCTCGTGCACGGCGGCGCGACGAGCGGCAGCGGCGGAGAGATCCACTACGCGCCCTTCGCCGACATCCTCGCGGAGTGCGCGATCCCCACGACCCCCACGACAACGACCACCACCACCGAGCCGACCACGACCGAACCCACCACCACCGCTGCGAGCTCCACCCTCGGGGCCACGAGCCACCCGGCGGCCGTCCTCCCGGACGGTGGCCACCTGGCTGACTCCGGCACCCCGGTCCGCGGCCTGCTGGTGCTCGGCGGCCTGCTGCTCCTCTCCGGCGCGACCGCGCTGGCCCTGACCAGGCTGCGCGACCGCCGCGGCTAGTGTCCTGCGCCTGAAGTTCGTTAATGAATTGTAGAGTTGTCGGGTGGCTCGTAGGGGTCGGCCGGTGGCCGTGGTGACGTTGACAGACGAG
>NZ_JBFAFR010000005.1:0-375270 GCF_040639675.1 Actinosynnema sp. NPDC023794 | reverse complement strand
ACAGAGTTTTGCACTTCCCACCCCCCCCCGGGGCACCGCAGGGACCCACACGCGCGTGTGCCCAACGTCCGGGTCCCGCGTGTCGAACGCTCAGGACCACCGTGTCGAACGCTCAGGTACCCCGAGTTGAACGCTCAGGACGGCGTGGCCGGCCCGGGTCGGTAGCCTCCGGAGCCATGTCCGACTGCCTGTTCTGCCGCATCGTCGCCCGCGAGATCCCGGCGACCGTGGTGCACGAGACCGACACCACGCTGGCGTTCCGCGACATCGCGCCCCAAGCGCCGACGCACGTCGTGCTGGTGCCGAAGGTGCACGCCGCCGACGCCGTGGCCCTGGCCGCCGCCGCGCCCACGGTGCTGGACGACCTGTTCCTGGCCGCCGGCGAGGTGGCGAAGGCCGAGGGCGTCGCCGGCAGCGGCTACCGGCTGCTGTTCAACACCGGCGCGGACGCCGGCCAGACCGTCTTCCACGCCCACCTGCACGTCCTCGGCGGACGGCGGCTCGGCCCGCTCGCCTGAGCCCGGGAGCCGGAGCCCTAACCCAGGGCCTGCATCACCGGCGCGTAGAGGCGCGCGCGGTCACCGCTGAACGCGCCGCGCACCATCAGGTCCGCGGTGAACCGCGGCAGCACCCCGTGCGCCTCCAGCCACGCGCCCAAAGCCGGGTCCCGCACGTCCACCCGTGCCGTCGCACCCGCCGCCACGTCCGCGACCAACTCCGCCGCACGCGCCGCCGAGGGCGCCACGACCGGACCCACCATCGTCAACGGCCCGTTGCGCCACGCCGCCACGAACCCGTCATCGGCCACCCTGACCTGCGACGCGAACCTGAACAGCTCGTGCCACACCGCCGACCGGTCGGCGCCGAACACCTCGGCGTCGACCGCCACCAGCTTCGCCCGGTCCGCCTCCTCCACCGGCCGCGACGTGCCCGCAGCCGTCCCGCCGAACGCGCCGACGTGCGCCGTCACCAGGCCCACCGACCGGAACCCCAACTTCTCGTACAGCGGCTTGCCGTACGAAGTCGCGTGCAACGACACCACCGGCGTGCCCGCGAACTCCAGCGCGTGCTCCACCACCCTCCGCCCGAGCCCGCGACCGCCGTGGCCCGACGCCACGAGCACCATGCTGACCGCCGCGTGCTCGTCACCGAATCGGGTGACGATGGCGGTGCCGACCAGCTCATCACCGTCGAACAGCCCGAATCCGGTGCCGACCCGCAGCAGGAACGCCCACTTCTCCGGCTCCTCGGGCCACCCCCGGTCCGACGCGAGGCGAACGCAGGCCGGCAGATCGTCCGGGGTGAGCACGCGCAACTTCGTCACGTCCCCGAGTACACCCGCCGTGTCCAACCCGTTTCTTACTCCGGTGCGGAGTGTCGGTGGTGGCGGCTAGCATCGGGAGCGGTAGGTCGAGTTCATTCGAGCACGGCGCGAACGCGCAGGAAGAGGGCCCGAGGCCACGTGGCCGGTACCGACGACAACACGCCGCAGGCAGCCCCGACCGCGGCCGACGCCCAGTCCAAGTTCGCCGTGCCCGACGGCGCGGTGCTCGCCCTGCTCGGGTCGCGTGACGAGAACCTCCGGCTCGCCGAGGAACTGCTGGTCGCCGACGTGCACGTGCGCGGCAACGAGATCACGCTCTCCGGTCAGCCCGCCGACGTGGCGTTCGCCGAACGCGTGTTCGCCGAACTGGTCACGCTCGCCAGCCGCGGTCAGCAGATCGGCCAGGACACGGTCCGCCGCACGGTCGCGATGCTGTCCGCCGGCACCGCCGAGTCGCCGGCCGAGGTGCTGAGCCTCGACATCATCTCCCGGCGTGGCCGCACCATCCGGCCCAAGACGCTGAACCAGAAGCACTACGTGGACGCGATCGACCAGAACACCGTGGTGTTCGGCATCGGTCCCGCCGGCACGGGCAAGACCTACCTGGCCATGGCGAAGGCCGTGCAGGCGCTGCAGGCCAAGCAGGTCAACCGGATCATCCTGACCCGCCCGGCGGTCGAGGCGGGCGAGCGGCTGGGCTACCTGCCCGGCACGCTGTACGAGAAGATCGACCCGTACCTGCGCCCCCTGTACGACGCGCTGCACGACATGGTCGACCCCGAGTCGATCCCCCGCCTGACCCAGGCGGGCACGATCGAGGTCGCCCCACTGGCTTATATGCGCGGTAGAACCCTCAATGATGCGTTCATCATCTTGGACGAGGCGCAGAACACCACGCCCGAGCAGATGAAGATGTTCCTCACCCGATTGGGCTTCGGCTCGAAGATCGTGGTGACCGGTGACATCACGCAGATCGACCTGCCCGGCGGTCAGCGCAGCGGCCTGAAGGTCGTCAAGGACATCCTCGAAGGCGTGGACGACGTCCACTTCTCCATCCTGACCAGCAACGACGTGGTCCGCCACCGGCTGGTCGCGGACATCGTGGACGCCTACGAGAAGTGGCAGGTCGAGCAGGACGAAGGCGACGCGGCCGACCGGCACCAGCACCACGCCGGACCCGGTGCGCGGTCGCGCGGGCAACGCCGGGGACGATAGGCGCCGTGAGCATCGAGATCGCGAACGAGTCGGGCGTGAACGTGGACGAGCCGTCCATCGTCGCCGCCGCCCGGTTCGCCCTGGACCGGATGGGCGTCAGCCCGTTGGCCGAGTTGTCCGTCCTGCTGGTCGAGCTGGACGTGATGGCGGACCTGCACCAGCGCTGGATGGACCTGCCCGGGCCGACGGACGTGATGGCGTTCCCGATGGACGAGCTGGACTCGGCCCGCCGACCGGACGCGGCGGGTCTCGGGCCGGCGCTGCTCGGCGACATCGTGCTGTGCCCGGACTTCGCCAAGGACCAGGCCAAGAAGGCGGGCCACAGCCTGCTGGACGAGCTGCACCTGCTGACCGTGCACGGTGTGCTGCACCTGCTCGGCTACGACCACGCGGAGCCGGCCGAGGAGCGGGAGATGTTCACGTTGCAGAACCGCATCCTGGGCGACTTCCGCACGGCGGCGGCCGAGGCGGAGCGCAAGTCGGCGCAGCGCGAGGCCGACTCGAAGCTCCTCGGGGCGGTCGGCCTGGAGGACGCGGACCGGCCCGAGCCGACAGCCTGAGGCGGCCGAGGTGATGGGCAGTTCCGCCGGCTTGCTGGTGCTGGCCGTGGTGTTGGTGTTGTCGGCGGGCGCGTTCGCGGGCGTCGACGCGGCGCTGGGCACGGTGTCGCGGGCACGCGTCGAGGCGTTGCAGCGGCAGGGCCGGGCGGGCACGGGGCACTTGATCCAGCTGCTGGCCGACCGGCCGCGGCACGTGAACCTGCTGCTGTTGCTGCGCCTGGGCTGCGAGCTGGCGGCGACGGTGCTGGTGACCGTGGTGTGCCTCGGCCTCATCGCCACCGACTGGGTGGCCATGCTGGTCGCCGGGCTGAGCATGCTCGTGGTGTCGTACGTGCTGGTCGGCGTGGGTCCGCGAACGCTCGGCAGGCAGCACCCGTACGCGGTGAGCCTGCTCGCGGCGGGCCCGATCCGGGTGCTCGGCCGCGTGCTGGGGCCGTTGAGCAAGCTGCTGATCCTGGTCGGCAACGCGATCACGCCGGGCAAGGGTTTCCGCGAGGGCCCGTTCTCCTCCGAGGTCGAGCTGCGCGAGCTGGTGGACATGGCGCAGGAGCGCGGCGTCGTGGACGAGGGCGAGCGGGAGATGATCCACTCGGTCTTCGAGCTGGGCGACACGATCGCGCGCGAGGTGATGGTGCCGCGCACCGAGATCGTGTGGATCGAGCAGGCCAAGTCGATCCGCCAGGCGCTGGCCCTGTCGCTGCGCACCGGGTACACGCGGGTGCCGGTGATCGGGGAGAGCGTGGACGACATCGTCGGCGTGGTGAACCTCAAGGACCTGGTGCGGCTGACGTTGGCCGAGGAGCCGAACGGCACGGCGGTGGCGGACGTGATGAAGCCGGCGTCGTTCATCCCGGACTCGAAGCCGATCGCGGACCTGCTGCGGGAGATGCAGCTGTCGCGCAACCACCTGGCGGTCGTGGTGGACGAGTACGGCGGCACGGCCGGCCTGCTCACCATCGAGGACATCCTGGAGGAGATCGTCGGCGAGATCACCGACGAGTCCGACACCGACGACCGGCCGCCGGTGGAGCACCTGACCGACGGTTCGGTGCGGGTCAGCGCGCGGTTGCCGGTGGACGACCTGGACGCGTTGTTCGGCACGGAGCTGGACGACCACGAGGTGGAGACCGTCGGCGGCCTGCTGGCGCAGCGCCTGGGCCGCGTGCCGCTGCCGGGCACGGAAGCGGAGATCGCGGGCCTGCGGATGCGGGCCGAGGGCGGCAAGGACGAACGCGGGCGGATGCGCATCACGACGGTGCTGGTGCGCCCGGTGCACAACGGCGACGACAGCGAGGGGACCACCGGTGAGTGACCTCGACCCCGAGGACCAGAAGATCGTCACGCTGGCGCGCTCGGCGCGGGCCCGCACGGGTGCGGCGGAGGGCGCGGCGGTGCGTGACACGGACGGCCGGACCTACGCGGCCACCACGGTCGCGCTGCCGTCGCTCAAGCTCACCGCCCTCCAGGCGGCTGTCGCGGCGGCGGTGTCGAGCGGCGCCGAGGGCCTGGAGGCGGCAGCCGTCGTCACCGCCTCGGCGGACGTGGACGCCGACTCCGTCGCGGCCGTGCGCGACCTGACCGCCGGCGCGCCGGTGCTGCGCGCCGACGCGTCCGGCGCCGTGCAGGAGACCGTGTAGGCGCTCTTGGAGCAGCACGCCCGCGCGGCCGGTGTGGGTGGAGTACGCCGAGATGGTCGACGCGAGCGCCCGGTACGCCGGACGGTCCGTCCCCAGGCGGAGGAACGTGGTCGCCGGGAACGAACCGCGCGGCGCGACCGGCGTGGGTCAGGCCGGTGGGCCGGCCAGGCCGAGCTGCGCCAGCATGCCCAGGTTGTCGCTGTACGTGTGGAACTCGGTGATCTTGCCGTTCCGGCCCTTGAAGAAGAAGGAGCCCCGGACGGAGCACTCACGCCCGGTCGGCGGAACGCGCCGGCCGCCACCGAGGTCCAGCTCACCGGTGTTGGTGCCGCGGATTTCCAGCTCACCGGCCACCGCGTTGTCGCCGATGACCCGGTTGGTCACGCGCAGCCGCACGTCCGGGAACGCGGTCCGCCACCCCTGGACGAGCCTGCGCGCCGCGTCCCGGTCGCGGATCGGCTCCGGCTCGGCGTCGTCGATCCACACGAAGTCGTCCGCCAGCGCGTCGACGAAGGCGTCGATATCGCCCCGGTTGAACGCGTCGTTCTGCTGGTCGTCCAGGCGGGCGAGGTCCGCCGTGGTCATGCCGGCCTCCTCGCGCGCGGGGCCGTCCGGGGCTCCGAGCTGGGCCATCAGCCCCAGCGAGTCCGGGTGGGTGTGGAACTCCCTGATCTTGCCGTGCTCCGTCCGGATGAACACCGTGGCGCGGGTCGAGACCTTCTTGCCGGTCGGGGGCATGCGCTGGTCGCCGACGGTCAGCGGGCCCCGGTTCGTGCCGGTGAACTCGACTTCCGAGGCGATCGAGTCGTCCCCGATGACCCGGTTGATCTCCCGCATGTGCATGTCCGGGAACGCGGTGAACCACGACTCGGCGTAGCGGCGCGCCTCCTCGCGGTTGCGCATCGGCGCCGGCTGGGTGTCGTCCACCCACTCGAACTCGTCCGCGAACAGGCTGAGGAACGCGTCCGCGTCGTGGCGGTCCCACGACGCGATGCCCGCGTCGTCCAGGCGTGCGAGCTCTTCCTTCGTCGTCATGTTTCCTCCTCTGCGACGGTCAGGCCGGTGCGGACGAACCCGCGAGGCCGAGCTGGCTCATCATGGTGAGGTTGTCGGAGTGGCTGTGGATCTCTCGGATCTTGCCGCCGCGGGCCTTCATGAAGACGTTCACGCCCGCGGCGACCTTGCGTCCGGTCGGCGCCAGCCGGGTCCCGCCCATGTCGAGCGGCCCGGTGTTGGTCCCCCTCAGCTCCAGCTCGACGGCCATGCCGTCGTCGCCGATCACCCGGTTCTTCTCCTGGACCCGCATGTCGGGGAACGCGGTGAACCACGACTCGGCGTACCGGCGTGCGGCATCACGCGAGCGCAGGGGCTTCGGCTCCATGTCGTCGGTCACCACGCAGTCCTCGGTCAGCAAGCTCGCGAAGCCGTCCGCGTCGTGCTGGTCCCAGGCTTTGACGCACGCCTCTTCCAGGCGTGCGAGGTCGTCCCTTGACATCTCAACCTCCTCGTCGAGGTGACGATTGCCCCATCAGGCTCTGCTCGTTAGCCCGTTGGCACTAGTGCCGTAGGTCACATCTTTTCGCCTTGGGCGTGCGCACCACCCCACCCGCGCGGTGGATCCGAGGTGACCGGGGACAATGGACGGATGGATGGCTACCGTTCCGGGTTCGCGTGCTTCGTCGGCCGCCCCAACGCAGGCAAGTCGACGTTGACCAACGCGCTGGTCGGGACCAAGGTCGCGATCACGTCGAGCAAACCGCAGACCACCCGGCACACCATCCGGGGCATCGTGCACCGCGAGGACGGTCAGCTGGTCCTCGTGGACACCCCCGGCCTGCACCGCCCGCGCACGCTCCTCGGCCAGCGCCTCAACGACCTGGTGCGGGAGACGTGGAGCGAGGTGGACGTGGTCGGGTTCTGCGTGCCCGCCGACCAGAAGGTCGGCCCCGGCGACAAGTTCATCGCCGCCGAGCTGGAGAAGATCGCCAAGCGCACCCCGGTCATCGGCATCGTCACCAAGACCGACCTGGTCGGCCAGCAGCAGGTGGCCGAGCAGCTGCTCGCGCTGCAGAAGGTGATGGACTTCGCCGACCTGATCCCGGTGTCCGCGGTGAACGGCTACCAGGTCGACGCCCTGGCCGACCTGGTGCTGGGCAAGCTCCCCGAGGGGCCGCCGCTGTACCCGGACGGCGAGCTGACCGACGAGCCGGAGCTGACCCTGGTCGCCGAGCTGATCCGGGAGGCCGCGCTGGAGGGCGTGCGGGACGAGCTGCCGCACTCGATCGCGGTGGTGGTCGAGGAGATGCTGCCCCGCGAGGGGCGCGACGACCTGGTGGACATCCACGCCAACGTGTTCGTGGAGCGGCCGAGCCAGAAGGCGATCATCCTGGGGCACCGGGGCGAGCGCCTCAAGCAGGTCGGCATCACGTCGCGCAGGCACATCGAGAAGCTGCTCGGCACCCGCGTGTACCTCGACCTGCACATCAAGATCGCCAAGGACTGGCAGCGCGACCCGAAGCAGCTGCGCAGACTGGGTTTCTAGGGACTGGCAAGGTGGCGAACCTCTACCGCGACACCGGTGTGGTCCTGCGGGTGCAGAAGCTCGGCGAGGCCGACCGGATCATCACGCTGCTCACCCAGAAGCACGGCAAGCTGCGCGCGGTGGCCAAGGGCGTGCGGCGCACGTCGTCGCGGTTCGGCGCGCGGCTGGAGCCGTTCGGGCACGTCGACGTGCAGTTCTACCCCGGCCGGTCGCTGGACGTGATCACGCAGGTGGAGACGCTGGACGCGTTCGGCGTGGTGCTGGTGGACGACTACCAGCGCTACACGGCGGCGTGCGCGGTGCTGGAGACCGCCGACCGGCTCACGTCCGAGGAGGGCGAACCCGTCCTGCGGCTGTACCTGCTGGTCGCGGGCGCGTTGCGGGCGCTGGCGGCCAAGGAGCGGGACGCCTCGCTCATCCTCGACGCCTACCTGATGCGCGCGATGGCGTTCGCGGGCTGGGCGCCTGCGGTCGACGAGTGCGCCCGCTGCGCCGACCCCGGCCCGCACAAGGCGTTCAACGTGCACGCGGGCGGCATGGTGTGCCCGCGGTGCCGCCCGCCGGGCAGCGCGACGCCGTCCACCGACACGTTGCGCCTGCTCGCGGCGCTGCTGCACGGCCGGTGGGACGAGGTGGACGGCATACCCGCCGGCGCCCGCCGCGACGCGAGCGGCCTGGTGGCCGCGCACCTGCAGTGGCACCTGGAGCGGCAGTTGCGGTCGCTGCCGTTGGTCGAGAGAAAGGCGCAGCCGACCGACGGTTAGAGTCGCCTGCCGCATGAGAAACCCCTCCGCAGCACACCCCCGAGAGGACAGCCATGCTCCGCCGACGGCGGGTTGAGCGCGTCCAGCGCGTTCCCCGACCCCCGGAACCGCACCCCACCGGCGCCACACCGCCCGTGCTGCCCGCCGACCTCGTGCCGAAGCACATCGCGATCGTGATGGACGGCAACGGCCGCTGGGCCAACCAGCGCGGCCTGTCCCGGATCGAGGGGCACAAGCGCGGCGAGGCCGTCGTGGTGGAGGCGGCCAAGGGCGCGATCGAGATGGGCGTGAAGTGGCTGTCGCTGTACGCGTTCTCCACCGAGAACTGGCGGCGCAGCCCGGAGGAGGTCCGCTTCCTCATGGGCTTCAGCCGCGACGTGATCCACCACCGCACCGACGAGCTGGACGAGCTCGGCGTGCGGGTGCGGTGGGCGGGCCGCCGGCCCAGGCTGTGGCGCAGCGTCATCAAGGAGCTCGAGGTCGCCGAGGAGCGCACGAAGGACAACGACGTGCTGAACCTGGCGATGTGCATCAACTACGGCGGACGGGCCGAGGTCGGCGACGCGGCGCGGGAGATCGCCCGGCTGGCCGCGGCGGGCAAGATCAACCCGGAGAAGGTCGACGAGCGGACCCTCGCCAAGCACATGTACCAGCCCGACATGCCGGACGTGGACCTGTTCATCCGGCCGTCGGGCGAGCAGCGCACGTCGAACTTCCTGCTGTGGCAGTCGGCGTACGCGGAGCTGGTGTTCCAGGACATCCTGTGGCCGGATTTCGACCGGCTCGACCTGTGGCGCGCCTGCGAGGCGTACGCCATGCGCGACCGGCGCTTCGGCGGTGCCGTTGACAAGCCCGACGTGGAGGATTCTTAAGTGACCGACGAGGACGCCAAGGTGACCGCGGAGCTGCTCACCGCGGCCCGTGAGGCGTTGGAGATGTTCCACGAGGTGCACGTCGACGACGACGGCGCGCTGAGCTTCCAGCACGCGGAGGTGCCGTGCGCGGTGCAGGCGATGCGGCTGGCCGACGGCCTGACCGTGCTCAGCCTGACCTGCGTGGTGGCGTGGGACCTGCCGAACGACCCCAGCCTGGCCGTGTCCGCCGCGGAACGCGCCGGTCAGGGCCTGTTCGGCACCCTCGGCGTGGTGAACACCGAGCGGGGGATGGACGTGACGTTGCGCTACGCGTTCCCGGCCGAAGGGCTGAAGCCGGAGCCGTTGAGCACGCTGCTGATGCTGGTCGTGTCCACTGCCTCGCAGCTGCGCAACGAGCTGCTGGCCGGAACCGGGGACGGTGCCTGATGGCCGGGGTGATCGTGTACGAGCCCGACGACGACACGGACGTGGAGGGCCTGCCGTGGGCCATCACGTTCGAGGCGTCGGCGGGGGAGGAGTGGGCCTCGTTCGTGTGCGGGCCCTACGAGCGTGACGACGCCGTGCGGCTGGCCGAGGAAGTGCTGGCCGCGAGCCGCGGCGTGACCGCCGTGGTCGAGCCGCTGCTCCCGGTCACCGAGGCGGTGGACGTGCTGGCGACGATCGCCGAGCTGCGTGAGGAAGAGGACCCCGCGTAACGCTGTGTGACCGAACCGGTGTGGTCGGCCCGATCGAGCGTCGACCGCACCGCGGCGGGGCACCTACGTCAACCGCTGAGCCCGCTCGAGCTCCTCGTACCCGACGAACGTGAACATGCGCGCGCCCGCGGCCAACGGTCGCGGCTCGCCCTGGAAGCGGTGTGCGCCGACGCCGAAGCCCGCGTCCGGGGCGGACAGCCAACGGCGGTCGAAGCCGCGCTCCTCGAACCACTCGCAGATCAGCGGCACGCGGTCCGGCGCGCCGCGGTGGCGGGTCCAGATGACGGTCCCGCCCGTCCGGCACAGCTGGGCGCAGTGGTCGACGGTCCGCTCGATGTCCTCGTCGGTGATGTTGCCGAACACGCCGCAGACCAGCACGAGGTCCGCCGGCGCGAGGTCGCGGTAGTGGTCGGTGAGCGAGGCGTCGGCCGTCAGCACCTCCACCCCGGTCAGCCCGGCCGCCCTCGCCGTCGCCTCGGCGATCGCCGCGTTCCGCGGGTCCAGCTCGACCAGGCGCGCGCGGACGTCGTGCCGCCGGGGGTGGTCGGCGAGCACTCCCAGCAGGTCGCGTCCCTGGCCGGCGCACGGGCAGACCACGCGCAGCGGCCCGGGCGGGCTGTCGTCCAACGCGGCCCTGACCTGCGCTTGGACGGCACGCAGCCGCCGCGCGAGCGCGGAGTCCGGACGGTCGTAGTCGGCGTGCCACCCGTGCCAGTCCACGAGGCGAACCTACCGCCCGTGGCGGTCACGTGGCCGGCGGCTGAAGACCCGCCGTAGGTGGGTGAGCCGCGGGCGGTAGTTCTGGCATCATCTCGGAAGTGACAATCACTGGCGAGATCCGGGGTGCGGGACCGCGCCGTCCGCCGCCGCGCTGGAAGATCACCTCGCTGGAAGTGCTCTGCGTGCTGCTCGTGGCGGCGCTGCTGTTGCAGGACTGGCTGGTCGGCGTGCTCGACGTGCCGGTGCTGCGCACCGCGTCGACGGTGTTCGTCGCGGTGTGCGTGCAGGCGCTGCCGTTCCTCGTCCTCGGTGTGCTGATCAGCGGCGCGATCGCGGCGTTCATCCCGGCCACCGTGCTGCGCCGGGCGTTGCCGACGAGAACCGCGCTGGCCGTGCCCGTCGCCGGTGTCGCCGGGGTGGCCCTGCCCGGCTGCGAGTGCGCGGCCGTGCCCGTCTCCCGACGCCTGATGCAGCAGGGCGTGGTGCCCGCCGTGGCGCTGACGTTCCTGCTCGCGGCGCCCGCCGTGAACCCGATCGTGCTCGTGTCCACGGCCGTGGCGTTCCCCAACGCGCCGATGATGGTGCCCGCGCGGTTCGTCGGGGCGCTGCTCACCGCCGTGGTCATGGGCTGGCTGTGGACCCGGTTCGGCAAGGCGGAATGGATCGCCGAACGCGCGTTGCGCCGCCTGCCAGACCACGACGGCTCGTCGCGCTGGCTGGTGTTCGCCGAGACCGCGCGGCACGACCTGGTCGACGCGGGCGGGTTCCTGGTGCTCGGCGGCGTGTTCGCGGCGGCGTTCAACGTCCTGGTGCCGCAGGCCTGGCTGGAGACGCTGGGCGGTCAGATCGTGCTGGCCGTCGTGGTGCTGTCGCTGCTGGCCGTGGTGCTGGCGCTGTGCAGCGAGGCGGACGCGTTCGTCGCGGCCTCGATGTCGGCGCTGCCGCTGCTGCCCCGGCTGGTGTTCCTGGTGGTCGGCCCGGCGGTCGACGTCAAGCTCATCGCGCTGCAGGCGGGCGCGTTCGGCAAGTCCTTCGCGGCGCGCTTCGCACCCGCTACGTTCGTGGTGGCGATCGCGTCGGCCCTGGCGGCGGGAGCGGTGTTCCTGTGAGGCGTGGATACCCATGAGGCGTGAGACGCAGAACATCCTGCTGGTCCTGCTCGGCGGCGCGCTGCTGAAGCTCGCGCTGACCGGCACGTACCTGCGGTACGTCAAGGAGTCGTTGCAGCCGTGGCTGGTCGTGACCGGCGGCGTCATGGTGGTGCTGGCCCTGGTGTCGATCGCCCGTGACATCCGCGCCGGCCAGTCCCCAGCAGGTCAGGCGCAGCCCAGCGGGGTCGAGCACGCGGGGCACGAGCACGGCACGTCGCGCAGCCCGTGGATGCTGTTGCTGCCGGTGCTCGCGGTGTTCCTGATCAGCCCGCCGGCGCTGGGCGCGGACACGGTCAACCGGTCCGACCGCAACGCCGCCCAGGAGGCCAAGGCGTCGAGCGGGTTCGCGCCGCTGCCGTCCGACGAGGTCGTCCCGCTCACCATCAGCGAGTTCGTCACCCGCACCGCGTGGGACGACTCCGGCTCGCTGGACGACCGCACGGTCAAGCTCACCGGGTTCGTGGTGCGCAAGGACGCCGACGTGTTCATCGCCCGGCTGACGATCTCGTGCTGCGCCGCGGACGCCTCGCCGGTCAAGGCGAAGATGGTGGGTCAGGACTTCGCCGCGCTGCCGACCGACCAGTGGGTCGAGGCCACCGGCCGGGTGGTGCCCGGCTCGGCGACCAAGGAGAGCGCGTTCGTGCCCACGTTCACGGTGTCGCAGGTCGTGCCGATCACCGCGCCCGAGGACACCTACGAGGGCTGAGCTGGGAGGACCGGGCTACGAGGACTGGGCCTCGGGTCGGTCGCCATCGCAGCAGTCGCGGCACGTGCCGAAGATCTCCACGGTGTGGCTGACCTCGACGAACCCGTTCTCCGCCGCGATCCGGTCGGCCCACTTCTCCACCGCCGGGCCCTCGACCTCCACCGTGCGGCCGCAACCGCGGCACACCAGGTGGTGATGGTGGTGCTGGGAGCAGCGGCGGTAGATCGCCTCACCGGAGTCGGTCCGCAGCACGTCCACCTCGCCGGCGTCGGCCAGCGACTGCAGCGTGCGGTAGACCGTGGTCAGGCCGATGCCCTCGCCACGCTTGCGCAGCTCCTCGTGCAGCTCCTGGGCCGAGCGGAACTCGCCTAGAGAGTCGAGCAGCTTGGACACGGCCGTGCGCTGCTTGGTCGAGCGCAGCCCGGGCACCGCGGTGGTCGGGCGCTCGCTAGTGGTCACATCTCCTCCGTCCGGGGGGTCCGGTCGGTCTGGTTGATACCACGCGGCGGCCCCTCATCCACATGGGTCACCGCGTCTACCACGATGTGCGCGAGGTGCTCGTCGACGAGCCGGTAGACGACCTCGCGGCCGTGCCGCTCGCCGTGCACCACGCCCGCGGCCTTGAGCACCCGCAGGTGCTGGCTGATCAGCGGCTGGGCCACGCCCAGCGCCTCGACGAGCTCGTGCACGCACCGGTCCGCCTCGCGCAGTTGCAGCACGATCGCGATCCGCACCGGCGCGGCGAGCGCCCGCAGCAGCTCGCCGGCCGCGGACAGGGTCCGGGTCGGCTGCCGCGGCGCCGGTGGTGGCACCCGGCGTTCCGGGGAGTGCACGTGTTCGCCCCGCACTCCTGCCGTCACGGCGCCTCCCACGTGGTATGGATTTTCACCACCGATACTACGGCGCTAGAGCACGGACACCGTGATGAGCACCAGCACGGCGAGAACGAGCAGTCTCAACACGCGCGCGCTCGGGGTCAGCAGGGGCCACGTGGTGGCGAGCAGCGCCGCCACACCGAGCGCCAGCAGGCCCAGCAGCAGCGCGCCCACCGTGCCCTGCAGCCACACGCCCGCCAGGAACAGCGCCAAGACCAGCAGGAACGCCGCCGGCGCGGGCACCCGCGAGAGCGGTCCGGCACCGGGGATCAGGGTCCGCTTCGAGTCACCAGCCACCGTGGCATCCTTGCACCGTGCTGCTCGTGTGCCGCTTCACCGTGGCGGAAACCGGGGTCGAGGCGTTCACCGAGCGCGTCGACCGGGCGTTGGCCCTGCTCACCGCCCAGCCCGGCTGCCGACGTGCCCAGCTGTCGCGGTCGACGGACGAGGCGGACCGCTTCGTGCTGACGGTCGAGTTCGACTCGGTGGTGGCCTACCGGCGGGCGCTGTCGCCGTTCGAGGTGCGCGAGCACGTCATCCCCCTGCTGTCGGAGGCGAACGCCGACGAACCGGCCGCCTACGAACCGCTGCTGGTGGCCGCCGACGGCGCGGTCCGCCGCGAGGTGAGCCTGCTGGCGCGTGACGCCGGCACCGTCCGCCTCGGCGAAGCCGCAGGTCCGACGACTCCGCGCTGAGCAGGCCGGTCCCGCGCCGGGACGCCACCGTCACCGGAACGCGCGCACGGGTGTGGCCCGGTCGCCCGAGGGCGATCCGACGGCAAGGACTACCCTGGCAAGCCCGTTTCCGTCCCTTTCTGCATCTCCCGATGGAGTGTCCGTGGCAGCCGATCGCATCGAGACCGTCGTCAGCCTGTGCAAGCGTCGCGGGTTCGTCTACCCGTGTGGCGAGATCTACGGCGGCACCAGGTCGGCCTGGGACTACGGTCCGCTCGGCGTCGAGCTGAAGGACAACATCAAGCGCCAGTGGTGGAACTTCATGGTGCGCGGACGCGAGGACGTGGTCGGCCTCGACTCGTCGGTGATCCTGCCGCGCGAGGTGTGGGCGGCGTCCGGTCACGTCGAGGCGTTCGTCGACCCGCTGATCGAGTGCAACTCGTGCCACAAGCGGTTCCGGCAGGACACGCTGGTCGAGGAGTACGCCGAGCGCACCGGCAAGCAGGTCGTGGAGGGCGACGTCTCCGACGTGCCGTGCCCGAACTGCGGCACCCGCGGCCAGTACACCGAGCCCAAGATGTTCAACGGCCTGCTCAAGACCCACCTCGGTCCGGTCGAGACCGAGGAGGGACTGCACTACCTGCGCCCCGAGACAGCGCAGGGCATCTTCACGAACTTCCTGAACGTGCAGACCACGTCGCGCCGCAAGCCGCCGTTCGGCATCGGCCAGATCGGCAAGAGCTTCCGCAACGAGATCACGCCGGGCAACTTCATCTTCCGCACGCGCGAGTTCGAGCAGATGGAGATGGAGTTCTTCGTCGAGCCGGGCACGGACGAGGAATGGCACCAGTACTGGATCGACGAGCGCACGCGTTGGTACAACGAGCTGGGCATCTCCAAGGAGAACCTGCGCCACTACGAGCACCCCGAGGAAAAGCTCTCGCACTACTCGAAGCGCACCGTCGACATCGAGTACCGGTTCCAGTTCGGCGGCCAGGAGTGGGGTGAGCTGGAAGGCATCGCCAACCGCACCGACTTCGACCTGAACACGCACTCGGAGCACTCGGGCGTCGACCTGTCGTACTTCGACCAGGCCACCAACTCGCGCTACCGGCCGTACGTGATCGAGCCCGCCGCGGGCGTCGGCCGGCCGATGATGGCGTTCCTGCTGGAGGCCTACACCGAGGACGAGGCGCCGAACGCCAAGGGCGGCGTGGACAAGCGGGTGGTGCTGCGCCTGGACCGCAGGCTGGCGCCGGTGAAGGCGGCCGTGCTGCCGCTGTCGCGCAACGCCGACCTGTCGCCGAAGGCCAAGGACCTGGCCAACGCCCTGCGCAAGCACTGGAACATCGAGTTCGACGACGCGGGCGCCATCGGCCGCCGCTACCGCAGGCAGGACGAGATCGGCACGCCGTTCTGCGTGACGGTCGACTTCGACACCCTCACCGACCACGCCGTGACGGTGCGGGAGCGCGACACGATGTCGCAGGAGCGCGTGTCGATGGACCAGCTCGAGGGCTACCTCGCCGCTCGCCTGATCGGCGCCTGACCAGCCGCACCGACGCGACAGGGGACACCGCCACCGGTGTCCCCTGTTCCGTTTCCGGCACCGGGGACCGCACTTTTAGTAGTCCGGCGACGCCCTGGGCGGAAATACTCGCGGGGACCCGGGTAGGCGCGGAGGAACAACTGTGGGCGAGCACGCCGGCGGCAATTCGCTGAACGCGACCAGCGCGAGCAGCGTCGTCCAAGTGGCCGGTTCCGTGTACGGCGGCATCGCCATCGGCGGCGATCCGGGGAGCGCGCCGGACGCCCCGGACGGCTGGGGTCGCCTGGTCGACGACTCGCGCGTCTGGGATCACGTGCCCGGCCACCGCGACGCCCGCCGGGTACGGGGGCAGGTCGTCGCCGCGGCCGTCCTGCTCTCGCGGCTGAGGGATGAAGCGGCGGTCGCGCTGCGCGACGACCCGTGGCACGAGCCGGACTTCGGGACGCGGTTCGTCGAGCACGTGGACTGGCTGCTGGGCGAGCCCGGGCCGGATGCCCATCTCGACCTCTTCCCCGTCGAAGCGGCCCTGCTGGTCCTCGTGCCGCTCATCTACCAGGTCCACTACCTCCAGACCGCCGCCAGGCTGGTCGCGGTCTCACCCTGGCGACCGGGCGCCGACGTCGACCCCGGTCCCGAGCGCGCGGCGTTCGAGGAGTTCGCCGACCGGTACGGCTCGCTCCGGCACCGGGCACACCTGCGCCCGGCCGCCGCGCCCGCGATCGGCTGGTGGATCTTCCACCGCTGGCTGGTGCACCAGGAGTTCGCGGACGAACGGCGGGTCGCGCCGCTGTGCGCGGACTTCGACGTCGAGCTGGCGGCCGTGTTCACCAGCGAGCGGGTGAGCGCCCTGCTGCACGGCCTTCGCCGCGGCCCGAGCGTGTGCAGCCCCGAGTACCTGTCCGGGCTGCGTGCCGAGGACCAGGTCCGCCGCGCCGGCAACCAGCGCATCCGGGAGCAGCGGCTCGCCCTGCTGCTCGCCCTGGCCCACGGCGTCTCCGTCGAGATGCACACGATGCCGGACGTCGTCGCCGAGCACCTGGGCATCCCGGACGCGGTGGACCTCGCCGAACTCGGCGCGACGTTGCACCGGGCGTCCTGGACGGGGTCGCAGCAGGTGCCCGTGCTCAGCGCGCGTTGCCACCACGCGGCCGTCATCGAAGGGCTGCGCACGCACGTCGCGAGGACGGACGAGCTGCTCCACGCCGTTCACCACACGGTTCGCGAGCGCATCACCCACCCGATGCCGACCCTGCCCGCGCGCCTGTCGTCCGATGACGTGCTGCCGGTCGACGCGGCGGTCACGGGGTGGGCCGGGTTCCGCGTGGACGGCCCGCGCATCCGCGAACTGCTGATGGGGGAGACGCTCTACAAGGACCGCGACCTGGCCGTGCGGGAGCTCTACCAGAACGCCCTGGACGCCTGTCGGCACCGCCGGGCGCGCGTCGAGTACCTGAACCGCACCAGGGTCGAGGAACTGTCGTTCGACGGCCGGATCGAGATCGAGCAGGGCGTGGACCCGGACGGCAGGCGGTACGTGGACTGCCGGGACAACGGGATCGGCATGGGTGATGCCGAACTCCGCGGGGTCTTCTCCAAGGCGGGTGCGCGGTTCGCCGAGCAGCCGGACTTCAAGCAGGAGCAGGCCGCGTGGCAACGGCTCGACCCGCCGGTCGGGTTCCACCCCAACAGCCGCTTCGGGATCGGTGTGCTGAGCTACTTCATGCTGGCCGACGAGGTCCGCGTGACGAGTTGCCGGATGGGTCTGGACGGCACCCTGGGACCCGTGCTGACGACGACCATGTTCGGCCCGGAGCACCTCTTCCGGATCACCGAGCGGTCGCCGCGCGGCGACCGACCCGGCACGGCGGTCCGGCTGTACCTGAAGGACGGCGTGCAAGCCGGCTGGTCGGCGCCCGCCGTGCTCGAACGGCTCCTCGGCATCGCCGAGTTCACCACGGTCGCGCGGCACGACGACCACCGCCAGGAGTGGGCTCCCGGCGAGGTCAAGATCCGGCGGGGCCGCACGTCCGAGACGTTGGGGTACGACGTCGTGGGCACCCTCGTCGAATGGCCCGGTGCGCCGGAGGGCGTGTCGGTCGCTTGGTGCGCTCGGGGCGGGGCCCTGCTGGTGGACGGCCTCGTCGTGAATCCGTCCGACCGCGCGGGTGTGCTGTCCGACTCGCGTACGAAGCCCAGGGTGACCGGTGTGGTCGTGAACCTGACCGGGAGGCATGCGCCCGAACGGTTGTCGGTCGACCGGAGCACAGTCCTCGGCGACCTGTCCGACAAGGTCGAAGGCTTGCTGCGTGAGGCGGCTGAAGCGGTGCTGGTGCACGACCGGTCGCTGCTGTGCGTCGAATGGCTTTACCACCTGTCCGTGCAGAACCCCCGTCTCGCGGACGTGGTGACCGAGGCGGTGTTGCGGCACGACTCAGTGTTGTCCTGCGGACGTGATGTAGTTCCGGTCGGCAAGACCGGTTTCCTGAGCGCCGACATCAGCCTCATGAACCTGCGACCGGATTGGACCAGGCTGGGCGAGGGTTACCAAGTCCCGCGCGACTCACGGAGCGTGCCCGACAGCGTGCTGCTCTGGCGACTGCTCGCCCACGGTTCCGGCCGGTGGTTCTCGGAACTGGTGCGGTTGTGCCCGGAACTGGCGCACTTCGGCGCGGTCCGTCCCGCTTTGCCGTCGCGTGAGCCGATGGTGGCGGGCGTCCGGAAGTCGGAGTGGTGGGAATCCGAGGTCGGCGTGTCGATCGAATCCCTGGTGAGGGCCGCCGGGTTCGCGCGATTGTCCATGGCCGGTCTGCTCGCCGAGCTGAGGAGTTTCGGGGTCGACTGCGTCGAGTTGTCCGACGCCGACGACGGGCCCGTGTCCAACGCCGTGCTGCACGTCTTGCGCGATGAGAATGGCTACCTCGTGCGGTCGGGGGCACGCGCCACCGTCACCGGGCTGGTCAGGGCCGCGCGACGGGATCTGCGCAGCGTCGAGGAAGCGGCGGCGCTGTGGCGCAGGTGTGGGGTGGACGTGTCCGACGGAGTCGTCGTCGCGGCGACTGCGGCGGTGGAGAACGACCACCTGAAGAATGGGCACACCCACCGGCAACCAGTCGTGCGGTACTGGGAGCCCGACGAAGTGATCCCGCCGGGTTGTGTCGTCCGGATGAGCCTCGACCTCGACCGGGACGTGTCGGAGATTCGTTCCATGCTGGTGTCGTGGGGCTACTCGGTCGACGCGGAAGGGCTCCAGGAGCACCCCGCGCCGGAATTGGCGACCATGTTGAGCGTCAACCAGAACGGGAAAGCACCCTGGCTCCCGCGTGCGGAGATCGTGCCGCCGGGTTGCGTGCTGGAGTTCGCGAAGACCTCGGGTCTCGCTCCTGCTGAGGTCGTCGAGCGCTTCACCGCATTGGGATTCGCCGTCTCCCCCATCCCGACCGATGCGTTCTTGGCGGATCTCAGGGTCGTGAAGACGCATCGCTCGCAGGTGCTGGTTCCAGGTGGCGAGGTGCCGTACTGGCACATCTTCTCCTTCGGCCGGTCGGAGCTCGGTTGGGCGATCCACCGCATGGCCGCCTACGGCTTCGACGTGCCGCTCCGGATGCCGGCGGAGTTCGACGCACTGGACGTTGCCCTCTTCGACGAAGACGGCGTCATCGACTGGTTCCCCGAATCGATCGGAATGGAACTTCCCTTCGCCAAGGTGGTGCTTGCCGCGAGCAGGGTGAACACGAGTCCCGGCCGGATCGCCACCCGGCTCGTGGCGCGCGGTGTGCCGGTCTCCGCCACGAGGCTGCCCCGGGGCTTGTCGTTCTCCTCGGCCTTGCAGGTGCTCGACCACTTCCTGAACGAGGACGCTGACTATCACGACTTCTCGAGCCGACCCGGCCTCCGCGGTCTGCTGGAGATGTCCGATTCGCTGCGCGTGCCGATCCCGCAGCTGGTCACCTGGCTCGACGGGCTCGGCCTGCGGACGCCCGACGTCGTCACGGCGATCCGGGAAGCGGCGAAAGGGGTGCCGCGAGCCTCGTAGCCTCACGCGCCCGCGCGGTGCTCGGACGGGCTCACACCGCGTTCCCGCTTGAACGCCGTGCTCAGCGCGAACGCGGTGCTGTAGCCCACCTGGCGGGCCACCGCGGCGACCGTGGCGGTCGGTTCGCGCAGCAGGTCGGCGGCCAGGGTGAGGCGCCAGTCCGTCAGGTAGGCCATCGGCGGTTCGCCGACCAGTTCGGTGAACCGCCTGGCCAGCGCAGCCCGGGACACGCCGACGGCCTCGGCCAGCGCGCCCACCGTCCACGGACGCGCCGGGTCGCCGTGCAGCAGGCGCAGCGCCCGCCCCACCACGGGGTCGGCGTGCGCCGAGTACCAGGTCGGCGTCTCCGCCTCCGGACGGCAGAACCACGACCGCAGCACGGAGATCAGCAGCAGGTCGAGCAAGCGGTCCAGCACCGCCTCCTGGCCCGGCTCGTCGCGGGTGATCTCGTCGGCCAGCAGCGGCACCAGCGGCAGTTCCGCGCGCGGCGCCACGAGGAACGGCGGCAGCACCGACAGCAGCCGTCGGCTCACCTCGCCGTGCAACTGGTACGTGCCGCTGAGCATCACCACCGACCCGTCGGGGTTCGCGCCCCACGTGCGCACGCCCAAGCCCCACTGCTCGCACAGCGCGGCGCCGTCCGGCGTGGTGGTGATCTCGCCGGGGTGGACCACCGCCTGCACGGGCGTGGCCGGGTCATCGGCCAACGCGTACGGGTCGGGCCCGCGCAGCACCGCCACGTCGCCGGAGCCCAGCGGCACGGGATCGCCGTCGTGCGGCAGCAACCACCCGTCGCCGCGCACCATCGCCACCACGGTCAACGGCGCGCGGTCCTCGATGCGCAGCGACCACGGCGGGTCCAGGACGGTGCGCATGAGGAACGCGCCACGGGCGCGCGGCCCGTCCAGCAGCCCGGCGAGAACGTCCACGGCCGCCAGCCTAAGACGCTCGCGTATGCGATCGAGGCGCCAAGCCATGGAAAGTCCAGGGCCCGTCGACTTGACTGGGGCCATGTTCCCCACGGTGACGATCATCGCGGCCCTCGGCTGCGGGATGATGGCTGGAGTCTTCTTCGCGTTCTCCGCGATGGTCATGCCCGGCCTGCGGCGGGCCGAGCCCGCGGTCGGCGTCGCCGCCATGCGGGCGATCAACCTCGCCGTGGTGAACCCCGCGTTCATCGGCGTCTTCCTCGGCACGGCGGTCGTCGGCGTGGTCGCGGCGTTCGAGGGCGACCCGTGGGCTTGGGCGGGCGCGGCCCTCTACGTGCTCGGCGGGATCGTGCTCACGGGCGCGTTCCACATCCCGCGCAACAACGAGCTCGAACAGCGCGGCACGACCGAGTACTGGACCCGCTGCCTCCGCGAGTGGGTGCCCATGAACCACCTCCGGGCACTGCTCTCGGTCGCCGCCGCCCTGTCGTTCACCCTCGCGGCCGTCCACTAGGCCGTGCCTCACCGGCCAGGACGGCCGCAGCACTTCTTGTACTTGGCGGCCGAGCCGCACCAGCAGGGCGCGTTGCGGGCGGGAGGCCAGGCGATCGTGCCGCCCTCCTCCACGATCTCCGCCAGGCACGCCAGGCGGGTCTGCTCGTCGGCCGGGTCGCCACCCGTCCTGGCCGCGAAGCCCGAGAGGCGGTCGACGGTCAGCGGCACCAGCGTGATCCGGGCGACGCCCGACTCGGACAGCTCGCGGTTGGCGGCCTCGCGGTCGGCGATGGCGACGTCCTCGTCGGCGTGCTGCACCACCTGCGGCCAGGTCTCGTGCGCGCGGGTGATCTGGCCGCGAGGCCAGAACAGCACCCGCGCCTCCTCCGGCGACGTCCGCGGCGTCAGGGCGCGGGCGAACTCCTCCGCGTGGTCCTCCATGGACCGGACCGACTCGTCCAGCTCGTCAGGGGGCATCCCCAGGGCTCGGCGCACCCGTCGCCGGCCGGCCAGGACGGCGTTGGCGTAGGAGGCGAACCCGAACTCGCCCGACCGCTGCGCCAGCTCCTCCTCGGTCAACCGGGACACGGCCATGCCGAACCAGGTCAGCGCCTCGTCGAGGGCGCCGCGTCCCTCCAGCAGCTCGGCCGCCAGGTGGTACGGCGCCGGTGACGACGGCCGCTCGCGCCGGAGGGTGTCGAGCTGGGCCCGGGCCTGCTCGACGCGGTCGAGGGCGAACAGCACGTCGGCCAGCGCCACGCGGGCCTCGTCGGCGTCCTCACCGCCCTCGGCGACGACCTGCTCCAGCAGTTCGAGGGCGCGTTCGTCCTCGCCGGCCCGGCGCCACGCCTCGGCGGCCTCCACCAGGATCTGCGCCCGCTCGTCCGGGTACTGCTCAAGGTCGGCTTGCAGTTGTGCGGCGATGTCCGCTGGCGTGTCCGTCTCCACCTCACACAGGGTATTTCGATCACTCACAGTGATTGAAGGCTCCTGTGGATGATCTGCGTCACGAACCATCGAGTGAATGTCGGGTCGATTGGGCGGAGACGGTTCCGGATTCACCCTCACGTCACCCGACTTTGTGACACTTGATCACAGGCGCGGCTCATCGGGGGGTGTCATGGCGCGTGTCGTTGTCGTCGCAATCGCCCTGGCGCTCGTCGCCGTGCTCGCACCATCACCGCTCGGCCACGTCGGCGTCGTCCGCGCCGTCCCGGTCGGCCACACCGCGGCCGGCTCGGAGGAAGAACCCGCCCGCGAGTGTCGCAAGGGGCCCGAGCCACGATCTTGGTCCACCCGATCGTGGCCGGCCAGACCAGCCGCGCGCCCTCACCGCGACGTCCCCGGCACGACCCGCCGCGCTACCGTGAGCGCATCGCCGCCCGTAGGACGAGGCCGCGAAGAACACCTCCGTTCCTGGACGACACCGTCGGCTCTACAGGTGTTCCGGAACTGATCGGCGCCCCACCGCCAGTAGATCGCATCGTCCGACCAACGACGAGTGGGGTAAACCGAATGGAATTCCGTCAACGGCTCCGGCCCGCCCGTGCGCATTCACCTCGCGTTTCCCGGAAAATGGGATGCGGGCCCGCGGGCGAGCCCGAACCCTTCACCCGACCGACCTCACGCACCGTGCACGACCCGAGGGCCGGCACGTGAGCACCCGGACCGAACGACCGGCGCCGCCGACCTTCTGGCCCGACGTCGGCGCGTCGCTGGTGGTGTTCCTGGTGGCGCTCCCGCTGTGCGTGGGCATCGCCGTCGCCTCCGGCGTTCCGGCGGAGCTGGGCATCATCACCGGCGTGGTGGGCGGCCTCGTGGTCGGCCTGCTGCCCGGCAGCACCATGCAGGTCAGCGGCCCGGCGGCGGGTCTGACCGTGCTGGTCGCGGACACCGTCGCGGAGCACGGCCCGGCCGCGCTCGGCCTCATCGTGCTCGGCGCGGGCCTGCTCCAGATCGCCCTGGGCCTGCTGCGGCTGGGCCGCTGGTTCCGCGCCATCTCGCCGGCCGTCGTCCAGGGCATGCTCGCGGGCATCGGCCTGGTGCTCGTGCTCGGCCAGCTCTACCCGTTCGGCGGGCAGGACCAGCCCGCCACGACCGGTGAGAAGTTCGCGGGCCTGGCGGACCTCGTCCGGACCGCGCTGACGACGGCGGTCGGGTTGAGCGGCTTGGCCGTCGGCGTGCTGACGCTGGTCGTGGTGTGGCTGTGGAAGCGCACGCCGTGGCGCGCCGTGCCGGGGATGCTGGTGGCCGTCGTGGTCGCCTCGGCGGTGGGCGCGCTGCTCCCGCTGCCGCGCATCTCGGTCGGCCCGCTGACCGACGTCGTGGCCCTGGTCGACTTCTCCCTGCTGGACGCCGGCGTGCTGGGCGCGATGCTGACGTTCGCCCTGGTGGCGTCGGCGGAGAGCCTGTTCAGCGCGGCGGCCGTGGACCGCATGCACAGCGGGCCGCGCACGAGGTACAACCGGGAGCTGGTGGCGCAGGGCGTCGGCAACGCGGTGTGCGGTGTGCTCGGCGCGTTGCCGATGACCGCCGTGATCGTGCGCAGCGCGTCCAATGTGGACGCCGGCGCCCGCACCCGGCTGTCCCGCGTGCTGCACGGCGTGTGGCTGCTGGTGTTCGTCGTGCTGCTGCCGGGCGTGCTGTCCTACGTGCCGCTGGCGGTCCTGGCCGCGCTGCTGGTGCAGGCGGGCTGGAAGCTCCTGGCGTTCAGGCAGGTCCTGGCCCTGGCCCGCGCGCACCGGGCGGAAGCCGCCGTCCTGGTGCTCACCGCGGGCCTGATCGTGCTGACGGACCTGCTCACCGGCACCCTCGCCGGCCTGCTGGCGGCGGTGGTCAAGACGGCCTGGGACATGTCCCGCCTGACCGTCACGGTGACCGCGCACGGCGAGGACCACCACCACGTGGCGGTGCGCGGCAACGCGACGTTCCTCAAGTTGCCGGGCCTGCTGGAGACCCTGGAGGCCGTGCCGGACAGCAAGCACGTCCGCGTCGACCTGACCGGCGTCCGCCACCTCGACCAGGCGTGCGGCCAGGCGATCGACCACTGGGCCGCGAGACGCGGCAGCGTGGAGCTGATCCACCCGGTGTCCGACTGACGGCCGAGCCCCCGGCGCGGCGATCCCGCGCCGGGGGCCTCAGGACGTCGTCCGCCGGGCGTGGTTGGCGTGCTTGCGCGCGGCGAAGTCGTGCGCCCCGGCGAGCAAGGTCCGGACGTCGTCGAGCGTCGCTTCGCTCGGGGACACCACGCAGACCCAGTGCTGCGACGCGTAGACGGGGTGCGGCATCAAGCGGTCCCGTTCCGCGTAGTCGAAACCAGTGTCGAACACGCCCTGGTCGTCGCGCTCGGTCGGCACGGCGCCGAACATGGCGGTGTAGGTGGCTTTGGTGAGCCCGATGTTGAGCCGGTAGGCCCCCGGCTCGCTCAACTCGGACACCTGCTCGTAGTGGTCGCCGGTCACGATCGTCGCGAACGGCAGCTGGCGCTCCGGCGGGAGGTCGCCGTCCGGGTCGTAGAGGAAGAACGTGTCGCCGTACGCCTCCATCACGCGGGTACCGGCAAAGGACTTGATGTGCTCCGTCATTTCCTCGGCATTCACACCTTCAAGCGTAACTTTGAAGTCCTTTTTGAGGCTTTTCGTCGAAAAGCACAGGGAACCGAGGTGGAACCTTCAACCGGTGGGGATGAGCACCGTGGCCAGCGCGCCGGTGACGGCGGTCAGGCGGTCCTTCGCGGCCTGCTCGGTCACACCCGTCTGGACCGACAGGACGGCCACGGCGTAGCGGTCGGCGACGACGCCGGCCGTGTGCAGGTGGAAGTCCGCCGGCAGGTACCACATCCAGCCCTGCTTGGCGTAGGCGTCGGTGCCCGGTGCGAGCAGGCCGTACGCCTGGTCGAAGCCGTCCGCGGCGGTGGGGGAGGCGGTCGACAGGGCGGTGACGACGAAGTCCCGGTCGGCGTCCGGGAGGTCGGTCACGATGTGGCGGTAGAGCGATGCGACGTCGTCGGCCGACATCTCCACGTCGCCCCACTGGGACGCGTCGACGGGGGCGTGCGTCGCGGTCAGGCCCGCCTGCGCGGCCACCCGGTCGATCGCGCCCATGCCGTCGTGCAACGTCCACAACGCGTTCATCGCGTCGTCGTCGCTCAAGCTCAGCGCCCGTCGCAGGCGGTCGAGGTCGGCCGCCGGGACCTCGCCCGACGTCAGCACGTCCGCGGCCACCAGCAGCTTGCTCAACGACGCCGAGCGGAACGGGACGTCGGCGTCGTGGCCGGCCGCCGCACCGGTCCGGAGGTCGACGACCGCCAGCCCGAGGTCGACACCGCCGGCGGCCTCGACCGCCCGCGCCACCGCCGCCGAGAGGTCCGGGGCAGGTGCCTCGGCGGCACGTGGCGCGGCCGGGTGCGGGGTTTCCGCGGAGGTGCTCGCGGGCACGTGCGACGACGCCTGCGCGGTGCGCTCCGCCGCTCGCGGCCACACCAGCGCGACCACGCCCGCGATCACCGCGACCGCGACCACCCACCAGCGTCTTCCCACACCTCAACGGTCCGTTTCACAACCGCCTGACGTCGAGCGATTCCTCCTGTGCGGTTCCTGAAGATTCGTCACGCCGCACGACGTACGCACCGCCGGTGCGCCGTTCGGACACGGCCTCCACGAGCTCGGCGCCGTGGTAGACGAGCCCGGCGCCGTCGTCGGTGCAGTGCGTCACCGGCAGCACGCCCGACGCCACCGCCGCGTGGATCGTCGGCCGCCGCGCCGGCTCGCTGTCGTAGTGCACGCCGTTGCCGTAGGGCAGGAAACCGAGTCCGTTGGTGATCACGCGCAGCTCGGGGCCGAACGAGTCCGTCGAGCCGCCGAGGAACCAGCAGATCGACCCGGCGGACACGCCACCGAGCACGACGCCGTCCTGCCACGCGCCGCGCAGCGCCGACCCCAGGTCGTGCACCGCCCACACCGCCAGCAGGTTCGCCACCGAACCACCGCCGACCCACACGACGTCGTGCGAACCGAGGAAGCCCGGGACGTCGGTCGTCGGCGGCATGGTGAACAGGTTCAGGTGCGACACGTCCCACCCCGCCAGCCGCCCGGCTTCGGAGACGTCCGCGTTGAACCACCGCTGGTCGCCCGCCGCCGTCCCGATGTGGCACAGCCGAGGTTTGCGGCCGTGCACGCCGGACAGGTCGACGGCGTGGTGCGCGAGTCGGTGGAACTCCAGGTTGGTGCGTAGCCCGGCGCGGAAACCACCTGAGGTCGCCACGATCGTCGGCTGGTCTGCTCCCATGTCGGTGATCCTGGCAGCGCTCACGCCCGCGGGGGTGTGGAATCATCCCCGGCGTGACGTTCCTGCCGAGACTCCGCAGGCTGGCCACGCGCGTCGTCCTCGGCGGCCTCGTGATCGGGCTCCTCGTCGTCGGCGGCACGGCGTTCCGCGTGTGGCAGGTGGCCCGCGAGGACGACCGGGCCCACGCCGACATGGCCGTGGTCCTCGGCGCGGCCCAGTTCAACGGCGTGCCGTCCGACGTCCTGGAGGCACGGCTGGAGCACGCGCGCCGGCTGTACGAGCAGGGCGTGGTCAACTACATCGCCACCACCGGCGGCAGGCAGCCCGGCGACAACTTCACCGAGGGCGAGGCCGGCCGGATGTGGCTGGAGGCGCACGACGTGCCCGCCGACCGGATCCTCGAAGTCGGCGAGGGCACCGACACGCTGGGCAGCATCCGGGCGCTCGCCGCCGCCGCCCGCGAGAAGTCGCTCACCACGGCCGTGATCGTCAGCGACCCGTGGCACTCGCTGCGGGCGCGCACGATGGCCGAGGACGAGGGCCTGTCCGCGTGGACGTCGCCGACCCGCAGCGGGCCGAACGTGCAGACCCGCCAGACGCAGCTGTTCTACATCCGCCGCGAGACCGGCGCGCTGCTCTACTACCACCTGATGAAGGCGCCGGCGGGCGCGTTCGACGGCATCCTGCTCTGAGGCGAGACCGGCTCCCGGGAACGACGCGCCGGTCGACCGGGGCGACGCCGCGCCGGTTCCGCGGCCGGCCGGTCAGGTCGCTTACCCTGGGCCGATGAGTCAGGGCTACACCGCACACGACTCCGCGCGGCTGCTCCCGGAGCTGCCCAAGGGAGCGGTGCTGCCCGGCGCGCGCACCGAGCGCCGCTCGCCGTTCTCCCGCGACCGGGCCCGCGTGCTGCACTCGGCGGCGCTGCGCCGGCTCGCGGGCAAGACCCAGGTGGTCGGCCCCGGCGAGGGTGCGGAGGTGACCGGCGTGCCGCGCACCCGGCTCACCCACTCGCTGGAGGTCGCCCAGATCGGCCGCGGCATCGGCGAGGAGCTCGGCTGCGACCCGGACGTGGTCGACACCGCCGGCCTCGCGCACGACATCGGGCACCCGCCGTTCGGCCACAACGGTGAGCGCGCGCTCGACGAGCTGGCCGGGTCGTGCGGCGGCTTCGAGGGCAACGCCCAGACCCTGCGCATCCTGACCCGGCTCGAACCCAAGACCGCCAAGGGCCTCAACCTGACCCGGGCGTGCCTCGACGCGGCCACCAAGTACCCGTGGACCCGCCGTCCCGGGATGGTGAAGTTCGGCGCCTACGACGACGACCTCGACGTGTTCAAGTGGGTCCGCGAGGGCGCGCCGGATCGACGGCGGTGCCTGGAAGCGCAGGTCATGGACTGGGCCGACGACGTCGCCTACTCCGTGCACGACGTGGAGGACGGCGTGCTGGCGCACCGGATCAGCCTGGCCGCCCTCGGCGACCCGGCCGAACGCGCCGCCATCGCGGGCCTGGCCGCCAAGCACTTCTCCGACGAGCCGACCTCCGTGCTCGAAGACGCCGCCACCGAGCTGCTCGGCCTGCCGGTGATCGCCGAACTGGCCGAGTACGACGGCTCGCTGCGCGCGCAGGTGGCGTTGAAGCGGCTCACCAGCGAGCTGGTCGGCCGGTTCGCGTCCGCCGCCGTCGGCGCGACCCGCGAGGTGCACGGCGACGGCCCGCTGAGCCGCTACCAGGCCGACCTGGTCGTGCCGCCCCGGGTCGCGGCCGAGGTGGCGCTGCTCAAGGCGGTCGCGGTCCGGTACGTGATGAGCGACCCGTCGCGCTTGGCCATGCAGACCCTGCAACGCGAACTGGTCGCCGACCTGGTCCACCTCCTGCTGATGCGGGCCCCGGACACGCTCGACCCCGCGTTCCACCCCGCCTGGGCCGCCGCGGCCACCGACGCCGAACGGCTGCGCGTCGTGGTCGACCAGGTCGCCTCGCTCACCGACGCCCAGGCCGTGGCGTGGCGGCGGTCGCTGGCGAACGTCGCCCCCGAACCCCTGTGACCGGTGGCACACTCGACGTCATGGCCGATGAGTCCAGAAGACCGCCAGGCCGTCCTTGGCCGTGGCGCAGACCGACCCGCGACCCGGTGCACGTCGGCGCCGAGTTCCCGTACGACGGGTGGGACGACGAACCCGGCGACGACGGCTCCGCCGGGGTGCGCGAACCACGCCACCCCCAGCCGCTCGGACCGATGAGCGGCGCGGGCGAACGTCCGATCCCGGACGAGCCCATAGCGGTTAAGGAGACCTTGTGCCTGATCGAGCGCACCTGACGTTCGCCCTCACCCTCCACGACGCCGTCGCGCCCGACCGCACGCGCAACGCGTGCTGGTCGCCGTACTCGGTGGCCAGTGCGCTCGGCATGACGGCGCAGGCGGCGCGTGGCGAGACGGAGGCCGAACTGGTCGCGCTGCTCGGCGCGGACCACGCCAAGGTGCTCAAGGGCGCGGTGGTGGGCGACGACGCCGAGTTCGCCGTCGCCAACACCCTGTGGGCGTGGGACGGACTGCCGCTCAACGAGGGGTTCCTCACCGACCTGGCCGGGTGGCCGGGCGCGAAGGCGCGTTCCGCGCCGTTCGTGGACGACCCG
The DNA here is from genome assembly GCF_040639675.1 of Actinosynnema sp. NPDC023794. NCBI lineage: Bacteria > Bacillati > Actinomycetota > Actinomycetes > Pseudonocardiales > Pseudonocardiaceae > Actinosynnema > Actinosynnema sp. NPDC023794. Next base: position 346,602 of record NZ_JBFAFR010000005.1, on the reverse strand, counting down.
GAGGGCTCCCGCAAGCTGATCAACGCCGACGTGGCCGAGACGACCCGAGGGTTGATCCCCGAGTTGCTGTCGGCCGGCGCGATCACCGCGGACACGGTCGCGACGCTGGTCAACGCGCTGTACCTGAAGTGCGCGTGGGTCGAGGAGTTCCCCGAGCACGACACCGCGGACCTGCCGTTCCGGGGTGCGGGGGCGGTCGCCACCATGCGCCGCGAGGGCACCATGCGGTACGCGCGGCGGGACGGGTGGGAGGCCGTGGCGATGCCGGCGCGGGGCGGCGTCGAGGCGGTCGTGCTGCTGCCGGACGACGAGCTGGGCGGCACCGGTGGCGTGCCCGGGGTGCTGGAGGCGTTGGAGTCCGAGCGGATCGAGCTGTTCCTGCCCAAGCTGGACCTGTCCGTGAACGTCTCGCTCGCCGAGTCGTTGCAGCAGGTCGGCGTGCGCACGATGTTCAGCTCGACGAGCGCGGACCTGACCGGGTTGAGCCCCGACCCGCGGCTCTACGTGGACGACGTGGTGCACGAGGCCGTGCTGCGGCTCGACGAGCAGGGCTTCGAGGGCGCGGCGGCGACCGCCGTGGTCATGCGGATGACGTCGTTCGTGCCGGTGGAGACCGCGCGCACGGTCCGCGTCGACCGGCCCTACCTGCTGCTGGTCCGGCACGCCGACACGGGCGCGATCTACTTCCTCGCCCAAGTGGCCAAGCCGTGACTGTCACGTCCTGAGGCCCCTCCTCGTCCACCGGGTGAAGACCCGAAACGAGGAGGGCACATGGCACCCAGGATCCCGGTCGTCACGACCAAGCAGGCCAACCCGCTGGTGCGCTTCGCCTACCGGTTCGCCAAGAAGCGGTTCGGGGCGGTGCCGGAGCCGTTCACCGTGGCCGCGCACCACCGGCGGCTGTTCGTGGCGAGTGCGCGGCACGAGATGGCGGTGGAGAAGGCCGCCAGGACGCTGCCCGTGTCGTTGCGGGAGCTGGTGGTCTACCTGACCGCGGTGAAGCTCGGCTGCTCGTGGTGCGTCGACTTCGGCACCATGCTGATCAAGCACGAGGGCCTGGACGTCGACCGGCTCAAGGAGATCCACGACTACCGGACCTCGGACAAGTACACCGAGCTGGAGAAGCTCGCGCTGGCCTACGCGGACGCGATGACCGAGACCCCGACCGCCGTCACCGACGAGCAGGTCGCCGAGCTCGACCGACGGCTGGGCCACCGGGGGCTGGTCGAGCTGACCTACCTGATCGCGCTGGAGAACCAGCGCGGCCGGTTCAACTCGGCGTTCGGCATCACCGACCAGGGGTTCACCTCGGGTGACGCCTGCCGGGTGCCGCTGCCGTAGCCGGTCTCAGGGCGCTTCGGGGAACGGCACGTGGCCGAGCTTGTCCGGGTTCGACATGTCGTACACGCCGGCCACCCTGCCGTCCCTCACCACCACCGCCTCGACGCGCGGCGTGAGCTCGCCCTGGGCGCCGAACACCAGCCCGACGTCGCCGTTGACCAGCGCGGGTCGCCCCTCGACGTCGCCGTACCGGCGCAGCAGGCCGAGGATGAAGCGCGCCACCTTGTCCGCGCCGCTGATGACGCGGGCCGCGGTCCGGGCCTTGCCGCCGCCGTCGCCGACGAGCACCACGTCCGGGTGCAGCAGGCCGACCACCGCGTCGACGTCGCCGGTGGCCAGGGCCCGGAGGAACCGCTCCAGCACCTCGCGCTGCTCCTCCAGCGCCACCCGCGGCGGCGGGTCGGCGTCGGCTGCCGCCTTGCGACCGCGCGAGGCGTGCTGACGGGCGGTCGCGACCGTGCAGCCCAACGCGTCGGCGATCTCCGCGAACGGCACGCTGAACGCGTCGTGCAGCACGAACGCCACCCGCTGCTCGGGAGTGAGGCGGTCGAGCACCACCAGCGCCGCCAGCCGCACGCCGTCGTCGCGCACCACCGCGTCCAACGGGTCGTCCTCGCCCGAGGTGACCAACGGCTCGGGCAACCACTGCCCCACGTACCGCTCCCGCCGCACCGCCGCCGACCGCAGGCGGTCCAGGCAGATCCGGCCCACCACGGTCGTCAGCCAGCCGCGCAGGTCCCGGATGCCCGCCCGGGCCTCCTGGCTCAGACCCGTCAGCCGCAGCCACGCCTCCTGCACCGCGTCCTCGGCGTCCGCGACGCTGCCGGTGAGCCGGTAGGCCACGCCGACCAGGTGGGAGCGGTGGCCGGTGAAGGTCGAGGCCAGGGTCTGCTCGGCGGCGGTCACGGGCACCAGTCTGCCAGCACTAGACTCGCTCGACGTGGCAGGACGCATCCGGGAGAGCGACGTCGCACTGGTGCGTGACCGGAGCCGGATCGACGAGGTCGTGGGAGACCACGTCTCCCTGCGCGGTGCCGGCGCCGGCGCGTTGAAGGGCCTGTGCCCGTTCCACGACGAGAAGTCGCCGTCGTTCAACGTCCGTCCCTCGCACGGCACGTTCCACTGCTTCGGCTGCGGCGAGGGCGGCGACGTCATCGCGTTCGTGATGAAGATCGAGCACCTCGGGTTCGTCGAGGCCGTCGAGCGGCTGGCCGACCGGGCGGGCGTCCAGCTCACCTACGAGGGCGGCGGCGCGACCGTCCAGCGCGACCGCGGCACCCGCAGCAGGCTCATCGAGGCGCACCGGGCCGCCGCCGAGTTCTACGCCGAGCAGTTGGCCACGCCGGACGCGCTGGCCGCGCGGGAGTTCCTGGCGCAACGCGGTTTCGACGAGGCCGCGGCCCGGCAGTTCGGCTGCGGCTTCGCGCCGGGCGGCTGGGACAAGCTCACCAAGCACCTCCTCGGGCGCGGGTTCGAGCTCACCGAGCTGATCAAGGCCCAGCTGACCAAGGAGGGCAGGCAGGGCCCGATCGACCGGTTCCACCGCCGGCTGCTGTGGCCGATCCGGGACATGGGCGGCGAGGTCGTCGGCTTCGGCGCCCGCCGGATCTTCGACGACGACCCGATCCAGGCCAAGTACCTCAACACCAGCGAGAGCCCGATCTACAAGAAGTCGCAGGTGCTGTTCGGGCTGGACCTGGCCAAGCGGGAGATCGCCAAGCGCAGGCAGGCCGTGGTCGTCGAGGGCTACACCGACGTGATGGCCATGCACCTGGCGGGCGTGCCGACGGCGGTCGCGTCCTGCGGCACGGCGTTCGGCGCGGACCACATGAACGTGCTGCGCCGGCTGCTGATCGACGACTCGATGAACGGCGAGGTGATCTTCACCTTCGACGGCGACGCCGCCGGGCAGAAGGCGGCGCTGAAGGCGTTCGAGGGCGAGCAGGCGTTCTCCGCGCAGACCTACATCGCGATCGCGCCCGACGGCATGGACCCGTGCGAGCTGCGGCAGGAGAAGGGCGACGTGGCCGTGCGCGACCTGGTGGCCCGCCGCACGCCGCTGTTCGAGTTCGCCATCAAGACGCGGCTGAAGGACTACGACCTCGACTCGGTGGACGGCCGGGTCGAGGCGCTGAAGGTCATGGTGCCGTTCGTGGCCCAGATCAAGGACCGGGCCAAGCGGGACGGCTACGCGACCCGGCTGGCCTGGTGGGTCGGCTGGGAGGACGAGTCGGCCGTGGTGCGCCGGGTGCGCGAGACGGCGACCGGCCGCGCGCCCGCGCCGTCACGCCGTGCCGCGGCGCCGGTCGACCCGAACCAGGGCGCGCTGGCGGTGGACGTCGACGGTCCGCCGCGCCCCGACCCGCGCGACCCGGCGCTGTGGGCGCAGCGGGAGGCGTTGAAGGCGGCGTTGCAGCTGCCCGAGATGGCCGGGCCGTACTACGACTCGCTGCCCGACGAGGCGTTCACGCACCCCGCGTACCTGGCGTTGCACCAGGCGATCCGGGAGGCGGGCGGCGCGTCGTCCGGGCTGTCCGGTCCGGCGTTCCTGGACGCGGTGTCGCAGGCGTGCCGGCACCAGGCCGTGCGGTCGGTGCTGACCGAGCTGTCCGTGGAGCAGCTCCGGGTCAAGGCGGACGACGAGTACCGGTACGTGCAGGGCGTGCTGGCGCGGTTGCAGCAGATCCTGGTGGCGGGGCAGATCACCGAGATCAAGTCCCGGCTGCGGCGCGTGTCGCCGGTGGAGGAGCCCGACGAGTACCGGGCCCTGTTCGGCGACCTCATCGCGCTGGAGGACTACCACAAGGCGTTGGGCCAACAAGCGGCGGGCGGGCTGTGATGGGGCTGTTCCGGAGGGTTTTCGGCTCGGGCGCGCCCGAGGGGTTCGCCGGTGTGCTGGAGTCGGACGAGAACGTGCTGGCGTCGGCCGCCGTGGGCTCCGAGTGGCTCGTGGCGACGTCGTACGGGCTGTGGGTGCCCGGTCCCCGGCGGGTCGGGTGGCACCTGATCAGCAAGGCCACGTGGAGCGGGAACGCGTTGGCGGTGGTCGAGGCGGTCGAGGACGGCACGGCGGGCGAGGCCGTGGTGCTGCGCGACCTGCCGCCGCGGCGGTTCCCGCTGGAGTCGCCGGGCAAGGTGCCCGAGGTCGTGCACGAGCGGGTGACCGGGTCGATCAGGTCGCGGGAGCACAACGAGACGGTCGGCGCGTGGTTCGTGCAGCGCAAGGTGACCGGGCAGGACGGCGTGGTGCTCCAGGTGCGGCCGGATCCGGGCGCGGACGTCGAGCGGGTCCGCGAGGTCGCGGCGTCGGTGGCGGCGAAGATCGCCAAGCTGCGCGGGTGAGCGTGATCGGCGTACGGTAGCAGTACAGCTGTACTGCTACTGGGGGTGCGCGCATGTGGGATCCGGGCAAGTACCTCGCGTTCGCCGACCACCGGTCGCGGCCGTTCCACGAGTTGGTGGCACGGGTCGGGGCCACGTCGCCGCGCCGGGTGGTCGACCTGGGCTGCGGTCCGGGGAACCTGACCGCGTCGCTGGCGCAGCGGTGGCCGTCGGCCGCGGTGGAGGCGCTGGACTCGTCACCGGAGATGGTCTCGGCCGCACGGGCGCGAGGGGTCGACGCGCGGGTCGGCGACGTGGCGTCGTGGGAGCCCGAGCCGGACACCGACGTGGTGGTGACGAACGCGGTGCTGCAGTGGGTGCCGGGGCACGAGGACCTGCTGCGGCAGTGGGTGCGGGCGCTGCCGTCCGGCGCGTGGCTGGCGATGCAGGTGCCGGGCAACTTCTCGGGGCCGTCGCACGAGGTGGTGCGGTCGCTGGTCGACGCGTCGTGGCCCGCGTTGCGCGGCCTGCTGCGGCCGTCGCCGGTGCTCGACCCGGTGGGGTACGCCGAGGTGCTCGACGGCTGCGCGGTGGACGCGTGGGAGACGACGTACCTGCAGCGGCTGGAGGGGGAGGACGCCGTGCTGGAGTGGATCACCGGGACGGCGCTGCGACCGATCCGGGCGGCGCTGGACGACGGCGAGTGGGCCGCGTTCCGCGGTCGGTTGGCGCCACTGCTGCGCGAGGCGTACCCGAGGCGGGCGGACGGCACGACGTGGTTCCCGTTCCGCCGGGTCTTCGCCGTGGCCCGCGTGCCGTAGCCGCACCGGGGCCGCCCCCGGTTCGAGGGCGGCCCCGGTGAGCTCAGTTGGCGCGCGGGATGACGGGGTCGCGCCGGTGGCCGTTGGCGTTGGGCTGGTGCCGGCCGAAACCGGTCTTCTCGCCCACCTTGGCGCGCACGATGCCCGCCGCGCCCTGGACGGCCGGGTGGTCGGCCAAGGAGCGGTAGGCGCGCACGATCTGGTCGTAGCGCTGGCGTCCGGCGCGCGCCCCTAGGACGTAGCCGACGGCGGCGCCGAGCAGGATGCCCTTCATGAGGTGGTCCTCTCCTGGAGATCGTGCCTGGTCACACCCCTTCTTACCGCACGAGGAGGGGGGTGTGCGCGAGCACTGTTCCGGATGCGCTAGAGTTGTCGCTGTCGGGCCGCGAGGCCCGGCCCACAACAGAACATTCCCCCTTAGCTCAATGGCAGAGCATTCGACTGTTAATCGAAGGGTTACTGGTTCGAATCCAGTAGGGGGAGCGCGATGGCAGCCCCAGGCCCACCGGCCTGGGGTTTCGTCGTGTCATGGGGTCCGGGTACCCGCGAGTCACCCGATTGTCACACCGCTCGCGCGGTTTCTTGGGGCAGGCTGATCCGCATGGCCGACCGCTTCGCCAACCGACGCCGGATCACGTCCCTCGACCCGGAGCGGGACCACGTCGAGATCATGCGCATCTCGTCCGGGTACGAGTTCCCGTGGGACTACGTGCGGTCGCTGGAGTTCGCCTTGTTCCGGACGTACTGCGTGCCGTCGATCTCGGCGCTGCTGGCGCGGACCGGCGAGTTCGAGCGCCGGCCGCAGCAGCGGTACGACGACACGGCGTTGCTGATGGCCGAGTTGGTGGAGCACGGGTACGACTCGCCGCGCGGCCGTGAGGCGCTGCGCGTGGTGAACCGGCTGCACGGGCGGTACGAGATCTCGAACGACGACATGTTGTACGTGCTGTCGACGTTCGTGTTCGACCCGATCGAGTGGATCAGCCGGTACGGCTGGCGGCCCCTGACCGACCACGAGCGGCTGGCCGCGTTCCACTTCTACAGCGCCGTGGGCGTCCGGATGGGCGTCAAGGAGCTGCCGTCCACCTATTCCGCCTACGCGGCGTTCAAGCGCGCGTACGAGGAGGAGCACTTCACCTACAGCGACACGAACCGCGCGATCGGCCAGTACACGCTGGACCTGTTCTGCTCCTGGTACCCGGTGCCGTCCGCGCTGACGTCCCGTGCGGTGCTGGCGATGCTCGACGAGCCCATGCTCACGGCGTTCGGCTTCCCCGCGCAGCCGCACTGGCTGACCCTCGCCGGCCGGTCGGCCCTGAAGGTCCGCGCGGCCACCGTCCGCCTCCTCCCGCCACGCCGGACACCACGCCTGACCAACGACCCGAAGAACCGGACCTACCCGGGCTACCCGACGGGTTACCGCCCGGCCGACCTCGGAGCCCCGTAGTCCGCCAGTGCACAGCTTGGTCACGCCGCCCGGGTTGTCGAGACGCGGGGGAAGCTCCCTCTGTACTCTCCGGAACCGCACGTCAGCGGGGCGGTAGCTCAGCCGGTCAGAGCAGCGGACTCATAATCCGTCAGGTCGTGGGTTCGAACCCCACCCGCCCCACCGTCTGACCAGCGTAAATGCTGGCTCGAAGATCAACTTAAGATCGTTTGTCCAGGTTGTCGCCCATAACGGTCAGGGCTACCACTGGGACATGGCCACCCAGGACACCAGCGCGGAGCGTCGCCGGCGGGGCAACGGCGGCAACTCGCTCGAGGTCCGTGCCTTCGCGGGCGTGGGCCCGTAACAGGCAAAGACGTCTAACTCTCCGAGTCCGTCGAGGGCACCACCAAGACGGCTCACCGACAGGCGGACAAGGTGATGACCCGCCTGGTGGTCAAGGTGGACCAGCAGCGCTCGACCAGCACCACCGTGACGTTCAGGGCGTGGGCGGAAGCCAGGCGACCCAGACGGACAAGGTCGCGAAGGTCGAGGCCGACGCCGAGATCGAGGCGGCACTCGATGTTCGAGTGGTCGTACAGCTTCCCACTGCCGGACTGACCGCAGAGAGGTCGGACAACCAGTGCCCTCCACCGTGATCCCGGACGAGCATCGCGCCGACGTCGTGACGTTGTGGGACTACCACGACATGACGCACCGAGTGCACCCCGCCGACATCGCGATCGGTCTCGGCAGTCACGACATCGGCGTGGCCGTGCGAGCCGTCGAGCTGTACCAGGCCGGGACCGTTCAGCGGCTTCTCTTCACCGGCGCGAACGCACCCACGACCGTCAAGCGGTTCCCACGCGGCGAAGCCGTCCACTACCGCGAGTACGCCTTGGAGCACGGCGTGCCCGACGAGGCCATCCTCATCGAGACCGAGGCCACCAACACGGCGGAGAACTTCACCCTCAGCCGTGAAGTGTTGCGGGACAACGGTATCCAGGTGTCATCGGCCATCCTGATCTCCCGCCCGTACCAGGAGCGCCGTTCGTATGCCACCTGCCGGAAACTCTGGCCCGGACTGGACATTGTTTGCACGTCGCACCGGCCACCGATCGACGAGTACGTAGCGGGGATCGGCGACGTTGACTTCGTCGTCAACATGCTGGTGGGCGACACCGAACGGATTACCGCGTTCGCTGAAGCCGGGTATGCCATCCCGCAAGACATCCCCACCGAAGTGCACGCCGCCTATGACCGCCTGGTAGCAGCGGGCTACACCAGCCGTCTCATCCGCTGACCACCCCCGAAGTGCCCGATGGGCTGGGCGAGAGGAGTTGCTCACCTGGCGGAAGCGCACCCGAGCGCACGGCCTCCTGGGGCATGGCGGCGACCTCGCAGCCCGTCTAGGTGTTCTAGTCTTTCGCATGTCGAGCGAAGGGCAGTGGTGTTGATGGCCGGCACGCCGACGCACTCAGTGAGCGTCGCAGGCATCGTGGTGGACGACAGCGACCGCGTGCTCGTGATTCGGCGCCGAGACAACGGACACTGGGAGGCTCCCGGCGGAGTCCTGGAGTTGGCTGAGTCCTTTGAGGACGGCGTCCGGCGGGAGATCGCGGAAGAGAGCGGCATCACGGTCGAGGTCGAACGACTCACCGGCGTCTACAAGAACATCACGCGCGGCGTTGTTGCTCTCGTGTTCCGTTGTCGCCCGTTGACCATGAACACCACGACGACGGATGAAGCGAGCGCCGTTCGCTGGATGACCCGCGACGAGGTCCGCGAGCATCTTGACCCGGCGTACGCCATCCGTGTATTCGACGCCTTCGAGCAGCAGGCCCAGCACCGCATCCACGACGGCGTGAACCTCCTGCCCTCCTGACCTGCCGCGGTCGCGATCGTGTTCAGAGTTTCTTTTCTTCATCAAGGCGGCCCCTGCCGGGGCCGCTCGCGCCGCTCTGCTTGAGGCCGCTCGGCAAGGGCCAGGGGCCCGGCTCCGCCACCCTGGCCCGCCGGCGGCCGAAGACGCGACCGACCCCGGCAAGCGCCGCATGGGGAAAGACATGTCCTCGCCGGACGGGCAGGCCAGCAGGATGGCCAGAAGATACCGCCAGCTCGGCTGCCGGCGTGGGGTCAGGTTTCGTGTCATCCCGCCGACCTCCCCGAGGTTGGGGCGAGCCAGGTCGGCGGGATGACACGAAGCCTTCAGTCAGGTGCTACATGGTGCATGTGCCGTAATCAGGCGTCAAGCACCTATAGTGGCTTCCGTGACATGGAGTCAACCGGCGGTAATAATTTCCTTAGTTGCACTTGTGCTCTCTCCAGTAATACCCTACGTCATGTTGCGAAAGCAGTCGAAAAATCAATACAGGCTCGAATCTTGGAAATCGCAGTCAAGTAATATTCGAGCTGCACTAGATATTGTTCACGATCTCAGTGAAGCTCTACGGTCGGTGCAGGACGAGCTTCTCGACCGTAATGACGTGGACAAACTCGGGTTGGATGACTGCCTGAATCGGCTGCATCGCGAACTAGGTCCAAAGCTGTCGAAAGATGCGCAATTGAATGAGCTGCTACAATGGACGCGCATTCACATGACCTCTTTCAAAATGAATAAGGTGCCCGATTTCGACAACTTCAGCTATCGAGTTCATGATGTGATGCACGCTCTTCGAAGTCCGGAAGCTGGACGCGAGGCCGAACTCGAACTAGAGGAAGTTTATAAATGGATCAAAAAGTTCACGCACTATGCCGTTCTCCAGCGTAAATCGTACGACGACCTTGTTGAGAACCTGAGGCGAGTTCAGGGTGCACTAAATACGCGCCTGCCGTAGATCGTGACGCGGTAGGCGGGAAATGGCTCGCAACTGTTCGGAAGCCTGAGATTGGCGCGAGCGCCGAGAGTTCGTTAGGGATGATGCTCGGGGTGCTGTTCTGCGAACCTGTTGACAACCCGCCGCCCTTGGCGACATCGACTAGCTTGCAAGCTGGTCCACGATGCAGATGTAGATCATCGCCATGCCTTACTCCTGCGAAACGGCGGGCGGATGACCGCTGTGGACGGGTGGTGACCCTGGTTTGATGCCGGGGCATCAAACCAGATGAGGATCAATGTTCGGCCATCATGGCGGATGACAGGCGTCTCGCTCTAATCCCGAGGTGGCAGGTCCGAACGAGCGCCGAGTGGTGGACAGGGCGGTGGTCAGGGCGCTCGGCTGCCGCACCTGTGGACAGCTCGACGCCTTGGCGGCATCGACCAGCCCACAGGCTTGCCTACGAGAACGGTGGTGCGGTTGGGTGAGACAAGATCCACGCCACACTTTTGCCCCACAAAACGACGGCGGACGACCACCAACCATGATCCACAGTGGTCGTTCGCAGACGCGAAGCGCGCTGATCGTGGCGAGTGCTGGCAGGTGTCGGCAGACGACGGGGGAGACGGGGGAGACGGCCAACAATCCGTCAGGTCGTGGGTTCGAACCCCATCCTCCCCACTGTTGATGCTAGTCAGGGGATGGCGTTGACTGGAACACGGTCAACGTCGCCCTCCTGCCCCACTTCTTGAGCCGAACCCGTAATCGCGCGCCGCGCGTCGGCCGCCCGATGGCTGGTCACCCCGCGTGCCATGTGCGGGTCCTGGGTCGTGCCCACCCCGAGTGCCCGACGCGGACGACACGAAGGACGAACGAGAGATGACCCTGCCCTCCATCAACCCTGCGCTCGGCATGGACCTGGTCACGCGCAGGACCCTCCACCGTCGGGTCGCGTCGGTCAGCGTGGTGATTCCCGCGCACAACGAAGAAGCCACGATCGACGAGGTCGTCGCCGAATCGTCACGCGGGCTCGAGGTGCTCGGCACGAGTGGTGAAGTGATCGTCAGCGCCAGTGGGTGCACTGATCGAACGGCGGACGTGGCACGTGAAGCGGGTGCGACGGTGGTCGACGCCGGACTCGGCAAAGGGACGGCGATCGCACGGGGCGTCGCGGCCGGAAAGGGCGACATCATCTGCCTGGTCGACGGCGACCTCCGCTACTTCGGCGACCTGCCTCTGGTGACGCTGCTCGTCGAGCCGATCCTGAACGGCACCGCGGACGCCACGGTGTCGGACCTCTACTGGCGTCCGCTCTACCCGCAGCTCTGGCTGTGCGGGTTCTTCGCCCCTCTCGCCGGCACGCTGTTCCCCGAGATGCTGCCGAAGGTCGGTTCGACGCCGTGGTCCGGTCAACGCGCGGCCGTGCGGGAACTCTGGCCCGAGTCCTTGCCCACCGGATTCACGGCGGACCTCGCGCTGTTGCTCCACTGGAACGCCAACGCGGTGCGCATGCGGCCGGTGCTGGCGGACGACTGGACGAATCCCCAGCGGCCGAAGCCGGAGTTGATGGAGGAGGAGTTCGGGCTCCTCGTGGAGAGCGCGGTCACCCGCGGCCGGATCGGACGGCAGGCGGTTCCCCGGCTGCGCGGGTGGTTCGAGCAGACCTACGCCCTCATGGCCGAGTACGACCCGGAGCAGCACGACCCCCGGGAGTTCGAGGCCCGGATCCTCGACCGGTCCTTGGCGGAACTCCGCGCCCGACTCCACGCCGCGTAGCCGGCGGCGCAGCGCGCGAGGGCGGGAACCGGGGGCGCGCGGACCGACCAGTTCCGGGCTCCGGTGGTGTCCACCCATCCGGAAGCACTTACCGGCCACCGTCGCACGTCAGAACTGCCGCACCGCGGGTGGTCACGGCAGAGGAGGAGTCACCATGCCAGGGATCTTGCCGGTCAGGGGAAGCGACGCCGGCGCGCAGCGCACGCCCGGAGGACTGCTCGCGTCGGCGCGCAGCGGTGACGGTGAGGCGTTCCGCGGGCTCGTCGAGCCGTACCGACGGGAGCTCCAGGTCCACTGCTACCGCATCCTCGGCTCGGTGCAGGACGCGGAGGACCTGGTGCAGGAGACGTTGCTGGCGGCGTGGCGCGGCATCGGCGGGTACGAGGAGCGGGCGTCGGTGCGGACGTGGCTCTACCGGATCGCCACCAACCGCTGCCTCAACGCGCTGCGGGCCGGCGCCCGTCGCCCGAACGACCAGGCGGCCTACCGACCGGAGGTCCCGTTGCCCGAGCCGTCCCACCGCCGCGCGGCGCCCAGCTGGCTGGAGCCGTACCCCGACTCGCTGCTCGACGGGATCGCCGACCACGCGCCGGGGCCGGAGACGCGCTACGAGATCAGCGAGTCGGTGTCGCTGGCGTTCCTGACCGCCCTGCAACAACTGCCGCCGAAGCAGCGGGCCGTGCTGGTGCTGCGGGACGTGCTCGGCTTCCGGGCCGCCGAGGTCGCGACCATCCTCGACACCTCGGAGAACGCGGTCACCAGCGCGGTGAAACGGGCCCGCGGCGCGCTCGCCCGGGAACTGCCGAACCCGGACCGGGAGAGCGCCCCGCTGCCGAACTCGCCGCGGGAACGCCGGATCGTGGACGACTTCACCCGCGCGTTCCAGGCCGGTGACGTGGACGCGGTCGTGGACCTGCTGACGAACGACGCGCGGCTCACGATGCCGCCGATGCCGCTGGAGTACCGGGGACGGGACGAGATCGGCCACTTCCTGGCGACCGTGGCACTGCGGGACGGGATGCGGTACGTGTTGATCCCGACCCGCGCCAACGGCCAACCGGCCTTCGGCTGCTACGTGCGCGACCAGCGCACGCCGATCCTGCACGCGCACGGCGTGCTGCTGCTGACGCTGACCGGCGACCGGATCACCGGCCTCACCCGGTTCCACGACAACTGCTTCCTGCCTCCCTTCGGACTCCCGCGATCGCTGCGCGCCTCCATCGGCAGCGCCTGACCGCGAGCCCGAGGCGCGAACGAACCGGAGGGGAGAACGGTGAGCACCGGAGCAGAGCGGATGACGGCCAAGCAGGCGTGGACCTTGGGGCTCGCCTCGCTGGCCTCGTTCATGATGGCGCTGGACAGCATGGTCGTGACCACCGCGCTGAGCACGATCCGCGCGGATCTCACGGCGTCGGTCGAACAACTGGAATGGGTCGTCACCGCGTACAACCTGTCGTTCGCGGTGCTGCTGCTCACCGGGGCCGCGCTGGGTGACCGATTCGGCCGCCGCAAGGTGTTCAACGCCGGCCTGGCGTTGTTCACCGCCGCGTCGGTGGCGTGCGCGCTGGCGCCGGACGCCGTCTTCCTGATCACCTCCCGGGCGTTCCAGGGCGCGGGCGCCGCGATGGTGCTGCCGCTGTCGCTCACGTTGATCACCGCGGCCTTCCCGCCGCGCACGCGCGGCAAGGCGATGGGCCTCTACCTGGGCCTCACCGGTCTGGCCACGGTCGGCGGCCCGGTCATCGGCGGCGCGATCGCACAGGGCCTGGCCTGGCAGTGGATCTTCTGGCTGAACCTGCCGATCGGCATCGTCGCGATCCTGCTCGCCACGCGGGAGGTGGACGAGAGCACCGGCCCGAACGACAAGCTCGACCTGGGCGGACTCGGCCTGGTGACGCTGGGCGCGTTCGGCGTCATCTGGGCGCTGGTGCGCGGCAACGCGGCGGGCTGGGCCGGCGGGGAGGTCGTCGCCTCGTTCGTGATCGGCGTGGTGCTGCTGGTCGCGTTCGTGTTGTACGAGAAGCGCACGCCGCGACCGATGGTCCCGATGAGCTTCTTCAAGCTGCGGGCGTTCGCCACCGCCAACCCGGCGAACTTCCTGGTGTTCGCCTCTCTGTACGGCACGATGTTCTTCCTCGCGCAGTACTTCCAGGTCGTCAAGGGCCACGGTCCGCTCGTCGCCGGACTCATGCTGATGCCCTGGACCGGCACGCTCATGGTGTGCGCGCCGATCGCCGGCCGCCTGGTCGACAGGGTCGGCGAGCGGAGGTTCGTGGTCGGCGGCCTGTTCCTGCAGGCGGTCGGCATGGGGTGGATCGCCGTCGCCGTCGACGCCGACACGTCCTACCTGGAGATCCTGCCCGCGCTGGTCCTCGGTTCGGCGGGCATCACGGCGGCGATGCCCGCCGCGCAGAAGGCGGTCGTGAGCGCGGTGGAGCCGCAGCGGATCGGCCAGGCGTCCGGCGTCTTCATGATGCTGCGCATCTTCGGCGGCGTGTTCGGCACCGCGGTGGCGGTGGCCGTGTTCGGCGCCGTCGGCGGCTACGCGACCGCCGCGCGGTTCAGCGAGGGCTTCTCGGCCTCGATGGTCGCGGTCGCCGTGCTGGCGTCCGCCGGCATGCTGGTCGGCCTCGCGATGCCGGGTTCCTACCGGGTAGTACCGGAGGTAGCATCGAAGGTATGAAAATCAGTGTGAGCCTCCCCGAGGAGGACGTAGAGTTCGTTGATCGCTACCTGCGGCAACACCGGAGCGCCTCGCGATCGTCCGTGATCCACCAGGCGATCACGCTCCTGCGCGAGGCGGGTCTGGAGAACGCCTACGCGAGCGCGTGGGAAGAGTGGGAAGCCGGAGGGGACGCCGACATGTGGGACGTGACCGCGCCGGACGGTGTCCTCGATGCGGCGAGGTGACATCTACTGGGTGGACCTGGAGCCGGCGCAGGGCGCCGAGGCCAACAAGATCCGCCCGGCCGTCCTCGTGAGCAACGACGCGGCGAACCGGGCCGCCGGACGGGGCGGCCGGGGTGTGGTGACCGTGGTCCCGATCACCTCGAACACCGCCAAGGTGTACCCGTTCCAGGTGCTGCTGCCCGCCAAGGACTGCGGGCTCGGCGCGGACTCGAAGGCCCAGGCCGAGCAGGTGCGCACGGTCGCCGCGGCCCGGCTCCGCGCCAGGATCGGCGGCCTGCCGCCCGCGGTGCTCAAGCAGCTCGACGACGCCCTGCGCGTGCACCTGTCGCTCTGAGCCGCCGTTCACCGCCGGGACCGCCCGGAGGCGGCCCCGGCAGCTCACGTCACTCCACGATGCGGATGGCGCCGGCCGGGCAGAGGTGCGCCGCCTCACGCGCCGCCTCCTCGTGCTCGCCCGTCGGGGACGGCTGCAGCAGCACGACCGTCCCGTCGACCTCGTCCTGGTCGAACACCACCGAATCGGTCAACGCGCACATCCCGGACCCCGCGCACACGTCCGGATCGACTTCCACCTTCACGAGAACTCCACTGGCAGCTCGTGCACACCGTAAATGGCCATGTCGGTGCGCATCTTGACGTCCTCGGCCGGCACGCCGAGCCGCAGGTCCGGGAACTCCCGGAACAGCGCGGCGAAGCCGACCCTCATCTCGATCCGCGCCAACTGCTGCCCGAGGCACTGGTGCACGCCGTGGCCGAACGCGAGGTGCCCGGCCGCGGACCGGCGGACGTCGAACTCGTCCGGCCGCTCGAACCGCGCCGGGTCCCGGTTGGCGGCGGCCACCGAGATCGAGACCGACTCGCCCGCCCTGACCACCACGCCGCCGATCGCCACGTCCTCCAACGCCGTGCGCAGCGTGCCGAACTGGATGATCGTCAGGTACCGCATCATCTCCTCGACCGCGTTGTCCACCAACGACGGGTCGGCTTGCAGCGCCGCCAGCTGCTCGGGGTGCCGCAACAGCAGCAACGTGCCGATGCCCAGCATGTTCGCCGTGGTCTCGTGACCGGCGACGAGCAGGAGCAGCCCCATGTTGGCCACTTCCTCGTCGGTCAGCTCGCCGGTGGCGATCAACCCGGTCAGCATGTCGTCGCCCGGCTCGACGTGCTTGCGCTTCGCCAGCTGGAGCACGAAGTCCTCCAGCCGCTCGAACGCCGCCATGATCTCCTCGAACGTGGAGTCGAGCCGCAGCGCCTTGGCGGTGTCCTCCTGGAACGTCGCCCGGTCCTCGTAGGGCACGCCGAGCAGCTCGCAGATGACCATCGACGGCACCGGCAGCGCGAAGTCCGCCACCAGGTCCGCCGACGTACCCGACTCGCGCATCGCGGCCAGGTGCTCGGCCACGATCTGCTCGATGCGCGGCATCAGCTGGTTCATCCGCCGCACGGTGAACTGCCCGGTCAGCAGCTTGCGGTAGCGGGTGTGGTCGGGCGCGTCCATCCCGATGAACATGCCCGGCTTGGCCGCCGGCCGCTGCGGCACCGGCTTGCCGGCCACCGGCCGCGGTGAGTGCTGGAGCTCGGCCCGGCTGCTGAACCGGCGGTCCGCGTGCACCTCGCGAGCCAGCTCGTAGCTGGTCACGAGCCACCCCAGGTGCCCGTCGGGGAACTTCATCCGGCTGATCGGGGCCCGTTCGCGGAGCAACCCCAACTCCGCGGGCGGGTCGAACGGCGTGGTGCGTTGGCTCGGCAGCTCGGAGTACAGCGTTTCGGTCATCTCGCACACCTCCCAGTGCGTAAAGGGACCTACTTCGCAACATACAGAAGTTTCACGAAGCCGTGAAGTAAATAAGCCGTAAGGGAACAGCCGTAGTACGAGAGATAGCAGGTGTGCTACAAAATGACCGAGAACTCTGACAAGGGGGAGGTGAGGGTCCTTGGTCATCGAGGTGCGCGATCTGCGGATGCGCTACGGCACCACGGACGTGCTGCACGGGGTCGACTTCACCGCGGGCCCGGGTGAGGTGCTGGCCCTGCTCGGGCCGAACGGCGCGGGCAAGACCACCACGATCGAGATCCTGGAGGGGTTCCGGCTGCCCTCCGACGGCCACGTCCGGGTGCTGGGCGTCGACCCGGCCACCGGCGACGAGGCCTGGCGCGCCCGGCTCGGCGTGGTGCTCCAGTCGTGGCGCGACCACGGCCGCTGGCGGGTGCGCGAGCTGCTGCACCACCTCGGCCGCTACTACGAGCCCTACGCCACGCCGCACCAGCCGCGGCCGTTCGACACCGACGAGCTGATCGACACCGTCGGCCTGACCGAGCACGCGCACAAGAAGATCAGCAGCCTCTCCGGCGGCCAGCGGCGGCGGCTGGACGTGGCGATCGGCATCGTCGGCAAGCCGGACCTGCTGTTCCTGGACGAGCCGACGGCCGGGTTCGACCCGCACGCGCGCCGGGACTTCCACGACCTGGTGCACCGCCTGTCGGACCTGGAGGGCATGACGATCCTGCTGACCACGCACGACCTGGCCGAGGCGGAGAAGCTGGCCGACCGGATCCTGGTGCTCGCGGGCGGCCGGATCATCGCCGACGGCAGCCCGGACCAGCTCAGCCGCCGGGTCGCGGGCAAGTCCGAGGTCCGCTGGACGCACGACGGCCTGCGGCACGTGCACACCGCGGACGACGCGACGGCGTTCGTGCGCGACCTGTTCCGCCAGCACGCGACGGGCATCTCCGAGCTGGAGGTGCGCCGCAGCACGTTGGAGGACACCTACATGGCACTCGTGCAGCGGCACGAGAGCGGCCAGGCGACCGACGAGGAGGTGGCGATCCGGTGAACACCAAGGCACAGGCCATCCGGCTCGGCGTGGACCGCGGGGTGCGCGAGTTCCGCCACTCCATGGGCAGCTCCGACCAGTTCTACAACGTGTTCACCGGGCTCGCCGCGCTGACCGTGCTGTGGTTCCAGCGCGACTCGTCCGTCGAGGGCTCCGACATCTCGCTCGCCGCGCTCACCCTGCCCGGCATGCTCGGCATGGGGATGGTGTTCGGCGCCCTGGTCGGGCCCGCGGGCCAGCTCTCGATGAACCGGGAGGACGGCACGCTGCTGCGCGCCAAGGCGGTGCCGCACGGCATGGTCGGCTACCTGGTCGGCCGGACCGTGCAGACGTCGCTGGACTCCCTGACCGGCCTGCTGATCGTGCTGGTGCCGGGCCTGTTCCTGGTGAACGTGCTGTCGGACGCGGGCGTGGGCGGCGTGCTCGGCCTGCTCGCCGTGCTGGCGTTCGGCATGGTGTCGATGCTGCCCTGGGGCGCGGTCGCCGGGTCGATCACCAAGAGCCCCGGCGGCGCGATGGGCATCACGATGCTGCCGATGATGGGCCTCGTGGCGATCTCGGGCATCTTCTACCCGATCACGGCGATGCCCGGCTGGCTGCAGGGGGTCGCCCAGGTGTTCCCGGTGTACTGGGCGGGGCACGGCGCCAGGGCGGCGCTGCTGCCGGACGCGGCGGCGGCCACGGAGCTCGGCGGCTCCTGGCGGATCCTGGAGATGGTGGGCGTGCTCGGGGTGTGGGCGGTGGTCGGCTTCCTGCTTGCGCCTACGATCCTGCGTCGGATGGCTCGCCGTGAGTCCGGAGCGGAGATGGAGCAACGCCGACAGGCGGCGTTGCAGAGGGTGCGATGAGCGAAAGCGTCTACAACCGGATCGCGATGCTGCGCGCGGAACGGGGAGTGTCACGCCGGCAGCTCTCAGAGGCGTTGGGCATCCACTACCAGACCGTGGGCTACCTGGAGCGGGGCGAGTACAGCCCCAGCCTGTACCTGGCGCTGCGCATCGCGCAGTACTTCGAGGTGCCGGTGGAGGTCGTGTTCTCGACCGACCCGTTCCCCAGGCTGGGCAGCGACGAGCGATCCGCGTAGACGGGGAGGGGGCGGCGCCGACGGCTCCGCCCCCTCGTCACTACTCCAGCTCCGCCTCGATCACGTCGGCCGCCGCGGCCGTGCCGCCGGCCGCCCGGATCTCGGCCTTCAGCCCGGCCAGCCGCCGGGCCACGTCCGGGTCGTCCGCCAGCTCCAGCACGGCGGACCGCAGCCCTTCGGCGGTGACCTCCTCGCGCGGGATGTGCCTGCCGACGCCCAGCTCGACCAGGCGCAGGGCGTTCATGGCCTGCTCGCCGATCATGGGCAGGCCGACCATCGGCACGCCGTGGTACAGCCCTTCCATCGTGCCGCCCATGCCGCAGTGCGTGATGAACACCTTGGCGTGCGACAGGATCTCCAGCTGCGGCACCCAGCGGCGCAGCTCCACGTTCGACGGCGGCTCGCCGAGCGAGGCCGGGTCGACGTGCTTGCCGATGGCCATCACCACGTGCCAGTCGAGGTCGCCGAACGCCTCGAAGCACCGCCGGTAGATCCCCGGCTCGTTGGTGTAGGCCGACCCCAGCGAGATCAACAGCACCGGCCGGTCGTCCGCGGGCCGTTCCCACGTGCCCTGGAACGCCGACCGGTCGCTCAGGCACGGTCCCACGAACGTGTACTTCGGGTGCACCGACTCGTGGTTCGGCTGGAACGACCGCGCGATGCTCACCACCGCGCGGTCCGGGTCGGCGACGTACGCCGGGCCGGGGATCGCCACGCCCTCGGCGGCCAGCCACGCGTCCAGCTCGGCGTAGAACGCGGTCACCTCGGGCTGGTCGACCATGTCGCCCATCTCCTCCTCCCAGCCCTCGTACGTGACGAAGGTGGGGGAGAACTGGATCGCCGGCACGCCCCAGCGGCCCGCCAGCAGGCGCGCCGTCCACGCGCCGATGTCGTACACGACGGCGTCCGGCCGGTCGGCCGCGAAGGCCGCCTCCAGCACCGGCAGCACCGACTTGGCCTCGGTCAGGAACAGGCGCATGGCCGGCGCCAGTTCGGTCGGCCACTCCTGGTCTTCGGTCGGCAGGGTGGTGGGGTGGACGACCGGCGTCGCGCCGGCCCGCTCGACGACGTCCGCGAATCCGGGGTCGACCGCGTAGCTGACCCGGTGGCCGCGGTTCACCAGTTCGGTGACGACGGGCAGCGTCGGGTTGACGTGGCCGTGGCCGGGGATGTTGAGGAAGGCGATGTGGGACATGAGGACTCTCCGCATGAGTTTTCGGGTTGGCTCGAAGACCCCGTCACGCGTGGCGCGTGGGGGTGGACGGCTGCCCCGAACTCAGAGGTAGAAGATCCCGAAGGCCCACATGCGATCAACGGTAGCGCCGGGCGCCACTCATTTCCCGAGCACGCCGCGCAGCGCCGCGCGGATCGCCGCGGCCAGTTCGGCGCGGCTCTCCGGGGTGCCGGGGGTGGGCGCCCCGAGCGCTCCCGCGCCGACCAGCCGGTCGAACAGCAGGCCGTCCACGAACGCCACCAGCTCCCGGCTCCGCCGCTCCGGGGCCTCCGCGCCCCACGCCGCCAGCAGCTCTCGCGCCTGTGCCCGGGGCCGTTCGCCGTGGGCCAGGATGCCGCGCAGCTCGGGGTGGTGGGTGGCCTCCAGCAGGCACGCGTACCGGGCCAGGGTGCGCTCGCGGCCGGTCGTCATCCACTGGTCGAGCACGTGCGCGAGGGCCTCGGCGAGCAGGTCGGGGTCGAGCGGGACGTTGATCCGCGCTGCCGCCACCTCGGCGTCGTCCAGGTCGGCGAGCCGCTGCACGACGCCCTCGACGAGCGCCTTGCGGGTGCGGAAGTAGGCCGAGGTCGAGCCGGTGGGCACGCCCGCCTGCGCGTCCACGGCGCGGTGGGTCAGCCCGCGCATGCCCTTGGTGGCCACCACGTGGATCGCCGCGTCGGCGAGGGCGGCCATGCGCTCCGTCACAGTGAATCCTCCTTCTACAGCTGTAGAGTACGGATCTCTACAGCTGTAGAAGGAGTGGGAGTGAAAGCGGTCGTGGTGGGCGGTGGCCTCGGCGGTGTCACGGCGGCGGTGGCGTTGCGACGGGTCGGGTGGGAGGTCGCGGTGCTGGAACGCGCGCCGGCGTTCGGCGAGGTCGGCGCGGGCGTCGGCGTGATGCCGAACGCCATGCGGGCGCTGGCGGCGCTCGGGCTGGCCGACGAGGTGCGGCGGATCGGCACGCCCCGCGTGCCGGGTGGCATCCTCGACCCGAGGGGGCGGACGCTGACGCACGTCGACGCGTCGCACCAGGACCACGTGGTGGCCGTGCACCGGGCGGACCTGCACCGGGTGCTGCGGTCGGCGTTGCCGCCGGAATGCCTGGTCACGGACACCGAGGTGCACTCGCTGGACGACCTGGACGCGGACCTGGTGGTCGCGGCGGACGGCATCCGCAGCCGCGCCCGGCAGGCGCTGTTCCCCACATTGCCCCAGCCGGTGTACGCGGGCACCACGGCGTGGCGGAGCGTGACGACGGCCCGGTTCCCGCTCGACCTCGGTCTCAGCCAGACCCTCGGTCCCGGCACGGAGTTCGGCGTCCTCCCCCTGGGTGACGGCCGGGTCTGCTGGTACGCGGCCGCGGTCGCGCCCGCCGGTGGTCGTTCGGCCGACGAGCTGGGCGAGGTGCGCCGCCTCGTCGCCGGCTGGCACGACCCCATCCCGGACCTGCTGGACGCCACGCCGCCGGACACCGTGTTGCGGCACGACATCCACGAGCTCGCCACGCCGCTGCCGACCTACGTGCGCGGCCGGGTGGCGCTGCTCGGCGACGCCGCCCACGCGATGACGCCCTACCTGGGACAAGGCGCGTGCATGGCGCTCGAGGACGCGGTCGTGCTGGCCGCCGCGTGCGCCCGCGCCGAGGACGTGCCGACCGCGCTCGCCGACTACGACCGCCAACGCCGGCCGCGCACGCAGTCGATGGCCAAGGCGTCCCGGGTGGTCGGGCGGGTCGGGCACAAGTTGCGCAACCCGGTGGCCGTGACGATGCGCGACGCCGCGATGCGCGCGGTTCCGGCGTCGGTGGGTCTGCGCGGGATGGCGAAGTTCCTGGCGTGGGCACCACCGTCTTTGTCACTCGATAGGTGACAAAAATGCTGTGAGGTAAATCACAGGTAACTGCCGTGATTCGGGCGGATAACGATCGAATATCACTCGTTTTCGCAGGATGTGTCACACTTCTGCGCGATCAAGCACTCACTCTGTGGCATCAACGGTCCGTAATCGCACCCCCTCGGTGCCCGGCACGGCGGTGCGGCAACCACGAAAGGGCAACTACGGTGTCCCGCCATGGCCCCCGTCCCCTCGTGTCCGGCTGAAGCCATCCCCCTGCACGACGCCACCGCCTTCACCGTCGACCTCGCCGAGGCCGACGAGTTCATCCGACTGCACCACGCCGAGCACCCGGAGCTCGGTCCGGTCGAACACCGCCTCGCCGAGGTGCACGCCGAGGTCGCCGCCACCGGCACGTACCGCCACACCCACGACGAGTTGACGTTCGGCGCACGGGTCGCGTGGCGCAACAGCGCGCGCTGCATCGGGCGCCTGTACTGGCGCAGCCTCAAGGTCCGCGACCTGCGCGAGCTGCGCGACCCCAAGGAGATCGCGGACGAGTGCGTCGAGCACCTCAAGCTCGCCGCCAACGGCGGCAAGGTCCGCCCGGTGATCACCGTGTTCGCGCCGGACGACCCCGGCCGGCCCGCGCCGAGGATCCGCAACGAGCAGCTGGTCCGGTACGCGGGCTACGTCGGCTCGGACGGCGGCGTGCTGGGCGACCGGCGCAACGCCGAGCTGACCGAGACGGCGATCGGCATGGGCTGGCGCCCGCCGGCCCGGAGGGGGCCGTTCGACGTGCTGCCGCTGATCGTCGAACGGGAGGACGCCGAACCGGCCCTGGTCGAACTGCCGCCCGACGCGGTGCTGGAGGTGCCGATCGGGCACCCCGAGCTGCCGTGGCTGGCCGACCTCGGGCTGCGCTGGCACGCCGTGCCCGCGATCAGCAGCATGCGGCTGCGCATCGGCGGGATCGACTACCCGGCCGCGCCGTTCAACGGCTGGTACATGGGCACCGAGATCGGCGCGCGCAACTTCGCCGACGCCGACCGGTACGACCTGCTGCCCTACCTGGGCAAGCGGATGGGCCTGGACACCTCCTCGGTGCGGACGCTGTGGCAGGACCGGGTGCTGGTCGAGCTGAACCGCGCGGTGCTGCACTCGTTCGCGGCGGCGGGCGTGACCATCACCGACCACCACACCGAGTCGGACCGGTTCCTCACCCACATCAAGAAGGAGGAGGAGGCGGGCCGCTCGTGCCCGGCGGACTGGACGTGGATCGTGCCGCCGATGTCGAGCGGGATCACCAGCGTCTTCCACCGGTACTACGACAAGCGCGAGCTGGTGCCGAACTTCTTCCCCGGCGACACCAAGGGCGTCTGCCCGGTGATCCACTGAGCAGCGGGAAGTCTCAGCAAGACGTATGTACGGTTAACGTTGAACTTCACCTGTGGCGTAGATCACCATCACCGGTCTAGGGTGACTCTCCGTGAGAGTGGGCATACCCGTCGAGGCGCGGCCCGCCGAGCGCCGCGTAGCCGGTCTACCGGAAACGGTGACCACGCTGATCGGTGCCGGACTCACGGTGGACGTGCAAGCCGGAGCGGGCAGACACGCCCACGCCTCGGACGCCGCCTACCGCGCAGCCGGTGCGAACGTCATCGCCGACCACCCGGCCGGGCAGTCCGACGTGATCGTCTCCGTCCAACCACCGACACCCGAGCAGGCCGCCGCCCTCCGCGAGGGCGACATCACGATCAGCTTCCTGCAACCCAACAGCGAGCCCGAACTGGTCGAGGTGCTCAAGGCCAACAAGGTCACCGCGTTCAGCCTCGACCTGCTACCCCGCGTGACCAGGGCGCAGTCGGCGGACGCCCTGTCGTCGCAGGCCCTGGTCGCGGGGTACCGCGCGGTGATGGAGGCGGCCAACCGGCTGCCGAAGTTCCTGCCGATGTTCACCACGGCGGCGGGCACCATCCCGCCCGCCAAGGTGCTCGTCCTCGGCGCGGGCGTGGCCGGGTTGCAGGCCATCGCCACCGCACGACGCCTCGGCGCCGTGGTCGAGGCCTACGACGTGCGCGCGGCGGCCAAGGACGAGGTCAAGAGCCTCGGCGCGCGGTTCCTCGAACTGGACCTCGAAACGCAGCAGGGCGTGTACGCGGAGGCGCAGTCGGAGACGTTCCTGGAACGCCAGCGCGAGCTGATCGCGGAACGGGTCGCCGCCTCCGACGTGGTGATCTCGACCGCCGCCATCCCCGGCCGCAAGGCGCCCGTGCTGGTCACCAACGACATGCTCAAGGCGATGGCGCCCGGCTCCGTGGTGGTCGACCTGGCCGCCGAGTCCGGCGGCAACGTCACCGCCAGCAGCCCGGGCGAGGAGACCTGGGTCGGCGAGGTGCTGGTCTACGGCGCGCGGAACATGCCGAGCGGCATGCCCGTGCACGCCAGCAAGCTGTACGCGCGCAACGTGGCCAACCTGCTGCTGATGATGACCAAGGACGGCCAGGTCGTCCCGGACCTCACCGACGAGGTGCTGGCCGGCTGCTGCCTCACGCACGCGGGCGAGCTGAGGAGGGAGCTGCCGTGATCGACCTGTTGACGATCTTCGTGCTGGCCGTGTTCGTCGGCTTCGAGGTCGTGTCGAAGGTGTCCACGATCCTGCACACGCCGCTGATGTCGGGCGCGAACGCGATCCACGGCGTGATCCTGGTCGGCGCGATCCTGATCACGGGCCGTGCCGAGCACGCGCTGGAGATCACGCTCGGCCTGGCCGCGGTGTTCCTGGCCACGGTCAACGTGGTCGGCGGCTTCGTGGTGACCGACCGGATGCTGGAGATGTTCAAGGGCCACAAGGCGGGCCGACCCGTCAAGAGCGCGGCCAACGGGCACAAGGAGGTGGGCGGGTGAGCCCCACCTGGGTCCAGCTCGCGTACCTGGTCGCCGCGCTGTGCTTCGTGCTGGCGCTCAAGGGCCTGAGCACGCCGAAGTACGCCCGCGCGGGCAACCTCGTCGGCGCGGCGGGCATGGCGCTGGCCGTGGTCACGGCGTACGCGCACGGCGCGGTGCACAACGGGCTACTGATCGTGATCGCCGTGGTCGCGGGCGTGGTGGTGGGCATCCCGGCGGCGCGGTCGGTGAAGATGACCGCGATCCCGCAGATGGTGGCGCTGTTCAACGGCGTCGGCGGCGCGGCGGCGGCGCTGGTGGCGTTGACCGAGTTCCTGGCCGTTCCCCACGGCTCGGTGCTGTTCCAGGTCTTCACCGTGCTCACCGTGCTGATCGGCTCGGTCAGCTTCTCCGGCAGCGTGGTCACGTTCCTCAAGCTCCAGGAGATCATGACCACCCGGCCGGTGCTGCTACCTGCGGGTCAGCTGCTCGGCATCGGTGCGGCGGCGGTGAGCGCGCTGCTCGCGCTGCTGGTCGTGCTGACCGGGAGCGGCGTGCTGCTGGTGCTGCTGGCGCTGGCGGGTCTCGCGCTCGGCGTGCTGTTCGTGCTGCCGGTGGGCGGCGCGGACGTGCCGATCGCGATCTCGCTGCTCAACGCGTTCACCGGCCTGGCCGTCGCCGCGTCCGGCTACGTGCTGGCCAACACCCTGCTGATCGTCGCGGGCACGCTCGTCGGCGCGTCCGGCACGATCCTGACCCGGCTGATGGCCCAGGCCATGGGCAGGCCGCTGACCAACATCCTGTTCGGCGCGTTCAAGCCGACCCCGACCGCCGCGGCGACCGACGAGCACCGCACCGTGCGCTCCGGCACGGTGGACGACGTGGCCATCATGCTCGGCTACGCGCACTCCGTGCTGGTGGTCCCCGGTTACGGCCTGGCCGTGGCGCAGGGCCAGCACGCGGCGCGGGAACTGGCGCAGGTGCTGGAGCAGCGCGGCGTCACCGTGCACTACGGCATCCACCCGGTCGCGGGCCGGATGCCGGGCCACATGAACGTGCTGCTCGCCGAGGCGGACGTGCCGTACGAGCACCTCAAGGAGCTCGACGACGTCAACCCCGGCATCGGCAGCGTCGACGTGGTGCTGGTGGTCGGTGCGAACGACGTGGTCAACCCCGGCGCGCGGGACGAGCCGAGCAGCCCGATCTACGGCATGCCGATCTTCGACGTGGACCGGGCGAAGGCCGTGGTGTTCATGAAGCGCTCGATGCGGCCGGGCTTCGCGGGCGTGGACAACAGCCTGCTCTACAACCCGAAGACCACCATGCTGTTCGGCGACGCGAAGGAGTCGCTGACCAAGCTGCTGGCCGCGGTGAAGCACGTCTAGGCGCCGGACAGCTCGTACCCCGGCACGGCGGGCGCGAGGTGGTCGCCGTACGCGGCGTCCACCTCGACCCGCCTCCACCACGCCGCCTGCTCCGCCGTGGCCAGGGCCGGCACCAGCACCGACACCCCGGCCTCCCGGATCAGCGCGACCATCCGCGCCACCGCGGTGTGCAGGAACGACTCCGGCCGGTCGGCGAGCCTGCCCACCACCGACGGGTCGACGACCAGCGCGTCCACCGGCAGCTCGTCGAGCAGCGACAGCTCGGCCTGCCCGCCGTTGAACCGGGTCAGCCCGGTGGAGATCCCGTTGTCCCGCAGCACCTGCGCGTTGTCCTCGCCCATGCCGTCGAGCATCGACCGGGTGTCCAGGAAGATCCGCAGCCGGGACGCGGGCAGGCCGGTCACGTCCAACGTCCGCTTCACCGTGCGCACCAGGTCCTCGTCGCGGGACTGCATCGGGGAGAGCTCGAAGTACAGGGCGCCGAAGGACTCCGGTCCGTTCGCGGCGACCGCGGCCTCGTGCAGCGCCCACTGGCCGAGCGCCGGCGACAGCCCGGTCTCCTCGGCCAGGGCGACGCACTCGTCGTGCCCGACCTCGTCCCAGCGCAGCCGGGCCACGTGCCCGAGCACCCGCCCGCGGGCCAGGTCGAGGACCGGCTGGTACTCGACCTCCAGCTCCTGCTCGGCCAGCGCGCCGGGCATCCGCGCGGCCCGCGCGTGCCGTTCCCGCAACGCCTGGTCGGCGTGCTTGTCGTAGGGCAGCCACTGCCGCTTGCCGTACTTCTTGGCCCGGCGCAGGGTCGTGTCGCCCGCGCGCAGGATCTCCGCGACGTCCCACCCGGCGGGTGGCCGGTCGACCACGCCGATGGACGCGGACAGGGCGACGCCGTCCATCGGCCGTCGCAGCGCGTCGTTGATCCGGTCGACCATGTCGGGCACGCTCGGCGTGGTCGGCGAGTTGTCCACCACGATGCCGAACTCGTCGCCGCCGAGCCGGGCGATGACCGCGACGTCGTCCTCGATCAGGGCTTCGAGCCGGTGGCCGACCTCGGTGAGCAGCCGGTCGCCGAACGCGTGGCCGAGGCCGTTGTTCACCAGCGAGAACGCGTCGAGGCCGAGGTGGTAGAGCGTGATCCCACCCCGTGACGTGCCGTGCAGCGCCTCCAGCCGGGTGGCGAAGCGCTGCCGGTTGGACAGGCCGGTGAGCGAGTCGTGCAGCAGCTGGAAGTCCAGGTTCTTCCGCAGCAGGTGCAGCTCGCTGACGTCCTCGACCATGGTCACGTGGTACGCGGGCTCGCCGTCCGCGTCGCGCAGCGACGACACCGCCAGGTGCACCCACACCGGCTCGCCGTCCTCGCGCAGCAGGCGTCGCTGCTCGCGCAGCCGCGCCACCCGGCCGTCGGCGACCGCCTGGTACCTGGCCGCGAGCGCCTCGGCGTCGGCCGGGTCGAACAGCTCGACCAACCGCCGCCCGGTCAGCTCGCCGCGGTCGCGGCCGATCATCTCGGCCAGCGCGCCGTTCACCTCGACGCACCGGCCGTGCAGGTCGCTGATCACGATGCCGAACGCGGAGGCGTCGAACACCTCGCGGAACCTGGCCTCGCTGGCCTCGAGCACGCGTTCGGCGCGCAGCTTGGCCGCCATGAGCGCGAGCTTGACCTCTTCCTGCTGGTCCAGCGCGTCCAGCCGCATCGCGGTGGCGAAGCCGGCGCTCACGCCGCCCAGGATGGCGACGACCTTCTCCGCCAGCCGCGGCACGTCCCGCAGCTCGGGGCTGAACAGCAGGGCGTGCCCGAGCACGTCCACCGTGCGCTGCAACGTCTCCGGGCCGGTGAAGTGCGCCTCGACCAGCCGTTGGCCGACCACGGCGACCGGGTCGACGGCGAACGGCTCGGCCTGGACCGCGTCGGCGATCACGTCGACGAGTTCGAGCAGGTACAGCTCGATCTCGACCGGCGACATCGGCACGTAGGCGGTGGGGTAGACCGCCCGCATCCAGTCGCGCGCGACGTCCTGCCGCCGGTTATCGGCGCGTGGCGACATGTCGGCTCACTTCTTGCGTCCCACCCCGGCGAAGATCCCCGCCCGGTCGGCGTCCTCCTCGACGGAGCCTTCTTCCGGCCGCCACCGCGGCAGCGGGACCACGCCGGGCTCGACCAGCTCGAAGCCGTCGAACAGGGCGGTGATCTCGGCGTGGGTGCGGGGGAACATCGGGTCCGGGCTGTCGCGCATCACCGCCACGACGCGGGCCATCGCCTCGGGTTGCAGGTCGTAGGTGAACTGGGAGAGGGCGAGGTGGCTGCCCGGCGGCACGGCGTCGCGGTACGCGGCGACCACGCCGGCCGGGTCGCGCTCGGGCGGCACGAAGTGGAACATCCCGACGGCGAGCACGCCGACCGGCTCGGCGAAGTCGATCAGGCCGGTGTCGCGGACGTCCGCCAGCACCGCGTCCGGCTCGGTCAGGTCCTGGTGCAGGATCGCGGACCGGTCGTCGTCGGCCAGGATCATCCGGCTGTGCGCGACGGCGACGTCCTCGAAGTCCACGTAGACCACGCGCGACTCGGGCGCGGCCTTGCGCGCGACCTCGTGCACGTTGCCGACGGTCGGGATGCCGGAGCCGAGGTCGAGGAACTGCCGGACGCCGGCGTCGACCAGGTGCAGCACCGCGCGCCGCAGGAACGCGCGGTTGAGCCGGGCGATGGTGCGGGCGTTGGGCTGCGCGCGGAGGAACTGCTCCGCGAGCTCGCGGTCGGCCGCGAAGTTGTGCCCGCCGCCGAGCAGGTAGTCGTAGAGCCGTGCGGCGCTGGGCAGCCCGGTGTTCACGTCGTCGGGGACCCAGCTCAGCCGATCCGCCACCTCGTCCTCACCCGTGTGTGTGCCAGCCCGAGCTCTCGCCCCACCGGGGCGAGATTACTGATGCGGCGGAACCCGTGGGCGGAGACGGGGCAGCTTGTCCCCGATCGGCGTACAAATGATCGTCAGAACGATCACCGCCAGTGCCCCGAACGCCACTCGGGGTCCCCAGTGCGCGTGAACGAAGAGCGGGACCGCCACGCCGAGCGCGGTGCCGAGCGCGCGGGCGAGGTTCACCAGGCCACCGCCCGACCCGGCGTCACCCCGGGGGAGGGCGCCGAGCACGGCCGCGTTGTTGGCCGGGATGAAGAGGCCGAGCCCGAGGCCCAGCGCGACCAGGGCGATCGGGTGCACGTGCCAGGCGAGCACCCCGCAGGCCACTGTGGACAGTGCCGCGCCTGCTCGCGGCACGCGCCACGGCAGCGCCGCGCCGAGTGCGAACCCGACCGGCAGGGCGGTGAGCAGCAAGCCGGTCGCCAACGGGCCTCGGTCGGAGGTGAACGGCACCAGGACCAGCGGTCCGAACAGCACCAGGTACCCGCACGTCGCGCCGAACAGGCCGCCCTTGACCCGGCGCACCAGCGGTTCCCGCCACACGTAGCCCGCGCCCGCCGGCAGCGCGAGCACCAGCAGCAACGGGCTCGCGCCGGACAGCACCAGCAGCAACGCGGTGGTGGCCGTGGCGAGCAGCACGACCGCGACCCCGTCGACCGGACCGCTGCCGCGCTCACGCGTGCGCGGCAACAGGAAGTGGCCCGCGACCAGGGCGACGACGCCGACCGGCACGTTGACCAGGAACACCCACTGCCACCCGAACGCCTCGACCAGCAGGCCGCCGACCGTCGGGCCGAGCGCCAGCCCCATCGCCTGCGCGGTCGCCTGCACGCCCAACGCCGCGCGCACCCGGTCGCGCGGCACGGCCGCCACCACCAGCGCCACGCTGTTGGCCTGCAACATCGCCGCGCCCAACGCCTGCGCCACGCGGAACGCGATCAGCACGTCCAGGTCCCGGGACAACGCGCACGCCACCGACGCGCCGGTGAACACCGCGAACCCGTACAGGTACACGAGTTTGCGGCCCCGCCGGTCCGACCACTTCCCGATCGGCGCGACGAACGCGGCCAGCGTCAACAGGTACGCCAGCGACACCCACTCGGGTGACGCGCCGAAATCGTCCCGCAATGCGGGCAGGGCGAGTGTGACGACGCTCGCGTCGAACTGGCCGAGGAACGCGCCGAGGCACACCGTGGCCACGGCCAACCAGGGCGCACCGGCCCAGGTCGCGACCCGCCGCGGGCGAGGTGATTCCGCGACGAACCAGTGCAGCACGCGATTCATCGTGGCCAGACTATCTCGGTATCCGACATATTGCGACCCAGTACCATTCGCGCATGTCAGACGAGGCACGCTCGCTCACCGACGTGGTCACGAGGCTCCGGCGGGCACTGCGCACGAGCATCCGGTCGGAATGGCCGTGGGACTCCCTGCCGATGGCGCAGGTCGAGTTGCTCCAGACGCTCGCCGAGCGCCCGCCGATGCGCGTGGGCGACCTCGCGGCCGAGCTGCGGCTGGCGCCGAACACGGTCAGCGGGCTCGTCGGCCAGCTGATCGAGAACGGTCTGGTCGAACGGGGCGGCGACCCCAGCGACCGCCGCGTGGCCAGGCTGTCCGTGACACCGCAGGGGCACGAGCAGCTGGCCGTCTGGCAGGCCGCGCACGAGAAGCGCATCGGGTCGGCGCTGGACAAGCTCGAACCGGGCGAGCGCGCCGACGTGGTCCGCGCCCTGGCCGCGCTGGACCACCTGGTGGACCACCTGCGTGCGCACTGAGGTCCGTACCGTCGCGGCGGTCGCGCTGGGCGGCGGCCTCGGCGGCTCGGCGCGGCACGGCCTGTCCGCGGTGGTCCCGGGTCCGTGGGGCACGCTGCTGATCAACGTCGCCGGTTGCGCGCTGATCGGCGTGCTGATGGTCCTGGTGCCACGCCTGCACCCGCTCGCCCGGCCGTTCTTCGGCATCGGTGTGCTGGGCGGCTTCACCACGTTCTCGGGCTACGCGCTGGACGCCGTGCGGCTGGGCGGCCTCACCGCCGTCGCGTACCTGGTGGGAACCCTGCTCCTGGCGCTGTGCGCGACCTTCGCCGCCATGGCCGCGACCCGCAAGGTGTGGCCATGACGCTGCTGCTGGTCTTCGTCGGCGCGGCGGTGGGCGCGTCGCTGCGCTACGCGGCCGGTCGGTTGGTCCAGCGGTCGTTCCCCTGGGCCACACTCGTGGTCAACGTCGCGGGCTCGTTCGTGCTCGGCTCTGTCGCCGGCACGTCACCAGACCTGTTCGCACTGGTCGGGATCGGCCTGTGCGGCGGCCTGACGACTTACAGCACGTTCAGCTACGAGACCGTGCGGCTGACCGAGGACGGCCGCTACCTCCAAGCGCTGGCCAACGTGACCGCGAGCCTGACCACCGGCCTGGCCGCCGCCGCCCTCGGCTACGCCCTCACCCGATGACGTTGAACTCCCGCCTCATCCACCGGTCGAGGAAGGCCCGCACCTCCTCGGGCACGTCCATCTCACCCATGGTCGCCAACACCCGCTGCCGCGCCTGGTCGTCGTTTCGGCCGTTCACCAAGTCGACCATCAGCGGGGGCACGCCGTCGACGTCGTACAGATCCGGTTGCCGCTCGTAGAACTCCAAATCCGGGAGCTGGAGCAGCAGTTCCGAACCATGTCCCCGCCAAAGGTCCAGGAACGTTCGATCGGCTTCCGCGTCTCTCAATCGACTCCGCCAATGCTCACTGGACACCCAAGGCAGATCCGCATCGATGAACAATCGAGGATCGACTGAACCCCACGTCGTCAGGTTCGACTCGGCCAGCGGGTCGGCCGCCCGCGACAGGTAGACGGCCCTCGGACCGAACTTTCGGAGGGTGTCCTCCAGGGGGGAGGGCCAGTCCCCCTCCTCGGAAGCATCGGAGAACAAGCGATGCCACAGCACCTCGGCCGTTCGATTGCCGAGGTCAATGGCATCACGAAGTCGCTCGGCAACCGTGGCGCGCACGATCGCTGCGTTCTGCGGCAGACTGTCCAACGCGGCAATCTCCAACGGGTAGTCCAGGGCAGGCCGGCCGGTGCCGCGCCAGATGAAGAACAGGTTCTCCAAAGGCTTTGAGATCACATATCGCAGGACAGCTTCGGCCACGGAGCGGAGCACCCCCGGCGTCGGGGTCAGATAACCGAGTGTCCGGGCGGCGAGTTCGAGGTTGATGTAGCCACCGCTTCGGAGCAGCAACCGCAGGACTTCGCCGGCGCCGTCGTCCTGCCGCTCGTCGATCAGTTGGAGCGCGATTTGGGGGACGACCGCAGACTGCATGTTGGCGACGATCGGCTCCAACGCCGACCACAGCGCCGCCGGCGTGGGGTTGGTGCGCACCAGGTGCTCGGCGGCGAAGTACTCCATGAACGTCCGGTGGGCGAAGCCGTACCGGGCCTCGGTGGCGCCACCGCCGATGTCGGTCAGCACCCAAGGGCGGCCCGAGCAGAAGTCCACGAAGCGCTCGGCTTCCTCCTCTGCCTCGTCCGGGCGGTACTCCTTGCCCTCCAGGAACCCGGTCAGCATCCGGACCACCTGCCCGCGCGGCCAGCCGGCCCCTGACGACTTCGCGGTGAACTGCTGCCACGCCAGGTAGCCGACGGCGCTGCGCAACCGGCCCTGGAACCGGGGGAGGTCCTTCAGGCCGCGCCGGTGGTCCCACTGCTCGAACAGCATCAGGGCGCACTTCTCGTAGACCTGCGCCAGGTTGCCGGGGATGTAGTGCTCGTACGCGAACATGTTGCACAGCAGCGCCAGCAGCAGCGGGTTGGCGCGGAGTTCGCCGACCGACTCGCTCTCGCGCAGGAACGCTTCCGCCAACGTTTGCCGTTCCCGCTCGGGCACGGTCTCGCTCAGCGCGAACCAGTTCCGGGCGTACCGCCCGACCCGTTCCTCGTCGAACTCCTCGATGCCACCGGTGGTGAACAGCGCGGCGTCGAGCGGGGCGTCGGTGTACCCGATCTTGCGCGCGGTCACCACCACCGGCACCAGGGGGTAGAGGCGGGTGAACGACTCCACCAGCCGGGCGAACCGCTGCCGCAGCTCCGGTTCGACCAGTTCGTCCACCCCGTCGAGGATGACGACCGCGCGGCCGTTGCCCAGCAGGTACTCGATCGCGTCGTCGGGCGGGGTGACGTTGTACGGCTCCTCGCACGACTTGCGCAGGTACCACACCAGACCGCGCCCGCCCTCGCGGAACGAAGGCGTGAAGTTGCGCAGCACCAGCATCAACGGCACGCGGCCGTCGGCGCCCGTGGCCGTGTCCCACGCCAGCTTGGCCGCCAACGTCGACTTCCCGGCACCCGGATCGCCCAGGATCACCGAGCGGCGGCCGGGCGCGGTCAGCTCACCCAGGCCGCTCAGCGAGGGCTGCACGTGCAGCTGCGAGTAGGGCACGGACCGGTGCAGGCCCAGGTGCGGCATGCGGATCACCGCGTGCTCCTGCGCCACCTGGCTGCGCAGCAGTTCCGCGAACCGGTGGATCTCGGCCAGCGACCCGAGCCGCGCCAGCAGCCGGGTGTTCGCGGTCGCCGCCGCGGCGAGGTGCGCCACGCCCGCGGCGGTGGCCTTGTCGACGTCACGGCCGTGGATCCCCTCGGACTCCTCCTGCACCGCGACGAGCAGCGACCCCGCCACCAGGTCGGCGCCGGTGGTCAGCTGCTCGGGTCGCAGGTCGGCCGCGTGCCGCAGGCCGTGCCGGATCTCCTCGCGGAGGGTCGGCTCGATCTCCTCGGCCTTCTTGTCCTGGAGCAGCCGCCACAACGTCAGCTGCAGGGCGATCTCCTCGAAGTCCGGGGACTCCAGGTACCGCAGCACCCGCTCGGCCTGGGTGCCGTCCAACGAGGCCATGAACTCGTCGGCGACCCTGACGGCCGTCAGCGTGCGGCTGTCACGGCGCACCCGCTTCCGGGCGAGGGACTGCTTCGCGGCGCCGAAGAGCTTGCCGCCGACCTTGGCCGCGGTGCGACTCGCGGCCGCCTCTAAACCGGTCACCGGTCACACGGTAGCCAACCGGCCCAGCACCTCCGGCAGGTCGCCGGTGTGCACGACGCCGAGCCGTTGGGTGGCCCGGGTCAGCGCCACGTACAGGTCGCTCGCGCCGCGCGGCGACTCGGCCAGGATGCCCGCCGGGTCGACGACCAGCACCGAGTCGAACTCCAGGCCCTTCGCGTCGGTCACGCCCAGCACCACGACCTGCGCGTCGAGGTCGTCCGAAGCGCCCGGCACGGCGGCGCGCAACGACGCCACCGACGCCGACGGCACGATCACCGCCAGCTTGCCGTCCCCGATCGCGGCGACCTCCTTGTCCACCACCGACGGCAGCGCCTCGACCAGGGACGCCGCCCGCAGGCTCCACGGCGCGAAACCGCTGTCCCGCACCGACGTCGGCGGCACGAGGTCCGGGTCGACCGACGCCAGCACGTCCGCCGCGACCGCCATGATCTCCGACGGCGTCCGGTAGTTGACCGTCAGCTCGGTGAGCTTCCAGCGGTCCATCACGTACGGCGACAGCACCTCGTGCCACGACGACGCGCCCGCGATGTCGCCGGTCTGCGCGATGTCGCCGACGACGGTCATCGACTTGGACGGGCACCGGCGCATCAACGTCCGCCACGCCATCGGGGACAGCTCCTGCGCCTCGTCCACGATGATGTGCCCGAACGTCCACGTCCGGTCCGCCGCCGCGCGTTCGGCCGCCGTCTCGTAGCGCTCCGCGCCGTGCCGCTCCGCCAGCTTGTAGGCGTCCATCAGGTCGGTCGC
This sequence comes from Actinosynnema sp. NPDC023794, assembly GCF_040639675.1. Lineage (NCBI taxonomy): Bacteria > Bacillati > Actinomycetota > Actinomycetes > Pseudonocardiales > Pseudonocardiaceae > Actinosynnema > Actinosynnema sp. NPDC023794. The sequence continues at coordinate 312,260 of NZ_JBFAFR010000005.1, read as the reverse complement.
CATGAGGATCTCGGGATCGGCGTCGTCCTCCAGGTCGAGGATGTCCAGCACGCCCTGCGCGTAGTCGATCGCCTGCCGCCGCTGCCGCTCGGCCCGCGCCTTGGCCTCGGTGTCGTCCTCGCCGAGCAGTTCCGCCGCCTCGTCGAGCAGCGGCACGTCGGCGGGCGTCCACTCGGCGCCGCGCGGCCGGGCCAGCAGCTCGCGCTCGGCGGGGGAGAGCTTCGGCGTGGCCTTGGTGATCAGCTTCGGCGACGCGTACAGGTCTTCGAGCAGGGTCTGGGGCGACAGCGTCGGCCACAGCTTCCCGATGGCGGACTGCACGGCGGGGTCCTCGCGCAGCTCGCGCCGGATGTCATCGATGTCGGCCTGGTCGAGCAGGTGCTTGCCCAGCCGGGACACGGCCTGCGACGCCAGCGTGGAGATGATCTCGCGCTGGAACGTCCGCCGCGCCTCGTTGTGCGGTCGCCTGGTGCGCCGCGCCCGGCCGCGGGCGTCGCTGATCGCCCGCCGGTCCAACCGCAGCACGTCGCCGTCGAACGGGACCTCGACCAGGCTCGGCGCCTCCTGCCGGTCCCGGATCGCGTGCGCGACCACGTCCGCCATCTCGATGCGGCCCTTCAACGCGGCCACCTCGGCGGGCTCGCGGCCGACCGCGGTGAGGCCGGGGAACAGCTCGCCGACGGTCGACAGCAGCACGCCCGTCTCGCCCAGCGACGGCAGCACCTGGCCGATGTAGCGCAGGAACGTCGCGTTCGGCCCGACCACGAGCACGCCGCGCTTCGCCAGCTGCCGCCGGTGCGTGTAGAGCAGGTACGCCGCGCGGTGCAGCGCGACCGCCGTCTTGCCCGTGCCCGGACCGCCCTGCACGACGACCACGCCGTTCAGCTCGGTGCGGATGATCTTGTCCTGCTCGGCCTGGATGGTCGCGACGATGTCGCCCATCTGGCCGGTGCGGCTCGCGTTCACCGCGGCCAGCAGGGTGGCCTCGCCGGTCAAGCCCTCGGACCGGCGGTCGAGGTCGACCGAGTTGATGTCCAGCACCTCGTCGTCGAACCCGACGACCTTGCGCTGCTTGGTCCGCAGGTGCCTGCGCCTGCGGACGCCCTCCGGCGCGGCGGCGGTGGCCAGGTAGAACGGGCGGGCGGCGGGCGCGCGCCAGTCCATCAGCAGCGGCTCGTACTCCTTGTCCTCGTCGAACAAGCCGATCCGGCCGATGTAGAACCGCTCGTCGGTGTGGAAGTCGAGCCGGCCGAAGCACAACCCGTTCTCCACCGCGCTGTACTGCGCCAGCTGGTCGGAGTACATGGCCACCGAGGTGTCCCGCTCGGAGCGCATCTGGTGCGTCCCACCGGTTTGCCGCAGCGCGCCGGCCAGGCGCTTCGAGCTCTGCTCGCGGAGGTCGTCCAGCCTGCCGTACAACATCGACACGTATTCCTGCTCCGACTCGGTTTCCGCGAGCCGGAGGTCATCGGAGGGGCTTGACAACGTGCCTCATTTCTGGATAGCGTGTTTTATCAGCCTGTGTCGCATTGCGGCTGACGGTTCCTTGCGGGCTCACAGTCCTGCGCTCGTCATGCGCAGAACGTCTAATCTACTACACGTTCTCCCGCCGGTGCGTGAACAACTCCGCGCCCGCGACCCGACTCCGTGAACGCGCGAAGGCCGCCGCCGAGCGGGTGCTCGACGGCGGCCTGTCGGTCCTGGTGGCGGGCGGCTACCCGCGCGGCTGCAGCTGGTCGGCGACGATCCCGCCGACCGCGGCCATGCCTTCCTCGTTCGGGTGCAGCGGCGCGGCCGGGCCGATCACGACCACGCCCTCGAACCACCTCTCCCGCGTCGGCGCGCACGCGTCGTGGCCCGCGCTCGGCGACTCGACGTCGACGAACGACGCGCCGTGCTCGGCCGCCGCGCGGGCGAACAGCACGTTCAGCCGGTGGATGCTGCCCTGGAGGTAGTCCGCGTCCTTCGGCCAGATCGGCTGGTCCGGGTAGCAGCCGCTGCGCCGGATGTGGGTGCCGTAGGAGACCACCACGATCCGAGCCTCGGGAGCGCGTGCGGAGATCAGGTCGAGCGCGTCGGCGAACTCTGCCGCGTAGGCGTCGATCCGTTCGGCCAACTCGTCCCGACCGCCGGCGGTGAACTCGTCGCGGCACGACGTCCCGAGCGGTGGGGGCATCAGGTTGACGCACCGCAGCGCCGCGTCGACCAGCGCGACGTCGTTGCCGCCGATCGTGACCGTCACCAGGTCGGTCGACGGGCTCAGCGCGTCGGCCTGCGGCGCCTGCTGCTCCCCGTCGACGGTCGCCTGCGACCCGGCCAGGTCGTCGGTCACGGCGCCGGAGCACGTCACATCCGTGAGCCGGGCCCCGATCCGGGCGGCCAGCACCGACGGCCAGTTGCGCGTCGAGCGCTGGCAGCCCGGGGCCGCGGGGTCCTGCTGCGGGATGAGCGGACCCGCTGCGGACGAGTCGCCGAGCGCCACGTACTCGTAGTCCGGTTCGGCGACCGCCGCACCGGTCGTCCAGGTGATCGACAACGCCGCCAGCAACGCCGGTAGCAGCCTGCGCACGACCGCCTCCTCTTCGTGATCGGGTGGTGTCCGCTGGCCATGATGTGGCCTGTGCCGCCGGCGGGTGACGGTGATCCGGGGTAGATCACCCGAGCGTGTTCCCGAGGTGAGGCGGGGCCGTGTCGCCGGCCGGCGTCGTGGGGCCGTGCGCCACGTCGGCAGCACGCCGGGTGATGGCCTGCCGGTGGCCCCACCACCCGATGAGCGGCTCTACGAAGGCACGCGGGTGAAACCGGATCGCGGGCCATGATCACTCCGGCACGCTGGGACGGGTGAAGGAGAAGCGCCGGGAGTTGGCCAGGCTGTGCCGCGTCGCGGTGGACCGGCCGAAGTGGCAGCTCGGGTTCGCGGTGGTCGTGTCGGCGTGGTCCCTGGCGTGGGTGGTGGGTCAGGCGTTCGGCGCGCCGAGCCCGCTGGAGGTGCTGCCGGTGCGGTGGGCCGGTCTGCCGACGGGGTGGCTGGACGCGGCGCGCGGGTGGTTCGAGGGCCGGACCGGGTTCCTCGCCGTGGCGGGCGGCCTGCTGTGGGCGATGACGAGCGCGAGCCGGCAGGCGTCGGCGTTGGTCGGCTGGCTCGCGGTGATGGCGGCGGCCGAGGACGTCGGCTACGTCGCGGTGCGGTGGGCGCTGCTGTCGCTCGCGGTGTTCCTCGCGGTGATGGGGTTGGTGTCGATCACCGGGCGGCGGGCGTTCGTGGTCGACCGGGTGGCGGTCATCCCGCGGGACGTGGCGAGGGCCGGCGCGACGGCGGTCGCGCTGTCGGCGGTGGTGCCGCTGGTCGCGCCGGGGCTGGTGCTGGCCCGGCTGGTCGGCCCCTACGTGACTCGGCCACCGCGCCGACGGCCGGGGACGCCGATCGTCCGCCCGGCTTCCGCCGAACGGCCGCCGGCCCGCGACACACCCGGTGAACTGCCCGAACCCGTCCCGGCGCAGCGCCGCTCGCGGTGAGTCGGGCCGGATTTCGCGATCCGGTCAGGGTATGCAAATAGTTTTGCGCCCCAACAATCTATCCCGGAAAGACGAGCAGACCTCACATCACATTCCGGAATCGCCTGTTTGGGCTTACCGGTCCGTATCCATCAAGATGTGCGCGTGCCAGAAAATCCCGCCGAAAACCGCTTAGCCAAGGTGATGCGTCGTCAGCCTGTTCAGCAGCGCGGCGCCGCGACGGTGTCCGCGATTGTCGACGCCTGCGCGACGCTGCTCAACGACTACGACTACGACGACATCACCACCGCCCGGATCGTCGAGCTAGCAGGCGTGCCAATTGGATCGTTCTACCAATACTTCCCGGACAAGCGTTCTGTTGTGCACGCGCTGGCGCTGCGCGGCATGGAGGAGTACCTGGGTCGCGTGGAATCGCTGTTCACCGAGGGTCGACTCGCCGAGGACTGGCGGGAAGCGGTGCAGCAGGTCGTCGCCGTCTACCTGCGGATGCTGATCGAGATCCCCGGCTTCGGGCGGGTGCGGTTCAGCGACCTGCTCGACGGGCACCGCCTCGACGCCTCCGTCGACCAGTACGAGCTGATGGCCGAACGGCTGCGCGACCTGTTCCTGACCCGCTTCGCGGTGCGTGGCGACGCGCCGGTGACGCTGACGTTCCGGATGGCCGCCCAGACCGCGGACGCGATGTTCAAGCTGGCCGAACGGGTCGATCCCGACGAGCGCGCGGTGGTGCTCCGCACGGCCGACGGGGTGATCTTGAAGATGTTGTCCGGGGTGTTCGACCCCTCGTGACTTGCCGCGCCGGTCCGGGTGGTGTGGGGTGGACCGGTGAGCGACGACTTCGACGTGATCGTGATCGGCGGCGGCCCGGTGGGCGAGAACGCCGCCGCCCGGACCGCCGCCGGCGGCCTGCGGACCGCGCTGGTGGAAGCCGAACGTGTCGGCGGTGAGTGCTCGTACTGGGCGTGCATGCCGAGCAAGGCGTTGCTGCGCCCGGGGCACGCGCTCGCCGCCGCCCGTCGGGTGCCCGGCGTGCCGGTCGGCGAGCGGCTGGACCCGGCCGCGGTGTTGAAGCGGCGCAACAGCTTCACCTCCGACTGGGACGACTCGGGCCAGGTCGAGTGGGCCGAGGGCGCCGGGCTGACCGTGGTGCGCGGGCGTGGGCGGTTGGCGGGAGAACGCCGGGTCGACGTGGACGGGCGCGTGCTGACCGCGACCAAGGCGGTCGTGGTGTGCACGGGCAGCGTGCCGCGCATCCCGTCGCTTCCCGGCCTGTCGGACGTGCCCTACTGGACGTCCCGCGAGGCCACCGCCGCGCAGGAGGTGCCCGAGTCGTTGGTGGTGCTCGGCGGCGGCGTCGTGGGTGTGGAGATGGCGCAGGCGTGGGCCCGGCTCGGCTCGGACGTCACGTTGGTGGTGTCCGGTGGGCGCCCGCTGCCGAAGTTCGAGGCGTTCGCGGGCGACCTGGTCGCGGAAGGGCTGGCGGAGGACGGCGTTCGGCTCGTCACCGGGGTCAAGGCGGTCGGTGTGTCCACTTCGGACGGATCAGGCGGGGCGGGCGGGGTTTCGCTGAAGTTGTCGGACGGGTCGGAGGTGGGAGGTGCGCACCTGCTGATCGCGACCGGCCGTCAGCCGGCGACGTTCGACCTCGGCGTGGAGCAGTTCGGCTTCACCGCGGGCGAGGCGCTGGAGGTCGACGACACCGGCAAGGTGTCCGGAGTGGACTGGCTGTACGCGGCGGGTGACGTCACGGGCCGCGCGTTGCTGACCCACCAGGGCAAGTACGCCGCGCGGGCGGTCGGCACGGCGATCGTCACCGGCGCCACCGACCCGGAGCCGTGGACGGCGCCGGTCGCCACGGCCGACCACACGGCCGTGCCGCAGGTGGTGTTCACCGATCCCGAGGTGGCGTCGGTCGGCTGGTCCGAGGCGCAGGCCCGCGAGGCGGGGCTGGACATCAGGGTCATCGACCTGGACATCGCGGTGGCCGGGTCGTCCCTGCACGCGGACGGCTACCGGGGCAAGGCGCGGATGATCGTGGACGAGCGCAAGCGCACGCTCGTCGGCGTCACGTTCGCGGGTCCGGACGTGGCGGAGCTGATCCACGCGGCCACCATCGCGATCGTCGGCGAGGTCACCGTGGACCGGTTGTGGCACGCGGTTCCGGCGTACCCCACCATCAGTGAGGTGTGGTTGAGGCTCCTCGAGGCCTACGGTCTCTGACGCTGTGTGCACGGTGTGTCAGCACATCGTGTACAGCCTCCGCCGAGTGCCGTATCGATGGTGCGTCCATAAAGACTCTTAACCTCAAAATGCGGCTTCAGCTCATTACACTGCGGTCGTGACCAGGGGAACTGTGGCTCTCGCGATCGGCGCGGTGCTGTGGTGCGCCTTCGTCATCGCGTCCACGTTCCTGCCCGGCGGCCCTTCGTGGCCGCCGGTCGCGGTGCACCTGCCGGGATTCCTGATCGTGCCGGTCGTGCTGCACACGTTGTTCCGCGCGCGGTCCAACGCGTTGCTGTGCCTGGCCCACGTGCCGAAACCGGTGCTGTTCACCGGATTCGCGATCGCGGTGGGCGGGTGGCTGTTCTCGTTCGGCGCGATCGCCGGCAAACCGGGCACGGAGACGTTGTGCGCGGTGGCCGGTCTGGTGATCGTGCTGCACGTGGCGTTCGGGTTGATCGGTGTCGGCATGGTGCGCACGGGACGCTGAGCGGGCGTCGTCGAGGGTCGGGCGCTGGTCTTGTGCCGGTGCGCTCGCCCCTCGGGCCGGTCCGCTGCCGGGCTTCCTGCGCTCACCCCTGCGAGGCGGGCAGTCGCAGGGCTTGATCGGCGATCTCGGCCAGCTTCGGGTCGGCCGGGTCCTGCTCGCCCTCCGTCCACACCACCTGCGTGATGCGCAGCTGCGCGCCCTTCGCCGACACGCGGATCGCCGACCGGTCGAACGTCGCCGGACCGCCCGGCCAGCCCTTGCCCTCCTTGACGAGGGTGGTGACGCCGCCCGAGCCCGCCGTCGACGCGACCGCGTGCAGCTCGCCCGCCCGGGTGGCGTCGGGCAGGCTCAGCTCGGCGATCGCGACGCCGACCTTGCGGCCGTCCACTGTGGTCTCGTACTGGGCACGCCGGAGCTGCATGCACAGGTGCCCGGTCAGCCACCCCCGGACGTCGCCGAACGCGTGCGAGGCGCAGTCGTCGGTCCGGTCCGCGCCGCGCGGTGAGAAGTTCCGGCCGTCCACCACGACCGTGGTCGGCTGCGGCGTCGGCGTGGTGGTCGTCGAGCTGTCCGCCGTGTCGCCCGACGACAGCGAGACGATCAAGGCGATGACCAGCAGCACGGCGAGGGCCGCGCCGGCCGCGTAGGGCAGCAGCTTGCGGCCTGCCGGTGCGGGCGTGACCTTCGGCAGCAGCATCGTGCTGGCGGACGCCAGGTCGGCCGCGGCGTCGGAGAAGCCCTCGGCGATCAGGTGCTGGCGGGTGGGCGGCGCGCCGGTCGGCGCGAGGACGGCGACCAGCTTGGCGGCGTGCTCGGCCGAGCACGGCCGGTCGCTGGTGGCCAGCTCGCGTGCGGCGGCGAGCAGCGTGGTCGGCTTCGGGTGCAGGACGCGCACGCCGCGGTTCAGGTCGACGGTCGACTGCACGACCTGGCCGACGTACGGACCGACGGCCACCACGGTGGTGACCGGCAGCGGCTCGCCGCGCATGTCCTGGATGCGGCGGGCGACGGCGGTGGTGGCCGCGAGCGCTTCGGCGGCCGGGCTCGTCGCGCCGTCCGGACGGGTCAGCGGCCAGCCGTCGATCTTCCACTGCCCGTTGAGCGGCGCCTCCAGCCGCATGGCCGGGTCCGGCAGGTCCACGCCGACGACCACCAGCACGCCGCGCGGCAGCACGATCACCGCGTCCAGGTCGCGCGGGCTGTCCGGCGGCCGGACCCCGAGCAGCGCGACACCGCCGAGCACGGCGTCGCCGTTGCCCCAGGTGCTCAACGCGGCGCGCACGTCGGCGCCCACCGCGGAGGGTTCGGTCCCGAGTCGGATCAGCCGCACTGGATCACCACGAGATCGCGCCGCTCGGCGGTGCACGCGTCGGCGTTCCACCCGGTCTGACGTTCGGCGTTCCACACGGTCGGACACGGTAGCGCCGCAGGGTGACGGCCGGTCGCGCGCATCGCTGGAGATGACGTTGCGTGACGACCATCACCTGAACGGGCGTGACTCGTTAGTGGGGTGCTTAACCCTGCATTGGAGGTTTGTCCGTGATGCGCAAAGCCGCCCTGCTCGCGGCGGGCACGCTGGCACTGTCGATGGCGGTCGTTCCGTCCGCCTCGGCCGGTCTGCTCGCCCCCGTGTCGACGTCGCTCGCCGGCCGACTGTCCAGTGGTGAACTGTCCGGTGGTCAGGCCGGGACGGTGTTCGTCCACGGCGCCGACCTCGCTGCCGCCGAGAGGGCGGTGCGTGAGGCCGGGCTCAGCCGGATCACCGCCTTCGACCGGATCGGCGTGGTCGCGGCGCGCGGCACCGCCGCGCAGATCACGGCCGTGCGGTCGGCGGTCGGCGTGACGTACGTCGAGGCGAACCGGCCGATCGAGTTCACCGGGTCGACCTCGCACACGGCGACGCGCGGGGTGGCGGCGCGGCAGACCCTGACCGGTGCGAACGGGCTGGCGTTGGACGGCAGCGGCGTCACGGTCGCGGTGATCGACTCGGGCGTGGACCCGACGCACCCGGCGTTCCGGCAGGCCGACGGTCAGACCAAGATCGTGCGCAACTTGAAGAGCGTGTGCCTGGACGAGGCGAGCGCGGGGACCGGGTGCGTCCTGGACGTGCCGACGTCGGTCGACACGGACCTGTTGTCGGTCGGCGGGCACGGCACGCACGTCACGGGGATCGCGGTCGGCGGTGACACGACGTTGAGCGACGGCACGGTGGTGCCCGGCGCGGCGCCGGGTGCGAAGGCCGTGGTGATCTCGACCGGGGCGGTGCTGTTCATCATCGGGGCCGACGCGGCGTTGAACTGGGTGCTGGAGAACCACCGGGCGCCGTGCGGCGCGGGTGTCCCGGCGTCGGTGTGCCCGCCGATCAAGGCGGTCAACAACTCGTACGGGCCGTCCGGTGGCGGCGCGTTCGACCCGAACTCGACGACGGTCAAGCTGCAGCGGGCGTTGGCGGCCGAGGGCGTCGTGACGGTGTGGGCGAACGGCAACGACGGTGGCGACGGGAGCGCGAACCTGTCCAACCCGGCCGGTCAGGACCCGACGCCCGGTGTGCTGTCGGTGGCGTCGTACAACGACCTGGGCACGGGGACGCGTGACGGCGCGGTGTCGGAGTACTCGTCGCGCGGGCTGGCGGCGGACTCGTCGACGTGGCCGGACATCTCGGCGCCCGGTGAGGGCATCACGTCGGCGTGCCGGCCGTACCTGGTGATCTGCGCGACCGGGTTGCAGCCGCAGAACGGGCCGGGCCTGCTGGATGTCGGCACGTTCAACACGATCAGCGGCACGTCGATGGCCGCGCCGCACATCACCGGCATCGTGGCGCAGCTGTTCCAGGCCAGGCCGGGTGCGACGGCCGGGCAGGTCGAGGCGGCGTTGAAGTCGACGGCGCACAAGTACGGGTCGGGGGCCGGGTACCGGGCCGTCGGGCCGCACACGACCAGCTACGACAAGGGAACGGGATTGGTCGACGTGGTGGCCGCGGTGCGCGCGTTGGGGGCGGTGTGATCGCGGGGCGGTGTGACCCGGGGTGTGGGTTGGCGCGCGGGTCTGATCGCGGGTCGGTACCGCTGCGGCCGGCTTCCGGTCGGCATCGTGCGGCCGGTTCGGAAGATCACGTGAACGTGGCCGGTTGATCCCGGAAAGTGACCTCGCGGCTCGGTCCCGGGCCGCGAGGTCGCCGATTCAGGGTCGAAAGCCCTGTATCTGACCCGCCTGGGTGAGGAACGCGATGGTTCTTATGGCGGACTGCTGCCGCAGCGGGCAGAATGACCAAGTCGGGAATTCGCAAGATCGTCCGCATCCTCGAGAGGTCGTAGGGGAAGACGTCCCTCGTCGAGTAGCGGAGGTCAGCTGTGAGCACCCGTGGCAGCAGCAGTGGCGTGGTCTACGTCCACTCGTCGCCGTCTGCGGTCTGTCCGCACGTCGAGTGGGCGATCTCGGGCACCCTCGGTGAGCGAGCGGACCTCAAGTGGGCGGCGCAACCCGCGGCGCCTGGTCAGTTGCGCGCCGAATGCAACTGGACCGGCGACGCCGGCACCGGTGCCCGACTCGTGTCCGCGCTCAGGGCGTGGCCGATGCTCAGGTTCGAGGTGACGGAAGACCCGAGTCCAGGTGTGGACGGCGTGAGGTACTGCTTCGCGCCCGTGCTGGGGTTGTGGCACGCGCGCACGAGCGCCAATGGCGACATAGTTGTTTCGGAGGACCAACTTCGAGCACTGGCTGCGCGTAGTAGAGGCGGTGAGTCGTTCGCGCACGGGGTGGATGAGATCTTGGGCGCGGCTTGGGATGACGCCTTGGAACCGTTCCGGCGGGCGGGTGATGGTGCGCCGGTGACTTGGTTGCACCGGGTGGGGTGAGTTTCGCTCGGTTCGGCTCGATGTGACGTGGGTTCGGGTGCTCCAAGCAGGCCGAAGCCATGTCACATCGGGCCTCTGCGGTGGTGTGGCGGGTCCGTTGTGGGCGGTTGGGGTCACTGGCGGGCGTTCGTCAGGGTGAGATCGGGGTTGGTTGCCAGGCGGCCATCAGGTCCCGGTAGAGGGGCGAGGTGGTCAGCAGGTCGTGGTGGCTGCCCAAGAGGGGCGGGCCGCCGTCCATCAGGAGGACCAGGTTCGCGCGCAGTGCCGACGAGAGTCGGTGGGCGATCACGATCAGGGTGCCGCCTCGGGCCGCGAAGGCCTGTTCCACCAAGGCCTCGGCCGCAGGGTCGAGGGCTGAGGCCGCCTCGTCGAGGATCACCACGTTCGCCGGTGACGCGTAGACCCTCGCGGCGGCCAGGAGTTGGGCTTCGCCGCCAGACAGGCCTCCGCCGGCGTGGCCCACCGTGCCCGACAGGCCGCCCAACCGCGTCACCAGTTGTGACGCGCCGACGGCCTCCACCGCCCGCAGCAGCGCCGCGTCGGACGCCGACGGTGTGAACAAGGCCAGGTTCTCGCGCACCGTGCCGGTGAACAGGTACGTCTCCTGCGGGACGAGGGCGATCCGTGCTTGCCGCACCTCCGGCGCCACGGAGCGCACCGGCACGCCGCCGAACCGCACGACGCCGGCCTGCGGCTCGACCATGCCCGTCACGAGGCCGGCCAGGGTCGACTTCCCGATCCCGCTCGGGCCGACGACGGCGAGGTGGGCGCCCTCCGGCAGGACCAGGTCGAGGGAGCGCACGACCGGTTCGGCGGTGGGGCTCCAGCCGAACGTCACGCCGCGCAGCTCCAACTCGGACCCGTCGGGCACCGCGTCACCTGACGGCACGTCGACCACCGGCGTTGCTTCCGCCAACCGGCGCAACGCCACCACGAGCCGCAGCACGATGGTGCTCGTCGTGTCCGCCAACCGCCGAAGCGCGGGCTGCACGCTGGTGCTCAGGTACACCACGGCACCCAGGACCTCGCCGACCGACAACGTGCCTGCCCGCACCATCCCCGGCGCCACGAGCAGCAGCAGCACGAGTGGCGCGAAGCCGCCCAGCGCGATCACCACACCGCGCAACGCCGTGGCGTACGCCATCCGCACGGTCGCCGACGCTTGCCGGTCCACCTGCTCCATCACGTCGTGCAGGGCCTGTTCCGAACCACCGACGGCCACCACGTCCCGCATGCCGAGGAACACCGTGCCGGCCACCGCCGCCGACTGCTCGTCGGCCAGCACCAGCCGCCGCTGGCCACGTGCCAGCGACGGCAGCAGCAGACCGAACAGCACGAGCGCCGCCACCACCGGCAGGATCACCAGCCACGCCAACGACGACACCGTCACCGCCAACCCGACCAGCGCCGCCGCCGTGGTCACGAGCAGCGCACGCGCCTGCACCAGCACACCGGCGGTGGCGTCGCGCACCACCTCGACGTGCCGGGTGATCCGGGCGACCGCGCTCGCGTCCGGCTGACGGGTCTGCGAACCACCGTGCAGCACACCGCGCACGACCTGGCGCACCAGCGCGTCCCGCAACGGCTCGACCACCGCACCGAGCCGCATGAACACCTGCCGCAGCCCGAACCCGCCGAGCACGGCGACCGCGGCGAACAGCAGCAGCCACCCGACGCCGACCCAGGGCCGGCCGGCCGCGAAACCCCGGTCCACCGCCAACCCGACCAACCGGCCGGACAGCAGCGCGGGCACTCCTTCCAACACCGACCAGCCGAGCAGCACGACGATGCCGCGCCGCTGGTCGCGCAAGGCCCGCAGGTACGTCATCAGCCGAACACCGCCCGGTACTCGTCGTCATCCCACAGCTCGGAGTGCGGCCCCACCGCGCGCACCCGGCCCTCGTCCAGCCACACCACGACGTCCGCCCTCCGCGCGGTGGCCGCGCGGTGCGTCACCACGACCCGCGTCCGCCCGGGCAGCGCCGACTCGACCGCGCGTTCCACAGTGGACTCCGTCACCATGTCCAGGCTCGCCGTGGCGTCGTCCAGCACCAGCACCGCCGGGTCGCGCACGAACGCGCGCGCCAGGCCGAGCCGCTGCGCCTCACCACCGGACATCGGCGCCGCCGACATCGGGGTGTCGTAGCCCTCGGGCAGCCGCACCACCACGTCGTGCACCTGCGCGGCACGGCAGGCGGCCTCCACCTCGTCCTGATCGCGGGACGTGCCGTAGCGGACCGTGTCGCCGACCGTCGTGCCGATGAGGGAGGGGCGCTCGAACGCGTAGCCGACGGACCCGCCGCGCCGCACCTGTCCGGTGGACGGCTGGGTCAGCCCGCCGATCACCGACGCGAGCGCCGACTTGCCCGACCCGGACCGGCCGACCACGGCCACGAACGTCCCGGGGGGCACGGTCAGGTCGACGTCGTGCAGGGCGCCGGACACGTTCACACCGGTCAGCACCAGCTCGCCGGCCGCCGCGCCGCCCGGCGGGTTCTCGGCGGGCACGGGTGTCGACAGCACTTCGTCCAGCCGTTGCGCGGACGCCCGTGCGCGCTGGAAGGCGGTCAACAGGGTGGCCTGGCCGACCACTGTCATCCCGAGCGCCACGTACCCGAGGGCGGCCAGCACGTCACCGACGCTCAACCGGCCCGCGACCACGCCGAACCCGGCGGCGGTCAGCACGGCCAGCTCCACGGCGGGCAGCAGCAGCCCGGCCCGCCAGATCATCCGCGCCTGGGTGCGCCACATGCCGACGCCGGCGGCCGTCAGGCGGGGGAGCGGGCGCAGGACGCGTTCGGCCTCTTGGTCGGCGCGGCCGGAGGCGGCGATCGTGCGCAGGCCGCCGACGGCGTCCACCAGTCGTGCGGACAGCTCGCCGGACACCTCTTGGTACGTGGCGACGTCGGCGGCGGTGAGCCGCAGGTGCGACCGCACCAGCAACGCCGCCAGCGGCACGCTCAGCAGGAACACGACCGCGAGCCGCCAGTCCAGCAACGCCAACGCGGTGATCGCACCGGCTGCGGTGAGCACCGAGATGCCCAGGTTCACCGCCAGCACCGAGACACCGCCCGCGATCGCGCTGTCACCGGTCAGCCGGCTCACCGCGTCACCCGGCTCGAACCGCGCCGGGTGGCCCAGGGCCACCAGGTGGGCGGTCAGCCGGCGCCGCAGCCACGTCGCGCCGCTCGCGGTGATCGCCGCCGCCAGCACCACACCGATCGCGTCACCGAGAACCTCCACGCCCGCGAGCCCCACCAGCCACAACACCGTGCCGCGGTCCAGCCGCCCGGCCAGCGCCATGTCCACCGCCGAGGCCAGCGCGGTGGGCAGGAGGAGTCCGGCGGTCGTGGCAGGCAGCGCGTTCAGTGCCAGCAGCAGCCAGCGGGGATCTCGCCGCACGACAGAAGAGAGCACCATGCTTTGGGACTCCTATGACGATTGCCGCGGTCGGGCGCATCATGTGTCGGGGGTCCGACGGCATGCCGTCGAACCCCCGATGACCGGGTGAGCGGCGCACTTCGACTGCGCCGCTCACCCGGGGTGCAGCTGAGCTGCGAGTCGAACTAGCAGATCACGAGGCTCACGGTGGAGTGGGCGCCGCAGCCCAGCAGGGACAGGCCCGAGGCGGACGTGCTGCCGCCGCCACCGCTGCTGCTGCCGCCCGACGCCATCGCGTTGGAAGCGGCCTCGGGGGTCTCCATGTCCTGCAGGTCGAGGATGAAGTCCATGGTGGTAACTCCTTATTCGGGGGAATTGGAACGGGGTACTGCTACCGACCCGCGAGGGTCGGGGCTGTGAGGAACGGCAGCACCGGGGTGCCGTTCGCGAGGGTGCCGAGCGCCAAGAGGACGCCCGCCCCACCGGTGTTCAGGTCCATCGACAACCGGCGCAGCTGGATGCCGGGGAACGCCAGCCCGCCCTGGTAGGGGACGGCGTGCCAGGCGAGCGAGCTCAGGTGCCGGTCGATCGCGCGCCGGGGTCCACCGGTGTGCACGAGGGTGGCCAGCAGACCGGCCCGGCCCAGCATCAGCGCGGGCTGGATGACGAACTCGCCGGTCGTGGCGCCGAGCAGCTCCGGCAGCTTGTCCAGCACCGGCAGGTCCGGTTCGACCAGGCGGAACTCGTTGAGCACCAGTGCGATGCCCGCGCTGCCGGTGCCGACGTAGGGCAGGGTGCGGGCGGTGCCGTCCCGGACCTGCGTCGAGCCGTCCAGCGCGATCATCGTCTCGGCCAGGTCGCGCTCCAGCGCCTTGACGCCCACGTCCAGCCAGCGCCGGTCGCCGGTGCGCTCGAACAGGCGCAGGAACAGCAGCGCGGGACCGGACCAGCCGTGCTCCAGGCCCGCGCGGGCCTTGTCGCCGGGCGGCTCGACGTTCGCCAGCTCGGCGTCCAGGCGCTCGCCCAGCTCCACCGCCTGCTCGGCGTAGGTCTCGTCGTCGCGCGTGCCGGCGAAGTGCAGCAGGTTGAGCGCGATGCCCGCGAGGCCGGAGCCGAGGCCGTGGTCCTCGGTGTCGGGCACCATCGTGGCGTAGGAGCGGACCAACTCGCCCGCGAGGTCGTGGTGGCCGAAGTTCTCCAGCACGTACGCGATGCCGTGGGCGCCGCTGAAGAAGCCGGGCTCCTTCGGCGGGTCGCGGCGCACGGCCTCCAGCAGCCACCGCTCGTGGTCGGGGAACCGGCCCTGCCCCGCGACGTCCAGCGCGTGCAGCACGCCCGCCGCACCGTAACCGAAGGTCGCGCCGCCGGTCTCGAACTGCTCCACGTCACCGGGGAACAGCCGGTCATCGCGCTGCGGGGTGGCGCTGGCCAGGATTGCCGCCGCGACCATCTTGAGCACCACCGGCAGCTCCGGCTCCGGCGCGTCCAGCACGGTCGTGGGCGACTCGGTCGGCGGGTCGACGCGGCGCTCCAAGCCGGCGAGGATCTTCGCGCAGTACTCGTCGGACAGGCCGAACCGGCGCTGGATGAAGTCGACGTGGGACTGCAGCTTCACCGGCGCGAGGTCGAGAATGGTGATGAGCGGCAGGAACAGGTACAGGCGCAGCGCGGCGAGGGCGTGCTCGTCGATCTCGAAGCCGCTGCGGTCCGGCGGCGCCTGGAAGCCCGGCGAGCCGAGCGTGGGCTTGTTGTCCTCCTCGACGCGGAACGCCAGCTCGAAGTCGATCAGCGAGATCGAGTCGTCGTCGTCCACCAGGATGTTGAGCGGGTGGAGGTCGCAGAACACCAGGCCGCGGGCGTGCACGTCGCCGATGATCCGCTCGACGTCGGCGATGAGCTTCAGCGCGCGCTCGGTGTAGGCGGTGACCGCCTCGTCGGAGATCTCGTGGTGGGTGAGCGGGTAGTGCTGGCCGAGCCACTGGCCGAGCGGGCGGCCGGGCACTTGGGACATGGCCATGAACTCGTGCTCCCACGCGCTGAAGCGCTCGAACACCTCGGGCACGCCCGGGACGCCCGCGACCACCTTGAGCATCTCGTGCTCGCGGTGCAACCGGGCCACCGCGTCGACGTTCAGCCGGTCCAGGCCCGAGTGCGGTCTGGCCTCCTTGAGCACCAACCGCCGGTCGTCGGACTTGCGGATCGCCTCGTACACGCCGCCGCCGTTGGAGAAGTGCAGCGAGCGGAGCACCCGGTAGGGGAACTCGTCCGCGCTGCCCGCCCGGCGCACGGCCAGGTGCTCCTCCAGGCACGCCGGGATCTTCACCCACTCCGGCGTCCAGAAGGTCGGCTTGCGCTGGTCGGGCACGAGCGCGCCGTCCGGGCCCTCGATGGCCAGCACGCGCTTGCCGTCCTTCTCCAGCCACTGCTCGACGAATCCGCCGTAGCGGACGAACAACGGGCCGGCGCCGTAGCGGAGGTCGCTCAGGATGTAGGCGCCCGACTGACCCTTGAGGATTTCGGACAACTCGAGGAGCGTCGACTCCAGCTCGGATTCGTCGGCCGGGTAGATGGTGATGAGCTTGCCGCTGCCCTCACGGGGCGCGTACTTCGAGTTGCGGGCCAGCACGATGGACCGGGTGCGCAGGTACTTGAACGGGATCCGGCGCGCGACCAGGTACTCGTAGGACTTCAGCAGCACCTCGCCCGCGTTCAGCACGGTCGCCGAAACATGGATCTTCCAGCCCTGCTTCGGCAGGGGCACGCCCTGCGGGTAGGTGTGCCGCCAGATGTTGCGATCGCCCTGCGACCAGCCTTCCGGCAACGGGGGGAGCACCTTCGAGAAATCATCTTCGGAGGTTTCCGCGTGGTTTTGCACGTCGTAGAACAGACGGTCCGCGAAGCAGTAGGCCTCATAGCGGAGATCCACGGTTTCGCCTCCTCGCGATGTGTGCGACCGAGTTATTCCCGCACGGCAACGGTGGAGAAGCCAATCCACCATTTCGGGGGGTGTTGACGTCCATTCGTGCGAGTGAGCGTGCCTCAGATCAGCACTGCTGGTGGGCATAGGCAAACCAAGGTCACCCGATCGCGATGTTTAGCTGCCCGACCGTGTGGAGATCAGCTACCGGAGGAGTCTAAACGAAACGCGATCGTTCTTCGCGTTCGGCCGCGCTCACCTGCGGTTTCAGGATCTTCCCGCTGAATTGCGGGTTCGGTCACGGACGGTACCGAAAGGGCTGGCGAGGTGGCTGCTCCCGCTATTTGGGACCGGGTGCGGTCCGATATTGCGGAAAAGGATGTCCGGTGCCCTTGATGGCCATTGTGGGTAGTCGGATCCACCTGCCTAAACCGCATTGCGCGGGTCAGTCGCTAGGCCGTACGGGTGATTATCGGTCCGTATGGGCGCTGTGGCACGCTCCAAGGGTGTCCGCACGCCTGTTGCTGCCCGCCGTGCTCGTGATCGCCGCCACGACCGCGGGCGTCGGCGTGCTGGCGCGCGAGGCGTACCAGCGGCCCGCGGTGACCCAGGGCGGCCAGGTGGCGGCGCCCGGTTCGGGGCCGTCGAGTTCGGTGCCCCGCAGCGCGCAGCCGGGCAGCGGTTCGGTGCAGCTGAGCGTCGACGCGGCGCAGCACCCGGACGGCCAACGCGTGCGCGAGGTGCTCCAGCAGTTCTTCGACGCGATCAACGCCCACGACTACGAGCAGTGGGCCAAGACCGTGACCGCGCACCGGGTCGGCCAGACGCCGAGGTCGCGGTGGCTGTCGGACTACGAGAGCTCGCGGGACGGGTCGATCCTGGTGCACCGGATCGAGTCGGTCTCGCCGACCAGGCTGCGGGTGCTGATGACGTTCACCAGCACCCAGGACGTCGTGAAGGCGCCGGCCGAACTCCAGGCCGACTGCATCCACTGGCGCGTGGTCTACCCGTTGCAGGCGGAACGGGGCACGCTCCGCGTCGACCTCGGCACCGAGGGCTCGACCTCCCAGTTCACCGCCTGCTGACCCCGCGAGTCCTACCTCCGGAACCCGTGAGTCCTACGTTCGCGTCGCGAGAGTCCTACGTTCAGGACCCCTGAGTTCAACGCTCGGAACACGGCAGTGGGGTCGCCCCCCGACTGTGGCGACCCCACCGAACGCCGGCCCCCTACAACGGGATGTTGCCGTGCGCGCCCCGGCCCGCCGGCGCCGCCGCGAGGGCCTGCGCCAGCTTGCGCCGCGTCCTGGTCGGCTCGACGACCTCGTCCACCACGCCGATCGCGATCGCACGGTCCACGCCGCCCGCGATCCGCTCGTGCTCCTCGACGAGCCGCGCGTGCAACGCCTCGCGCTCATCGTCCGGCACGGCGGCCAGCTTCTTGCGGTGCAGGATGCCGACCGCGGCCTTGGCCCCCATCACGGCCACCTCGGCGATCGGCCACGCGAACACCGCCGTGGCGCCGAGCGAACGCGAGTTCATCGCGATGTACGCGCCGCCGTACGACTTGCGCGTCACCAACGTCACCCGCGGCACGACCGCCTCACCGAACGCGTGCAGCAGCTTCGCCCCGCGCCGCACCACGCCGTCCCACTCCTGGCCGACGCCCGGCAAGTACCCCGGCACGTCCACCAGCACCAGCAGCGGCACGCCGAACGCGTCGCACATCCGCACGAACCGCGCCGCCTTCTCCGCCGACAGCGAGTCGAGGCACCCGCCCTTGCGGATCGGGTTGTTCGCGATCACGCCGACCGTGCGCCCGCCGAGCCGGCCGAGGCCGACCACGACGTTCGGCGCCCACTTGGCCTGCAACTCCTCGAACGAGTCGTCGTCCAGGATCGCCCGCACCAGCGGCTTGACGTCGTAGGCCCGCTGCGGCTGCTCCGGCAGCAACGCCCGCAGGTCGTCGCCGTCGGGCACCGAGTGCAGGTCGAACACGCCGGGCTGGGCGAACAGCCCGGTGATCCGGCGCGCCCGCTCGTAGGCGTCCGGCTCGTCGTCCGCGATCACGTGCACGACACCGGACTTGCGCCCGTGCGCCTCCGCGCCGCCGAGACCGTCCATGTCGATCTGCTCGCCGGTCACCGAGCGGACCACGTCCGGCCCGGTCACGAAGACCTTGCCGGCCGGAGCCATGATCACCACGTCGGTCAGCGCCGGGCCGTACGCGCCACCGCCCGCCGCCGGACCGACCACCACGGAGATCTGCGGCACCCGGCCGGACGCCCGGATCATCGCGGCGAACATCTGGCCCATGCCGTCCAACGACTCCACGCCCTCCGGCAGCCGCGCGCCGCCGGAGTGCCAGACGCCGATCACCGGTGTGCGCTCGCGCACCGCGACGTCGATCGCCTCGACGATGTGCCGGCACCCCTCGGAACCGAGCGCGCCACCCATCCGCGTGGCGTCGCTGCAGTACGCGACCACCTTCGCGCCGTTGATCCGGCCGCGCACGGCGAACATGCCGCTGCCGTCACGGGGCCGCAGCGGCGCGACGGACCCGGGGTCGAGCAGTTGCGCGAGCCGGACCTCCGGATCGCGCGGATCGGTGTCGCCGTCCGCGACCGGGGTCACCGGCCTGGACGCAAGGGCAGTCATCGCGGAGCTCCTCGTGGGACGGGTCAGGCCTGGGTGAAGACGAGCGACACGTTGTGCCCGCCGAACCCGAACGAGTTGTTCACCGCGGCGGTCAGCTCGATCTTGCGCGGCTCGCCGGTCACGACCTCCAGCTGCACCCTCGGGTCCTGGTCGTCGAGGTTCAGCGTCGGCGGCACGATGCCGTCGCGGACCGACAGCAGCGTGGTGATCGCCTCCACCGCGCCCGAGGCGCCGAGCAGGTGGCCGTGGTTGCCCTTGGGCGCGGTCAGCACCGGGTGGTCGCCGATCGCGCGGCGCACGGCCTGCGGCTCGATCACGTCGCCCACCGGGGTGGACGTCGCGTGGCAGTTGACGTGGCCGACGTCGGCCGGCTCGACGCCCGCGGAGCGGAGCGCCTTCGTGATGGCCCGGGACTGACCGATGCCCTCCGGGTCGGCCGCCGTGATGTGGTAGCCGTCGGAGGTGGTGCCGATGCCCGCGAGCTTGCCGTAGATCCGCGCGCCGCGGGCGCGGGCGAAGTCCTCGCGCTCCAGCACCATGATCCCGGCGCCCTCGCCGAGCACGAACCCGTCCCGGTTGACGTCGAACGGGCGCGACGCGCGTTCCGGGTCGTCGTTGCGGGTGCTCATGGTCCGGGCCTGGATGAAGCCCGCCATGGTGATGGTGGTGATGCACGCTTCCGCGCCGCCTGCCACGACCACGTCCGCCTCGCCGGTCTTCAGCATCCGCCACGCCCAGGCCAGCGCCTCGGCGCCGGACGCGCAGGCCGACACCGGCGCGTGCACGCCCGCGCGTGCCTTCAGGTCCAGGCCGACGTGCGCGGCCGGGCCGTTGGGCATGAGCATCGGCACGGTCAGCGGCGAGACCTTGCGCAGGCCGGACGCCTCGATCAGGTCGTCCTGGTCCAGCAGCGTCATCGCGCCGCCGATGCCGGTGCCGATCACGACACCCAGCCGCTCCAGGTCGACCTCGTCCTCGCCGAGCCCCGAGTCCGCCCACGCCTGGCGGGCGGCGACCACCGCGACCTGCTCGCAGCGGTCGAGCCGGCGCGCCTCGACGCGCGGCAGCACCTCGGTCGGCTCGACCGCGAGCTGCGCGGCGATCCGCACGGGCAGCTCGAACCGCTCCGCGAAGCCCCCGATCAGCGGCTTCACACCGCTGCGGCCGGCCAGGAGCGCATCCCAGGTGGTGGCGACGTCGCCACCGAGCGGGGTGGTGGCACCCAGCCCGGTGACGACGACATCGTTGCTACTGGTCATGCGTTGCTGGCGATGTAGTTGACCGCATCGCCCACGGTCTTGAGGTTGGCCAGCTCGTCGTCCGGGATCTTCACGCCGAACTTGTCCTCGGCCTGCACGGCGATCTCCACCATGGACAGCGAGTCGATGTCCAGGTCGTCCACAAAGGACTTGTCAGCCGTCACGTCGGCCGCCTCGACACCGGCGACCTCCTCGACGATCTCGGCGAGCCCCTTCTGGATGTCCTCGTTGCTCACTGAAAATCCCTTCCTTCTTGCATCGCCGGCTGGTTGGTCCCACCGGAGTCTCGGATTGCGGTCACGGCAGCCGGACGACCTGTCCCGCGTAGGACAGGCCGGCTCCGAAGCCGACGAGCAGCGCCACGTCACCGCTGCGCACCTCTCCCGCCGCGCGCATGTGGTCCAGCGCGAGGGGGATCGAAGCCGACGAGGTGTTGCCGGAGTCCACGATGTCACGCGCGATCACGAGGTCTTCACGCGCACCCTTGGCGTGCAACCGCTTCGCGATGGCCTCGATGATGCGCAGGTTCGCCTGGTGCGGCACGAAGACGTCCACATCGGACACCTGCAGGCCGGCCAGCTCGATCGCCTTGAGGGCGATCGGCGCGATCTGCGTGGTCGCCCAGCGGAAGACCGACTGGCCCTCCTGGAAGATGAACGACGCCCGGTCCTTGATGTGGATCATGTCGACGAGGTCGCCGGCGCTGCCCCACGACACCGGGCCGATGGCCGGCTCGTCGGACGGTCCCACGACCGCCGCGCCCGCGCCGTCGGCGAAGATGATCGCGGTGGACCGGTCGTCGGGGTCGACCCAGTCGGTCAGCTTCTCCGCGCCGATGACCAGCACGTGCTTCGCCGTGCCCGCCCGCACCAGGTCCGATGCGGTGCCCAGGGCGTAGCAGAAGCCCGCGCACGCGGCGTTCATGTCGAACGCGGGCGCGCCCGCGATCCCGATCCGGTCGGCGACCTGCGCCGCGGCGTTGGGGATCTGGGACGGCATGGTGCAGGTGGCCACGATGACCGCGCCGATGTCGGACGGCGTCAACCCGGCGTCGGCCACGGCCTTGACGCCCGCCTCGACCGCCATGTCGACCAGCAGCTCGTCCGGCTTGGCCACGCGGCGGTTGGCGATGCCGACCCGGTCGCGGATCCACTCGTCGGACGTGTCCATCCGCAGGCTCAGGTCGTGGTTGCTGACGATCGTCTCGGGCTGGTAGCTGCCGAGGCCGAGGATGCGGGTGCCGACCTGGGCGGTCGGCATCGAGAAGGTGGTCACTCGGCCACCTCCGACGGTGTCGCCGTGATCATCTCGACGACCTGGTCGAGCTGGTCGGGGGTCTTGAGGCCCAAGGTGGGTGTGCCCTTCAGTTCGCGCTTGGCCAGGCCGGTCAGCGCGCCCGCGGGCGGCAGTTCGACCACCGCGGTCACGCCGTGCCCGGCCAGGGTTGCCTGGCAGGCGTCCCACCGCACGGGGCGGGTCACCTGGGAGATCAGTCGGCTCAGCACCTCGTCGCCGGCGGACACCACGGCGCCGTCGGCGTTGGACAGCAGGGGCAGCGCGGCGTCCTTCACCACGATCCCGGCGGCGCGGGCGCGCAACGCCTCCTCGGCGGGCGCCATGAACCGGGTGTGGAACGCGCCCGCGACCTTCAGCGTGCGGATCTTCGCCCGGCCGGGCGGCTGCTCGACGAGCGCGGCCAGCGCGTCCAACGGGCCCGCGGCCACGATCTGGCCCGCGCCGTTGCGGTTCGCGCCGACCAGGCCGAGCTCGTCGAGCCGGGCCAGCACCTCGTCCTCCTCGCCGCCGAGCACCGCGGCCATGCCGGTCGGCGTCAACGCGCAGGCGGCGGCCATCTCGGCGCCGCGCACGGCGGCGAGCGCCACGGCGTCGTCGGTGCTCAGCACGCCCGCGATGGCGGCGGCGGCCAACTCGCCCACCGAGTGGCCGCCGACGATGGTGTCGGCGGGCAGTTCGACCCGGCGGCGCAGCTCCTCGTAGGCCAGCAGGGCGAGCGCGACCACCAGCGGCTGGGTGACGGCGGTGTCCTTGATCTCGTCCGCGTCCGCCGTGGTGCCCAGCCGGGCCAGGTCGAGACCGGTCACCTCGGACCACGCGGCAACGCGCTCGGCGGCCCCCTCGACCTCGAGCCAGGGGGTGAGCATGCCGGGTGTCTGGGACCCCTGTCCGGGGGCGAGGAGCGCGATCACCCGCTCACTGAACACGCTCGGGGTGCTTTCCGGTGATGTCGCCACTGACGAAACCAGCGGCCGTGGGTTGTAGGGTCTCTACAAATGTGACTCGTAGATGAACGTAGAACGACGTCGCGTGTTGTCGATCCCGGCTCAAACGAGGATGCGTCGTCCGTCACACTCGGACGGGGGTCGTCCTCCCGGGTCACCAGAGGCCGCGGGCACGGGCCAGCCGTCCCACGGCGAGCGCGACCCGCAGCACCAGGGCGTCACGGGGGTCGTTCGCGTTGCGCCCGGTCAACTCGGTGGCCCGCTTGAGCCGGTAGCGCACCGTGTTCGGGTGCACGAACAGCTTCCGCGCGCACGCCTCCAGCACGCCGCCCACCTCGAGGAACGCGTCCACCGTCTCCAGCAGCGAGCCGCTCGCCTCCTCCAGCGGCCTGGCCACCCGGTCGACCAGCTGCCACTCGGCCTCCGGATCGCCCGCCAGCGCCCGCTCCGGCAGCAGGTCGAGCGACCGCACCGGCCGCGGCGCGGCGGGCCACCCCACGACCGCCCGCAGCCCGGACAACGCGTCGCTCGCGCTCCGGTGAGCGTCGGCCAGGCTCGTCACGGTCGGGCCGGCCACCACCGGGCCCGGGCCGAACGCGTCGGAGATCCGCACCAGCGACTCGCTCCGGTCCGTCTCGCCGCCGAGCACCACGACCAGCCGCGAGCCCTGCACGCTCAGCAGCACCGGCCGCCCCACGCGGGCCGCCCGGCTGCGCACCTCGAACACCACCGCCGGCGGGTCGTCCGACGGTGGGTTGCCCACCAGCACGGTCGCCTCGGCCGCCGGTTCCCAGCCGAGCGCGGTGGCCCGCGACAGCAGCGACTCCTCCGCGTCGCCACGCACGATGCCGTCCACGACCAGCGCCTCCAGCCGGGCGTCCCACGCGCCGCGCGCCTCGGCCGCCGCCGCGTACGACGTGGCCGCGGAGAACGCGATCTCCCGCCCGTACCGCAGCACGCCTTCGGTGAGTAACGCCCGTTCGGCCTCGTTCTCGGCCAGCCTGGGCAACAGCTCCTCGAACAGCTCCAACGCGATCCGCACCAGCTCGACGGTCTGCCGCAGGCTCACCCACCGCGAGATGTCCTTGGGCGCGGAGCGGAACGCCTCGGCGGTCAGCCGGATCGCCTGCTGCGGGTCGTGCAGCCAGGACACGAACCCGGCGACCCCGTTCTGTATCAGCAGCAGCACGCCGGCCCGCTGGTCGGCGGGCATCCGCCGGAACCAGGGCAGGCGCTCCTCCATCTCGGCCACGCTCGCCGCGGCCAGGTCGCCCGACGCCCGTTGCAGCGTTCGCAAGGTGTCCCGCGACAACGCGGTTGAGCTGGTCATACCCCCACGATCGCACGGGCGCGCACAACGCCACCAACGAGTGACACGCCCTGACGCTCCGCGCCGATCCCCTTACCGTCGGTGGCGTTCTGACCGGCTCGCCAGGGAGGGTCTTGTGCGCAGGTACATGTCAGTCGGCTTGGTGGTCGCCGCCGCGCTGGCGACGGCGGTCGTGCCGTCGTTCGGAACCGGGCGCGGCGATCCGCTGGCCGAGTTCCACTCGCAGCAGCTCGCCTGGTCGCCGTGCAAGCAGTTGCTGGAGTGCGCCGAACTGGTGCTGCCGCTGGACTACACACGGCCGGACGCCGAACGGATATCGCTGGTCATCAGCCGAAAGAAGGCACTGGAGCCGGATCGGAGGCGCGGCGTCCTCGTGCTCAACCCGGGCGGTCCGGGCGGTTCGGGCCTCGGCATGCCGTCGTTCCTGGCCGGCAGCGAGCCGGCGAAGGTGTACGACCTGATCGGGTTCGACCCGCGCGGCGTCGGCGGGTCGACCGCGCTGAACTGCCGCACGGTCCCGGAACTGGCCACCATCGACACCCGACCGGCTGATTCCGAGTTCCCGAAGTGGGCCGCCGAGGCGCAGGCCGCCGAGGACGCCTGCCACCGCGCCGCCGGCGGCATCCGGCCGTTCGTCAACACCGCGAACACCGCGCGCGACCTCGACGTGGTGCGGGCCGTGCTGCGCGAGGAGAAGATCAACTACCTGGGCTACTCCTACGGCACCTACCTCGGCGCGGTGTACGGCACCCTGTTCCCGACGCGCCTGGACCGCAGCGTGCTCGACTCGGCCGTGCACCCGGAGTGGGTCTGGCGCGAGCAGTTCCGGGCGCAGGCGGTGGCGTACCGGCGCAACGTCGAGGCGTGGTCGGCCTGGGCCGCCGAGCACCACGACCGGTTCGCCCTCGGCGCGACCGCCGAAGAGGTGGTGGGCACCGTCGAGGCGGTCGCGACGGCCCTCGCGCAGGCCCCGGTCGGCGAGCAGGACCGCACCCGCTTCGACGCGGCCGTCGGCGTCGGCGCGCGGTACCGTCCACTGTGGTCCGAGCTCGCGGTGCTGGTGGCCGGGCTGAAGGCGGGCACGCCGTCCGAGTCCGGCGCGCTGATGGCGGGCGAGGCGCGTGAGGAGCTGGTCTCCGGCGTGTTCCACACGGTGACGTGCGAGGTCGACTGGCCGACCGACCTGGAGACGTACTACGAGGACATGAGGGTCTTCCGCGATCGCTACCCCTACGGCTTCGGCGTCCTGCGCGCGGCTCCGACGACGTGCGCGTTCCGCAGCTTCACGCCGCCGGAGCCCCCCGTGGCGCTCAAGCGGCACGGCTACCCCGTCGGCGTGATCGTGCAGGCGGAGGGCGACACCCAGACCCAGTACGAGAGCGGACCGGCCATGGCGGAACGGCTCGGGCACAACCTGGTCACCGTGCGGGACGAGGGCAAGCACGGCCTCTACGGCAGCGGCAACGCGTGCGTGAACCGGGCCGTCAACCGGTACCTCATCGACGGCGTGCTGCCGCCGAGCAGCTCCAACTGCCCCGGCGACCCGAGGCCGGACGTGAACCAGGCGACCTCGGCGGAGCACGTGCAGGCCTACCTGGCCGGCCGGGGCCTGTCCGCGCAGTTCTGAACCGCGATCGGCAACTGACGCGAAACAGCCCACGCGAAAACGCCCGGCGCGAGAATTCCCGCGCCGGGCGTTTCCCTCTCCCCGGTCCCCACCGGTGATTCCACTCTGGACTGCCGGCGCGAGAACCGCCACGTCAGTCACCCTTTCGTGCCACCACTTCAGGTTGCCGGGTGATGCGCGCTGAGAAACGATCTCGACCACAAGCGAAAGCGAAGGAGGGTCGTCGTGGGTACCCAGATCACCGAAGGACTCGGGCAGGCGTGGACGATGGTGGCCACGTTCGTGCCGAAACTCCTCGGCTTCCTGGTCGTGCTGCTCATCGGTTGGCTGATCGCCAAGGCGCTGGCGAAGGCGGTCGGGTTCCTGCTCAAGCGGGTCGGCTTCGACCGGCTCGTGGAGCGCTCCGGCCTCGGTGGCGCGATGTCGAAGTCCCCGATCGACGCCTCCAACCTGATCGTCAAGCTGGTCTACTACTTCGTGCTGCTGATCGCCCTGCAGCTCGCGTTCGGCGTGTTCGGCACCGGGAACGCGGTGAGCGCCCTGCTCAACGACGTCATCGCGTACCTGCCGCGCATCGTGGTGGCCATCGTCCTGGTGCTCGTCGCCGCCGCGGTCGGCAAGGCGCTGAAGGGCCTGGTGACCGGCGCGCTGGGTGGCCGCCCGTACGCGCGGATCCTGGGCAACATCACGTACGGCTTCATCGTCGCGCTCGGTGTCATCGCCGCGCTCAACCAGCTCGGCATCGCCGTCGCGGTCACCATGCCGGTCCTGATCACGGTGCTGGCCACGGTCGGCGGCGTCATCGTGATCGGCGTCGGCGGCGGCCTCATCCGCCCGATGCAGCAGCGCTGGGAGGGCTGGCTCAACCGCATCCAGGAGGAGTCGGCGCACATCACGCCCGCGCCGCGTCGCTCGGAGGACTCGGCGACGGCTCGCGCGCAGGAGCCCGTGACGGCCGCCGCCCGCCCGGTCAGGCAGGCCCAGGTGGACCCGCCGACCCCGCCCGCCGGCATGCAGGTGCCGCCGCGCCCCGAAGGGCTCTGACACCTCCGCGCCTAGCGACGCCGTCACCCGGACCGCCGCACAACGGACCCGCAGCGGACCCACCGACGCCCCATCCCCCGCACCGCGACGGACCCGACCTCCCCGCAGAGGCCCGATTTGACATGGCTTCGGCCGGCCTGGAGTGCCCGTGAGTGGCCCCATGTCAAATCGGGCCGTACCGGCGCCGAACCCAGCCGTACCGGCGCTCGCGGGTCAGTCCAACTCGTCCAGCACGTCCTCCCAGCTCACGTACGCGAACCCGGTCGTCGGCAAGTCACCCGCAGCCGGCGCGCGCTCGCCGTCGTGCACCACAAGCAGCCCTTCCGGGTAAGCCGGGCCGAGGTCGGCCGTCACCAGGTGCGCGCCGTCGGAGTGCTCGACCGAGTCGTTCCCCCGGCCCGCCCCGACCACGAACTCGCCGACGTACGAGTTGCGGCCGGTCCGCTCATAGGCCACGAACCGCGAGTCACCCTGGCTGGACGCGATCAGGTAGTCGTCGCCGACGGTCAGCCCCTCGGCGTCGGCGGTCAGGTGACGGCCACCGAACCCGGGGTCGGCACCGGACACCGAGCACTCCTCGGTCTCCGGGTCGTAGGTCTGCGGTACCCCGAACGAGCGAACCTTGTCGATCAGCGCGGGCCTGCCGAACCCGGTCGCCCGCAGCGGCACGCGCCAGATGCCGACGTCCTCCTGCGCCGCGTACAGCACGCCGTGCTCGGAGTCGACCACCATGCCCTCCAACTGGGGGCCTTCACCCGGCTCGCCGCACGGCGTCCAGGTCGTGCCGTCGGGCAGCGGGAACGACGACGGCAGGTCGAGCGTCGACACCACCGCCGTGCCGACCGAACCGCCCGGACCCGCCGTCACGCGCAGCAACGCGACCCTGGTCTCGCTGCGGCGGTTCGTCACGACCACCGGCGTGCGGCCGACGAACCCGGACGCCAACCCGTACGCGGTGTGCTGGTCGTCCACCTCCTCCTCCGACGAGGAGAACACCGGCCGCGCGCCCGGGTCGGTCACGTCCCGCACGACCGCGGCGCCCGCCGCCGCGCCGCGACCGTCGATCTCGTAGACCCGGATCCGGTCACGGCCGCGGTCGCTGACGAACGCCAGGTCACGGGAGCGCCCGCCGACCGGCGCCCCGCCCAGTGAGACCCCGCTGAGCACGTCGACGTTGTTGAACCGGCCGGGCTTGGCCCCCGGCGTCGGCGGCAGCGGCGCCGGGTAGGTGCCCAGGGTCCGACCGGCCAGGTCGAACGCGGCCAAGCCGCCCTCCTTCAACGTGCCCAGCACGACGCTCTGCCGCGCCGAGCGCGGGTGCACCCAGATCGCCGGGTCGTCGGCGTCGGCGTGGGCCGGGAGCCCGGACGCGTCGTCGACGAACGCGCGGGTCTGCGCGACCGGCACGACCACGTCCGGCCCGGGTGAGGAGGCGATGAGCAGCGGCACCACCGCGGCCATGAGCAGGATTCGCATTCGGCGGAAGCTACCGGCCGCCGGTGTACCGGCCCTGAAGTCGAGATGACCAGGAGTGGGTGCGTTCTCGGATCGTGCGCACTGTGCCGTCGATCACCCCAGGAACAGTTCCGGGCGAGATGATGTTCCGACGCAATGAGAGACACGCGCTCCGGGGCTCGGTGGAAATCCGAACCGGCGGTGACAGCCCGCGACCCGCCCACCAGGGCGGTTGACCCGGTGGAATTCCGGGGCCGACGGTGAAAGTCCGGATGGGAGGCGCGCGTGCGGTTGGCCTGCCATGCCCCGGGGACGCCTGTCGGGGATGGAGGTCGCGGTGCACGTCTTGATGGAGCAGGGCTTCACGGTGTTCGGGCAGAAGGTGTCCTGGGCCGAGTTCATCGGCCAGGTCTTCGCGCTGGTGGTGGTGTACCTGGCGCAGAAGCGCTCGCTCTGGACGTGGCCCGTGCAGCTGGTCTCGGTCGCGCTGCTGTTCGTGGTGTACGTGTCCGCGCAGCTCGGCGGCACGGCCGCGCGCCAGGTGGTGATCGCGCTGATCACGCTCTACGGCTGGTGGGCGTGGGCGCGCCGGCGTGACCCGGTGTTCGGCGTGGTGGTCCGCAAGGGCACCGCGAAGGAGCGCCTCGCCGTGGCGGCGGCCTTCGTCCTCGGCACGGTCGGGTTCGCGCTGCTGCTGGACGCGCTGGACGCCTCGTGGGCGCCGTGGCCGGACGCCGCGATCTTCGTCGGGACCGTGCTCGCCTTCACCCTCCAGGGGCTCGGCCTGGTCGAGTTCTGGCTGGTGTGGCTGGTGGTGGACGCGATCGGCGTGCCGTTGCAGATCCAGTCCGGGCTGTGGTTCAGCGCCCTGGTCTACACGATCTTCGCCGTCCTGGTGATCCGCGGCTGGATCGACTGGAACCGCGCCGCGAAGCAGACCACCAAGCGCGTCGAGGAGGCCACCGCCTGACGGCTGCGCGGCCACCGCCTGACGGTCCTGCGCAACCACCGCCTAGCGGCCCTCGGCGGCCCTGGCGAGGTCGTCCGCGAGCTGGTCCAGCGACTGGTCGACGGAACCCGGGTTGTCCAGCACGTGGTGCAGGCTCTCCTGCATCACGCCGGTCAGCTCGTCGTAGTGCGGCGACGGGCGCCTGATCCGGGCGGCGAGCAGGCTGTCCCGCAGCTCGCGCGGCACCAGGTCCGGCTCCTCGTACAGCGCCCGGGAGGTGGGCGCCCACCCGGCGAGCTCGCCCATGCGCCGCTGGTTGTCGTCGCGGGTGATGAACTTGATGAACTCGCGGGCGGTCTTCTGGTTCGCCGAGCACCGCGACACGGCCAGGTTCCACCCGCCCAGCGCGCTGGGCCACGGCAGCGCGACCACGTCCCACTTGCCGGACACCTTCGACCCGTCGCTTTTGAGCACCGGCCCGGCGAACGGCCAGTTGCGCATGAACAGCGCCCGGCCGGACTGGAACGCCTCCAGCGAGGCGAGCTCGTCGTGGTCGCGGGCCTCGTGCGGGATCCAGTCCTGCGCGAAGCCGTCGGCGACGGCGCGCACGCCCGCCTTCGTCTCGGCGGCGTCCAGGCGCTCCAGGTCGCCGCCGTGCGCCCAGACCGCCTCGGCCATGTTCACGACCAGGCCCTCGTAGCGCCGGAACTGGCCGACGAAGCCGTGCAGACCGTAGAGCGGCGCGATCTCGCTCGCCTGCCGCCGCAGCTCCTCCCACGAGGTCGGCGGCTCCACCCGTTCCTGCTCGAGCACGTCCCGGCGGTAGTAGAGCAACCCGGCGTCGGCGCGCCACGGGATCGCCCACAGCTTGCCCCCGTCCGGAGACCTCGCCGCGTCCACCGCCTCCGGCAGCATCCGGTCCACGCCGAACTCGACCGGGTCCAGCGGCTCCAAGTGCCCGGCCGCGGCGAACGGCACCGTCCACACCATGTCCACGGCCATCACGTCGTAGCACTCCGGGCTGCCGCGCACGCCCTCCAGGTCCTGCGCCCGCGCGGTCAGCTGGGCCCGGTGGGCGTCGGTGGACGTCGGCATCTCCACGAACTTCACCTGCTCGCGCCTGCTGGCCTGCTCGTTCCAGCGGTCGACCAGCTCGTGCACCTGCCTGTTCGCGGTGGTGTCGCGGCCGTCCACGAAGGTGATCGGCCCGACGCCGTCCTTCGCGTCGTCCCGGACCGGGGTCGTGCAGGCGGCCAGGAGGGCCACCAGCGGCAGCAGAACACGGATCACGTCACCCTCCCCAAGCAGCGCGCGCTATGGCGTCCAAGGCGTCTTCCTGGCGCTGAGCCGCCCCGGAGCCGTTCCGGTCGACGATCTCCTGGCACGTTCCCCCGTGGGCCGTCACGGCCTCGTAGAGAGGCGCTGAGACCGCGCACGCGCCCTCCGCGAACCCGACGGCCACCACCCGGACGGGACCGCGGACGGTCTTGGGGATCGACGGGACCCCCGTCGCCGACACCAGCACGACGACGTGCGCGTGCTCCTCGGCGCCCGCTTCGAACACGCCTCCGGTCAACGGCAGGGGCACCACCCGGTCACGCGGGCCGGCCAACGCCTCCACCCGGGACGCGAACAGGTCCGCCGCCGCCGAGCCGTCACCGGCCACCCCGATCACCCGGGGCCTGCTCGCGGCCTCCCACGCCTCACGCACCGCACTCGGGTGCGGTTGGGGTGACAGCGCCTGCGGTCGATCGGGCCGCACGCCGGAACCCGGTCGCGCGATCACGTTCCAGTCCAGGTCGCGGAAACCCGCGCGCTTGAACTGGTCCTGGGCGGAGGGCGACCGCAGGTGCTCCAGCAGCCGGTGCACGATCCGCTGCCGCCGCGGGTTCGGCCGCTGCGGCCGTGCGACCTCCACGAACGGGTGATCCAGCACCAGCGCGCCGTCGCGGGGGTAGAGCACCCGGCAGCCGTCGGTGTCCGCGACCGCCTGCTCCGACCCGACCAGCGCCACGTCGCCGACGCACGGCGTGCCGGTGCTCGTCCGCCGGGTGACGTCGTGCAGCACCCGCGCCGCGCGGGGCGAGTCCAGGTCCGGGCCGAGCTCCGCCTGCGCCAGCGCGGTGGCCGCCAGCAGGCCCACGCCCGAGGACGTGTCCACCGCCGCGGGCCGCGTCACGTGCCGCCACTCGAACTCGTCGTCCGGTGCGATCTGCGCGGCCAGGTCCTCCGACGCGCCCAGCACCACCGGCGACAGCGCCACCCCCGCCCGGACGTGCAGCTCCACGTCCGGGCGCCGGCTCAAGGCGTCCTCGATCGCCCGCACCTCGGCGGTGCTGTCCGGCAGCCACACGTGCGGCTCGGGGCCCTCCTTCGTCAGGTCGCCCGGCTGCCAGCCGCGACCCAGCGCCTCGGCCGCGCCCTGGTCGGACGACTTGCCCGTGAACACCAGCACGTTGAACTCCTTGCAGCCCGCGGAGTCGTTCTCCAGCTCCAGCGCGAGCGAGCGGACCACCGCCTCCTTCTCGGCCGACACCAGCACGTTCAACTGGACCGGGGGAGGGCAGGGCGGCACGACGGGCGGTCGCGCGCCGAAGGCGTCCACCGCGCCCGCCCCGACCAGCAGCACGATCAACCCGAGACGCGCCCACGGCGGCTTGCGGCGCGGGCGTGGCGCCCTCTCCGGCTTCGGGGCCCGCGCCGGCGCGGAGCGGTCCGGCACGTGCAGCCACGCGCGCCCGTGGACCTCCTTGACGTCCACGCTCACGCGGCGGAACGACTCGGGGTCCAGCGCCGGGTCGGGCCGCACCACGTCGTCGTAGAACCGGTCGGAGACGATCAGCGCGAACACCGCCGTCGAGCGGTCGAGCGCCTCCCGCAGCGGCTTGGAGTCGAGCAGCCGGAACGCCAGCGTCACCTCGTCGCCGACCACGCCGTGCTCGTCGTGCTGCACCTCGCCCGCCGTGATCGCCATCCGGAGCCGGATGCGGGCGTCATCGTTGCGGGTCGCGTTGTACCGGCGGAGCTCGCCGAGCAGCGCGTGCGGCAGGCCGTCGACCACCCGGCTCTTCGGCACGTCGGGCGGCACGAGCACGAACACCCCGTCGCCGCGGTCCTCGTGGTGCGTCGCCGACCAGTCCAGCCCGTTGTCGTCGAACGCCGCCTCCAGCGCCGCGTACAGCCCGCGCCTGATCTCCTCCTGCGGCACGCGCAACCGCCGGCTGAACGCGGACACGTCGACGACCACGACCGTGCGGTGCAACGCGTGCTGCGGCTGCGTCCCCACCCCGACCCCTCGTTGGAACGCCGGTTTGTGGGGCA
The DNA here is from genome assembly GCF_040639675.1 of Actinosynnema sp. NPDC023794. Classification (NCBI taxonomy): domain Bacteria; kingdom Bacillati; phylum Actinomycetota; class Actinomycetes; order Pseudonocardiales; family Pseudonocardiaceae; genus Actinosynnema; species Actinosynnema sp. NPDC023794. The sequence goes on along the minus strand of NZ_JBFAFR010000005.1, from coordinate 280,002 downwards.
AGTCTATGGGGCGGATCACATCCCGCAGCGGCAAAGCGGATTCTTCCGCTGGTCGGCCGCACTACTGCGGAGACACCTCGGGGGCGGCACCCGCGTCACCGCGCGTGCCGCCCCCGAGGGTGACCATCAGGCCAGACCGGCGTCCGAGGTGGACGGGCCCGCCGCGCCCACGTCGTCGATCTTGTACTTCCGGGCCGCCTGCACGACCAGCGACTGCTGGATCTCGCCGCGCTTGGCCAGCGCCGCCAGCGTGGCCACCACGATCGACTCGGTGTCGACCAGGAAGTGCCGCCGCGCCGCCGGCCGGGTGTCGGAGAAGCCGAACCCGTCGGTGCCCAGCGTGGTCATGTCGGTCGGCACGTACGGCCGGATCAGGTCCGGCACCGCGCTCATCCAGTCCGACACCGCCACCACGGGACCCGCCGCGTCCGCCAGCGCCTGCGTGACGTACGGCACGCGGGGCTCCTGGTCGGGGTGCAGCAGGTTGTGCCGGTCGACCTCGACCGCCTCGCGCCGCAGCTCCGAGTACGACGTCGCCGACCACACGTCGGCCTGCACGCCCCACTCCTCGGCCAGCACCTGCTGCGCCTTGACCGCCCACGGCATCGCCACGCCCGAGGCCAGCAGCTGGGCCCTCGGACCGGACTGCGCCGGCGCCACCTGGTACCGGTACAGGCCCTTGAGCAGGCCGTCCACGTCCAGGCCCTCGGGCTCGGCCGGCTGCTGGTACGGCTCGTTGTAGACGGTCATGTAGTAGAAGATGTTCTCGGCGTTCTCGCCGTACATCCGCCGCAGGCCGTCCTTGACGATGTGCGCCACCTCGAACGACCACGCCGGGTCGTACGCCACCACGGCCGGGTTGGTGTGCGCCAGCAGCAACGAGTGCCCGTCGGCGTGCTGCAGCCCCTCGCCGGTCAGCGTGGTGCGACCGGCCGTGGCGCCGAGCACGAAACCGCGCGCCATCTGGTCCGCCGCCGCCCACAGGCCGTCACCGGTCCGCTGGAACCCGAACATCGAGTAGAAGATGTAGATCGGGATCATCGGCTCGCCGTGCGTGGCGTAGGACGTGCCCGCCGCGGTGAACGACGAGGTCGAACCGGCCTCGTTGATGCCCTCGTGCAGGATCTGACCCTGCTCGCTCTCCTTGTACGCCAGCATCAGCTGGGCGTCCACGGAGGTGTACATCTGCCCGTTCGGGTTGTAGATCTTCTGCGCCGGGAACATCGAGTCCATGCCGAACGTGCGCGCCTCGTCCGGGATGATCGGCACGATCCGGCCGCCGATCTCCGGGTCCTTGGCCAGGTCGCGGACCAGCCGGACGAACGCCATCGTGGTGGCGACCTCCTGCTTGCCCGAGCCCCGCTTGATCACGTCGTAGACCTTGTCGCCGGGCAGCACCAGCGCCTTGGACTTGGTCCGCCGCTCCGGCACGAACCCGCCGAGCTGCTTGCGCCGCTCCAGCAGGTACTGGATCTCCGGGGAGTCCTTGCCGGGGTGGTAGTACGGCGGCAGGTACGGGTCCAGGTCCTTGTCCTCGATCGGGATGCGCAGGCTGTCCCGGAAGAGCTTCAGGTCCTCGTGGGTCATCTTCTTCATCTGGTGCGTGGCGTTGCGCGCCGCGAAGTGCGGGCCCAGGCCGTAGCCCTTGATCGTCTTGGCGAGGATGACCGTCGGCTGGCCGTGGTGCTCCACCGCCGCCTTGTACGCCGCGTAGACCTTGCGGTAGTCGTGCCCGCCGCGCTTGAGGTTCCACACCTCGTCGTCGGACATCGGCGCGACCAGCTCCTTCGTGCGCGGATCGCGCCCGAAGAAGTGCTCCTTGACGTAGGCGCCGTCGTTGGCCTTGTACGTCTGGTAGTCGCCGTCCGGCGTCGTGTTCATCAGGTTGACCAGCGCGCCGTCGCGGTCGGCGTGCAGCAGCGAGTCCCACTCGCGGCCCCAGATGACCTTGATGACGTTCCAGCCCGCGCCGCGGAAGAACGCCTCCAGCTCCTGGATGATCTTGCCGTTGCCGCGGACCGGGCCGTCGAGGCGCTGCAGGTTGCAGTTCACCACGAAGGTCAGGTTGTCCAGCTGCTCGTTCGCCGCGACCTGGAGCAGGCCGCGAGACTCCGGCTCGTCCATCTCGCCGTCGCCGAGGAACGCCCAGACGTGCTGGTCGGACGTGTCCTTGATACCGCGGTCGCGCAGGTAGCGGTTGAACCGCGCCTGGTAGATCGCGTTCATCGGGCCGAGGCCCATGGACACGGTGGGGAACTCCCAGAAGTCCGGCATCAGCCGCGGGTGCGGGTACGACGGCAGGCCGCCGCCCGGTCCCGCGTGCGAGAACTCCTGGCGGAAGCCGTCGAGCTGCTCGGCGGACAGCCGGCCTTCGAGGAACGCTCGGGCGTACACGCCGGGAGAGGCGTGGCCCTGCACGAACACGTGGTCACCGCCGCCGGGGTGGTCCTTGCCCCGGAAGAAGTGGTTGAAGCCGACTTCGTAGAGGCTCGCCGACGACGCGTAGGTCGAGATGTGACCGCCGACGCCGACGCCGGGCCGCTGCGCGCGGTGCACGGTCATCGCCGCGTTCCACCGGATCCAGGCCCGGTAGCGGCGCTCCACCTCCTCGTCGCCGGGGAACCACGGCTCGCGCTCGGTGGGAATGGTGTTCACGTAATCCGTGCTGGTCAGCGACGGGACGCCGACGTGGCTCTCCCTGGCCCGCTCGAGCAGCCGCAGCATCAGGTAGCGGGCGCGCTGCTGCCCGCCGCCCTTGAGCGCGGCGTCGAACGACTCCAGCCACTCCGCGGTCTCCTCCGGGTCGATGTCGGGGAGGTGGGCGGCCAGACCGTCACGGATGACGCGTACCCGCTCGGGGGGGTTCTGCGGGGCCAAGGGATCTCCTCGTTCCGGGGTCTTCTCAACTCCATCGTCGCCCGACAGTCACGGTCCCGTCACCTCTACCGGTGAGTAACTCTGGATCGTTTCTCTCGCGCGCGCGAATAGGAGGTGTGCAGAGCGTGCCTCATGCGGTCCGAGCGCCTCACTCGGGGGTACCCGATGCGGCGTGTCTTGGCCGTTACGGTTGCGCGTGGTGGGGCTGACAGTGTTCGCTAGCCGCGACTGGTAGTGACATCGCGGCAGTCGTACCCCGGCTGCCGCTCTTGTGTACTTGGAGGAGTGGAAGCCGTGGTCGCCGCGGAAGACGCCGGCAAGATCGGTGTCGCCGACAGGCTCGGGATCGAACCGGGCAGCGTGGTCCAGGAGATCGGCTGGGACGAGGACGTCGACGACGACCTCCGTGCCGCGATCGAGGAGCGGGTGGGCGGTGATCTGCTCGATGAGGACTCCGACGAGGTCATGGACGTGGTCCTGCTGTGGTGGCGCGAGGAGGACGGCGACCTCGCCGACGCCTTGATCAACGCCACCACCGCCCTGTCCGACGACGGCGTGATCTGGGTGTTGACGCCCAAGACAGGCCGGGCCGGTCACGTCGAGCCGAGTGACATCGCCGAAGCCGTGTCCACCGCGGGGCTCGCCCAGACCTCCAACATCCCGGCCAGCGGTGACTGGTCCGCGATCAGGCTCGTCGCGCCGAAGTCGGCCAAGACGAAGCGCTGACCGCGACCGGGCACGGCGACCGCCAGCCATGCCCTAGGCTCGACGGCGGGCTCCCCGATCGGGTGGAGCCCGTTCTTCGGGTTGCCCGGTATCCGTGGAGGGTTGCATGGTCGAGGTCGGCGCGCAGGCACCTGACTTCACGCTCAACGACTACAACAAGCAGCCCGTGACGCTGTCCTCGTTCCGAGGCGAGCGCAACGTGCTGCTGGTGTTCTACCCGTTCGCTTTCAGCGGAACCTGCACCGGCGAGCTGTGCCAGGTGCGCGACGAGCTGGCCGTGTACGAGGACGAGAACGTGCAGGTGCTCGGTGTGTCGGTGGACACGCCGTTCAGCTTGAAGGCGTGGGCGGCCCAAGAGGGCTACCAGTTCCCGCTGCTGTCGGACTTCTGGCCGCACGGGCAGGTGGCCCAGGACTACGGCGTGTTCAACGAGCAGGCGGGTCTGGCGAACCGCGGCACGTTCCTCATCGACACCGCCGGCGTGGTCCGCTACGCCGAGGTGAACGCCCCCGGTGAGGCGCGCGACCAGGAGGCGTGGAAGAAGGCCGTGGCGGCGTTGTCCTGATACCGTCCGGCGCCGGCTGCGAGCCGGCCGGCGCTTCGGGGGCGCGTAGCTCAGCGGAAGAGCACTCGGTTTACACCCGAGCGGTCGCAGGTTCGAATCCTGCCGCGCCCACTGCGCCAGTGCGGGGGTGCAACCCCCGCGCCCCGGCCGGCGGGCTCCGCCCCCGGATCCCCGCCGGGGCAGGCGCCCCCGGCCCCGCCTCGGCCGGCTTCGCTTCAGCGCTGTCGCGCCTCGCTTCGCCCGCAGGTGCGCTCTTCGGGCGGTGCGGTGTGTCGTTCGGTCTCAGCGCTCTCCGAGGACAGGCGGAAGTCGCCTTCGGCGGAGTTGCCGTCGGCGCGACGTCGAGCATGTGGCCGTCGAATGCCGTGCGCGGCGGTCGCTGGGCGAGCACCAGGGGACGAACGGAGTCCGGCGCAGCCCTTCACCGGGTAGTGGTGCAGCGCGGAGGTCGTCGCCATGTCGGCAACAGCAGCCACGAGGCGCGGAAACGCGATTGCGGAAAGTTGTCCACAACACGCAGTGTCAGCCAGGTTCGAGGAAGTGGTGGCCGGCTGTCCCGAGGTGGTCGATTCCGCCGGATGTTCGGCCTGCCCGACTACTTCCTCCGGGGCGCGACCGTGAACATCAGCTTCGACGGCTGGATGACCTGAGCACGGTCCACCAAACACGAGCCGTGACGCGGTCAGTCGGCGTGCCAGCGGCCTTCGCGCAGGCGGTAGGTGCGGCCCGCGACGGTGGTCCCGAACGCGATCCAGCGGTCCATCGGGATCGGTGCGGTGAGCAGCTGTTCGCGCTCGTGGTCGGCGCAGGGGATCAGGCGGGACTGCTTCAGCTCGTCGGTGCGGGCGAACTCGGGGATCCGGGCGAAGCGGGTGGTGATGATGGTGACGTCCAGGGTCCGGTCGAGCGGGATCGGGCCGTAGCCGCCGACGTCGTTGGTGCGGAACGCGACCGTGGTGTCGGCCCGTCGCGCCGCCGCGGCGGGCCAGCGCAGGGCGAGGCGGCCGAATCGGGTGCTGCCGCCCAGTGCGGCGGCCAGGCGACGTTCCAGGGCGGTCAGCAGGGTGCGGTCTTCAACGCTGTTCACGGCAGTCGGATCTCCTTCGTGGCGGCGGAGGTGCATTGACCGTGACCCCTGGACGGGTGGAATGGTGAAGGCGATCGGCGAGCGGCAAGCGGTCTGAGTTCAGCGGTGGGACCGCTCGGCGCGGGCGATGAGGTGTGGAGATGCACCCTCAGGTGCGGGATTGGGCGTATTGGGTGGTGCCGGCGGAAAACAAGTCACTCGATGGAGTGATTATCCTTTTACGGCTGTGGTCGTGTGCTGAAGATTCCCTGAAAATATCGTTGTCGCGAATGGTTGGGCTGATCGGACCTGGGGTTTTCGGGACCGTTCGGCGCGCCACCGCGCCCGTTCGCCCCGAGTAGGCCGGATGGCCCATTAGGGGCTGCTAACCCGGTCCCCCTATGTGGCATCCCCCTATGCGCGGACGTGGCGAAGACGTAACTTCTTCGCATGTCGCCCAGGGCCGTCACCGCGGTGGTCGGTGTTGCGTTCTTCCTGGCCGGGTTGCTGATCATGCTGCTGCCCCTGTCCACCGACTCGCCGTCCGGGTTCTCCGTCGCCTGCGGCAACAGCGTGGGCATGGGGTTCGACCGCGTCGCGGTCGAGGCGGAGGGTGCGGCGTTCGTCGAGATCTGCGGCCGGTTGAGGTTGGAGCGGTTGGCCTGGGCCGCTCCCGTCTGCGTGTTGGGCGCGTTGCTGGTGGTCGGGAGCGTCGTGGTGCGGCGTCGGTCGTCGGCTTAGCTACCTACGAGTAGCTTCTAGCGCATGACGTGGATGGTTTACGGCGCTTACGGGTTCACCGGCACGCTGGTCGCGGAACTGGCCGTGCGACGGGGGTTGCGGCCGGTGCTGGCCGGGCGGGACGCGGCGAAGGTGCGGCCCCTCGCCGAACGGCTGGGGCTGGAGCACCGGGTCTTCGACCTGCAGGACGCGGCGGAAGCGCTCCAGGACGTGGACGCGGTCGCCCACTGCGCCGGGCCGTTCTCGTCGACTTCGGGGCCGATGGTGGACGCCTGCCTGGAGTCGGGGACGCACTACCTCGACATCACCGGCGAGATCGACGTGTTCGAGGCCGTCAGCCGGCGTGACGAGGACGCGAAGCGGGCCGGCGTGGTGCTGCTGCCCGGCGCCGGGTTCGACGTCGTCCCCACCGACTGCCTCGCCGCCGTGCTGCACGACGCCCTGCCCACGGCCACGCACCTCGACCTCGCGTTCGTGGTCCAGGGCGGCGCCAGCACGGGCACGGCGCTGACCGCCGTCGAGGGCTCCGGCGGTGGGGGACGGGTGCGGGTGGACGGCGAGATCCGCGGCGTCCGGCTCGGCCACCGTCGCCGCACGGCGCACTTCCGCGACCGGCCGCGGGAGGTCGGCGCCATCCCGTGGGGCGACGTGAGCACGGCCTACCGCTCCACCGGCATCCCGAACATCACGACGTTCACCACGATCCCGGGCGTCCTGGGCAAGCTCCAGCCGCTCACCGCGCCGCTGCTGCGCACCGACCTGGCCCAACGGCTCGGTCGGGCGCTGGCCAGGCGCATCGGCGGCCCGAGCGGCCCGACCAGGGCCAAGACCCGCTGCGAGGTGTTCGGCGAGGTCTGGGACGACGACGGCCACCGGGTCCGCGCCGCGCTCACCGGGCCGAACGCCTACGACCTCACCGCCGACTCGGTGGTCAAGGCGATCCAACGCCTCGCCGACACGCCCCCCGGCGCGCACACGCCGTCCAGCGCGTTCGGATCCGACTACGTCCGAGCGCTGGACGGCGTGGTGGTCAGCGAGCCGACAGCAGTGAGGTGATCTCCTGCGCCGCGCCGCCTGCCTCGAGCAGGTGGCGCAGGTTCTCCGGCAGCACGTCGCCGCGCTTCTGCACGGCCTGCGCGTAGAGCCGCCCGGCGCGGTAGGACGAGCGGACCAGGGGACCGGCCATGACACCGGAGAACCCGATGCCCTCGGCGGTCTCCTTGTGCGTCACGAACTCCTCCGGCTTCACCCACCGCTCCACGGGGTGGTGCCGGGGCGAGGGGCGCAGGTACTGCGTGATGGTGATGATCTCGCAGCCCGCGTCGTGCAGGTCGCTCAACGCCTCGGTGACCTCGTCCGGCGTCTCGCCCATGCCCAGGATCAGGTTGGACTTCGTCACCAGACCGGCCTCGCGGGCCGCGGTGATGACCTCGAGCGACCGCTCGTAGCGGAACGCGGGCCGGATGCGCTTGAAGATCCGCGGCACGGTCTCCAGGTTGTGCGCCAGCACCTCGGGCCGCGACGAGAACACCTCGGCCAGCTGCTCGGGCACCGCGTTGAAGTCCGGGATCAGCAGCTCGACGCCGGTGCCCGGGTTCATCGCGTGGATCTGGCGGACGGTCTCGGCGTACAGCCACGCGCCGCCGTCGGACAGGTCGTCACGCGCCACGCCGGTCACGGTCGAGTAGCGCAGACCCATGGCCTGCACCGACTCCGCCACCCGCCGCGGTTCGTCGCGGTCGAGGTCGGCGGGCTTGCCGGTGTCGATCTGGCAGAAGTCGCAGCGACGGGTGCACTGCTCGCCACCGATCAGGAAGGTGGCCTCCCGGTCTTCCCAGCACTCGTAGATGTTGGGACAACCGGCCTCTTCGCACACCGTGTGCAGGCCCTCGCGTTTGACCAGGCCCTTGAGCTCCCGGTACTCGGGGCCCATCTTCGCCTTGGTCTTGATCCACGAGGGCTTCTTCTCGATGGGCGTTTGGCTGTTGCGGACTTCCAGCCGCAGCAGCTTCCGACCTTCAGGTACGACGGTCACGACTTCAACCCTACGTCACGAGGGGTCGGGCGCGACGCCCGTGAGCTCGGCCGTCAAGTCCCACAACCGGCTGGCCGCGAGGTCGTCGCGGGCGGCCGTCGTCGACCCCGCCGGCGCCGGGTGGCCGCGCATGCCCCGGAACCCGTCGGGCCCGTAGTAGGCGCCCCGCTCGACGTCCGGCGACGTCGCCGCGTAGAGCTGCGGCAACGCCCCCAACTCGACCGATTGCGAGAAGAAGTCGCTGATCCTGGCCCCGAGGCCGAGCAGCGGGTTGCCCTGGGCCCGCGCCATGTTGCCGCTCAGCTCGGTCGCGGTGATGCCGGGGTGGGCCGCGACGGACGTCACGTCCGCGCCCGCCGCCCGGGTGCGCCGGTCCAGCTCCCTCATGAACAGCAGGTTCGCCAGCTTGGACTGCCCGTAGGCGCCCCACGACGCGTACCGGCGCACCTCGTAGTTCGGGTCGGCCAGGTCGAGCCGGCCCGCCTGGTGGGCCAGGCTGGACACGGTGACCACACGCGCGCCCGGCCGCGTGCGCAACGCGGGCATCAGCAGCCACGTCAGCGCGGCGTGGCCGAGGTGGTTGGTGCCGAACTGGCGCTCGAAGCCGTCGGCGGTGCGCCCCAGTGGCACCGCCATCACGCCCGCGTTGTTGACCAGCACGTCCAGCGCGTCACCGGTGCGCTCACGCACCAGCGCCGCGGCCGAGCGGACCGAGGACAGGTCGGCCAGGTCCAGCGGCACCAGCTCGGCCTTGCCGCCGGTGGCGAGCACGCGCTCCAGCGCGCGTTGCCCGCGTTCGGGCGACCGGCAGGCCAGCAGCACGTGCGCGCCCTTGCCCACCAGCACCTCGGCGGTGCGCAGGCCGAGGCCCGAGTTGGCCCCGGTGACCAGCACGGTGCGCCCGCTCTGGTCCGGGATGTCCGCGGTGTCCCACTTCCGGGCGATCCACTTCGGCATGCTCAACACCTACCAGGTCGTCAGGCGCTCTTGGCGAGCCTGCGGTGCCTGCCCGCCACGACGGCCGGTCGGGTGCGGACCAGGCTCTCGAACGCCGCGCCGACGCGGGCGATCTCCGCGCTCGGCTCGGACAGCTCCGCCAGGCCCGCGGTCAGGGCCAGCATCCGCTGCTCGCGCTCGATCGCCTCGGCGGACGTCAGGTGCGCGTCCAGCACCGCGCGCAGCACCGGCTGCTCGGCGGCCAGCGCGCGCCACGTGCGGGCGACGGTCTCGACGCGGTCGTCGTCGCTGTCCTCCAGCGCCGCGCCGAGCCGTCCGGTGAGCTGCTGCAGCCAGCGGTAGTGCAGCGCCAGGAGCAGGTCGTCCTCGGTGGCGAACAGGTCGCGGTCGAACGTCAGGGGCGCCGCGGGATCCCCCGCCGCGGCGCGGAGCACGGCGTCCAGAGCGTCGCGCCGTCGGTAGAAGTCGGACCAACCCATGATCACGCCCTCCTCTCGTGGTGACCGGCGTCATACCTCAGGTCTTTCGCATACCGGCGGTATGGCCGATGAGGCGAACATACCACGAGTACGTACCGCCGGTATGTCGTACGGTTGTGAACGTGGTGACAGTGCGGTCGAGGCGGTTGGACTACTCGGAGTCGACGAGGCAGGCCCTCGTGGACAGTGCCGTCGAGCTGTTCACCAAACGTGGTTACGCGGGCACTTCGCTGGACGAGGTGGCGAAACGGGCACGCCTCACCAAGGGCGCGCTCTACCACCACTTCAGCGGCAAGCAGGCGTTGTTCGAGGCCGCCTTCGACTCGGTGGAGACCAAGTTCATCGAGAAGCTCGGCGAGATCGTCAGCGCGCCCGGCGACCCGTGGGAGACCGCCATCGCGGGCCTGCGCGCGTACGTCCGGGTCTGCCTGGAGCCCGCCTACCAGCGCATCGTGATCCACGAGGCGCCGGTGGTGATGGGCTGGGAGCGCTGGCGCGAGGCCGAGGAGCACTTCAGCTACGGCCTGCTGCGCTCCACGATCGAGGTCTTGGTCACGTCCGGAGAGCTGGAGCAGCTCCCCGTGGAAACCATGAGCCGCCTGCTCTTCGGCGCGCTCTCGGCCGGCGCCAGCACCATCGCCGGCGCCTCGGACCCGCGCAAGGCCAGCGCCGAGGTGGAGCGCACCATCGTCCGCGTCGTCGAAGGGCTGCGCGTCCGGGACGTGCCCGCGTCCATCCCGGTCGAGGAGAAGCGATCACGGTCACGTCGCCGGTGAAGACGCTCGGATCGCGGCCGTCCGGCACGGCCGACTAGCGTCGACGGGGTGGAACTCCGCATCTTCACCGAGCCCCAGCAAGGCGCCTCCTACGACCAGCTGCTGGCGGTGGCGCGCACCGCCGAGGCCGCCGGCTACGGCGCGTTCTTCCGCTCCGACCACTACCTCAAGATGGGTGGCGTCGACGGCCTGCCCGGCCCGACCGACGCCTGGATCACGCTCGCCGGCCTCGCCCGCGAGACCAAGACGATCCGACTGGGCACGCTGGTGACCGCGGCCACCTTCCGCCACCCCGGCCCGCTGGCCATCTCCGTGGCGCAGGTGGACCAGATGTCCGGGGGTCGGATCGAGTTCGGCCTCGGGGCGGGCTGGTTCGAGGCCGAGCACACCGCGTACGGCCTGCCGTTCCCCGCCACCCGCGAGCGCTTCGAGCGGTACGAGGAGCAGCTGGAGATCATCACCGGCCTCTGGAACACGCCCGCCGGCCAGACCTACGACTTCGACGGCAAGCACTACACCCTGGCGGACTCGCCCGCGCTGCCCAAGCCCGTCGGCCGGATCCCGGTGCTGGTCGGCGGCACGGGCCGCAAGCGCACGCCCGCGCTCGCGGCGAAGTTCGCCGACGAGTTCAACCTGCCGTTCCAGCCCGTGGACAACGCCGTCGAGGTGCTGGCGCGCGTGGACGCGGCGTGCGCGGAGATCGGCCGCGACCCGGCGGAGATCACCCGTTCCGCGGCCCTGGTGGTCTGCGTGGGGCGTGACGACGCCGAGGTCGCCCGCCGGGCCGCCGTCATCGGCCGCGAGGTCGACGAACTGCGGCAGAACGGCCTGGCCGGCACGCCAGACGAGGTCGTCGACAAGCTCGGCGCGTGGCGCGAGAAGACCGGCATCAGCCGGGCCTACCTCCAGGTCCTCGACCTGGCCGACCTCGACCACGTGGAGTTGATCGCGGAGGCCGTCGCGCCTCAGCTGCGCAGCTGACCGGCGACGTCCGAGGCGGCGGTGAGCAGGACGAGCACGGGCACGACGGCGGCCGGTCGCAGCCGGTAGCTCCCGCGCTTGTCCTGCTCCACCACGCCGGACGCCGTCAACGCCTTCAAGTGGTGGTACAGCTGCCCGGTCGACCCCAGCCCGGCCGCCTCCTGCAACGCCGTCGCGGGCCGGCCGCCGCGGGCGAGCAGGGCGCGCACGATCTCCACCCGCGCCGGGTGCGCCAACGCGGACAGCACCTCGATCCGGGGCCGGTCGGGCAACGACAGCGCGCGCTCCGGCGTCACGTCGATCCGCCACGAGACCTGGCCGTCGCCCACCGCGACCTGCCCGCCGTAGCCGAACGCGCCGCCGTCCTCGTCCGGCGACGGGAGCGCCTGCCGCGCGTCGCCCTCCAACGCGGCCACGCGTTGTTCCAGCTCGGCAAGTCGCTGCACCAAGTCCATCGCGGTGATCCTACGAGAGGCTCACCTGGAATTCCCGCAGGACGTCGGGCTCCACCAGGGCCGTGCGGACCAACCGCACCAGCTCTCCCGAGCGCCCGTGCCAGGCCTCGTCGACCTCCCTGGTCAACACCGCCGCACTGCCGACCCGGCCGTCCTCCCACCGCACGCTGAAGCCGACCGTGACGATCCCCGGCAGCGACCCGCCCTTGAACCCGACGCCCACCACACCCGGCCCCACCGGGTTCCCGCTTTCGAGGTGCCCGCGAGCCAGCGGCACGGAGGCCGACTCCCGATGCGCCCGCTCGACCGCCGCCGCCGTGCCCGTCCACGTGCTCCTCGCCCAGGCGCGTTGCGCTTCGTAGGTCTTCGGGACGTCCGGGAACTTCCCGAGCACCTCCAACCGCAACCGCGGATCCCGCAGGTACTGCTGGACGCCCACCCGGCGGCCGAGCACGAAGCGCAGCCACTCGGCCAGGATCTCCGGCACCTCCAGCTTGGGCCACTGCGCCGCGGTGGCACGGATCAGCCCTTCGCCCACCCGGTACCGCACGAAATCGGTGGCGGCGTTGTCGCTGTGCCGGATCATCACCCCGACCAGCTCGTCGAGCCGCACGAACCGCCGCGGGTCGTCGGCCGTGACGCCGTTCGAGAACGGGATGTCCAACGCCCGCAGCGCCGCCTGGTGCGCGCCACCGTCCAAGCCCAGGTAGTACTGCTCCCAGTCCCCGACGCGCACCTTCTCGTCGGGCCTGACCAGCCCGCGCTCGACGCCCTTCGCGTACGCGGCCAGGTGCACGACCTTCACCGCCGACGCCAACGGCTGCCGCTCGTGGGCCCGGTGCGCGATCCGGCCACCGCGCCCGTCGTCCAGCGCCACGGCCACGTGCTGCCGATTGGCGCGGAACCAGCCGAGCCAGTCGTCCGGAGCCGCGTTCGCGCCGGCCGCGGGCAGCAGCGTGGCGGCGCCGGCCACCCCGCACGCTCGGAACAGGTGTCGTCGAGTCAGGGGCACGACGAGTCTCCCTCCGGTAGTCCGTAATTCCGGAATACTAGAGAGAAAGACTCGCCCTGTCAGCCCGCCTGAACGGCGAACGTCACCCCGGCCGCCACCGGCTGCGCGCGGACCAGCGTCCGATCGGTCAACGGCAGGTCGCCGTTCAACGCGTCGACGACCGCCTCGCGCGCCAGCGGCAGCACCTCGGCCACCGTCACGTCCCGCCCCAGCTCCCGCGACAACGACGCCACCCCGGCGTCCCGGATGCCGCACGGGATGATGTCCCCGAACGCGGCCAGGTCCGCATCGCAGTTGATCTCGAACCCGTGCATGGTGACGCCGCGCTGCACCCGGATCCCGATCGCCGCGACCTTGCGCTCCACACCCTTGTCATCGGCCGGGACCCACACACCGCTACGGCCCTCGACCCGACCCGTGCGCACGCCCAGCTGGTCGCACACGTGGATCAACGCCTGCTCCAACCGCCGCACGTACTGCACCACGTCCAACGGCTCGGCCAACCCGACGATCGGGTAGCCGACCAACTGCCCGGGACCGTGCCACGTGATCTTCCCGCCCCGGTCCACGTCGATGACCGGGACGTCACCGCCCCGGGGCCGCTCCTCGGGCTCGGTGCGCCGCCCGCACGTGTAGACGGGTGGGTGCTCCAGCAGCAACATCGTGTCGCCGATCGCGCCGTCCGCGCGTGCCTCGGCGAGCTCCCGTTGCAGGTCCCACGCGGCCAGGTAGTCGATGGTGCCCAGCTCACGCACTTCGATCGGGTCCGTCGAGGTGCGGCAGGAAAGGTCAGGACTGCTCACGTCTCGACATTACGCCCACGGGCACCAGCCTCAGGGCGTGGGCGACCACGAGGCCCACCCCGACCACGGCCAGCACCGCGCCGACCGTGTCGGTGAACCAGTGCATCTCCAACACGACCCGACTGGCCGCCGTCAACGCCACCGCCGCGCACCCCAGCACCACGGCCAGCCTCAAGTGCCGTCGGGCCAACCACGCGCACAGCACCACACCCGTGAACGCGACCGCCGTGACCGCCGTGACGTGCCCGCTCGGGTAAGCCCACTTCGGGAACTCGATCGGCCGAACGCGCTGGTAGGCGTACCTGGCGAACAACGTCGACCAGCAAGCGGCCAGCAGCACCGCGCAGCGCGCCAACAACGGGTCCTTCGCCAGGAACGCGCGCAACCCCAGCGAGATCAACGCGATCGTCGCCAACCCCGGGCTGAGCACGAAGCTGATCACCACCGACGCGTGCTCGAACCCCGGCCCCAGCCCCACCGCCGTCCGGTGCAGCCCTTCGTCCAACGCGGGCGGCTCCTCCCGGACGGTGACGCCCAGCACCATCGAGGCCAGCGCCAGCACGACGCCGACCAGCGCGCCCATCACCTCTCGACGGCCGCCGCCACGGCCGCACCGAGGGCGGGGTGCAGGAACTGGAACCCGCGCTGTTCCAGCACCCGTGGCACAGCCCTCTGACCAGCGAGCAGACCCTCTTCGGCGACCTCGCCCAGCACGGCCTTCAACGCGAACGCCGGCGCGACCCACGGCGTCGGCCGGTGCAGCGCGTGCCCCACCGTCCGGGTGAACTCCGCGTTCGTGACCGGACTGGGCGCGGTGATGTTCACCGGTCCCGAGACGTCGTGCTCGACCACGAACCGAATGGCCGCGACCGCGTCGTCCAACGAGATCCACGGCATGTACTGCCGCCCGTCACCGAGCCGCCCACCCAGGAAGAACGTGAACAACGGCTTGATCTTCCCGAACAACCCACCCGCCGGACTGATGATCAACCCCGTGCGCATCCTGACCACCCTCGCGTGCTCGTCCGCGGGCGCGGTCGCGGCCTCCCACTGCCGGCACAACCCCGCCAAGAACCCCGTGCCCGACGGACAGGTCTCGTCCACGACCTCGTCACCGGTGTCGCCGTAGTACCCGATCGCACTGGCGTTGACCAGCACCGGAACCCCGTGCTCCGCCACCGCCGCCGCCAACACCTCGGTCGGCACCGTGCGGCTGTCCAGCAACACCTGCTTGCGCGCGTCACTCCACCGCCTGTCCGCGACCCCCGCGCCACACAGGTTGACCACCGCGTCCACGCCGTCCAACGCGCCACCGTCGATCCGCCCGGCAGGCGGGTCCCAACCACGCTCGTCCGGCCCCGACGGCCGCCGCCGGACCAACCGCAGGACCTCGTGCCCGGCGCCGCGCAACGCGGCAACCAGACTGGTGCCGATCAAGCCCGACGATCCCGCGATGACAACGCGCATGCCTTGATCGTCTCGCAGCACGCCCCCGGTTGCACAGCGGCGAACGTGTCACCCGCACCACGCCCCCGTCGACGCCTGCGGTCGAAGTCCCCTGTCGCCCGGCCGCGAAATGTCATGCTGAACCCCATGGTGAGGCACGAGAACGCCGACTTCCCCGATTCCTGGGACTACTCCATCAGGATGCGCCGGAAGCACGTGCCCTTCCTCCGGGCGTTCTTCGGTGTCTTCACCATCCTGGGCGTAGCGATGCTGTTGCTGCTCGGCGTAGGAGCGGCAGATCGCGCGAACGACCTCCGAGTCCAGGCCACGGTGGAATCGGAACTGCCCGGCGGCCACCGGAACTGCCACAAGTACCGGATGTCCTACTCGACACCGGAAGGGCGCTCGCGCTCGGTGGCGATGTGCTCGAAGTACGACCGACTGGGGGTCGGCCAGCCCGTGACCGTCCGCTACTCGCCGGAGAGCCCGACCGGCGACATCGCCCTCGACGGCGAGGACTCGCTGGTGCTCGTGCTGTTGACCCTGGGTGCGGCGCTGGTCTTCGCCGTCGGGGTGACCGGCTCGTGGTTCGCGTGGCGTCGACCGGAGTCCCTGCTCAGGCTCGGCTTGCGGTTCTAGGGCAGCGCCGCGCGTCCGGTGAGGACGTGCTCACGACGCGTGCCGGACCAGGCCGAGGGCCGCTCCCGGTGAACGGGGAGCGGCCCTCGGCCTGGTCCGGCGGGTGGTGCTACAGGCCCAGGTCAGCCTCGAACGAACCCTCTTCCAGCCGGTTCTTCACGGTCGTGAGGAACCGACCCGCGTCGGCGCCGTCGACCAGCCGGTGGTCGTACGTCAGCGCCAGGTAGGCCATGGACCGGATGGCGATGGTGTCGTCGCCGTTCTCGTCCGTGATCACGACCGGGCGCTTCTTGACCACACCGACACCCAGGATGCCGACCTGCGGCTGCTGGATGATCGGCGTGTCGAACAGCGCGCCGTTGCTGCCGAGGTTGGTCAGCGAGAACGTGCCGCCGGTCAGCTCGTCGGGCGTGAGCTTGTTGCCCCGCGCCCGCGCCGCCAGGTCGGCGATCTTGTGCGACAGGCCGGCCAGGTTCAGGTCGCCGGCGTTCGCGATGACCGCGTTCAGCAGGCCGCGCTCGGTGTCGATCGCGATACCCAGGTGCTCGGCACCGTGGTACACGACCTCCTTCTTCTCCTCGTCGATCGAGGCGTTCAGCACCGGGTGCTGCTTGAGCGCCTCGACCGCCGCCTTGGCGAAGAAGGGCAGGAACGTCAGCTTCGTGCCCTCGCGCTGCTCGAACGCGGCCTTGGCCTTGTTCCGCAGTCGGGCGATCTTGGTGACGTCCACCTCGAACACCTGGGTCAGCTGCGCCGAGACCTGCAGCGACTCACGCGTGCGCTGGGCGACGATCTGCCGCAGCCGGGGCAGCTTCTGCACCGTGCCGCGCTTGCCGCTGGTGTCCGCCGGCGCGGAGGCGACCCGCTGGGCGGGGGCGGACGCGGCGGGCTTGGGCGCTTCCTGCTTCGGGGCCTTCTTGGCCTCGACCGCCGCCAGCACGTCCTGCTTGCGGATCCGGCCGCCGACGCCGGTGCCCTTGAGCGTGGCGAGGTCGATGCCGTTCTCCGACGCGAGCTTGCGCACCAGGGGCGTCACGTAGGGCGCGCCATTGGCGGATTCCTCGGCCGGGGCCTCCTGCTGCTGCGCCGGCGCCTCCTGCTTCGGAGCCGGGGCCTCCTGCTTCGGGGCTTCCTGCTTGGGAGCCGGCGCTTCCTGCTTCGGCGCTTCCTGCTTCGGGGCCTCCTGAGCAGGCGCCGGAGCGGGCTTGGGCGCTTCCTGCGCGGCGGGCGCGGGCGAACCCGAGCCGACCACCGCGAGCTGACCGCCGACCTCGACGGTCTCGTCCTCGCCTGCGGTGATCTCCAGCAGGGTGCCCGCCACCGGCGACGGGATCTCGGTGTCGACCTTGTCCGTCGACACCTCCAGCAGCGGCTCGTCGACCTCGACCGAGTCGCCGACGGCCTTGAGCCAGCGGGTCACGGTGCCCTCGGTGACGCTCTCGCCCAACGCGGGCATGGTCACCGGGGTGCCCTCGGCCGAGCCACCGGACGACGCCGGAGCCGGCGCGGCCTCCGCCTGAGGCGCGGACTGCGGCTCGGGCTCGGGCGTGGACTCGGGCGCGGACTGCGGCTCGGGCTGCGCCTCCTCGGCCGGCGCGGCGGCTTCACCGGCGGACGAGTCGGACGAGGACGAGGCCCCGGGCTCCGAGCCGTCGCCGATGACGGCGAGCTCGGCGCCGACCTCGACGGTCTCGTCCTCCTGGGCGACGATCTTCTGGAGCACACCCGCCGCGGGCGACGGGATCTCGGTGTCGACCTTGTCGGTCGACACCTCCAGCAACGGCTCGTCGACCTCGACGCGGTCACCCTCCTGCTTCAACCAGCGGGTGACCGTGCCCTCGGTGACGCTCTCGCCGAGTGCGGGCATTTGGACGGAGAAGGCCATCGTTCGCTGACTCCTCGTGCGTGGGTCGGGGATCGGCTGACTGGGGTGCGACGGTCAGCCGTGCACGTGCAGCGGCTTGCCGGCCAAGGCGAGGAAAGCCTCGCCGAGGGCTTCTGTCTGGGTCGGGTGGGCGTGGATCAGCGGAGCCACGTCGTCGGGATAGGCCTCCCAGCTGTAGATGAGCTGGGCCTCACCGATCAGCTCGCCGACCCGCTCACCGACCATGGTGACACCGACCACCGGGCCGTCGGGCGCCTTGACGAGCTTGACACCGCCGGCGGTCTTCAGGATCTGGCTCTTGCCGTTGCCCGCGAGGTCGTAGACGAACGTCTCGACGGAACCGTACTTCTCCTTGGCCGCCGCCTCGGAGAGGCCGACCGAGGCGACCTCGGGCTTGCAGTAGGTGACGCGCGGGATGCCCGCCTCGTCGATGACCTTGGGGTTCTGCCCGGCGATGTCCTCGGCGACGAAGATGCCCTGCTGGAAGCCGCGGTGCGCGAGCTGCAGGCCGGGCACGATGTCGCCGACGGCGTAGACGCCCGGAACGCTGGTGCGCAGCCGCTCGTCGGTGATGACGAAGCCGCGTTCCACCTGGACGCCGGCTTCCTCGTAACCGAGGCCCGCCGTGGTGGGGCCGCGGCCGACGGCCACCAGCAGCAGGTCGGCGTCCAGCACGTCGCCGGACTCGAGCGTGACCGACACGCTCGACTCGCTCTGGGTGGCGCCGGTGAACTTCACGCCGGTCTTGAACTTGATGCCGCGCCGGCGGAACGCGCGCTCCAGCTGCTTGGACGCGTACTCGTCCTCGGCCGGGACCAGGCGGGGCAGCGCCTCGACGATGGTCACGTCCGCGCCGAAGGAGGCCCACACGCTGGCGAACTCGACGCCGATCACGCCGCCGCCGAGCACGACGACCTTCTCCGGGATGAAGTCCAGGTTGAGCGCCTGGTCGCTGGTGATGATCCGGCCGCCGATCTCCAGGCCGGGCAGGCTCCGCGCGTACGAGCCGGTCGCCAGGACCACGTTCTTGCCGGTGTAGCGCTGACCGTCCACCTCGACGGTGTTCGGGCCGACGAACCTGCCCGTGCCCTCGACCATGGTCACCTTGTTGGCCTTGACCAGGCCCTGGAGACCCTTGTAGAGCCGGCTGACCACGCCGTCCTTGTACGAGTTGACGCCCGCGATGTCGATGCCCTCCAGGGAGGACTTCACGCCGAACTGGTCACCCTCGCGCGCGTTGTCCGCGACCTCCGCCGCGTGCAGCAGCGCCTTGGTCGGGATGCAGCCGCGGTGCAGGCACGTGCCCCCCAGCTTGTCCTTCTCGACCAGGATGACGGACAGGCCGAGCTCGGCCGCGCGGAACGCGCAGGCGTAGCCGCCCGAGCCGCCACCGAGGATCACAAGGTCGGCGGACGTGTCGGTCACGGGTTCTCCCTGGAGAGCTTGATGCCTTACTCCGCGCGGGTGCGCGCGTGTAGTTGCCATCTTGTCACTACCGCGCGAACGCCCGCGACGCGGTGTCGGTCTTCGGGTGATTTGCCCCCACCTTCACACCCGCGCCGGCACCATGGTCGCCAGAGGTCCTTGCAGGAGGTGGCCCGGTGGGGCTGTTCGACCGTTTTCGCAGGAAGCAGCGCCCTGGGGTGCTGCGATCGGCCACGTCCACGGACACCGGCCACCTGGAGCAGTGGGCTGCCGCGCGCCGAGGCGTCGAGGCTTACGTCGAGCCGAAGACGACCGTGACGGAGACCACGGTCGTGCTCGTGGCGCACGACGGCGAGTGGACGCGTCGCCGGATCGACGGCACGGAAGGCGCCAAGCGGTTGGCCAAGAAGCTGGAGATCCCGATCTACGACGCGGGCATCGTCGGCTACCCGAAGCGGATGCGGGAGTACTCGCGGCGGAAGAACCAGGGGGCGTGACCGGTCGCTCGGGCGTGACCGGTCGGGCTCCAGCGTGACCAGTCGCCGTTCAGACCTGGCCGATCCCGTCCCACAACGTCCTGACCAGCGCGTCCGCGTCCACCGGGCGTTCCGAGAAGAACCCGAGGAACGCCTGGTAGTGGCACGCGCCCAGCAGCAGGTCCGCCGCTGAACCGGGGTCGACCCCCGCCGGCACCCTCCCCAGCGCGCGCTCCGCCTCCAGGTACCGGGCCAGCGTCTCCGGCACGGTCCCCGGCCCCACCCCGTGCGCCTTCAACGCCTCCCGGTGCGCCGCCAGCAACGCCGGCTCGGAGAAGATCGACGCCGCGATCGGGAACGTCTCGACGTAGAACGCGATCGCGGCCCGCGCGATGTCGCCCAACGTCTCCCGCACGTCGCCGCGCCCGGCCTCCAACCCGGCCAGCAGCCCGGCCAGGTCGCTGGGCGCGCGTTCCCGCAGCACGGCCAGGAACAGGTCGGTCTTGTCCGCGAAGTGCTTGTACAGCGCCGCTTCCGAGAATCCCGCCGCCTTGGCGATCTCCTTGGTGGTCGCCCGCGCGAGCCCTTTGGTGCGCATGACGTGGGCCGCCGCGTCGAGCATGCGGTCGCGTGTGGTCATGTGGTTATCCTAGTGGTTAGTGAGTACTCACCAACCATGAGAGGTGAAGCATGAGGATCACCGTTCTGGGAGCCAGCGGCGGCACCGGCACGAAGATCGTGGAGCTGGCCAGGGAGGCGGGTCACGAGGTCACGGCCATCGTGCGCACCCGCAACGGTCGCGACACCGTGGCCGACGTGATGGACCCCGACTCGATCGGGCCGCACGTGGCCGGCGCGGACGCCGTCGTCTCGGCGATCGGCACGCGTGCGGCGCGCAAGCCGACGTCCGTGCAGACCGACAGCACCAAGTCGGTGATCACGGCGATGAAGGCGCACGACGCGCGCCGGCTGCTCGTGGTCAGCAACAGCGGCATGGTGACCGACGGCGACGACCCGTTCAGCCGTTACCTGGTCAAGCCGATCCTGCGCCAGGTGCTCAAGCACCCGTGGGGGGACATGGCGCGGATGGAGGACGTCGTGCGCGTGAGCGGTCTGGAGTGGACGATCGTCCGCCCGCCGCAGCTGACCGACGGGCCGCGCACGGACGCGTTCCGGACCGCGGTGGACACCAACGTGCGCGGAGGCATGCGGGTCTCCCGGGCCGACCTGGCATCGCTGGTGTTGCGGTGCCTGGCCGACCCGGGGACCGTGCGCAAGGCGATCAGCGTGGCGAACTGAGGACCGGTTCTTCGAGCTGAGGCGGGCCCGGATGGGGAGAACCGGGGACCGAGTGCCCCGGGCTCTACCCGTTCGCCGCGATGTCGGCCAGCACCGCCGCCATGGTGCGCACCGGCACGCCGGTGCCGCCCTTGGTGGTGTACCCGTACGGGCCGCCGGTGTGGAACGACGGACCGGCCACGTCGATGTGCGCCCAGGTCACGTCCTCGGCCACGAACTCGCGCAGGAACACGCCCGCGGCGAGCATGCCGCCGAACCGGTGCCCCGCCACGTTCGCGATGTCGGCCACCTTCGAGTCGAGGTCGCCGCGCAGCTCGTCCGGCAGCGGCATGGCCCACGCCTGCTCGCCGACCGCGCGTCCGATCGCGGCCACGCGGTCGCGGAACTCCTCGGTGCCCATGACGCCGGCGGTCCGCTTGCCGAGCGACACGACCTGCGCGCCGGTCAGCGTGGACGTCTCGATCAGGTAGTCGGGCGCGTCCTCGCAGGCGCGCACGATCGCATCGGACAGGATCAGCCTGCCCTCGGCGTCGGTGTTGAGCACCTCGACGGTCTTGCCGCCGTACATGGTCAGCACGTCGCCGGGCCGGTAGGCGGTGCCCGACGGCATGTTCTCGGCCATCGGCGCCCAGGCGGTGACCTCCAGCGGGTACTTCAGCTTCGCGGCCAGCACGACGGTGGCGATCACGGCCGCCGCGCCGCCCATGTCCGAGGTCATCTCGTCCATGCCGGCGGCGGGCTTGATCGAGATGCCGCCGGTGTCGAAGGTGATGCCCTTGCCGACCAGCGCGACCTTCTTGCCCGCCTTCGGGCCGCGGTAGGTGATGCGCACCAGGCGCGGGGGACGGCTGGAGCCGCCGCCGACGCCGAGGATGCCGCCGAAGCCCTGCTTGCGCAGCGCCTTCTCGTCGAGGACCTCGACCTCGAGCCCCTCGGCCTTGGCCAGGGCGGCGGCCCGGTCCGCGAACGACGCCGGGAACAGGTCGTTCGGCGGGGTGTTGACGAAGTCGCGGGTCGCGGTGACGGCCTCGGCGATCGCGGTGGACGCCTTGAGGGTCGCGCGGTGCGCCCGGATGTTGCCCTCGGCGGGCGCGACGAGGTCGACGCGCGCGACCGGGCCGTCGCCCTTGTTCGACTTGTACTCGGTGAACGAGTACGCGCCCAGCACGGTGCCCTCGACGGCGGGGCCGAGGTGCAGGGTGGACAGCGTGGTGACGGCGCGCTTGCGGCCGGACAGCGCGCGGGCCGCGGCGCCGGACGCGCGGCGCACCTGGTCCTCCGTGACCGAGCCGTCGTCGGCGGGCTTGCCCAAGCCGACGGCGAGCACGACGCGGGCGGCGAGCTTGCCGAGCGTCGGTACGGTGACGACCTCGTCCGCCTTGCCGCTCGCGCCGACGGAGTCGAGCACGTCGAGCAGCGTGCCGTCGAACGCGGCGTTCACCGCCTCCGACCCGGCCGCGAGGGCGAGACCGTCCGGTCCCTGGACTGTGCCCACCACAACGGCGTCGGCGGTGGTGCTGCTCGGGTCACTGTCGGTGATGGCCAGCTTGGGCGCGGTCACTGCGGCTCCTTGACGGGGTCCTCCCGGCACTTTCTGGTCGTGCGGCGGGATGGGGTGGATCGGGACGAATGCTAAAGGTCCCGTTCACACTCATGAGCGCCGCACCTTCGATCGCAAGGAGTAACAATTAACACGAACGGGGGTCAGCCGTGCGGGCGTTAGTCGTCACCTGGTCGATATGGGACCGTGTACCGGTGACGATCACGCCCCGTGCCGGGGCCGTGGCGCTCGCTCTCGGCGCGACGCTGGGCGCCGGTGTCTTCACCGGTTTCGCCCCCGCCGCGGCCATGGCGGGTCCGTGGTTCCTCCCCGGTCTGGTTTTAGCCGCGGTGACCGCGTTGTGCTGCGCGTTCTCGACCGCCGATCAGCACCGCGCGTATCCGGACGCACCCGGTGGGTACGCCTACATCCGCAACCAGCTCGGCCCTTGGCCCGCGCGCATAGGGGCCAGCGCGCACCTGGTCGGCAGAGCGGGGATGGCCGCGGCGTTGGCCGGGATGTTCGGCGCGTACGTGGTCCCGGAGCACCGGGTGCAGGCGGCCGTGGGGTTGGTCGTGCTGACGGCCGCATTGGGTGCGGCCGGGGTTCGGTGGAGCACCGGGCTGAGCGTGGCGGCGGTGGCGGTAGTGCTCGGCGTGCTGGTGCTGGTGGCGTTGGTGTGCTTCTCGGTGGCGCCGCCGGAGAACCCCTTCGGGCTCGGGGACGTGTCCGTCGCGGCCGGGTTCGACGGGGTGATGGGCGCGTCGCTGGTGTTGTTCGCGGTGTTCGTCGGGTTCGAGCGCGTCACCGCTCCTCGACGCGGTGACCAGGAGTTCTCCGCTCGGGTGCTGCACGTCGCGGTGCCGGTGGCGATCGGCGTGGTGCTGGTGGTCGGCGGTGCGGTCGGCGCGGCGGTGCTGCGGCAGCTCGGGTCGGCGCGGTTGGCGTTGTCGCCCGCGCCGCTGCGCGACGCGCTGATCGTGGCCGACGGGCAGTGGCTGCTGCCCGTGCTCGCGGTCGGCGCGGCGGTGGCGGCGGTGTCGTCGCTGTTCTTCGTGCTGGCGTCGGCGCGGCGCACGCTGGTCGGGTTGACCGAGACGGGTGATCTGCCGGCGATCCGGGTGGGCTGGCCGTTGGACGTGGTGGGCGCGGCGCTGGCGGTCGGCGCGGTGGTGGTGTTGCCGCCGGCCACGGCGTTGGCGGTCGGCGCGTGCGGCACGGCGTTCTACTACGGCTTCACGAACGCGTCGGCGCGGGTGCTGCTGCAGGAGGACCGGACGTGGCCGATGCGCACGGCGTGCCTGGGGTTGGGGCTGTCGGTGCTGCTGGCGATGAGCGCGCCCGCCGGGGCGTTGGTGATCACCGGGGTGGCGCTCGCGCTCGGTACCGGGTTGCTCGCGCTGGGTCGCGTGCGGCAGTCGGTGGGTTGAGGGCCCGCCCGGTTCTGCTGGATGGTCGGATGTCCGAGCGTCGGGACAGCGATTTTCTGACGTAGAAGTGGCGGCTATCGTGCTGTCATGACGACCGCGTTGCCTTTCACCCGGACCCCCAACCCGCAGCCGGCGACCCCGGAGCGCGTTGCGGAGGTACTTGCCAAGCCGGGCTTCGGGCAGCACTTCACCGACCACATGGTGACGATCCGCTGGAACCAGGAGCAGGGCTGGCACGACGCCGTCGTCGAGCCCTACCGCTCGTTGGAGCTGGACCCGGCGGCCATGGTGCTGCACTACGGCCAGGCGATCTTCGAAGGGCTCAAGGCGTACCGCCAGCCCGACGGGTCGATCGCGTCCTTCCGCCCCTCGGCCAACGCCGAGCGCTTCCGCGCGTCGGCGCGCCGGTTGGCGATGCCCGAGCTGCCCGACGAGCTGTTCCTGGAGTCGATCCGGGAGCTGCTGGCCGTGGACGAGCGGTGGGTGCCCGCGATCCCCGAGGAGTCGCTGTACCTGCGACCGTTCATGTTCTCGACGGAGAAGGGCCTGGGCGTGCGGCCGGCGAAGGAGTACGTGTACGTGCTCATCGCGTCGCCCGCCGGGTCGTACTTCGCGGGTGGGCTGAAGCCGGTGACGGTGTGGTTGTCGACCGAGTACGTGCGCGCGGCGCCCGGCGGGACCGGTGCGGCCAAGTTCGCGGGCAACTACGCGGCGTCGTTGGTGGCGCAGGCGCAGGCCGCCGAGCAGGGGTGCGACCAGGTCGTGTGGCTCGACGCGGTGGAGCGGCGGTGGGTCGAGGAGATGGGTGGGATGAACCTGTTCTTCGTCCTGGGCGCGGGGGAGAACGCGCGGGTGGTGACGCCGGAGCTGTCCGGTGCGCTGTTGCCCGGGATCACCCGCGACTCGTTGCTGCGGTTGGCCGCCGATTTCGGTCACGCGGTGGAGGAGCGGCGGATCTCCACCGAGGAGTGGGAGAAGAAGGCCGAGTCGGGTGAGTTGACCGAGGTGTTCGCGTGCGGGACGGCGGCGGTGATCACGCCGGTGGGGCACGTGAAGCACGCGGGTGGTGAGTTCTCGGTTTCCGGTGGTGTTACCGGGGATGTGACGATGAAGCTGCGCAACCACTTGACGGGGATCCAGCAAGGGCTCCTGGCTGATCCTCACGGGTGGATGGTGAAGATTAGCTAAGGGTCGATGGTCAATTCCGGCTCGATTTGACATGGGGCCCTTACGGGCACTCCCGGCTTCGACCAGCCTAAAGCACCCGAACCCATGTCAAATCGGGCCTCGGTGGGGGTGTGGCGGGTCCGCTGCGGGCAGGTTGGTTTGGTCGGCGTGTGGTCAGTCCGGGTCCGGGGCTCGCAGGTAGCGGAGGTCGACCAGGTTCGGTGGTGGCTGGTGCAGACCGGCCGCGTAAGCGTGGCGGGATGCGGTGAGTCGGGTGAGTCGGGCTGCCTGTACCACCATTACCCGGCGCAGGCCGGTGCTGACGATGCCTCGCTCGGCCGCCACGGAGGACAGGCGCGACAAGGTTTCGGCGCTCCGGGCGATGCGGATGTCCGGCGCGCCTTGCGTCTGTCGGATCGTCGCGTCCACCAACGGAAACCGCGCAGACGGCGGCAGGTCGACCGGCTCGCTCTGGCGGGGGATCTTCTCGTTGAGCAACAGGCCGATCGGGCTCTGTTCCAAGGCGTTCCGGTAGATCGTGTACTCGACCCGGTCAATGCGTTCCCTGGCCGCGAGATCCGATACCCCGGCGTGCTCCAGTTCCCACAACGGCCACAATTCGACCTCGGCAACTTCCATGACGTCGAAGATGCGCATGGCGACCGCGTCGGTGCGCTGGTTCGTCAGGTGCCGCCGGACGCGGGTGCGCAGCCGTTCGTTCGTCTGGCCGACGTAGATCGGTTCGCCGTCGAAGTCGTAGAACGCGTAACACCCCCACCTCGCGTCGGCCCACTGCCGTTCCTGCGGATCTCTGGCGCGCATCGCCTCATCCACCATGGCGCGGAAGATCCGGAGGTTCGGGGGCAGTAGCTCGGACGCGGGTGGGCGCCTCGTCTCCTTCGGCGCGATCGGTTGCTCCGGTGGTGCGGGGCTCGTGCCCCCCGGCGCGGGAGGGGTGTCCGTGTTCGAGTGGTTGGCCATCGGGCTGTCGGCGCGGTCCACGTCCGGTGCGATGGTGATCAGGGCGGGGTTGGTCGAATTGCGCACCTCGGTCCAGCGCTTCAGCCAACGGCCCACTTCCGACTGGTGCACGGCCTCGTCGTGGTTGCCGACGTGGCGCAGCACGTTGCGGACGAAGGCCAGCGCGATGGCGGAACTGGTCAGGCGCTTCCCGGTGAGGAGGTTGTTGATGCTCGCCGGCGACAGTGACTCCCCGTGCCTGCTCGCGGTTCGGCTGATCGCGGTGTAGCTCGGCTCGCCGAGCGCGATGTGCCATGCCTTCAGGTCGGCGGCGAAAGTGTGGAGCAGGGCTGGGTCAACCGGATTCACCGGCTCACTGTACTGCGATTTTGAACGATCGTGAACGTATGGGAACGGTGACGCAGGCAGTGGAGTAGTCACTACGAAGTCGTTCGATGCCGTTCAAGGACAACGGGCCATACAATGAGCTACGATGAGGTGTGGCTACGACTTCGCCAGAACCTCGTCGGTCAGGCGCTCACCGAGCCGGGGAACTCCGTCCCGCCCCGGCCGATCCGTCGTCGGCGGGTCCAGCCCCGGCCGATCAGGCGCACGCCGACCGTGAACGCGCCCGCCTCGTCGACTTGGTCGCGTTGATCTCCTTGATGGTGCTCTCCGCAGGTGTGTACCTCGTGGCGGGCTTGGAGGCCCTCATCGTGGTGGATGCGGTGGCGGCGGGCCTCTACACACTGTGGCGTCGGGGCCACTGACCGGCTGGGAACCGTGGTAGCTCGTCGGTCAGAGCGTGTTGACGGCCAGGACGGTCAGCGTGGCCGTTTCGCAGGCGGCGCCCAGCACGTCGCCGGTGATTCCGCCGAATCGTTTGCGGGTGTGGTGGATCAGTAGCGTGACCAGGGCGGCGGCGAGGGCGATCGAGAGCGGGCCTTGCCAGGGGTGGATGAAGTAGGCCGCGATGGCCAGGGCGGTCCACCAGGTCAGGGCTGTCCGGAGTGGTTGGGTGCCGGCTACCAGTGCGCCCAGGCCTTCGGGGCGTGCGGCGGGGATGCCGTGGCGGCAGCAGAGGATGAATGCGGCGCGGCCGGTGGTCAGGGCCAGGAGGACGGTTCCCCATTCGACGGTGGGGAAGGCGGCGGCTTGCGCGCCGAGCACGACGATCAGCGCCACTACCGCGAACGGGCCGGCGCCGCCGTCTTTCATCACGGCCAGGGCGCGTTCAGGCGGTCCGTAGCAGCCGAGGCCGTCGGCGGTGTCGGCCAGGCCGTCCAGGTGCATTCCGCGCGTGGCCAGGGCCAGGAACCCGACGACCAGGAAGCCGGCGACGAGGTCGGGTAGCGGTAGGAGCAGGAGGGCGGTGGCTGCCCCGCCCAGCAGAAGGCCGACGAACGGGGCGAAGGCGATGGCGTGCCGTGCCGCCCGCGCGTCGACCTCGTCGGAGCCGACGCGGACGGGCAGGACGGTCAGCCACGACAACGCCAGTCGCATCAGGCTGGTCCGGAGACGCCCGCGCTGTCGAACGTCGCCATCTCGGCCAGGATGCGGGTGGCCATCACGACCAGGGGGAGGGCGGCGACGGCGCCGGAGCCTTCGCCCAGGCGCATGTCGAACTCCAGCAACGGCTCCAGGCTGAGGTGGCCCAGGGCCAAGGCGTGCGCGGGTTCGACGGAGCGGTGGGCGGCGACCCACCAGTCGCGGGCGCCGGGCGCGAGTTCCTCGGCGACCACGGCGGCTGCGCCGACCACCACGCCGTCGAGGATGACGGGGGTCTTGCGGACCGCGGCTTGGGCGAGGAAGCCCGCGATGGCGGCGATGTCCGCGCCGGAGGAGGCGGCGAGCAGGGCCACCGGGTCGTTGATCACCGGGCGGGCCCGGCGGAGGGCGTCCCGGATCGCGGCCGTCTTGCGCATCCAGCCGTGGTCGTCGATGCCGGTTCCCCGGCCCACCACGGCGACGGGTTCGGAGCCGGTGAGGGCGGCGATGAGGACCGCGGCGGGGGTGGTGTTGCCGATGCCCATGTCGCCGGCGATGAGCAGGTCCGCGCCGCCGTCGACCTCGTCGTCCACGAGCTTGCGGCCGATCTCGACGGCTCGCTCGGCCTCTTCGAGGGTGAGGGCGTCCTCGCGGTCGATGGAGCCGGAGCCGCGGCGGACCTTGAAGTCGCCGACGGCGGTCTCGGAGTCGACGGCCAGGTCGACCACGCGGACGGTCGCGCCGGCGACGTTGGCCAGGACGTTCACCGCCGCGCCGCCGGCCAGGAAGTTCGCGACCATCTGGCCGGTGACCTCGGGCGGGTAGGCCGAGACGCCGTGCTGCGCGATGCCGTGGTCGCCCGCGAAGACGACCACGCGGGGGCGGGTGAAGGGCTTGGGCGGGCATTCGCCCTGGCAGGCGGCCACCCAGGCGCCGAGCTCCTCCAGCCTGCCCAGTGAGCCGACGGGCTTGGTGAGCACGGCGTGCCTGGCCAACGCCTTGGTGCGCACGTCCGCGCTGGGCGGCTCGACGGACGGGAACTCGATGGTCACCGACTACCTCCGGGTTCGCGCAGTCGCAGTGGGATTCCGGCGACGACCAGCAGCACCTCGTCGCACACCTCGGCCAGCCGCGCGTTGAGCGAACCGAGGTGATCGCGGAAGAGCCTGCCAGAGTGCGTGCTGGGCACGACGCCGAGGCCGACCTCCGCCGAGACGAGGACCAAACGGGCGCGGGTGGTGGCGACGGCGTGGACCAGTGCCGAGCACTCCTGGTCGACCGCGCCCATGCCGTGGCCCTCCCAGGCGCCCGCGTCGTCCAGCACGCCGTTGAGCCAGGTGGCGACGTCGTCCACCAGGATCGGCGGGTCGGCCTCGCTGGTGGCGGTGAGCAGGGCGATCAGGTCGCTCGGCGCGGGCGCTTCCACCGTCGTCCACGTGCTGGGACGGCGGGCCACGTGCTGGGCGATCCGCAGCTCCCAGTCGGCGTCGTCGGGATAGCGGCGGGCGGTGGCGACGTACGTCACCACGTCCTCGGTGAGCAGTCCCTCGGCGTGCGCGGACTTGCCCGAACGCGCGCCGCCCAGCACCAGTGTCCGACGCGTCACACCGCACTCCAACCGTCACAAGAGGACATAGCCTGACCGGGAACGTTACCCGCACGGCACATCGTGAGGAGGCTCGTCATGGACTACCGGTGGCGGTACCAGGACGATCAGGGCCGCGAGATCGACGGCCCGGTGGTTGCCTTCCCCGACCAGGCCGCGGCCGAGGACTGGTTCTCCGCCGCGTGGGTCGAGCTGCGGGAGGCCGGCGTCGCGCAGGTGACGTTGCTGCGCAGCGAGTCCGAGGTCTACGGCCCGATGTCCCTCGCCCCGGCCGAGTGAGGCGCCGCGTCCTCGGCATCACCGGTGGGCCGCGGTGGCCGCGGACCGGACGGCCGGGTGCGGGTCGAGGAGGGCGGCTGCCAGGCGGTCGCGCAGGTCGGCTGGAGCGATGCGCCCCAGGGCGGTGGCGGCGTTGGCGCGCACCCGCGGCCGGGGATCGTCCAGGGCGTCCGTCAGCGGTGCGAGCGCTTCGGCGACCGCCACCCGTCCCAGTCCGGCGGCGGCTCGGGCGCGGACCAGTTCGTCCTCGTCCTTCAAGGCCCTGATCAGCACGTGGGCCCCGCCGGGGTCGGCGCGTTGCCCGACCACCCAGACGGCGACCCGACGGACCACGCGGTCCTGGTGCCACGTGGGCAGCCGCGGCCCTGCGCCGATGCGCGCGAGGGCCCGACCGGCGAGCTTGCGCGTACGCCGGTCGGTGGTCCTCTGCAGGACGTCCGCCAGGGTCGGCGCGACCGGGGGCTCGGCCAGCCGCACGAGCCCCGTGAGCGCGACGCGGACGTGCCGTCCGTCGCACGCCGCCGCCAGGCGCCCGACCGCGCGCTGGTCACCGTGCGCGGCCAACACCCGGATGGCGCGTTCCCGGACGGCCGGATCGCCGTCGTCGGTGGCGGCGAGGGCGGCGGGCACGACCAGCGGACCGCCGATCCGCGCCAAGGCCAGCAGGGCGGCCTCGCGCACGACCGCCTGCCGGTGGGCGAGCATCGACTCGACGGCGGGCGCCGCCCGGTCCACCCCGAGCTTGCCCAGCGCCTGGAGCACGGCCGTCGTCTGCGCGACGTCGGTCGGGTGCAGCGCGTCGATGAGTGGATCGGTCGCCTCGGCGATGCGGAGGTGGCCGAGCGTGAACGCGACCGCGCCCGGGTTCGCGGTGCGGGTGCGCAGCTGCTCGATCAGCGCGGGGGCGACGCCGGGGTCGCCCCCGCGAGCGAGCGTGTGCGCGATGTCGTGCGCGCCGCCGTGATCCGCGTGCGCCAGCGCGCCGGCCAGGATGGACAGCCGCCGCGGGTGTCCGGACTCGGCGATGCGCCGCGCGGCGCATCGGCGGGCGTGGGCCCACGGCCTGCCGGGCCGGTTCACCAGCGCGATCAACCGGTCGAAGACCTCCGCCACCGACTCTGCGGTCAGACCGCGCACGGCGGGCACCACCAGGCGCGGGTCGGGGTCGGACAGCGCTCCGACCATGATCTTCTGGTGCGCGGGATCGGGGTTCCGGGCGAGGGCGCTGACCGCGATGGCGCGCACCGAGCCGCTCGGGTGCGCCGTCAGCGCCACCAGCCAGCGGCTCCCGTCCGGGTCGGACAGCAGTGCCCGGTCGTGGGCGTGCTCGTGAAGCTCTCGGAACGCCTCGGTGCGAGCCGCCACCCCGTTCGGTCGTTTCGCCGAGTCGAGCTCGACCAGCCGTTCCACGAGGACGTCACCGGGTCGCCGGTCGTTCGGTTCGCGCACGACCACAGTGAACGGGCGAGCCGGTGAGTCGGCGGTGAACCACCCCGATCGACCGCGAAGCCCCGCCCGGGTCGTCCGAGCGGGGCTTCACGACGTCACGTGCGTCAGGGGGTGACGGTGAACCGCGGGTCGGACTCGACGACGCCCTCGAGCACGTCGTCGATCTTCTTCAGCAGCTCGTCCTCCAGCTTCACGCCGGCGGCCTTCACGTTCTCGTGCACCTGCTCCGGGCGCGACGCGCCGATGATCGCGCTGGCCACGTTCGGGTTCTGCAGGGTCCACGCGACCGCGAGCTGGGCGAGCGACAGGCCCGCCTCGTCGGCGAGCGGCTTGAGCTGCTGGACCTTCGTCAGCACCTCGTCGCGCAGGAAGCGCTGGATGAACTTCGACCCGTTCTCGTCGGTCGCCCGCGAGCCCTCCGGCACCGGCTGGCCCGGCAGGTACTTGCCGGTCAGCACGCCCTGGGCGATGGGCGACCACACGATCTGGCTGATGCCCTCGCGCTCCGAGGTCGGCACGACCTGCGACTCGATGACGCGCCACAGCATCGAGTACTGGGGCTGGTTCGAGATGAACGGCACGTTCAGCTCACGCGCGAGCGCCGCGCCGCGGGCGATCTGGTCGGCGTTCCACTCGGACACGCCGATGTAGAGGGCCTTGCCGGAGCGGACGACGTCGGCGAAGGCCAGCATCGTCTCCTCCAGCGGCACCGACTTGTCGTACCGGTGCGCCTGGTAGAGGTCGACGTAGTCGGTCTGCAGCCGCTCCAGCGAGCCGTTGATCGACTCCATGATGTGCTTGCGGCCGAGGCCCTTGTCGTTCGGGCCGCCGGGGCCGGTCGGCCAGAAGACCTTGGTGAAGATCTCCAGCGACTCGCGGCGCCGGCCGGTCAGCGCGCGGCCCAGCACCGACTCCGCCTTGGTGTTGGCGTAGACGTCGGCGGTGTCGAACGTGGTGATGCCCGCGTCGAGCGCGGCCCGGACGCAGGCCGTCGCCTGGTCCTCCTCGACCTGGGAACCGTGGGTGAGCCAGTTGCCGTACGAGATCTCGCTGATGTTCAGGCCACTGCGGCCGAGGCGTCGGAACTCCATGCGGCCAAGCCTAGTACCAGGTCGTTCGGGTTGCTAATGAACTCGGCGTGCAGCACGGCGACCGGCCCCCGCCGAAGGTCGTGGCGAGGGCCGGTGCGGTCATCGTCGCAGGTCAGACCTTGTCGCCGGGGCTCACCCTCGGCTTGGGCACGCGCAGGCGCCGCAACTGGCTGGCCCGGATGAACGAGTACCAGCCGATGGACAGGCCGCGGGTGGTGTCGTTGGGGAACTTCAGCCGCACCCGCCGGTTCACCATCCGGCCGAGCACGAAGCCCTCCACGATCATCGCCAGCAGCATGAACGTGGTCAGCAGCGTCGCGTACTGCTGGACGGCCGGCATCGGCACGAGCAGCGCGACGAACACCAGGATGGCCAGCGGCATGAACAGGCCCATGAGGTTGCGCCGCGAGTCGACCACGTCGCGGATGTAGGCCTTCACCGGGCCGCGGTCGCGGGGCAGGAGGTACTTGTCCTCGCCCGCCATCATCCGCTGCCGGCGCTCGGCCGCCGCCGCGCGGCGCTCCTCCTTGGACACCTTGTTCCCGCGCGCCCGCTTCAACGCCTCCCGCTGCGTCCGGGGCGGCGGCGGCACCGGACCGCGTCGCTTGCCCTCGGCCTCGCGTCGCTTCGGCGTGGGCCGCCCCTTGCCTGGCGTGCGCGACGGATCGGCCGGGTTCACCTCCGCGGGAGCGTCCTCGGTGGTGGTCTCGGCGGTTTCGTCGGCGTTGCGGCGCAGGAACCTCACCACACCAGAGTAGGAGATGCCCCGATAAGTACTGTTCGCGAGGTGCGAGTTGTTATTGCGCCGGACTGCTTCGGCGGAACGCTGACCGCGCGTGAGGTCGCCGAGGCCGTGGCCGAGGGCTGGCGCCGCACCGCTCCCGACGACGAGCTCCACCTGCGCCCGCTGGCCGACGGCGGACCCGGTTTCGTGGACGTCCTGCACGCCGCGCTGGGCGGCACGCTCCGCACGACGACCGTCACCGGACCGCTCGGCGCGCCCGTCGAGGCGAGGTGGCTGGAGCACGACGGGACCGCGTACGTCGAGTCGGCCCAGGCCTGTGGCCTGCACCTCGTCCCCGTCGACGAGCGCGCGCGGGCCGCCGAGACCGCCACCACCAGGGGTGTCGGCGAGCTGGTCAACGCGGCCGGTGACGCCCTCGTGCACACGATCGTGGTCGGCCTCGGCGGCTCGGGGACGACGGACGGCGGCGCGGGGCTGCGCGAGACCGTCCGCGCCGTCACCGCCCGGCTGGTCGCCGCCGCCGACGTGGAGAACCCGCTGCTGGGCCCGCACGGAGCCGCGCGCACGTTCGGCCCGCAGAAGGGCGCGTCACCCGAAGCGGTGGCACGGCTGGAGGCGCGGCTGGCCGCGATGGACGAGCTGGCCGAGGTCCGCGACCGGCCCGGCGCGGGTGCGGCGGGTGGTCTCGGGGCCGCGCTGGTGGCGCTCGGGGCGGAGGTGGCGTCCGGCGCGGGAATGGTGCGGGAACTCACCCGGTTGGATGAAGCGCTGGACCACGCCGACCTGGCCGTGACCGGTGAGGGGAGCTTCGACTGGCAGTCGCTGCGCGGGAAGCTGGTGACCGCCGTCGCCGGTGGCGCGGCCGAGCGCGGCGTGCCCTGCGTGGTGCTCGCGGGCCAGGTCACGGTGGGCAGGCGGGAGGCAGCGGCGGCGGGCGTGCAGGAGTCGTACGCGGTGGCCGAGCACGCCGGGTCGGTGGAGCGCAGCCTCGCGGACCCGCACGGGACCCTGGCCGACCTCGCCGCCCGCGTGGCGAGGCAGTGGTCACACTCCCGGCCCTGACGTCTGTGCGACCATGGGGGTAGGAACAAAGCGGGTACTTCCCGTGTTGCCCGGAGATAGATGCCCGCAAAGGACCTCTGAGGGAGAGCCATGACGACCGCTCAGGACGCAGTCACCTCGACTCCTGACGCCCCGCCCACCCACGGCGTGACGCTGACCGACGCGGCTGCCGTGAAGGCCAAGGCGCTGCTGGACCAGGAGGGGCGCGACGACATGCACCTGCGCATCGCCGTCCAGCCCGGTGGTTGTGCGGGGCTGCGTTACCAGCTGTTCTTCGACGAGCGCACGCTCGACGGTGACGCGCTGCGCGACTTCGGCGGCATGAAGGTGGCCGTCGACCGCATGAGCGCGCCGTACGTCGAGGGTGCCGTGATCGACTTCGTCGACACGATCGAGAAGCAGGGTTTCACCATCGACAACCCGAACGCCGGCGGTTCGTGCGCCTGCGGCGACTCGTTCCACTGATCGACCCGCTGGACCGCGGTTCCCGGAAGGGCCCTCGCTACGGCGGGGGCTTTTCCGTTGCGCTCGGTGAGACGCTGGAGCCATGGCTGACGCGGAAGTGCCCCACCTCGTGGGTCTGACCGTTCGGCAGGCCCGCCAGACGGGCCACGACGCCGGCGTGGTGGTGACCTCGCGTGACGTGGACGGTCCGCCGCTGGGCGCGCTGACCTGGCCGGGAACCTGGGTCGTCACCGCGCAGGACCCGACCGCCGGGCGACGGGTGCGCCGCGGCGCCACGGTCGTGATCGACTTCGAGGAGCGCCCGGACGAGGGCGGTGCGGGGGACCGCGAACCGCGCCACCCGCCGCCCGTGCGTGATGAGGTCCAGGCCGACCCGCTCGAGGACCGGGCCGGCTGAACGTCCGGTCCGGCCGGGTCTCAGACGTAGGCGTCCAGGTCGGCGACCTGGGCGTAGTTGGCGTCGTCCACCCGCCACGGCGTCGCGGACCAGGGCTCGGGGTGGGGCTTGGCCTCCGCGCCCCGCAGCTCGCGCGGCAGGTCGGTGCAGTCCTCGATCAGCTCGGCCAACGTGTCCGCCTCGGTGTTCTTCACACCGGCGACCGTATGCGTGCCGAAGTCTTGACAGAAGCCCTACCGGACGGTAGTACCGCCCGGTAGGGCTCGCTCACACGTGCGCGGTCAGCGGTGTGGGCGCGGTGGACGTCGCGGGGCGGGCGGTCACCCTGCCCACCACCAGGGCGACCCCCACGCCCAGGACGGTCGACAGGCCGCCGACGGTCCCGACCCACCGCAGGCCGAGCCCGCTGGTCAGCACCACGCCGCCGAGCATCGGGCCGAGCGCCGCGGCCACGTTGAACGCGGAGATGTTCACCGAGGCGACCAGCCCGGCCGCCGAACCCGCCTGCCCCATCAGGTAGGTGTGGATCAGTGGACCCGCCGTGAACGCGCTCGCGCCCAGCACGAACACGCTCACCACGGCCGCCACCCTGCTCTCCAGCATCAGCCCCTGCGCCAGCAGCATCACGCCGAGCACGGCCAGCGGGATCGGCAGCACGCGGGCGATCCGGTCCGGCGCCACCTTGCCCGCCAGCGTGCTGCCGACGAGCGTCCCCAGGCCGTACACGAGCAGCACGCCGGTCACCCAACCCGGCTCGAAACCGCTCACCTCGCGCAACGCCGGCGCCACGTACGTGAACGCCGTGATCAGACCGGTGAACGACAGGATCGTGGTGGCCAGCCCCAGCAGCACGGTCCGCCTGCCGAACGCGAACAGGCTGGCCCGCACGCCGGGGTCCGGCTCGTGCGCGACCTTCGGCGTGCCGAGCACGACCCCGACGAGCCCGATCGCGGTCAACGCGCTGACCAGCACGAACGATGCCCGCCAGCCGTAGTTCTGCCCGATCAGCGTGCCGAGCGGGATGCCGAGGATGGTGGACAGGGCGACACCGTTGACGACCTTGGCGATGGCCGCGGTCTGCTTCTCCGGCGGCACGGCGGCGATCGCGATCTGGGACGCCACCGCGAAGAACAGGCCCTGCGCGAGCGCGGCCACCATGCGCGCCACCATGAGCAGGGTGTAGTCGACGGCCAGGGCGCTGCCGAGGGAAGCCACCAGGGCCAGCGCCATGACGGAGATCAGGAGCTTGCGCCGCGCGATGCGCCCGGTGAGCACGGTGAGCACCGGACCGCCCAGGGCGACCGAGATGGCGTAGGCGGTCACCAGCAGGCCCGCGGTCGGCACGTCGACGCCGAGGTCGGCGGCCACCTCGGGCAGCACGCCGACGATGATGAACTCGGAGGTGCCCACCGCGAACGCGCTGAGCATCAGGATGAAGGCGATCACGGGAACGACGCTAAAGTGTGACACTGACGTCAGGGTCAAGGTTGCGTGATCAAGCGCTCTTCTGGACAGGGGTGGGAATAAGTGCTGATCGGAGAGCTCGCGGAGAAGACCGGCGCCACGGTGCGCATGCTGCGCTACTACGACCAGCAGGGCCTGCTCACGCCCCAGCGCACGGATTCCCGCTACCGCGTCTACGACGAGTCCGACGTGGAACGCGTCCGCAGCGTCCGCTGCCTCATCAGCTCCGGCCTGAACGTGCGCCTGGCCAGGCTGGTGCTCGCGCACGCGTTCGACCAGGACGTCCAGCTGCCCGACGACGAGGCGGGCTGCGTGCCGCTCCTGCGCATGCTCAACGACGAGCTGGCGTCCGTCGAGGCCCGCATCGGGCAACTGGCCCGCACCAAGGAGCACCTGGCCAGGCTGGTCGGCGACGTCTCCCGGATCATGGCGGAGAAGACCGACGCGAGGTGCGAGCTCGAACCGGTGGAGAAGGCCGGCTGAGACCACGCGCGAAGGCCCCCGGCACACGCGCGCCGGGGGCCTGCACCGTGACAGCTAGAGCTTGACGGGGTAGTGCGGCTCGGGGACGACCGGGCGGATCCGGCCCTCCACGAAGATCCCGTGCCAGATCATGAACACCAGCAGCGCCCAGATCCGCCTGCTGTGGTCCGCGACACCCGACCGGTGCTCCTCGATGATCCGCAGCACCGCGCCCTTGTCGAGGTACTGGTCGGTCTGCGACTGGCGCACGGTCTCCACCGCCCAGTCGTGCATCTCGTCCTTCAGCCAGTGCCGGATCGGCACCGGGAAGCCCAGCTTGCGCCGGTTGAGCACGTGCGCGGGCACGATGTCGCGGATCGCCCGGCGCAACGCGTGCTTGGTCGTCTCCTTGGTGAGCTTCAGCTCCGACGGCACCTGCGACGCGATCCGGAACACCTCGGGGTCCAGGAACGGCACCCGCAGCTCGAGCGAGTTCGCCATCGTCATCTTGTCGGCCTTGACCAGGATGTCGCCGCGCAGCCACGTGAACAGGTCCACGTGCTGCATCCGCGTCACCGGGTCCCAGCTCTCCGACTCCCGGTACACGTGCGCCGTCACGTCCTTGTGCGACACGTTCGGGTCGTACGTGCGCAGCACCTGCTGGATCTGGTCGTCCATGAAGATCCGCGCGTTGCCGTAGTAGCGCTCCTCCAGCGTGAGCGCACCGCGCCGCAGCAGGTCCTTGCCGCGCACGCCCTGCGGGATCTTCGTGGACACCTTGCCCATGGCCTTGCGCAACGCGCCCGGCACCTTCTCGAACGGCGCCAGCGACAGCGGCTCGCGGTAGATCGTGTAGCCGCCGAACAGCTCGTCCGCGCCCTCGCCAGACAGCACGACCTTCACGTGCTCACGCGCCTCGCGGGCGATGAACCACAACGGCACCAGCGCCGGGTCGGCGACCGGGTCGTCCAGGTACCACGTGATCAGCGGCAGGGCGTCCATCATCTCCTGCGCCGTCACCGCCCGGACCACGTGCTTGACCCCGATCGCGGCGGCCGACTCGGCGGCCACGTCGATCTCGGAGTAGCCCTGCCGCTCGAACCCCGTGGTGAACGTGATCAGGTCCGGGTTGTGCTCCTTGGCCAGCGCCGCGACCACGGTCGAGTCGATGCCGCCGGACAGGAACGAGCCGACCGTCACGTCCGCCCGCATGTGCTTGGCCACCGAGTCGCGCAACGCCTCGGTGATCTCGTCGTACAGCCGGTTCTCGTCCGCCTCGCCGCGCACCGCGCGCGGCCGGAACGTGGCCGGGAAGTACCGCTCGACCACCGGCTTGCCGCCCGGCGTGAGCGTGAACGACGTGCCGGACTCGATGCGGTGGACCTCGCTCTGCAGCGACTCCGGCTCCGGCACGTACTGCAGGATCAGGTAGTGCTGCAGGGCCTTCTCGTCCACCTTCGGGCGGATGCCGATCGTCGGCGCCAGCTCCAGCACCGACTTCTTCTCGCTGGAGAACGCCACGCCGCCCGGACCGGCCGCGTAGTACAGCGGCTTGATGCCGAACGGGTCGCGCGCGCCGAAGACGACCCGCCGCGCCTTGTCCCAGATCAGGAACGCGAACATGCCGCGCAGCCTGGCCACGGCGGCCGGGCCCCAGTAGTGGTAGGCGGCCACGATCGTCTCGGTGTCGCCGTCGGTGGCGAACACGGCGCCGAACTGCTTGGTCAGCTCCGCGCG
The DNA here is from genome assembly GCF_040639675.1 of Actinosynnema sp. NPDC023794. Taxonomy (NCBI): domain Bacteria; kingdom Bacillati; phylum Actinomycetota; class Actinomycetes; order Pseudonocardiales; family Pseudonocardiaceae; genus Actinosynnema; species Actinosynnema sp. NPDC023794. The sequence continues at coordinate 242,017 of NZ_JBFAFR010000005.1, read as the reverse complement.
CAGCTCCACGTAGTTGTAGATCTCGCCGTTGAACAGGATCGCGTACCGACCCTGCTGGTCGTGCGGACCCCAGTGCAGGGGTTGGTGCGAGTGCTCGATGTCGATGATGGACAGGCGGTTGAAGCCGAAGACGACCTCACCGCCCTGCCAGGTGCCGCTCTCGTCGGGGCCGCGGTGGCGCATGCAGCGCAGTGCCCCCGCCACCGCCGAGCGCGCCCGCTCGGCCTCGTTCTCGCCAGGGCAAACCAGTCCTACCAGGCCGCACACGCCGTAAACACCCTTCGTGTCGTGTGGAGAAGACTCCAGTATGCCGGGGGGCCGGTGTGTGACCGAAACTGCACTCCAAGGGGGCAGCCCCCGACGGGTGACGCGCCGTGCGCTGAGCTACGCTCCCGCATGATCCGGCATGGGGCGCATCCACGCCCCTGCCTGCGAGCTTTTTGACGTTGAGGGCGACTGAGGAGGCGGCGAGCAGTGGGCCTGAAGGAGGGCACCAGGGCAGCCCGGCTGGCGAAGGTCGGCGGGCTGGTCGGCCTGGTCGGCGTCGGGGCCACGGGTTGCTCCACGGAAGAGGTGCTGCGCTTCGGTTGGCCGGTGGCCGTGACGCCGCAGGCCGAGGCGATGCGCGAGCTGTGGACCTGGTCGGTCGTCGCGGCTCTCGCGGTCGGCGTGATCGTGTGGGGCCTGATCCTCTGGTCGGTCGCGTTCCACCGCAAGAAGAGCGAGGAGCTGCCCCGCCAGGTCGCCTACAACCTGCCGCTGGAGCTCGTGCTGCTGGTCGTGCCGACGATCATCGTCGCGGTGTTGTTCTACTTCACCGCGGTGACGCAGAACTACGTCACCGACAAGTCCAAGACGCCCGACGTCACGGTCGACGTGATCGCGTTCCAGTGGAACTGGGAGTTCCAGTACCCCCAGTACAAGACCGAGACCGCGGACCTGCCCGTGAGCACCGTCGGCACGTCCGGCGAGATCCCGCTCCTGGTGGTGCCGCAGGGCAAGTCGATCCGGTTCAACCTGCGGTCGACCGACGTCATCCACTCGTTCTACGTGCCGGAGTTCCACTTCAAGCGGGACGTCTTCCCCGAGCCGGAGAAGAACAACCAGGACAACGCGTTCCAGATCGACCAGATCGACCGGACCGGGTCGTTCGTCGGTCGCTGCGCCGAGCTGTGCGGCGTCTACCACGCCGTGATGAACTTCGAGGTCAGGGCGCTGGAGTCGGCCGACTTCGACCGGTACATGCAGCTGCGGCAGGAGACGAACCCGGAGACCGGGCAGCCGTACAGCGCCGCCGAGGCGTTGACCGAGCTGGACTGCGGTGAGCTGTGCACGCCGCACGCCGTGACGACCAAGCCCTTCGACACCGACCGGACTGTCCGCGAGGCGTCCGACGGTGGGAAGTAGGAGGACGCTGCGATGAAGGTCGAAGCCCGCATTTTTGACTTGGTGATGGCGTTCTCGTTCCTGATGGCCGTCGTGTACGGCTACTGGACCTGGGCGGACACCGGTTTCGTCGAGCCGACCGGCACGGTGGCGCTCGCGCTGACCGGCGGCTTGGCGCTGATCGTCGGCACGTACTTCCGGTTCGTCGCCCGGCGCATCGAGGTGCGGCCCGAGGACAACGCGGACGCCGAGGTCAGCGACGGCGCCGGTGAGCTGGGCTTCTTCAGCCCCGGCAGCTACTGGCCGATCGGCCTCGCGGCGGCTGCCGCGACGGCGGGTGTCGCGCTCGCGTTCTGGCACATCTGGCTGCTGGTGATCGCCGTGGTGCTCGTGCTGATCGCCGTCGGCGGCCTGGTGTTCGAGTACCACACCGGTCCGAGCCACGACTGAGCCCGACGTCGACGAAGGGGGCCACCTCGCGAGGTGGGCCCCTTCGTTCGTGTCCGGGCCGTCAGGCCGCGGCGTTCGAGCTCTGGTAGCTGTCCACGTACTCCTGTCCGGACAGTTCCAGGATGCGGTAGACGATCTCGTCGGTGACCGAGCGCAGCACCGGCAGCGACTCCTGCATGCCCGCGTAGCGGTCGAAGCGCAGCGGCTCGCCGAACCGGACGGTGATCGGGCGGACGCGGGGCAGCCTGCGGTCGACCGGCTGCACCTGGTCGGTGCCGATGATCCCGACCGGGACGACCGGCGCGCCGGACTCCAGCGCCATCCGGGCCACGCCGGTGCGACCGCGGTGCAGGCGGCCGTCCAGCGAGCGCGTGCCCTCGGGGTAGATCGCGAACGCGCCACCGTGGTCGAGGATGTCCTTGGCGGTGTCCAGCGACGCCCTGGCGGCCCGGCCGACGCCCCGGCGCACGGGCACGTGGCCGAGGGAGCCGAAGAAGTAGCGCGACAGCGCGCCCTTCACGCCCCTGCCCTCGAAGTACTCGGCCTTGGCGAGGAACGAGACGCGACGCGGCACCACCATCGGGATGACGACGCTGTCGATGAACGACAAGTGGTTCGGCGCGAGGATCACCGGACCGTCGGCGGGCACGTTCTCCAGCCCTTCGACCGTCGGCCGGTAGACCAGCCGCGCCGTGGGCGCCACCACTCGTTTCATCACCGTGTAGAGCATGTGGACAGCATGACCGGCCCCGGTTGCGCGGCGGTGAAAAGGTGGCCGCAATCTCTGGCGCGACCGTTCACGCGGGGTGCTCGGCGCACAGGCAGCCGACGCCCTTCCCGATCCACTCGCGACCGACCCACTCCGGGTGCCGGTCGACCACCAGCGCCTCGACCTCCGCGGCGATCGCCTCTTCGCCCATCGCCGAACCGCGGCGTGCCCACGTCTCGTCGCGCAGCAGCCTGAGGTAGTCGCGGACGTCGGCGAGCAGCCGCGCGTCGCCGACCTCGCCGTGACCGGGCACGACGGTGCGCGCGCCGCTCGCGGCGAGGCGCTCCACCACCGCGAGCCAGCGGGTGCCCGAGACGTCGGTGTCGTGCGGCGGGAACCACGGGAAGATCGCGAACTGCCCCGCTTCCACCAGGTCGCCGGTGAACAGCACGTCCGCGTCCGGCACCCGGACGACCTGGTCGCCTCGGCTGTGCGCACGGCCCGTGGCGCGCAACTCCACCACCCGCCCACCGAGGTCCAGGGAGTGCTCGCGGTCGTAGACGACGTCGGGCCGCACGAGTTCGACGCCGACGAGCCGCCGGGCGACGGACTCGCCGAGACCGCGGAACATCTCCAGGTAGCCGGGGCCCTTCCGCGCCAGGTCGTCGGCCTGGTCGCGGTTGAGCAGGAAGGTCGCCTCGCCCGCGAAGACCTGGGCGCCGAACGCGTGCTCGGGGTGGAAGTGGGTCGTGGTCAGGTACAGCCTGCGCCCGCGGGCGTGCTCGAGCGCGAACTCCAGCACCGCCTCCGCGTTGCGCACGCCCAACCCGGTCTCGACCACGAGCACGGAGTGCGAGCCGCCGATGACGCCGATGTTGGGCACGAGCGGCACGCCCCGGTCGGGGACCACCAGCAGGTCACGGGCGAGTTCACGGGCATCGGCGACCCGCACGGCGGGGTCGGGCAACAAGGTGGGTCCGGTCATGCGACCAGTCCACTCCGGACCGGGCGGAGGCGTCCAAGACCGATACCGGACCACCGATACCGCCCGGGTATCGTCGCCGGTGATGGACCTCCGCGAGCTGCGCTACTTCGTCGCCGTCGCCGAAGAACTCCACTTCGGACGGGCCGCCGCCCGGCTGCACATGACCCAGCCGCCGCTCAGCCGCGCCATCAAGCGGCTCGAGACCGACCTCGGCCACGTCCTGCTGCGCCGCTCACCGGCCGGGGTGGCCCTCACCCCGGCGGGCGCGTCGCTCTACGACGAGGCGCGCACCCTGCTGGCGCGGGCCGACCAGGTCCGCACGAGGGTGGCCGCCGCGGCGGGCACGGAGGCCATCACGATCGGCACCCTCGCCGACAGCGCCGAGCAGGTGGGCGCCCGGCTGGTTGCCACCTACCGCGCGCACCACCCCGGGGTGCAGGTCCGGATCCGCGAGGCCGACTTCGCCGACCCGACCACGGGGCTGCGCGCGGGCTTGGCCGACGTGGCCCTCACCAGGGCGCCGTTCGACGACACGGGCATCGTCACGCACCTGCTGCGCAGCGATCCGATCGGGGTGGTCCTGCGCGTGGACGACCCCTTGGCCGGCCGCGGGAGCGTGCACTCCGACGAGTTGGCCGACCGGCGGTGGTTCCGCCTGCCGGAGGGCGCCGACCCGGTCTGGCAGGCGTACTGGAGCGGCGGGAAGCACCGTGAGGGACCGGTCGTGCGCACCGCGCACGAGTGCCTGCAAGCCGTGCTGTGGAACGGCTCGGTGGGGTTGGCGCCGCTGGGCCACGCGCTGCCCGAAGGGCTCACGACGGTGCCGCTGGTCGACCTGCCGCCGAGCCGCCTCGTCGTGGCCTGGGTCGGCGCCGAACCGGGCCCGCTCGTCCGCTCGTTCGCCCGGATCGCCGCAGCCGCCTACGGCGCCCGGGCGTCGCGAGTGGACCGCTGACGCTGGCTCGGGCGTCACCCGACCGTCGGGTCACCCGCCGGCTCGAACGTCCACCCGTCAGTTCGGACGTTCACTCGGATCCTGACCGCTCAGGTCACCCGTCCGCGAGGGCCGTCTTCAGCTCCGACGATCGCGCCGCCCACCGCCGCAGCAGGTCCGCCGCCGCGCCGGAGTCGATCGTCGCCGCGGCCCGGCCCATCGCGCCGGAGAGGTCCGCGTGCAGGTCGCCCGAGAGCCCGCCGTGCGCGGCGAGCGCGCCCGCCGCGTTGAGCAGCACCGCGTCCCGCACCGCGCCCGGCTTCCCGGCCAGCAGGTCGCGCACGACCTCGGCGTTCACCGAGGCGTCGCCGCCCTTGAGGTCGTCGGGCAACGCGGGCGCGATGCCCAGCGCCGACGGGTCGATCCGGTCGGTCCGCACCTCGCCGCCGTCGGCCACCCACACCGACGTCGTGGTGGTCGTGGTGATCTCGTCCATCCCGTCGTCACCGCGCACGACCAGCACCGTGCTGCCCCGACGGGCGAAGACACCCGCGATCAGCGGCGCGAACGCCACCCGGGCGCACCCCACCAGGCCGACCTTCGGCTGCGCCGGGTTGGTCAGCGGGCCGAGCAGGTTGAACGACGTCGGGATGCCGATCTCGCGCCGCGGCGCGCCCGCGTGCCGGAAACCGGGGTGGAACACCGGGGCGAAGCAGAACCCGATGCCCAGCTCCTCCACCGTCTGCTGCACGCCGAGCGGCGGCAGGTCGATGGCCACGCCGAGCGCTTCGAGCACGTCGGCCGTGCCGCACTTGGACGACGCCGCGCGGTTGCCGTGCTTGACCACCGGCACGCCGGCGGCGGACGCGACGATCGCCGCCATGGTCGAGATGTTCACCGACCCCGAGTTGTCACCGCCCGTGCCCACGATGTCCGCCGCGCGCACGTCCACGGTGAACCGGCGGGCGTGCCGGAGCATCATCGTGGCGATGCCGTCGACCTCTTCCGGCGTCTCGCCCTTGGCCCGCAGCGCCACCGCGAACGCGGCGATCTGCGCGGGCGTCGCGGCGCCGGACATCACCTGATCCATCGCCCACGCCGTGTCGCCCTGGGACAGGTCGACGCGGTCGACGAGCTGGTTCAGCAGTAACGGCCAGGTGCGCTCCACGGCGACCTCAGCCCCGGACGACGGGCAGCGCCGTCGAGCGCAGCACCTCGGCCACGGTCTCGGCGGCGGCCAGCGGGTCGAGCGGGTGCACCAGCACCGCGTCCGCCTGCGACCACGTCGCCAGCCACCGGTCGTCCTTGCGGCGCACCGCGACCACGATCGGCGGGCAGTCGGTGATCTCGTTCTTCAGCTGCCGGGACAGGCCCATGCCGCCGGTGGGCTGCGCCTCGCCGTCCAGGATCGCCAGGTCGACGCCGCCGTTGTCCATCTCGTACAGGACGTCGGCGATCTTGCCCACCTCGACGTACTCGACGCGGCCCAGGTCGGGGGCGGGTCGGCGGCCCACCGCAGTGATGATCGTCTCACGCACCTCGGGGCGGTGGCTGAACACCAGGATCCTGGTCGTCTGCGTGCTCATCGGCGCGATCCTCCGGCGGGTCGGGGTGCGAGGTGACCCAGATGTTATCCGGCTGACGGTGCGTGACTTGCAGTGCGTCCCACCCGATCCAGTCGCCGCCGAGCCGCTGGGCCAGGCTCGCCATCCGGGCCCGCTCCTGCGCGCAGCGCAACGCGTCCAACCGCTGCACCCGCACCGCGTGCCAGCGATCTTCGCGGCGGAGCGCCCACCCGTCCGGCGTGAGCAGCTCACGCGCGCGTTCTACCTGGTCAGGCGGCAGTTCGAGGTGGTGGCGCAGCACCGCGGGCTCGTCCGCCCGCCACCTCGGCGACCTGGCCAGCGCCGCCGAGTCGGCCTCCGCGACGTCGAACGCCTCCACCACCACCGCCAGACCGGGTGAATCGATCTCCAGTGCGGGTACACCCCGTCGCGCGCGGCGATCACGCCACCGGCTCAACAACCCCATGACCGTCCTCACCGTGCGTGTGACCCAGATGACCTGCGAACGTGCCCCGGACCCGATGGGCGGGACGAAAACCTGCAAGCAATAATGCGTCGTGTGACAACGGCAGCGCCCTCAATCGGCCAGCGCGTGCACTCGCTGAACCGCCCGAACATGGTCAGCGTCGGCACGATCGTCTGGCTGTCCAGTGAGCTCATGTTCTTCGCCGGGCTCTTCGCCATGTTCTTCACGGTGAAGGCCCAGAACGAAGGGCACTGGCCACCAGCACCGACCCACTTGAACGTGCCTTACGCACTGTTCTTCACGATCATCCTGGTGGCGTCCTCGTTCACTTGCCAGTGGGGCGTGTTCGCCGCCGAGCGGGGTGACGTGTTCGGTCTGCGCCGCTGGTACATCGTGACGCTGATCATGGGCGCGATCTTCGTCGCCGGTCAGGCCGGTGAGTACGTCACCCTCGTGAGCGAGGGCACGACGATCCCGGCCTCGGCCTACGGCACCGTCTTCTACCTGACGACCGGCTTCCACGGCCTGCACGTGATCGGTGGCCTGATCGCGTTCGGCTACCTGCTGGTCCGCACGAAGCTGAGCAAGTTCACGCCCGCGCAGGCGACCTCCGCGATCGTCGTGTCGTACTACTGGCACTTCGTCGACGTCGTCTGGATCGGCTTGTTCGCCATCATCTACATCGTGCCCTGACCAGCTCGAACCCCGAACTCACACCAGCAAGGGTTGCCGCACACATGACCACCAACACCACACGGGCCCGGAAGCGCGGCACGAAGCTGCGCAGGCGGATCTCGGGCCTGCTCGCGCTGGGCTTCGCGCTGCTGGCCGCGGGCTTCCTGTTCAGCGCCCTCGCGCCGCAGCCGCAGACCGCGCAGGCGCAGGACGACCCGGCGCAGGTGCGACTGGGCGAGCAGCTCTACAACAACACCTGCATCACCTGCCACGGCAAGAACCTCGACGGCGTCGAGGACCGCGGACCCAGCCTGATCGGCGTGGGCGAGGCGGCCGTGTACTTCCAGGTGTCCTCCGGTCGCATGCCGATGGCCCGCCAGGAGGCGCAGGCCCAGCGCAAGCCGGCGAAGTTCACGCCGGAGGAGGTGGACGCCATCGGCGCGTTCATCCAGTCCCGCGGCGGCGGCCCGCAGACCCCCGCTGAGCGCGGCGAGGCGCTGCGCGGCGACGACCCGGCCCGCGGCGGCGAGCTGTTCCGGCTCAACTGCTCGGCGTGCCACAACTTCACCGGCCGCGGCGGGGCGCTGTCGTCCGGCAAGTTCGCGCCCGAGCTCGACGGCGTGACCGAAGAGCAGCTGTACACCGCGATGCTCACGGGCCCGCAGAACATGCCGAAGTTCTCCGACCGGCAGCTCACGCCGGAGGAGAAGAAGGACATCATCGCTTACATCAAGTCGGTGACCGACGGGAACAACAACCCCGGCGGCGCCCCCCTCGGCGGCCTCGGGCCGGTATCGGAGGGTCTGATCGCGTTCATCGTGGGTATCGCCGCACTCATCGGCGTGACCCTCTGGATCGGAGCCAAGGCATGAGCGGCGTGAAGCCGAACGAGCTGCCCGACGAGGCGGAACTCGCCGGGATGAGCCGGGACGAGCTGGTCAAGCTCGGCGCGGCCATGGACGGTGTCGAGATCGTCCACTACGAGGACCGCTGGCCCGTCAAGGGCACGCGCGCGGAGAAGCGCGCCGAGCGACTGGTGGCCCTCTGGTTCACCATCGCCGCGCTCGCCGGCATCGCGTTCCTCGTGGCGTTCATCTGGTGGCCGTGGAAGTACGAGGCTCCGCACACGAACGACCACATCCTGTACAGCCTCTACACGCCCGTCATCGGTTTCACGCTGGGCCTGTCGATCCTCGGCCTCGGCGTCGGCGCGCTGCTGTACACGAAGAAGTTCATCCCCGAGGAGCTGTCCGTCCAGCGGCGCCACGACGGCGGGTCGCCCGAGGTGGACAAGGCCACGATCGTGGCCCAGCTGGCCGACGCCGGCGAGCGCTCCACGCTCGGTCGCCGTTCGCTCATCAAGCGCACCGCGGGCCTCGGCGCCGGCGTGTTCGGCCTCGGCGTGCTGGCCGTGCCGCTCGGCGGCCTGATCAAGAACCCGTGGGCGCACAGCGACTCGAAGGACTCGCTCTGGCACACCGCGTGGAAGTCCGAGAACGGCGAGAAGGTCTACCTGCGCCGGCACACGGGCAACTTCCACGAGGTCGCGCTGGTGCGTCCGGAAGACCTCGAAGCCGGTGGTTTCGAAACGGTGTTCCCGTTCCGCGAGTCGGAGCGCGACGACGAAGAAGCCCTGGTGCACGCGCTGAAGCGGGCCGACAGCCCGGTCATGCTCATCCGCCTGCGCCCCGGCCAGGCCGTGACCAAGCGCGCGGGCCAGGAGGACTTCAACTACGGCGACTTCTACGCGTACTCGAAGATCTGCACCCACCTCGGGTGCCCCACTTCGCTGTACGAGCAGCAGACCGGCCTGCTCCTGTGCCCCTGCCACCAGTCGCAGTTCGACGTCTTCCACTACGCCAAGCCCCGGTTCGGTCCGGCGACCCGTGCCCTGCCGCAGCTTCCGATCACGGTTGACGAGGACGGATACTTGATTGCCCGCGGCGACTTCATCGAGGCCGTGGGTCCGGCGTTCTGGGAGCGTAAGTCATGAGTGGCATCACCACGCCGACGAAGCGGCAGGGCGCGGGCGCCCGCGTGGCGGGTGGCGCCGCCAAGTGGGCCGATGACCGGTTCCACATGGCTTCCGGCATGCGGAAGCAGTTGAACAAGGTCTTCCCGACGCACTGGTCGTTCCTGCTCGGCGAGATCGCGCTGTACAGCTTCATCGTCCTGCTGCTGTCGGGCACCTACCTGGCGCTGTTCTTCGACCCCTCCATGGAGGAGGTCGTCTACAACGGCAGCTTCGTGAACCTCCAGGGCATCGAGATGTCCCGGGCGTTCGAGTCGACCCTGCACATCTCGTTCGAGGTGCGCGGCGGTCTGTTCGTCCGCCAGGTCCACCACTGGGCCGCGCTGCTGTTCATGGGCGCGATCGTCGTGCACATGTTCCGGATCTTCTTCACCGGCGCGTTCCGCCGCCCGCGTGAGATCAACTGGGTCATCGGCATCGTGCTGTTCATGCTGGGCGCGATCGAGGGCTTCCTCGGCTACTCGCTGCCCGACGACCTGCTCTCCGGCACCGGCCTGCGGGTGATGGCGGCGCTGCTGATCTCGTTCCCGGTGGTCGGCACGTGGATCAACTGGCTGGCGTTCGGCGGGGAGTTCCCCGGCACGGAGATCATCCCGCGGCTCTACACGCTGCACATCCTGGTCATCCCGGGCATCATCCTGGCGCTGATCGCGGTGCACCTCGGCGTGGTCTGGTACCAGAAGCACACGCAGTTCCCGGGCGTGGGTCGCAAGGAGACCAACGTCGTCGGCGTGCGCATCATGCCGGTGTTCGCGGCCAAGGGCGGCGGGTTCTTCGCCGTGGTCGTGGCCGTCACGGCGATCATGGGCGGCATCTTCCAGATCAACCCGATCTGGAACTTCGGCCCGTACAACGCGGCGCAGGTGTCGGCGGGCGTGCAGCCCGACTGGTACATGGGCTGGACCGACGGTTTGATCCGCCTATGGCCCGCGTGGGAGCTGTACCTGGGCAACTACACGGTGCCCGCGCCGTTCCTGCCGTTCATGCTCGGCCTGCCGCTGCTGACCGGTCTCGCGGCGGTGTACCCGTGGATCGAGCGCAAGATGACCAAGGACTACGCGCACCACAACCTGCTGCAGCGCCCGCGTGACGTGCCGGTCCGGACGTCGCTCGGCGTCATGGCGATCTCGTACTTCATGGTGCTGCTGCTCTCGGGCGGCAACGACATCATCGCGATGAAGTTCGACATCTCGCTGAACGCGATGACGTGGATGGGCCGCATCGGCATGCTCCTCGTCCCGCCGCTGGCGTACTTCATCACGTACCGCATCTGCATCGGCTTGCAGCGCGCGGACCGCGAGGTGCTGGAGCACGGTGTCGAGACGGGCATCATCAAGCGCCTGCCGCACGGCGAGTTCATCGAGGTCCACCAGCCGCTCGGCCCGGTGGACGACCACGGCCACCCCCTGCCGCTGGCCTACCAGGGCGCGTCGGTGCCGAAGAAGATGAACAAGCTGGGCTCGGCCGGTCACCCGGTGCCGGGCAGCTTCCTGACCCCGGACCCGCCGGAGGAGACCGCCGCCGTGGCCCGTGCGCGGGCCGAGCGCGGTGTCTCGGCGGACGCCCTGTCCGCCGAGAACAAGCCGGCGGGCGAACTGGCCGGGAAGCCGTCCCAGCCGGAGGACTGATCCTCCCTGGGGACCGGCCGTCCGAAGGGCGATCGTGTGTAGAAGGGGTCCCGCACCTGTTCCGGTGCGGGACCCTTTCGCGTGCGGGGAGATGTCCGGTGGCCGGTCCTGACCAGCGTCCGTTGCTCTTCCTCGACGTGGACGGGCCGCTGATCCCGTTCGGCGGTGGCGGGTACCCGACCTACGGGACGGTCGCGGCCGGAGCCAATCCGTTGCTGAGCCGGGTCGACCCCGGGCTCGGGCCCCGGTTGGCCGCGTTGCCGTGCGAGCTGGTGTGGGCGACGACGTGGATGGAAGACGCCAACGAGGCCGTCGCGCCTCGGCTCGGGTTGGGTCGGTTCGGCTTGGGTCGGCTCGCGGTGGTGGCGTGGCCGGAGCCGTCCGAGGTCGATGAGCGGGACGAGCGGGTCGGGCTGCACTGGAAGACGCGTGCGCTCGTCGCCTGGGCGGCGGGGCGTCCGTTCGCGTGGGTGGACGACGAGCTCACCGACGTGGACCGGGCGTGGGTCGGTGCGAACCACTCGGGCCGTGCCCTGCTGCACGGGGTCGATCCACAGCGAGGGCTGACGGACGCCGATTTCGGTGCGCTTGACGAGTGGTTGCGGGATTCAAATGCTTGAAAGCTCACAAGCTTGTCCTCGCCGGACGGGCAGATCAGCAGGATGACCCCTGCTTCGGCGGTCCTGTTCCGGGTTCGTTGTGGGTCGGGGTTCGCGTCATCCCGCCGACGCCCTACCGCGCGTGTCAAGGGGGCTGTGCGTCCCTTGCCCGGTCGTGCGCTGATGACCGCCCCCTTGATACGTGTGGTAGCCCGGAGGGAGGTCGGTGGGTGACACGGAGCCCGGACCAACGACGGACCCGGCGCTTGACCACCCGGTCCCGTCATCCTGCTGATCTGCCCGTCCGGCGAGGACGCTTTTCAGGCTTTTGAGCTTCTACGGCTTCAACACCTGTGGGCTTCGGGCCGATCAGGCGTCTTCGAGACCGATGGCGAACGCCGCGTCCGTGTCGCGCTTCGAGTACGACCGGAACGAGATGTGGGTGTCCGTGTTCAGCACGCCGGGCACCTTGGAGATGTGGCCGGGCACCAGGTCGGCCAGGTCCTCGTGCCGGGCGACCTTGACCAACGCGATCAGGTCGACGTCGCCTGCGCACGAGTAGACCTCGGTGACGCCCTCGATGTCGGCGATCGCCTGCGCCGCGTCCGGAATGGTCTCGGCGGCGGCCTGGATCAGCACGATCGCGGTGATCACAGCGGTCCTCCACAAGTCGTCGGGGGTATCGACCGACCACATGCTAGTGGCCCGCCATCCGGTACTGGTCGCGACCGGCCTCGGCGCGTGCCACCCACTCCCGCCACGCGCCGGCGGCGAACGCGGGCGACGTCCACGGGCGCTCGCAGTAGACGAGCCGCGTCCCCGGTCGGTCGATCCAGCGCAGCACCACGCCGACCTCCTCGGCCGGCGCGCCGAACAGCGGGCCCTCGCCAGGGATCACCGTCTCCGCCGACGCCACCAGCGCGTCGACCACCGGCATCGGCCGCGTGCCACGCCGCGCCACCCCGGCCGACGCCAACCGCCCGTGCCGCACCACGGCGAACTCCCACCCGCCGGACCCGTCGGGAAGCGCGGCGACCACCTCCGGCAACGCGGCCAGCCCCGCGAGCCGCTGCGCCCGGTCCAACGAGCGCACCAACGTCGACGTCCGGTCACGGCGGGTGGCGGCGTCCTCGAACCGGTGCGCGAGGGCGAGCGCGTCGATCTGCGCGGTCAGCTCCCGCAACGGCGTGACATCCGCCCCGGCGACCAGCCGGCGGAACGCCGACGCGGCGGGGGAGTAGTCGTCCACCGACTGACGTCCCGCGCACGGCGCCTTGCACCGGCCCAGCTCGAACAGCGCGCACGGCGTGGCGGACGCGTTGCGCGCCGGGATCCGGATCGAGCACGCCCGCAGCGGCACGGCCTCCAGCACCGCCTCCATCGCCGTCTCGGCGAGCCGCCGGGACCGGAACGGGCCGAGGGCGCCCTCGCGCGGCGTGCGGACCACGGAGAGGCGCGGAAACACCTCGTCCGTCAGCACGAGCCACCACGCCTGCCCCTGGTTCTTCGAACGCCGGTTGTAGGCGGGCTTGTGCGCGGTCAGCAGCCGCAGCTCCCGCACCTCCGCCTCCAACGAGTGCGCGCACTCCACCGCGTCCACCCGCACGGCCAGCGACACCATCTCCCGCAGCCGCTTGCGCCCCTCGCCGGCGGTGAAGTACTGCCGCACCCGCCGCCGCAGGTCGGAGGCCGTGCCGACGTACAGCACCTCCTCCGACGGCCCGCGGAACAGGTAGACGCCCGGGGTGGACGGCAGGTGGGACGCGAGCGTCCGCTTGCGCCGCTGCGCCGGCGTCACGTCGGGCAGGTAGGCGACCAGCTCCTCCAGCGAGTGCACGCCGACCGACCCGACCCGCTCCAGCAGGTGGTGCAGCACCTCGACGGTCGCGCGGGCGTCGACCAGCGCACGGTGGTTCGGCTGCACGGACAGCCCGAACAGCTGGGCCAACGCGGACAGCCGGCAGCTCGGCGCCTCGTCCCGGCTGAGCACCCGGCGGGCCAGCTTCACCGTGCACACGACGGTCGGCTTGGGCCACGTGTACCCGTGCCGGGCGCAGGCGGCCTTGATGAACCCCACGTCGAAGCCGGAGTTGTGCGCGACGAGCACCGCGCCGGCGGCGAACTCCATGAACGCGGGCAGCACCGTGGACAGCTTCGGCGCACCGGTCACCATCATCTGCGTGATCCCGGTCAGGGCCACGACCTGCGGCGGAATGCCCCGCTCGGGGTCGACGAGGGTGCCGAACTCGCCGATCACCCGCCCGCCGCGCACCTTCACCGCACCGATCTCGGTGATCGCGTCCCCGTCCGCCCGGCCGCCGGTGGTCTCCAGGTCGAACACGACGAACGTGGTCTCGCGCAGCGGTGTGCCCAGTTCGTCGAACGTGAGCTGTGTAGTCATCGCGGCGCACCGTAGCCGCACCCACCGACAGTGTCGGATCGCCGCTGCTCGGCGGACGGCGGGCCACCGCGGCGACCACCGCCGGACAACCGCGCGCGGAGCGGCGGCGATCGTGCACAGCGGCGCAACACGACACAGCTAGCCTGTACGGGTGCAAGACCCGATCGAGCCGCCGGCAGGCGCCGACGACCTGGAACCAGGCCAGGCCGTCGAGTCCACTGTGGACTGGTCCGCCCTGCCCGAGCCCCTGCGCGCGCGGCTCGCGGAGTTGAGCGCGGATGCGTTGGGGGACTTGGCGAAGGTCGACATCCCGCAGTCCCTGCGCGCGGTCGCCCGGTTCGCGCCCACCAAGCGGGCCCGGCTGGGCGCGCCGGTGCTCGTCGGCGGCCTGAAGTCGTCGGCGAACTTCCGGGCCGCCGTCGTCGAGTGGCTGCGGCGCAACCGGCCGGCGGCGCTGGAGGTGACCTCGCCCGACCCGGTGGCGGCCGGCGCGGCGGCGATCCTGCAGGGCGAGGAGGTCGCGTCCCACTTCATCGAGCTGGTCGGCAGGCGCGTGGCGGACGCGGCGCTGCGCTCCGAGCGCGACCTGGCCGTGCAGCGGGCCGAGCGGCTCGAGGTCGAGCTGGAGCGGCTCAAGGCGGAACGGGCCGAGGCGGGCGGCGCGGTGGACAAGATCCGCGAGGCGTCCGAGGCCGAGCTGGAACGGCTGCGCAAACGGTTGCGCGAGCAGGGCGTGCGGTTGCGCGAGGCCAAGGACCGGGCCGAATCGTCGTCGGCCGAGGCGGACCGGGTGCGCGCGGAGGCCGAGGCCGCGCTGCGCCGGTTGACCGCCGAACGGGACCGCGAACGCGAACGCGCCGAGCACGAGCGCGCCAAGGCGCAGCGGGCCGAGTCGGACGCGGAGGTGGCGCGCCAGTCGGCCAAGGAGGCGCGTCAGGCCGACGAGGTGCGGCTGGCCCTGCTGGTCGAGACGCTGGACGGCGCGGTGAACGGCCTGCGCCGGGAACTGGCCCTCGGCGGCGCGGGCCCGCGGCCGGCGGACCTCGTGCGCGGCGCCAGCGCGGCGCAGGGCGCGGTCGGCCGGGTGGAGGACCCGGCGGCGCTGGACCGGTTGCTGGCGCTGCCCGCCGTGCACTTGATCGTGGACGGCTACAACGTGACCAAGACGGGCTACCCGGAGCTGTCGCTGTCGGACCAGCGGGACCGGTTGGTGCACCAGCTGGCCGTGCTGGCGGCGCGCACCGGCGCGGAGGTGACGTTGGTGTTCGACGGCGCGGGTGTGGTGGCCGTGCCGACGTCCGCGCCGCGCGGGGTGCGGGTGCTGTTCAGCGATCCGGGCGTGCTGGCCGACGACGTGATCCGGGCGTTGGTGACCGCCGAGCCCGAGGGCCGTCCGGTGGTCGTGGTGACGTCCGACCGGGCGGTGGCCGATTCCGTCCGGCGGCGTGGCGCGCACCCGGTGCCGTCCGCGGTGCTGCTGGCACGCCTGGGCCGCGTGTGACACAGATCGTGTTTTTAACACCACCAGCGGTCACACGGCCAGGTCACAGCTAGGCCGTTCGGGAACACAGGTGAACTCGGCGTGATTTCCTTGCCCCGCTAGTGGACGCCGGACCTCACTTTTCGTAACCTAGCCGAGATCTCGCGGCGAGCAGTGGTCCATCCTGGGCCGCGACGCGGGTTCACCGCCGAATCGGCCTGTCGGGGAGCCGAGCCGGAGATCTCTCACCAGAGGTGCGTCGGGTTGCGCCATGCGCCCGGCCGGCAGGCGGGATCAGACGAAGGAGACACACGCGACTGTGGCGTCGCAACGACTCAAGCGCGGCCTGCGCGGGGCGATGGCGGCCACGGCGGTGGCCGCTGCCGCGGTGGGCGTCCTGCCCGTACCCGCCGGAGCCCAGCCGAACACCCCCGCGAACGCCTCCGAGGCGCTGAAGAAGTACAACGAGCTGGCCGAGCAGGCCACCAAGCTCAACGAAGAGCTCCTGCGCGCCGAAGAGCAGCGCAACGCCAACCAGGCCGAGCTGGACAAGGCCAACGCCGACCTGGCGCAGGCGACCCAGGCGGGCGAGCAGGCGCGGACGGACGAGGAGACCTTCCGGGTCCAGGTCGACAAGCTGACGGAGGCGTCGTTCGAGGGCGCCCGGTTCAACCAGCTGTCGGCGCTGCTGGTGTCCGACTCCCAGCAGGACTTCCTGAACCGCATGTCGGCGCTCGGCGTGCTCGCGTCGGACAACAACGAGTCCCTCGAACGGCTCTCCGGCGCGGTCGACGCGGCCGAGGACGCGAAGCAGAAGGCGGCGGACGCCCAGGCGCGCGCGCAGGCCGCGACCGACGAGGCGGTCAAGATCGCCGACGACGTCAAGAAGCGGCAGACCGACCTGCAGGGCCAGATCACCGTGGTCAAGGACCAGCTGGCCCGGCTGACCTCGCAGGAGCGCAGCACGCTGACCAACACGGGCCCGAAGGTCACCGCGACCAACGTGCCCGCGGGCGCGGCGGGTGTGGCG
Source organism: Actinosynnema sp. NPDC023794 (assembly GCF_040639675.1). Lineage (NCBI taxonomy): Bacteria > Bacillati > Actinomycetota > Actinomycetes > Pseudonocardiales > Pseudonocardiaceae > Actinosynnema > Actinosynnema sp. NPDC023794. The sequence continues at coordinate 225,677 of NZ_JBFAFR010000005.1, read as the reverse complement.
CTGCAGTTCGCGCTGGACCAGCAGGGCGACATGTACCGGTACGGCGCGACCGGCCCGGACCTCTGGGACTGCTCCGGTCTGACCTCGAAGGCGTACGCGTACGCCGGCGTGACGATCCCGCGCACCTCCGGCGGCCAGGCGGGCGCCGGGCGACCCGTCAGCCGCGGCGAGGTCCAGGCGGGCGACCTGATCATCTACAACGGCGGCAACCACGTGGGCATGGCGGTGGACAACGCGCGGGTCGTGCACGCGTCCACCGACGGCGTCCCGGTCAAGGTGGTGCCGCTGGAGAACCCCGGCAGCATCTACGCGATGCGGCGCATCGCGGGCTGACAGTCGTCGTTCGGCAGGGCCATCCTCAAGGGGGGTGGCCCTGCCGTTGACTTTGGAGGCTCGTGAGCCGTTTTCGGGGTGTGCTGGCCGCGTTGGTGGCCGTGACGTTCCTCGCCGGACTGGTCACGGCCGTCCGCCCGGCGACCCCGTCCGCGCCGCCCGCGTCGGCCGACACCGCCGCCACCTCCCGTGCGGACGGCGTGCGGGCGCTGCTCGAACGGCGGGCGCGGGCCGTGCTGGACCGGGACGAGACGGCGTTCACCGCCGACCTCGACCCCCTCGCCGACGCCGAGTTCCGGCAACGGCAGCGCGACCTGTTCCGCAACCTCTCCTCCGTGCCGTTGGCGGAGTGGGAGTACGTGGCCGACCTGGAACCCGGCGCCGACGGGCAGGCCGATGCCAGGGGCACCGACGTCACCACGCTCGACCTGCCCGCCGCCGACGAGGTGTGGGCGCCGGACGTGCGGCTGTCGTACCGGCTCGGCGGCGTGGACGTGGAGCCGAGCAGCCAGGGCATGGCGTACCTGTTCACCCGGCGCGACGGCCGCTGGTACCTCAACTCCGACACGGCGCTGGAGCCGCTGGGCAAGCGCACGTGGCGCGGGCCGTGGGACTTCGGGCCGAGCCACGTGCTCGCGGGCGCCGGCGGGTTCGTGCTGAGCCACCCCGGCGGCGAGGTGCTCGCCGCTCGGGTGCTGGCGGAGCTGGACGGCGCCGTCACGGCCGTGACCGAGGTCTGGGGCCAGGCTTGGGCGCGTCAGGTGGCCGTGCTGATCCCGGCGGGCCCGGAGGAGATGGTCGCGCTGGTCGGACCCGGCTTCGCGACCGGCGCGATCGCGGGCGTCGCGGTGGCCGACCGGGTGGATCCGGACACGCACACCGCCCGCGGCCAACGGGTGGTGCTGAACCCGGACAGCGCGGGCGCGTTGTCGCCGTTGGCGTTGCGGGTGCTGCTGCGGCACGAGATCACGCACATCGCCGCGCGCGGCGAGACCGTGGACGGGGCGCCGATGTGGGTGCTGGAGGGGTTCGCGGACTACGTGGGCTACCGGCGCAGCGACCTGCCGCCGGCCAAGGCCGCACCGCTGCTGGCCGCGCGGGTGCGGCAGTCGTTGCCCTCCTCGCTGCCGTCGGACGCCGACTTCCGGGGTGACGGGATGGAGCTGGCCTACCAGCAGGCGTGGTCGCTGAACCTGTACCTGGCCTCGTCGCTCGGCGAGCCGGGGCTGGTGGCGCTGTACCGGCGGCTGGCGCGGGTTCGGGCGTCCGAAGTGGACGGCGTGCTGCTGGAGCTGACCGGTGCGGACACCGCGGCGCTGGTGCGCGGGTGGCAGGAGTTCCTGCGGCGGTCGTTCCCGTAACGTGGTCGCGTGCGTCGGACCCTGTTGGTGACCAATGACTTCCCGCCACGGCCCGGCGGAATCCAGGCCTACCTGCACGCGTTGGCCGTGCGGCTGCCCGAGCTGGTGGTGTACGCGCCGTCGTGGGAGTCGTCGTCGGGCTCGCACCCGGAGTTCGACGCGGCGCAGCCGTTCGAGGTGGTGCGGCATCCCGGGACGTTGATGCTGCCCACGCCGGACGTCGTGCGGCGGGCGTCGGACATCCTGCGCGGAGCGCGCTGTGACGCCGTGTGGTTCGGGGCGGCTGCGCCGTTGGCGCTGATGACGTCACGGCTGCGTGCCGCCGGCGCTTCGCGGGTGTTGGCGTCGACGCACGGGCACGAGGTCGGGTGGTCCATGCTGCCGGGCGCGCGGCAGGCGTTGCGGCGGATCGGGTCGGACGCGGACGTGGTGACGTTCGTGAGCCGGTACACGCGGTCGCGGTTCGCGGCGGCGTTCGGGCCGATGGCGGCGTTGGAGCACCTGCCGTCGGGGGTGGACACGTCGGTGTTCGCGCCTTCGGCGGCGGCGCGGGCGGAGATGCGCGCCCGGTACGGGTTGGGCGACCGGCCGGTGGTGGTGTGCGTGTCGCGGCTCGTGCCGCGCAAGGGGCAGGACGTGCTGGTGCGCGCGTTGCCGGAGATCCGGCGGCAGGTGCCGGGCGCGGCGTTGCTGCTGGTGGGCGGTGGGCCGTACCGGGGGACGGTGGAGCGGCTGGCGGCGTCGGTCGGCGTGTCGGAGCACGTGGTGCTGACGGGGTCGGTGCCGTGGGAGGAGCTGCCCGCGCACTACAACGCCGGTGACGTGTTCGCGATGCCGTGCCGGACGCGTGGGCGTGGGCTGGACGTCGAGGGTCTGGGGATCGTGTACCTGGAGGCGTCGGCCACCGGCCTGCCGGTCGTGGCGGGGCGTTCGGGTGGTGCGCCGGAGACCGTGCGCGACGGCGTGACGGGGCGGGTGGTCGACGGGCGTGAGGTGGCGGAGGTGGCCAACGCCGTCGCCGCGCTGCTGGCCGATCCGGGGACGGCCGCGAAGATGGGCGCGGCGGGCCGCGAGTGGGTCACCGGGAACTGGCGGTGGGACGACCTGGCCGACCGCCTGGTCCGCTTGATCGACGCCTGAGCGTTGAATTCAGGGGTCCTGAACGCAGGACACGCGCGGCCTGGAGGTAGGACTCTCGCGCTTCGGACGTAGGACTCTCGCGCGGGGTGGGTCAGGGGTGGCCGATCTGGTCCTGGAGGTCCGCCGCGCGGGTCGTTTCGGTGGTGGCGGCGGTGTGGTCGCCCAGGGCGTCGTGGATGGTGGCGAGCTCGGTGCGGGCCGTGCGCTCCGTGATCCGCAGGCCGAGGCCGGCCGTCAGGGTGACGGCTTGGGTGGCCAGGGTCTTGGCCTCCGCGAGCTGGCCCAGCAGCCTGCGCACGCCCGCCAGGCCGATCAGGGCGCGTGCCTCGCCCGGCAGGTAGCCGATCCGCCGCGCCTTGGTCAGGGCCTGCTGGAACTGCTCGTCGGCGGTCCGCAGGGAACCCAGGCCCCGGTTCGCCGACGCCATCACCACCAGCACGTTCGTGGTGATCCGCTGGTCGCCGCCCTCCCGCAGCTCGGCCAACGCCCGGTCGGCCAGGTCCAGCGCCGCGGCGTGCTCGCCCAGGTCCAGCCGCACGGACGCGGTGCTCTCCAGCACCCGTGCGGCGGCCTCGCGGAATCCCGCCTCCACCGACAGGCGCAACGCCTCGGACAGGTGGACGAGCGCGCGCTGGGGCTCGCCCATGAGCTGTGACGCCACGCCGAGCAGCGTCAACGCGGTGATCTCGCTGCCCCGCAACCCGTGCTCCACGCTGATCGCCAGCGCCTCGCCCAGCAGGTCCACCGCCTCGGCCAGCTCACCGGTCTCGATGGCCAGCACGCCCAACCCGGTCAGCACGCCCGTCTCGCCCGACCTCGGCTCGCCGGACTCGCGCTTCAGCGCCAGGCACATCTCCAGGTCGTCGCGGGCGCCCGCCAGGTCGCCCGCTTCCATCCGCACCACGCCGAGGTAGCTGCGCACGCCCGCCTCCGACGCGAGGTCGCCGGACACGCGGTGCAGCTCCACCGCGCGCGTGTAGTGCGCGATGGACGTGGTGAAGTCGCCGAGCCGCCAGTGCAGCGTGGCCAGGTTCTGGTGCATCGCGGCCTCGCCCGCCACGTCCCGCTGCTCGTGCGCGGCGTCCAGCCCGTACTGCGCGGTCGTCAGCCACTCGGTGACGTGCTTGCCGATCCACAGGTAGCCGCGCAGCCCGTCGGCCAGCTGCCACGACATCGCGGCCGGCCCCCGTTCCGCCGCCGAGCGGATCGCCGCGGTCAGGTTCGGCCGCTCCGCGTCCAGCCACGCCCGCGCCTGCGTCGTCGTCTCGATCCGCGGCAGCCGCACCGCCCGCCCGGCGGGCGCCGGCAGCCGCATCAGGTCCGGGTACAGCAGCTCGGCGCAGTGGTCGACGGCACGCACGTAGAACTCCAGCAGCCGCACGCGCGCCGCCGCCACGTCCTCGTTCCCGGCCTCCGCCATCTCGGCCGCGAACCGCGCCAGCTCGTCGTGGAACGAGTACCGGCCCCGGTCGGCGCTCACCAGCCGCGCCCTGGTCAGCTGCCCGAGCAGCGCGGCGGCCTCCGGCACGGTCAGTTCGGCCGCGTTCGCCGCCGCCTCGGTCGTGAAGTCCGGTCCGGGCACCACGCTGAGCAGCGCGAACAGTCGCCGCGCGCCTGGCGTCAGGGCGGCGTGCGCGAGGTCGAGCGGACGGCGGTGGCCCAGCTTCTCCAGGTACCGCACCACCGAACCGCCCGCCACCGACGCCGCCGCGATGTGCAGCGTCAGCGGCAGGTGCCCGCACCGCCGCGCCAGCTCCTCCGCCGCCGGCCCGGACCGGCGCAGCACGGCCAGCGACTCCTCCGGCGCGAACACGTCCAGCCCGACCCGCCGGGCGCCGTCGACGGCGATCAGCCCGCGCAGGTCGTCACGGCTGGTCACCAGCACCGGGCAGCTCGCCGCACCGGGCAGCAGTGGGCGCACCTGGTCCGGCGCGGCGGCGTTGTCCAGCACCAGCAGCATCCGCCGGCCCGTCAGCAGCGACCGGAACAAGGTGCTCTGCTCGTCGGAGTCCACCGGGATCTGCTCCGGCGGCACGCCGAGCGCGCGCAGGAACCGCGTCAGCACCTCCACCACCGGCGTGGCCGGCCCGGACGCGTACCCGCGCAGGTCGACGTACAGCCGACCGTCCGGGAACCGGTCGCGCAGCCGGTGCGCCACGTGCACCGCCAACGTCGTCTTGCCCACGCCGGGCACACCGGTCAGCGTCACGATCGGCACCGCGGTGCGCGGGCCGTCCGGCGCGATCAGGCGGGAGATCCTTTCGACCAGCTCGATCCGGCCGACGAAGTCCGGCACGTCCGGCGGCAGCTGGTCCGGCACGTCCGGGTCGACCCGCTCGGCGGGCGCGGCCAGGCTCGGGTCGCCGACCAGGATCGCCTGGTGCAGCTCGCGCAGCGCCGGACCGGGCTCGATGCCCAGCTGCTCGCCGAGCAGCCGGTCGACCAGCCGGAACGCCCCCAGCGCCTCGGCCTGCCTGCTGCCCCGGTACAGCGCCACCATCAACTGCGCCCAGAACCGCTCCCGCAGCGGGTGGTCCGCGGTCAACGACCGCAGCACGGGCACCAGCCGCTCGTGGTTGCCCAGCGCCAGCTCGACGTCGTTGCGCTCCTCGTGCACCACGAGCAGCCGCTCGGCCAGCCGCGGCACCTCGTCGTCGCGCAACGCCTCCGACGGCACGTCCGACAGCGCCGGCCCGCGCCACAGGCCGAGCGCCTCGGCGTACAGCTCGGCGGCGTCGGTCAGGTGCCCGGACTGCGCGGCCTGCCTCGCCAGCCCGGCCGTGGTGGTGAACCGGTGCACGTCCACCTGCTCCGGCGGCACCACCAACCGGTAGCCGTCCGAAGTGGTCCGGATCAGCGACGGGTCGCCGAGCAACTGCCGCAACCGCATGACGTAGGTCTGCAACGTGCCGCGCGTGCGTGCGGGCGGGTCGCCGCCCCACAGGAAGGAGACCAGCTCGCCAATTGAGACGGCACGGCCCGCGCGCAGCGAGAGGGCAGCCAGCAGCGCCCGGTGCTTACCTGCCCGAACGGGCACCGGCCGACCCTGTATGCGCACCTCGAGCGGGCCGAGAAGGCCGAACCACGGCCCAGCGCCCATCCTCTGCGTCCCCTCGTTCCGCCTCGCTGTCCACAGCCTAGGGCGGGCGCTGACGGCACGAGTCATCGCCGCGTCAGCGATACGACAGCGCGCTGCGGCACGCTATGAAGCGTCCCGGTTGGGGGACCGGGACAACAAAACTTCTCGGGTCCGCGTCAGCGGATACGCGATCACTGGGGGTCGAGTGGCCTGCGTCTTCGGACGCAGGCCACTCGTCTGTGTTGGATTGGATTGCCGCTGCTCCGCAGACGGCGGGCGAGGTCGCGTCGGTCGTGGCGAACGGTCGACGCGACCGCGTGGGGTGGGCTCAGCCTGCGTAGATCGACTCGATGTCCTGCTTGTAGGTCGTGGCGACCACGGCGCGGCGGAGCTTCAGGCTCGGGGTCATCTCGCCGCCCGCCTCGGTGAAGTCCACCGGCAGGATGCGGAACTTCTTGATCGCCTCCGCCTTGGACACCGCCTGGTTGGCCTCGTCCACCGCGGCCTGGATCACGCCGCGCAGCGTCTCGTCGTCGACCAGGTCGGCCACGGTCGCCGACCCGGGCTTGCCGTTCTGCTCCTTCCACGCCGGGAAGAACTCCGGGTCGATCGTGATCAGCGCGCCGATGAACGGCTGCGCGTCGCCGACCACCATGCACTGGCTGATCAACGGGTGGGCGCGCAGGCGGTCCTCCAGCACGGCGGGCGAGACGTTCTTCCCGCCGGCGGTCACGATGATCTCCTTCTTGCGCCCGGTGATCTTCAGGAAGCCGTCGTCGTCCAGCTCGCCGATGTCACCGGTGTGGAACCAGCCGTCCTCCAGCGCCTCCGCCGTGGCCGTCGGGTTGTTCCAGTAGCTGCGGAACACGACGTCGCCCTTGATCAGGACCTCGCCGTCCTCGCCGATGCGGATCGACGTGCCGCTGACCGGTCGGCCCACCGTGCCGACCCGGAACGCCGACGCGGTGTTCAGGTTCGACGCGGCGCTGGTCTCGGTCAGGCCGTAGCCCTCGAACACCGGCACGCCGATGCCGCGGAAGAAGTGCGCCAGCCGCTCACCCAGCGGCGCGCCGCCGGACACCGCGTTGGTGCACCGGCCGCCGAGCGCCGCGAGGAGCTTGCTGTAGACGAGCTTCGCGAACAGCGCGTGCTTGATCTTGAGCCCGAGGCCGGGGCCGTCCTTGTCGAGCGCCTCGCTGTAGGCCACCGCGGTCGCCTCGGCGGCGTCGAAGATCTTGCCCTTGCCCGCCGCGTGCGCCTTCTGCTTCGCGCCGTTGTAGACCTTCTCGAACACGCGCGGCACGGCCACCACGAACGTGGGTCGGAACGACTGGAGGTCCTGCACCAGGGTCTTCACGTCGGACGTGTGGCCCATGGTCACGCGCGTGTACACACCGCACAGGGCCAGCGCGCGGGCCAGGATGTGCGCCAGCGGCAGGAACACCAGCAGCGAGTTGCCCGCCTGCATGAGCTGCGGGAACGCGGTGATCCCGGCCCGCACCTCGGACAGCAGGTTGCGGTGGGTCAGCTCGCAGCCCTTGGGGCGGCCGGTGGTCCCGGAGGTGTAGACGATGGTCGCGGTGTCGTCCGCCCCGACGGCCTTGCGCCGCGCCCGCGCGTCGTCGTCGGACACCGAGGCGCCCAGCGCGGTGAGCTCGTCGATCGCGCCCGCCGCGTCACCGGACGGTCCGTCGACCTGCCACACGTGCCGCACCTCGGGCAGGCCGGCCACCACCGAGTCCACTGTGGCGCGGTGCTCGGAGGTCTCCACGAACACGGCCTTGGCCGAGGAGTCGGACAGGATCCACTCGACCTGCTCGGCCGAGGAGGTCTCGTAGATCGGGACCACGACACCGCCCGCGTGCCAGATGGCGAAGTCGAGGAGGGTCCACTCGTAGCGGGTCTTGGACATCAGGCCCACCCGCTCGCCTGGCTGCAACCCCGCCGCGACCAACCCCTTGGCGACCGCGAGGACCTGGGCGGCGAAGTCGCGGGCGGTGACGTCCACCCACGTGCCGTCCACGCGTCGGCGGAAGCTGACGGCGTTGCCGAAGCGCTCCGCGTTCGCCCACACCATGTCGGTGAGGTTCTCCTCGGCAGCCACAGTGGCGGTGGCGGGGACGCTGAACTCGCGCACGTCGACCTCCGGACGTTGTTTGTTACCGGTGGGGAAACTTAGCCTGTGATTCCGGCGATACACCAGGCCGGCCGGTGTTTCCGTAACCGTGTCGTGGCACTCTTCCCACCCGTGCCCAGTGTCGACGTCGTTGACGAGACGTTCCTCGCAGTGCCCCCGGCGGTCGTCGCCGCCGCTTTCGCGCCGCCCGCCGCGTGGGCGGAGTTCTGGCCGGACCTGACCCTCGACGTGTACGCCGACCGGGGCACTCAGGGGTTGCGCTGGACGGTCGCCGGCGCGTTGGTCGGAACGATGGAGGTGTGGCTGGAGCCGGTCCTGGACGGCACCCTGCTGCACTACTTCCTGCGTGCCGACTTGCCGGGCGACGCGTCCGACCAGCGGATACGCCGCGAGGTGCGGAGCCGCCAGTTGGCCGCCAAAGAGGTGTCACTCGGTCTCAAAATGATCTTGGAGGCCGGTCGGCCGCCTGGTGAGCCGCCCGTGCTGCCGTAGATTTGGGTCTTGTGCGGGTTCACGTCGTCTCGGATGTCCACGGCAACGCGGAGGCGCTGGCGCGCGCCGGTGACGGGGCGGACGCGCTGGTCGTCCTCGGTGACCTGGTCGACTTCGTCGACTACTACGACCACGGCAAGGGCATCCTGGGCCGGGTGTTCGGCGCGGAGAAGGTCGAGGTGTTCGCCCGGCTGCGGCGCGGCCGGTTCGGCGCGGAGACGGTCCGCTACATGCGGTCGCTGTGGGAGAGCCTGGACAACGCCGCGGACGTCGTCCAAGAGGCGGTCATGGAGCAGTACGCCGCGATGTTCGCGGTGATGAGCGCGCCCACCTACGCCACGCCGGGCAACGTGGACAGCCCCGAGCTGTGGCCGATGTTCGCCCACGACGGCGTGCACGTGCTGGACGGGCAGGTGGCCGAGATCGGCGGGCTGCGGTTCGGCTTCGCGGGCGGCGCGGTGCTGCACCCGGGTTTCGTGCCGAACCGGCGCGGACCGTGGCGCCCCTACCTGCGCACCGAAGAGGAGTTCGGCGCCGCCCTGGCCGGGCTGGGCGAAGTGGACGTGCTGTGCACGCACGTGCCGCCCGCCGTGGCCGAGTTGACCTACGACGTGGTGGCCCGCCGGCCCGAGCTGGGCTCGACGTCGCTGCTGAAGGTGATCGAGCGCGACCGGCCGCGGTGGTCGGTGTTCGGGCACGTGCACCAGCCCATGGCGCGCAGGGTCCGGGTCGGCTGGACCGAGTGCGTCAACGTCGGCCACTTCCAGCGCACCGGCACGCCCCACGTCCTGCGTTGGTGAGCCGAACCACCGGGTAGCCTCCCCGGCATGGCCGACGAGTCCACCCAGTCCATCGTCATCGACGCGACGCCCGAGGAGATCGCGGCGGTCATCGCCGACTTCGACGCCTACCCCGAGTGGGCCAACGGGGTGAAGCGCGCCGAGGTGCTGGAGACCGGGGCGGACGGTCGCGCGGCGCAGGTCAGGTTCAACATCGACCAGGGCCCGATCAAGGACGAGTACGTGCTCGCCTACGACGAGTGGTCGCCGAGCCGCATCTCGTGGCACCTGGTCAAGGGGCAGATGCAGAAGTCGCAGGAGGGCAGCTACGCGCTGGCGCCCAAGGGCGGCTCGACCGAGGTCACCTACACCCTGTCGGTGCAGCTGATCGTGCCCATGATCGGCCTGTTCCGGCGCAAGGCCGAGAAGATGATCATGGACACCGCGCTCAAGGAGCTCAAGCGCCGGGTGGAAAACCGGGTGGACAACGCTGGATGAGCGCCCGTCTGCTGCTCTTCACCGGTAAGGGCGGGGTCGGCAAGACGACCTTGGCCGCCGCCACCGCCACCGCGCTCGCCGCCGGTGGCCGCAAGGCGCTGGTCGTGTCCACCGATCCGGCCCACTCGCTGGGCGACGCGTTCGGCGTGCCGCTGTCCGGTGACGTCGCCGAGGTCGACGGCGGCCCGTCCTCCGCGTCGCTGCACGCGGCCCAGGTCGACCCGCGCGCGTTGGTCGACGACGCGTGGCGCGACCTGCGCGGACACCTGCGGACCGTGCTCGCGGGCGCGGGCGTCGACGAGCTGGACGCCGAGGAGCTGACCGTCCTGCCCGGCGTCGAGGAGCTGCTGGCGCTCTCGGAGGTGCGGCGGCTGGCCGCCACCGGGCCGTGGGACGTGGTGGTCGTCGACTGCGGTCCGACTGCCGAGACGCTGCGCCTGCTGGCGCTGCCCGAGGCGTTCGCCTCCTACCTGGAACGACTGTTCCCGACCCACCGCCGGGTGGTGCGCGGGCTGCTGGCCGGGGTCGCGGGCAGCGACGCGGTGGAGAACTGGGACGCCACCGCCGACGCGCTCGGCAGGCTGGCGGAGGAGCTGCAGCAGCTGCGCGGCCTGCTGACCTCGCCGACGACCAGCGTCCGGCTGGTGCTGACCCCCGAGCGGGTGGTCGCGGCGGAGACCAGGCGGACCGTGACCGCGCTCGCGCTGCAGGGCATCCGGGTCGACGGCGTGGTGGCCAACCGGGTCGTGCCGCACCCCGGCGCGGACCGCGGTCCGGCCGCCGAGTGGCTGCGCACCCGTCGTGCCGAGCAGGACGCGGTGCTCGCCGGGCTGGCCGACCTCGGATCGGTGCGGACGGTGGAGCACCGGGCCGCCGAACCGGTCGGCACGGCCGCGTTGCTGGACGTCGCCGAGGGCCTCTACCAGGGGCGCGACCCGCTCGACGGCGCCGACGCCGACCGGCAGTTGCTGACCGTGGAGCGGACCGGCGAGCTGGAGTACACGTTGCGCGTCGCGCTGCCGGTCGGCGACTCGTCGCTCGACCTCGCGCGGGTGGGCGACGACCTGGCCGTGACGGTGGACGGCAGGCGGCGGCTGGTCGCGCTGCCGTCGCTGCTCAAGCGCTGCCTGGTGACCGGCGCGGAGCTGGACGAGGCAGGGTTGGCGGTGCGGTTCGCACCCGACCCCGATCTGTGGATGCGGTGAGGCACGTGGACTCGAAGCTCGCCGAAGAGGTGCGCCTGCTGCTCGACGCCGCCGCCGAGCGGGCGCAGCCGTGGCTGCACCGGGTGGCCGCCGAGGGCGAGCACGACCCGAGAACGTGCGGCTGGTGCCCGTTGTGCAACGCGGTGGCGCTGGCCCGCGGCGACCGGTCGGAGCTGGCCGCCAAGGCGGCCGAGCACGTGGCCGGGCTGATCGCGGTGCTGCGGGCGGCGTTGGCCGAACCGTCGCCGCCGGTGTCGGAGGACGAGCCGGCGCGGCCGGAGAAGCCGCGCGTCCAGCACATCCCCGTGGTGCGGCGTGACCGGGGGGCGCAGTGCTGACTGTCGGCGTCGACGTCGGCGGGACGAGCGTGCGCGCGGGGGTGGTCGACGGTGACGGCGCGGTCCTCGACACGGCGCGCGCGGCCACGCCGAGCGGCGAGGAGGCGTTGGAGGAGGCGATCGGGCGGGCCGTCGCCGAGCTGGCGTCCCGGCACCGGATCTCGGGCGTCGGGCTGGCCGTGGCCGGGTTCGTGGCCTCCGACCTGCGGACCGTGCGGTTCGCGCCGCACCTCGCGTGGCGGCAGGCGCCGGTGGCCGACCGGATCTCGCGGCGGATCGGCATGCCGGTGGTGCTGGAGCACGACGCGAACGCCGCCGCGCTGGCCGAGCACCGGTTCGGGGCGGCGCGCGGGGCGAAGATCGCCGCGCTCGTCGCGATCGGCACCGGGATCGGCGGCGCGCTGCTGATCGACGGGCAGGTGTTCCGCGGCGCGCACGGCGTGGCGCCGGAGCTGGGTCACCTGCGGCTCGTGCCGGACGGTCGGCCCTGCCCGTGCGGCAAGCACGGCTGCTGGGAGCGGTACTGCAGCGGCACGGCGTTGAGCACGACGGCGGTCGAGCTGCTGGCCCGCCACCCCGGTCAGTCGACCGTGCTGGCGCGGGAGGCGATGGGCGACTCGCGGGCCGTCACCGGGCGTCGGGTGGCGGGCGCGGCGCGTGACGGCGACCCGTTGGCGCAACGGGCGATGGCGGACCTGGCCCGGTGGCTGGGGGAGGGGTTGGCGCTGGTCGCCGACGTGTACGACCCCGAGGTCGTGGTGATCGGCGGCGGTGTGTCGGAGTCCGCGCCGCTGTTCCTGGACGACGCGCGCGAGCGGTACGCGGCCGTGGTGACCGGCGCCGGGCACCGGCCGCTGGCCCGCATCCGGACCGCGCAGCTCGGTGACGACGCCGGGATCGTCGGTGTCGCCACGCTGGCGCGTGACGTGGCGGCGAGCACGGCCCGCAACGGCAGGCACCGCTGACTCCCGCATCCCGCGTAGCATCGCGGGATGCGGACCGCCGTCATGCGGGGACCGCGCGACCACCACGTCCGCGAGTCCCTCTTCGACCTCGTGGTGCGCCGATGAGGTCCGGCGCGGCGAGCGGGCACGTCGGCTACTTCCACGAGACCGCGTTCTACGGCAGCGACGACGACTACCGGTCGGTCGTCGTGCCGTTCGTGGACGAGGGCGTGGCGGCGTGCGAGCCGGTGCTGGTGGCGTGCCGCCCGGCCAACGAGCGGCTGGTCCGGGACGCGGTGGCCGACCCGTCCGGCGTCGTGTTCCTGTCCGGCGGCGACCAGTACGACCGGCCGACCGAGGCGATCATGGCCTACCGGAAGCTGTTCGCGGAGTACGCGGGCGTGGCGCAGATCCGGGTGGTCGGCGACGTGCCGCACCCCGGCGTCGGCGCGGCGTGGGACTGGTGGTCGCGGTACGAGGCGGCGGTGAACGAGGTCTTCGCCGAGTACCCGTTGTGGGGCCTGTGCCCGTACGACCTGCGGACCACGCCGGCGCGGGTGCTGGCGGACGTGGTGCGCACCCACCCGCACGTGGCCGGCACGGACGGGTCGCACCTGCCGAACCCGAGGTACCGGTCGTCGTGGACGTTGCCGCCGACCGGGCCGACGGCGTTCGAGGCGGGGCGGCCGTTGGCCGAGCTGATCGACCCGACGCCCGCGGAGGCCAGGCGTGCGGTGACCACGGCGTGCGTCGGCACCCGGCTGAGCCACGACGAGGTGGACGACATCGTGTACGCGGCGAGCGAGGCCGTGACCAACGCGCAGTCGCACGGCCGGCCGCCCGTGCGGCTGCGGGCGTGGGCGGGGCCGACGCACGTGCTGGTGGCCGTGACGGATCGGGGTGACGGGCCCGCGTCACCGCTGGCGGGCCTCGTGCCGACCGACCGCACCGCGACGGCGGGCGTCGGCCTGTGGCTGACGCACCGGACGTGCCGCGACGTGAACATGAGCCGTGACGCCGACGGCTTCACCATCCGCCTGATCTCCGGCACCTGACCCCCGGCGTGTCGAACCTTCAGGTCCCGCGTGTCGAACACTCGCGTCCCGCGTGTCGAACGTTCAGGACCCCCGAATTCCACACTCAGGCGCCTTGGCGTACGTCCCGGGCCGTCTGAGCGTTGAACTCATGGGTCCTGAGCGTTCGACACGCGGGACCTGAAGGTTCGACACGCGGGTCCTGAGTGTTCGACACGCGCGGGGGTTAGAGGACGGCGCCGTCGTCCCAGCCCGAGTCCGGGGGTTCGGTGTTGCGCATGCGCAGGATCAGCCAGCCGGCGCCCGAGCACATCACGACCAGCGCCAGCGGGGTGCCGATCATGCCGGTCAGGCCGAACAGGCCCGGGAAGAGGAGGACGACCACACCCAGGGCGATCAGCAGCAGCGCCGCGACCGTGCCCGGCCGCAACGCGGGCAGCGGAGGCGGCTCCGGCGGCACGTAGTGGTCGTTCGGGTCGTCCGAGTCCGGGTACGCGTCGGGGTCGTCGTCGGCCGTGGCCACGGCGGGCTGGCCCTCGGGCCGCACCGACCGCGCCGGCTCGGCCTCGTCGCCCTCGTCCGGCTCGGTCTCGTCGGGGTAGGCCTGCCTGCCCACACCTTCGCGTTCCAGACCCGCCACGATCTCGGCGAAGGTCGCGTCGACGTCCTCCGGGCCGTCGGTCGAGTCGCGTCGGGAGTTCATCGGCGTGCTCCAGCCCTCCGGGTCGTGAAGGCCAATCCTCTGCCAGGGTCCATCGTCCCACGAGCCCGTTGTGTTGCGGATTACGGCAGCCGGTGGCACTTGGACCGTACCGCCTCCGCGTGGGTGTTCGTTGTGTGTTTCGCCGTCGGCTCCGTAGGCTGGCGCCGGGGATCAAGCACGTCGAGGAGGCGCTCGCAGCGGTGCTGTACTGGTTGATGAAACACATCTTTCTCGGGCCGCTCCTGAAGCTGTTCTTCCGACCCCGGATCATCGAGGGCGCGGAGAACATCCCCAAGGACGGCGGCGCCATCCTCGCGAGCAACCACCTCGCGGTCTCCGACTCGTTCTTCCTCCCGCTGAAGCTGTCACGTCGGGTCACGTTCCCGGCCAAGATCGAGTACTTCACCGGCAAGGGGCTCAAGGGCCGGTTCCAGCGCTGGTTCTTCTACGGCGTCGGCCAGGTGCCGATCGACCGGTCCAGCGCGTCGGCCGCCCAGGGCGCGCTCGACACCGGTGTGCGGATCGTGCGCGAGGGCAAGCTGCTCGGCATCTACCCCGAGGGCACGCGGTCGCCCGACGGCCGGCTGTACAAGGGCAAGGTCGGCGTGGCCTGGATCGCGCTGGAGTCCGGCGCGCCGGTCATCCCGGTCGCGATGTTCGGCACCGACAAGGCCAACCCCATCGGTTCGCGCATGTGGCGGCCGTACCCGATCCGGATCAAGATCGGCAAGCCGTTGGACTTCTCCCGCTACGAGGGGCTGTCCGGCGACCGGTTCGTGCTGCGGTCCATCACCGACGAGATCATGTACGCCCTGATGGAGCTGTCCGGCCAGGAGTACGTCGACGTGTACGCGGCCAAGGCCAAGGAGGGGCAGGGCGACGAGAAGCCCGCGAAAGCGGTCGATCGGCTGCCCGAGGCGAAGGCGGGCTGATCCGCACCCCTAGGCTGGCGGGGTGCGGTTCTTCTACGACTGTGAGTTCATCGAGGACGGGGTCACCATCGACCTCGTCTCCATCGGAGTGGTCGACGAGGAAGGCCGCGAGTTCTACGCCGTGTCGACCGAGTTCGACCCGGCCAAGGCCGGACCGTGGGTGCGCGCCAACGTGCTCAACCAGCTGCCCTCGCCCGCCGACCGGGCGTGGCGCAGCCGCGAGCGGATCCGAGCCGACCTCCTCGACTTCCTCGGCGGGCCCAAGGCCAACCGGGACGACATCGAGCTGTGGGCGTGGTTCGCCGCCTACGACCACGTGGCGTTGGCGCAGCTCTGGGGCCCGATGCCGGCCCTGCCGCGCTGCCTGCCCCGGTTCACCCGCGACCTGCGCCAACGCTGGGAGGACGTGGGCAAACCCCACCTGCCGCCGGCGCCCGCGGACGCGCACGACGCCCTGGCCGACGCACGGCACAACCTCGCGCGCTGGAAGGTGATCGAGAGCGAGCGCTTGCGGAAGGGTTTCTCGGTCCGGTAGGTGGACCCTCGCTTGCTGCACCGATCCAGCGCGTGTCAGGCTTGGGTGACCAACGCCACGAGAAGAGATTGGCTAAGCAAATGCGCATTGGTGTGCTCACCGGCGGTGGCGACTGCCCCGGCCTCAACGCGGTCATCCGCGGCGTGGTCCGCAAGGGCATCGAGGCCCACGGCTGGGATGTCGTGGGGTTCCGCAACGGTTGGCAGGGTCCGGTGGAGAACCTGACCAAGCCGATCGGGCTCGATGACGTCGAGGACATCCTCACCAGGGGCGGCACCATCCTCGGCTCGTCGCGCACCAACCCGTACAAGATCGACGGCGGCGTCGACCGGATCCGCGAGACCCTCGCGGCGAACAAGGTCGACGCGCTGATCGCGATCGGCGGCGAGGACACCCTCGGCGTCGCGAAGCGGCTCACCGACGACGGCATCGGCGTCGTGGGCGTGCCGAAGACCATCGACAACGACCTGGGCGCGACCGACTACACGTTCGGCTTCGACACCGCGGTGCACATCGCCACCGAGGCGATCGACCGGCTGCGCACGACGGCCGAGTCGCACCACCGCGCGCTGGTGGTCGAGGTCATGGGCCGCCACGCGGGCTGGATCGCGCTGCACTCGGGCCTGGCCGGCGGCGCGAACGTGATCCTCGTGCCGGAGAAGCAGTTCAGCGTCGACAAGGTGGTCGAGTGGGTGGAGCGGCGCTTCGAGCGCCAGTTCGCCCCGATCATCGTGGTCGCCGAGGGCGCGATGCCCGAGGGTGGCGCCGAGGTGCTGCACTCCGGTGAGAAGGACGCGTTCGGCCACGTCCGGCTGGGCGGTGTCGGCACCTGGCTGGCCGAGGAGATCGCCGAGCGGACCGGCAAGGAGTCCCGCGCGGTCGTGCTCGGCCACGTCCAGCGCGGCGGCATCCCCACCGCCTACGACCGCGTGCTCGCCACCCGGTTCGGCCTCCACGCGGTGGACGCGGTCGCCGAGGGCGACTTCGGCGTCATGGTCGCGCTGCGCGGCACGGAGATCGTCCGGGTGAAGCTGGCGGAGGCGACGGCGGAGCTGAAGACCGTTCCGGTGCACCGCTACGCCGAGGCCGAGGTCTTCTTCGGCTGAGCCGATCGACGACGACGAGCGCCCTCGGACTCCGTGTCCGAGGGCGCTCCCGGTTTCGCGGGCCTCTCACTTCTTCGCGTAGTCGCGCAGGCCGGTGAAGTCGACCATCACGCACGGCTCGTCGCCGATGACCCAGGCGTCGTGCCCCGGCTCCACCATGATCGCGTCGCCCGGTCCGGCGTCGCCTTCCGCGCCGTCGTCCATGACGACGTGCATCCGGCCGGACAGGATGTAGCCGGTGTGCGAGGCCTGGCAGGTGTCGGTGCCCGCAATCGGCTTGACGTCCTGCGTCCACCGCCAGCCCGGCTCGAACTCGGCTCTGCCGACCGTCGTGTCGCCGACGGTGACCAGGTCGACGTGACCGTGCGGGAACTCCCGCACCTCTTCCGGTTCCGTGAAGCTCTTCGACGCCAGCACGGACATCTCCATCACCTTCCTCGTTCTCTCAGCCCTGCACCACGGGGTAGATCTCGTCCGCCACCAAGCCGTGCGCCTCGCGGTGGACCCGGTGCGCCGTCTCCGCGTCCGGCGCGTCGACCAGGCAGAAGACCTTCCCGTCCTGCTCGTCGACCCAGTAGTTGAGGTACCGGACGCCGTACTGGTCCTGGGTGCGGAGGTCGGCGGCGTGCGCCTCGGCGACATCCCGTGGACCGGCACCTTCGGGCAGGTGGTTGTGCACGTCCATGAACAACATGGGTGTCCTCCCGACTCGGAGTGGATCGGGACACGCTAGGCCTCGCGGCGTTCCCAAACCGTTCCCACGGCGGTCCCGCCGGGCCGGACGTAGGGTGCCGCCATGCCGTCCACCTGCCAGGTGCGCGTGCTGGGCAGGTTCGCCGTCACCGTCGACGGCAGACCCGTCCCCGGTGACGTGTGGCGCAACCGGCGCGCGGCCGACGTGGTGAAGCTGCTGGCCGTGGCGCCCGACCACCGGCTGCACCGAGAGCAGGTGATGGACCGGCTGTGGCCCGACCTGCCCGCCGACGCGGCCGGGGCGAACCTGCGCAAGGCGGTGTACTACGCGCGGCGCGCGCTGGGACGTGCCGACGCCGTCCGCTGCGAGGGGCGGCTGCTGACGTTGTGGCCCGGTGGTGTCGTCGACGTGGACCTCGACCGGTTCGAGCGGGCCGCCGACGCCGCGTTGGCCTCGGGGGACCCCGACCGGTGCGCGCTCGTCGCCGCCGAGTACCGCGGCGGCCTGCTCGTCGACGACCGCTACGAGGGCTGGGTCTCGGAGCCGCACGAGAAGGTCGAGGGCTGGTACGTCGCGCTGCTCCGGGCCGCCGGCGACTGGGAACGGCTGCTCGAGCTGGACGAGACCGACGAGCAGGCGCACCGCGCGGTGATGCGCCGGCACCTGGCCGCCGGTCGCCGCGGTGAGGCATTGCGCCAGTTCGACCGGCTGCGCCGCACGCTGCGCGAGCGGATCGGGGTCGGGCCGGACGCGGAGACCGTCGCGCTGTACGAGTCGGCGCTCACCCAGGACGCGGCCGAGCCGCCGTCACCGGCGCAGCGGGTGGCGGTCGCGCTGGCCAACGGCCTGGTCGCGTTCGGGCGGCGCCGCCTCGCCGAAGCCGAACGGCTGGCCAGGCAGGCGCGGGTGCTGGCGCTGGACGCCGACCTCGGGCACGAGCTGGGCGAGGCCTCGACCCTGCTCGCCCTCGTCGCGCACGCCCGCGGCACGTGGCACCGGCTGTTCCGGGAGGAGTTCGCCGACGCGGTGCGGCAGCCGCCCCGTCCCGAGGTCTACGACGCGCACCTGTGCCTGCAGGAGTTCTACCTGTACGGGCCGGAGGGGCACGACGGCGCGGAGTCGTTCGGCCGCGACCTGCTCGCCATCGCGTCACGGGCGGGTTCCGCCGGGGGCCGGGCGTTGGCGCACCTGCTGCTGGGCGAGTTCGCGCTGCTGTCCGGGCGCCTCGACGACGCCGTGGCCACGCTGGGCGAGTCCCTGGCCGAGGCCGAACGCGCGGGCTGCGTGTCCGCCCAGTCCCTGGCGCTGGAACGGCGGGCCGAGGCCGAGACCCGGCGCGGCGACCGTGCCGCGGCCCGCGCCGACCTCGACCGGGCGCTGCCGCTGGCCCGCTCGTCACGCATACCGTCGCACCTGGTCATCCGGGTGCACGGGGTCCGCGTGCTCGCCGCGGGCACCATCGGCGGCGCGCTCGGCGCGATCCGCGAGGCGGAACGGTGGCTCACCGGGGCGCCGCACGTGTGCGACCCGTGCTCGATCGGCTTCCGGATCGCGGCGGCGACCGCGTGCGCGAACGCGGGCAGCCCGAGCCGCGCCGGGCCGCACCTGGCGGAGGCGGAGCGGATCAGCGGCCTCTGGCAGGGCGGCCCGTGGACGGCGGCGCTGTGGGAGGTGCGCGCCGAGCTGCGGCGCGCCCAAGGGCACCGCACGCAGGCGTCGGCGTTGTTCCTGGAGGCGGCCGAGCGGTTCGCGGCGATGCGCCGGCCGCTGGAGGAGCGCCGGTGCCGGGACGCCGCCGCGTCCCTCATCGATCCGTGAACGCGCCGACGTCCAGGTAGGCGGCGAACGTGCCCAGCCAGTGCTCGGCGTAGTAGCCGTGCCCGAAGACCAGCCCCAGACCGGTCTCCCGGTGCGCCCCGGCCGCCGTGCGGGCCAGGTCGGCGTACCGGTGGTCCGACGGCAGCGCGTCGGCGACGGCCCGCCACTGCCACGCCCGCGACAGCGCCAGCCCGACCAGGTGCGAGCCGTGCGGGTCACCCGGGTCGTCCACCGGCACGGGCTCGCGCAGCACCTTCCAGCGCGAGTCCTCCAGGTGCGGCAGGAACGCCTCGAACCACGAGGTGAACTCGTCGGTGGGCAGCACGCGCCGCATGAGGTCCGCCTCGGTCAGGGCGGGCGAGAGGAAGTCGGCCGCGTCCGGCTCGAACCCGCCGTACCCGACGTCCTCCCGGTGCCACCGCAACGCCGCGTCCGCGCACGCCGAGGCCAGTTCCTCGTCACCCACCGCGCGCGCCGCGTCCAGCACCAGCCCGGTCGCGAACGCCGTGTTGCCGTGCGTGCCGGTCCGCACGGGCAGCCGCGCGCCGGCCACCTTGACGAGATACCGGTCACGCAGCACCGCGCTCAACGGCCGCAGCGCCGCCGCCAGCGGCGAGCCCCAGGTGCGGAGCTCGGCGTCGAGCACGAGCAGCCACGCCCACCCGTAGGGGCGCTCCCAGAACCCGCCGCTCGGTCCGTCGAAGAACGCCGCCTCGACCTCCGCGTGCTCCGCCGTGATCAGCGAGTCCAGCACCCGGCGGGCCTGTTCCGCACCCTCGATCTCGGGCCGCAACCGCAGCAGCCGGACCGCCAACCAGGTCTGATGCACGCACGAGTGCCAGTCGAACGACCCGGCGAAGATCGGGTGCAGCACGCGCTGGGGCACCAGGTCGCCGTCGCCGGTGACGACGTGCGACCAGTGCGCCGGGTAGTCCCGCTGGACGTTCTCCACTGCGGTCGACAGCAGCCTCGCCGCCGTGTTGTCATCCGATCGGGTGTCCGACATGGTCCACATAATGCACAGGTCGGACCCGCGTCCGTCTCTCGATGTGGACAGCTATCTTTAACGTGTGAACTGGACCGTGGACGTGCCCGTGGACACGCTTCCCGAGCTTCCGCCCCTCCCGCCCGAGCTGCGCGACCGGCTCGACGACGCCCTGGGCCGGCCTGCCGCCCAGCAGCCGGAGTGGCCGGACGCCGAGCAGGTGCGCCGGGTGCGCGCCGTGCTGGAGAGCGTGCCGCCGATCACCGTGCCGGCCGAGATCGACCGGCTGCGCGACAACCTGGCCGAGGTCGCCCGCGGCGAGGCGTTCCTGCTGCAGGGCGGCGACTGCGCGGAGACGTTCGCGGACAACACCGAGCCGCACATCCGCGCGAACGTCCGGACCCTGCTGCAGATGGCCGTCGTGCTCACCTACGGGGCGAGCCTGCCGGTGGTGAAGATCGGCCGCATCGCGGGCCAGTACGCCAAGCCGCGCTCGTCGAACATCGACGCGCTCGGCCTGCCGTCCTACCGCGGCGACATCGTCAACTCGCTGGTCGCCACGCCCGAGGCGCGCGTGCCGGACCCGTCCCGGATGATCCGCGCCTACGCCAACGCGGGCGCGGCGATGAACCTGCTGCGCGCCATGACCACCGCGGGCATGGCCGACCTGCACCGGCTGCACGACTGGAACAAGGACTTCGTCCGCCAGTCGCCGGCCGGCGAGCGGTACGAGGCGCTGGCCGGCGAGATCGACCGCGGCCTGCGGTTCATGTCGGCGTGCGGCGTGAACGACTCGTCGCTGCACACCACCGAGATCTTCGCCTCGCACGAGGCGCTGCTGCTGGACTACGAGCGGGCGTTGCTGCGCCTGGACACCAACGGCGAGCAGCCGAGGCTGTACGACCTGTCGTCGCACTTCCTGTGGATCGGGGAGCGGACCAGGCAGCTGGACGGCGCGCACATCGCGTTCGCCGAGCTGCTGTCCAACCCGATCGGGTTGAAGATCGGCCCGTCGACCACGCCGGAGATGGCCGTCGAGTACGTCGAGCGGCTCGACCCGCACAACCAGCCCGGCCGGCTGACCCTGATCAGCCGCATGGGCAACGGCAAGGTGCGCGACGTGCTCGGCCCGATCGTCGAGAAGGTCACCGCCTCCGGCCACCAGGTCATCTGGCAGTGCGACCCGATGCACGGCAACACGCACGAGGCGTCCACCGGCTACAAGACCCGGCACTTCGACCGGATCGTCGACGAGGTGCAGGGCTTCTTCGAGGTGCACCGGCGCCTGGGCACCCACCCCGGTGGCATCCACATCGAGCTGACCGGCGAGGACGTCACCGAGTGCCTCGGCGGCGCGCAGGAGATCTCCGACCTGGACCTGGCCGGCCGCTACGAGACCGCCTGCGACCCGCGGCTGAACACGCAGCAGTCGCTGGAGCTGGCGTTCCTGGTCGCGGAAATGCTCCGCAGCTAGCAGCGCTCCGATCGACGAGTGGCCCCCGACTCCGCGGAGTCGGGGGCCACTGCCGTCCTACAGGTCCTGCTCCGGGGCTCGCCCCATACCCGACACCACGCGAGGTCGCGTCGACCGAGCCCGCGACGCCGGAGGCGGCGCAATTCTATACAGCGATGATCGTGATCCTGGTGTCCTTCGGCACGCGCTCACCGGCCCGCACGGACTGGTTGACCACGCGTGCCCGGTCGCGGTCGTTGAACTGGACGTCGACCTTGAGGCCGGCCTCTTCCAGGATCTTCTTCGCTTCCTTGACCGTCTTGCCCTCGACCTGAGGCACGGTCACCGTGTCCGCGGACAGCACGACGGTCACCCGCCGGTCGCCCGGGGGCATGTTCGTGCCCGCCGGCGGGTCGGTGCGGATCACCTTGCCCCCGTCGACCTTGTCGGAGAACTCCGTCGGGCCTTCGACCGGCTCGAACCCGGCCGCGCTCAGCTCGGCGAACGCCTCGTCCTTCGTCTTGCCCGTGACGCTCGGCACCGGCTTGGGCTCCGAGCCCTTGCTCAGCACGATCGTCACCGTCGAGCCGATCGGCACCGGCGTGCCCGGCGCCGGCTTCAGCGTCACCACCTTGCCCTTGGGCACGCGGTCGCTGAACGCGTCCTCGGCGGGGTTGAGCTGCGCTTTCAGCCCCACCGACGTGATCTCCCGCTCGGCCGCGGCGACCTCGACACCCGCGTTGACCTGCGGCACCACCGGCTTGCCCGCGGACACCACGAGCCGCACCAGGTCGCCCTGGTTGGCCTTGGTCCCGGCGGGCGGGTCGGTGCTGATCACCTGCCCGCTCGGCACGGTGTCGCTGTTCTCCCGGCGCACCGTCTTCTTCAGCGACGCCTCGTCCAGCAGCGCGGTGGCGGCGGTCTCGTCCTGGCCGACCAGGTTCGGCACGGTCGCGACCCGGCCGATGGCCAGCCACCAGATCGTGACGCCGATCAGGATCGCGGCCACCACGACGACGCTGAGCCACGTGATGAACTGCCGCTTGCCGCGCGCCCGCATCTCCTCGTACAGCTGCTCGGGCGTCTTCTTCTTCGGCGGTCTCTTGGGACGCGGGCGGGCCGGGGGAGTCGGCCCGGTCGGCTTGGGCTCGGGCGGCGCGAGCAGTTCGGCCCGGGAGATCGCCCTGGTGCCCTGCGGACCGCCCGCCGGCGGCACGAGCGGGTTCGGCCGGTGCACCGGCACGGTCGGCTCGGCGAACGGCGCGCCCGCGCCCACCCGCACCGGTTCCACCCGCAACGTCTGCTCGGCCGGGCTCACCGGCGCCGGCACGTGCTCCGTGGCCTCTTCCGCGACCGTCGCCGCGACGGGCACCGGCACGTCCACGGCCGCGATGCCGAGCTTCGCCCTCGCGGTCTCCACCTCGGACAGGAACGACTCGGCGTCCGCCGGCCGCAGGAACGGCTCCTTGCGGGTCGCCCTGCGCACCAGCTCCGCCACCTCGGCGGGCACGCCCGGCACCGGCGGCACCTCGTCGTTCACGTGCCGGTAGGCCACCGAGATGGCGTTGTCGCCCACGTACGGCGGCGTGCCGGTCAGCATCTCGTACAGCAGCACACCCGCCGAGTACACGTCGCTGCGCGCGTCCGTGGTGCCGGTGGTGACTTGTTCGGGTGACAGGTAGGCGACTGTGCCCAGGATCATGGTGTCGCTGGTCACGCCCGCCCCGGACGCCGCGCGGACCAGGCCGAAATCGGCGACCTTCACCGTGCCGCCGGGCCCGATCAGCACGTTCTCCGGCTTCACGTCCCGGTGCACGAGGTCGGCGCGGTGGGCGGCGGCCAGCGGCGAGAGGATCTTCTCGATGACGGTGAGCGCCAGCGGCACGTCCAACTTGCCGCGCGCGGTGAGCAGGTCGCGCAGCGTGCCGCCCTCGACCAGCTCCATGACCAGGTAGACCCGGTCCTCGTCCACGCCCTGGTCGTGCACCTGCACCACGCCGGGGTGGTGCAACTTCGCCGCGGACCGCGCCTCGCGCTCGAACCGCGCCACGAACTGCGGGTCGGCGGAGAACCGGGGATCCATGACCTTGATGGCCACGGTCCGCTCCAAGCGCGTGTCCACACCTCGGTACACGGTGGACATGCCGCCCCGCGCGACCAGGGCGCCTACCCGGTAGCGTTGTTCGAGCAGCCCGCCGATCACGTTCGTCGCCGACCTTTCCACAGCCGTGGATCGTACGGTGGGTGGTGCCGACCGAGTGCTGTGCGCTGGAGCATCCCACGCGCGCTTGTGGGATCCGCGTCAAAGTCGGGTGAAACAGGGGGTAGCCACAACCCGACCCTCGGGTGTACCGCGACCACCCGGTTGGCGCAGGGCGTCGTTCACGTCGTTGTGGCATCGTGACGCACGTGAGTGCGATTCCTGCCGCTGCGGATGTGCTGGCTCCCGACCTGGAGGTCCTGCCCCTCCCCGAGGTCGCCGAGCGTCTTGACCTGCCCATCAACCGAGTCCACCAGTTGCTGCGCGACGGTCAGCTGATCGCCGAGCGACGTGATGGCGTCCTCGTCGTCCCCGCGCAGTTCCTCGCCGCCGGAGGCGTGGTGAAGGGCCTGCCCGGCACCATCACGGTGCTGCGGGACTCCGGCTTCTCGACCGAAGAGATCCTCCGGTGGCTGTTCACCGAGGACGAGACCCTGCCCGGCACGCCCGTCGAGGCGTTGCGCGGCGACCGCGGCCGTGAGGTGAAGCGCCGGGCACAGGCCTTGGCTTTCTGACGAGCACCGCACCACCCCAGACGACCGACCACGTCCGGGCGGCCACCCAGGCCGCCCGGACGTCGTGTGCCACGGCACTAGCGCCCGGTGACCCTCGCCACCAGCGCCCGCGCGAACCCGGGCACGGCCACCGCCAGCCGGCGCCGGTTCGGCACCACCACCCGCCGGTCCAGCACCTGGTAGTCGGCCGCCGCGATCTCGTCCAGGATCTCCCGGTACAGGGTGAGCGCGGTCCGCACGCACGGCCGCGACACGGGCCGCAGCATCGGCACACCCGCCTCGGCCTCCCGGTACTCCGCCAACGTGCGCGCGACCAGGTGCTGCGTCACCCGCCGCACCCGCTGGTCGGCCTTACCCGTCCGCCGGCACCACACCAGCAGCTCCCGGTCGACGCCGTGCGCCGCCAGCACGTCCTGCGGCAGGTACAGCCGGCCCCGGTCGAGGTCTTCGCCGACGTCGCGCAGGAAGTTCGTCAGCTGGAACGCGCGACCCATCGCGGCGGCGGACGGCTCGGCCTCCGCACGCGGCACGACCGTCCCGAACACCGGCAGCAGTTGCAGCCCGATCACCGCCGCCGAGCCGTGCACGTACCGCTCCAACGCCGGGAAGTCCGGGTAGGACGTGACGGTCAGGTCCATCCGCATCGACGTCAGGAACGCGGTGAACAGCTCCGGGTCGATGGAGTATCGGCGCACCGTGTCCACCAGTGCGACGAGCACCGGGTGCCCGGTCCGACGTCCCGCCAGCTCGTCGGCCAACTGGGCCGCCAGCAGTTCGAGGTCACCGGCCGGGTCCGTCGGGTCACCGCTGTCCACGATCTCGTCCGCCCACCGCGCGAAGCCGTACAGGGCGTGCACGGCGGGCCGCTGCGCGGGCGTGAGCAGGCGGGTGGCGAGGAAGAACGTGCGGCCGTGCCGGGCGTTCAGCTCGCGGCAGCGGGCGTACGCCGCGGCCAGGTCGGTCACCGCCGCTCCGCCACCCGGGTAGCCGACGATCGCACCGGCTCCACAGGTGCGGCGCTCGATCGGGGGAAGGACGTGGTCGCGGCCATCGCGCCGACATCGTCGCACAACGCCGCACGTGACGGCCTCGTCACCCGCGCGTGGTCAGCGCCGGGTGTGCGCCCGTCGTGCCTGCGCGGGCCGCCGCGACCTCGCGCCCACCGACCCCGTGATCCGCTGGGCGGCCAGCTTGCCGGAGATCAGCACCGGCGGCACGCCGACGCCCGGCGTGGTGCCGCAACCGGCCAGCACCGCGTTGTCCAGCACCAGGTTGCGCGGCCGGAACGGCCCGGTCTGGGCGAACGTGTGCGCGACCGAGAACGGGGTGCCCGCGGCCAGGCCCATCGCGGCCCAGTCCGCCGGCGTGACCAGGTGCTCGACCTCGATCGCGGCGCCGAACCCGGTGAGCCCGCGCGCCTCCAGCACGCCGACCAGCTCGTCGCGGTAGGCCGGGCCGACGCGGTCCCAGTCGACCGGGCCGACGCGCAGGTTCGGCGCGGGCGCCAGCACGAACATCCCCTGCCCCGGCGGTGCCGTGACCAGCAGCGACGGGTCGCTCATCAACGTGCCGCGGCGGGTCAGCTCGTCGAACGTCCGGTCCCACTCCCGGCCGAAGAACAGCGTGTGGTGTGCCAGTTCCGGCCAGGTCCGGTCCACGCCCGCGTGCAGCACGACCGCCGACGGCGACCACGTGATCGGCACGGGACGGCGCGGCCGGTGGCCGAGCAGGCGGTACGCCATGGGCAGGTCCGGCGTGAGCACCACCGCGTCGCACGGGATGCGCTCGCCGTGCGTGGTGCGCACCGCGGTGACCCGGCCGCCGATGCGCTCCAGCCACGCCACCGGCGTCTGGAACCGCAGGTCCGCGCCCGCGTCCCGGGCCGCCGCCGCCAACGCGTCCGGCAACGCCCGCATCCCACCCTCGGGGTAGTGCACGCCCGCGATGGTGTCCATGTAGGCGATGACGGCGTACGCGGCGAGGGCCTTGCGCGGCGGCACGCCCGCGTACAGCGACTGGAACGAGAACACCCGCTGCAACCGCTCGTCGCGCAGGAACCGCGCCACCGACGGCCCGAGCCTGGCGAACCCGCGCAACGCGGCCAGCCTCGCCAACTGGGGCGTGAGCAGGGACAACGGCGAGTCGAAGTTCGCACCGATGAACTGCTCGCGCTCCACCCGGTACAGCTCGGTCAGCCAGCGGCGCAGCGCCCGGTACCCCGCGGCCTCGCGCGGACCGGCGAACCGGCGCACCTCGGCCTCCATCGCCTCGCCGTCGGAGTGCACGTCCAGCGTGCTGCCGTCGGCGAAGCGGGCCCGGTAGGCGGGGTGCAGGGGCCGCAGGTCCAGCCGGTCGGCCAGCGAGTCGCCGACGGCGTTCAGCGCCTCGTCCACCAGTTCCGGCATGGTCAGCACGGTCGGCCCGGTGTCGAACCGGTAGCCGCCCAGGTCCAGCCGTCCCGCCCGGCCGCCGGGCACGGCGTCGCGCTCGACCACGGTGACCCGGCGACCGGCGCCGAGCAGGTGCAACGCGGCGGACAGCCCCGCCAGCCCCGCGCCCACCACGACGACGTGGTCCGTGCGGCCGGTGACCGTGCGCATCGTCAGGAAGTCCTCTTGGTGGCGCTGATCGCCAGCTCCGCCAGCCGCGCACCGGCCGGTTCGGCGACCGGCGACCGGTCCAGCGCCCGCAGCGCGGACTCGGTCAGCTCGGCGATCCGCTCCTCGACCGCGTCCACCGCGCCGACCTCGCGCAGCCGCGCGCGCACCTCGTCCACCGTGGCCACGTCCAGGTCGGGCTTGCCCAGCGCCTCGTGCAGCACGTCCGCGCCGAACTCCATGCCCAGCGCGACCAGCAGCGTCCGCTTGCCCTCGCGCAGGTCGTCGCCCGCGGGCTTGCCGGTGACCGCCGGGTCGCCGAACACGCCGAGCAGGTCGTCGCGCAGCTGGAACGCCACGCCGATGTCCGTGCCGAACGAGCGCAGGCCGTCCACCAGCTCCGGTGACGCCCCGCCGATCGCCGCGCCCATGTGCAGCGGCCGTTCCACGGTGTAGGCGGCGGTCTTGAGCCGGTCGATGCGCAGCGCCGCGTCCGGCGAGCTGTCGCCGCGCGCCTGCGTGAGCACGTCGAGGTACTGGCCGGCCAGCATCTCGGTGCGCATGTCCCGCCACGGCAGGCTCAGCCGCTGCAGCGCGTCGGTCGGCAGGCCGGCGGCGAACAGCATGTCGTCCGCCCAGGCCAGCGCCACGTCCCCGATCAGCACGGACGCGGCCAGCCCGAACCGCTCGGGCTCGCCGAGCCAGCCCTCGTCGCGGTGCCGGCGGGCGAACCGGACGTGCACCGTCGGCATGCCGCGGCGGGTCTCGGAGGCGTCCATCAGGTCGTCGTGCACCAGCG
The DNA here is from genome assembly GCF_040639675.1 of Actinosynnema sp. NPDC023794. Classification (NCBI taxonomy): domain Bacteria; kingdom Bacillati; phylum Actinomycetota; class Actinomycetes; order Pseudonocardiales; family Pseudonocardiaceae; genus Actinosynnema; species Actinosynnema sp. NPDC023794. Next base: position 197,940 of record NZ_JBFAFR010000005.1, on the reverse strand, counting down.
CGCAGGCCTGGATCAGCTCCAGCGAGCTGACCGCCGTGAGCACGGCCCCGGCCAGCTCGCCCTCCGGGTCGCCGCCCGCGGCGCGCCAACCCCACCAGGCGAACGTGGGCCGGATCCGCTTGCCGCCGCCGAGGACGAAGTCGGCCAGCGCGTCGACCGCGCTCGTGAAGTTCTCCTCCATGCGCGCACCCAGTGCCCGGCGGTCGGCCAGATAAGCGGCCAACGCTTCGTCGACGTGCTTGGGCAGTTCGAGGTCCAACGGGTGGGGCGGCACCCGTCTATGGTCACCTCTGCGAGTTCGTGGTGCCCAACCGGGGGGCTCGTCCCATCCAGTGACAGCCTTCTTCCACGCCTCGGGCGAACCTCTAGGCTGTGCGGCATGACGTCGGTGGTCGAACGCCTGCACAGGGGATCACCTGTGTTCTCCGTCGAGTTCTTCCCCCCGCGCGACGCGAGCGAGGAGACCATCCTCTGGCGCGCGATCCGCGAGCTGGAAGCGTTCGACCCGGCTTTCGTGTCCATCACCTACGGCGCGGGCGGCTCGCAGCGCGATCGGACGATCCGCACCACCAGCCGGGTGGCGCAGGAGACGACCCTGCTGCCGATGGCGCACCTCACGCTGGTCGACCACTCGGTGGCCGAGCTGCGCAACGTCATCGGCTGGTACGCGGCCGTCGGCGTGCGCAACATCCTCGCCGTGCGCGGCGACCCCCCCGGCGACCCGAACGGCGAGTGGGTGGCGCACCCGGAGGGCCTGACCTACGCCGAGGAGCTCGTCCGGCTGTGCCGTGAGCTGGGCGACTTCTGCGTCGGCGTGGCGGCTTCGCCCTACGGCCACCCCCGGTCGACGGACCTGGACTCCGACACCGAGTACCTGGTGCGCAAGCTGCGCGCCGGCGCCGACTTCGCCATCGCGCAGCTGTTCTTCGAGCCGGAGGACTTCCTGCGCCTGCGCGACCGGGTCGCCGCGCGCGGCTGCGACACCGTGCTGATCCCCGGCATCATGCCCTTGACGACGCCGCGGACGCTGGCCAAGACGGTGGAGCTGTCGGGCGCGTCCGTGCCGGACTCGGTGGCGCGCCGCCTCGACCCGTACGTCGACGACCCGGCGGGCTTCCGCGCGGCGGGCCTCGACCTGGTGACCGAGGTGGGGGAGCGGCTGCTCGCCGAGGGCGTGCCGTGCCTGCACTTCTACACCTTCAACCGGTCGAAGGCGACCCGGGAGATCGTCGGCCGCCTGGGCTTGGTCCCCGCCCGCGCTGTGTAGAACCGCGCCGCCTCCGACCTCGCAGGGGGCGTAACCGAAGATCGGGCCGGAGGCGACCTCGCGGGCGCGACGGAAGACCGGCCCGCGGGCTCAGGCGACTTGGTGGCGGCGGTGGGCGACGATCGCGAGGATCAGCACGATGAGCGCCGCACCACCCGTCAACCCGGCCACCAGCACGGTCCAGCCGACGTACGACACCGAGTTCGCGCCCGCGTAGCGGACCGTCGCGCTCAACATCGAGGCCTGGCCGGGCTTCGGCGACCACGCGATGGTCGCGTTGTCCTCCTCTCGCCCGTTCGTGTCGATGATTTCACCCGGAAAGCTGATCTTCACCTGGATGTCGGCGCGCTCCGGCGGCACCTGCGTCAAGTCGACCGACCCCGACAGCGTGACCAGGTCACCGGACCGCCGGAACGTCAGCTGGTAGCGGCTCGACGACGCGCTCGTCGCCACCGACAGCGCCCGCACCTCGTCGAACGACAGCCCGTTGAACGACAGCTGCGTGCCGACGTAGTCGTCCACCTTGTACGGCTTGGTGCTGACCCTGCTGGCCAGCTCGTTCGGCACCTTCAACTGCGGGCCGGGGTCGTTGTCCTTGGTCGGCGGTGTGGCGGCGGTGATCTCGCCGGACACGCGGTCGTCGGTGGACAACGCCATGGCGGCGTGCAGTCGGACGCACCCCGTCAGCGCGAACAGCGCGAGGAGGAGAACCGGCAGGAGGAGCGCGGAGGCCCTGGGCACCTGGCCATCCTGCCGGCCACGGTCAAAAGTTGACTGCCGACACACGATCGTGAGCGTGGCTAATTACCTGTTGGAGTGACACGGCCCGGAGGTAACGTGCGGCGCATGTCAACCTCCTCCGCCGGCGTGCACGGCATCAGCAACCAGTTCGTAGCCGATTACGCGGCCGCGGACCCGTTGACCGCGACGTTCATCGGCAAGCCCGGCCACGACGACCGGCTCACCGACTACTCGCCGGAGGGGCACGCCGCCCGCAAGGAGCTCTCGCAGAAGGCGCTCGCCGCGATCAACGCCGCCGAGCCCGCCGACAAGTCGGAGGCCGACGCGAAGGCCGTGTTCCTGGAGCGCGTCGGCCTCGACGTCGAGCTGCACGAGGCCGGCCAGATGGAGGGCCAACTCAACGTCATCGCGAGCCCCGTGCAGTCGCTGCGCGAGGTGTTCGACCAGATGCCCACCGAGACCGCCGACGACTGGGCCGTGATCGCCAAGCGGCTCACCGCCGTGCCGGACGCGGTGGCGAACCTGCGCGCGGGCCTGGCCTACGCCGCCGACAAGGGTCACGTCTCGGCGTTGCGGCAGGTCAGCAAGGTCGCCGAGCAGTGCGACACCTGGGCGGGCCGCGCCGGCGGCAAGTCGTTCTTCGCCACCCTGATCGCCGACGCCCCCGCGGACGGCGCGCTGCGCACCGAGCTCGAAGCGGGCGCGAAGGCCGCCGCGGAGTCCTACGGCGACCTGGCCGCGTTCCTGCGCGACGACCTCGCGCCCAAGGCGCCGACGAAGGACGCCGTCGGCGAGGACGTCTACCGGCTCCAGTCCCGCTACTTCACCGGCTCCCGCCTCGACCTGGCCGAGGCCTACGAGTGGGGCTGGGAGGAGTTCACCCGCCTCGAGACCGAGATGAAGCAGGTCGCGAACCGGATCAAGCCGGGCGCCACCCTCGCCGAGGCCGCCGCCGCGCTGGACGACGACCCCCGCTACCTGGTGCACGGCAAGGACGGCCTGCGGTCGTGGATGCAGGAGTTGTCGGACAAGGCGTTGCAGGACGTGCGCGGCGTGCACTTCGAGCTGCCGGACGAGCTGATGAAGCTGGAGTGCCGCATCGCGCCGCCCGGCGGCGGCGTCGGCGCGTACTACAGCGGCCCCACGCCGGACTTCTCCCGTCCCGGCCGCATGTGGTGGTCCGTGCCGGACGACAAGGAGACGTTCTCCACCTGGCGCGAGGTCACGACCGTCTACCACGAGGGCGTGCCGGGCCACCACCTCCAGGTCGCCACGGCCGTCTACCAGGCGGGGAAGCTGAACGAGTTCCAGAGCCTCCTGTGCTGGGTGTCGGGCCACGGCGAGGGCTGGGCGCTGTACGCGGAGCGGCTGATGCGCGAGCTCGGCTACCTGGAGGACGACGGCGACCTGCTCGGCATGCTCGACGCGCACCTGTTCCGCGCGGCCCGCGTGATCATCGACATCGGCATGCACCTGGAGCTGGAGATCCCCAAGGGCACCGGCTTCCACGAGGGCGAGCGGTGGACCCCGGACCTCGGCCTGGAGTTCATGCTCACCCGCACCATCACCGACCCGGCGCACGTGCGCGACGAGATCGACCGCTACCTGGGCTGGCCGGGCCAGGCCCCGTCCTACAAGCTGGGCGAGCGGCTGTGGCTGGCGGCCCGCGACGACGCCCGCGCCCGGCACGGTGACGCGTTCGACCTGAAGGCGTTCCACCGGCAGGCCTTGGAGATGGGGGCCATGGGACTGGACACTCTTCGTGAGCGGCTCACGGAACTCTGACCCGACCCGGTGACCTCGGCCTCACGCCGAGGTCACCGGATCAGGTGTTTGATGTCGTGGGTGAAACGACCGTAGGGGGACGACCTGATGACCGGACGTGCGATGCGTGCCGCACTCGGCGTGGTACTGGCCGGCGCGCTGCTGGTCGCCGGGTCGCCCGCCCTCGGCCAAGCCCAACCGCTGGGCGACCAGGCCGAGTGGCGCATCCGGCAGGAGATCGTCGACAACGCCCTGCGGCAGGTCGGCCAGCGCGAGGGCAACGGCAACTACTACCCACCGCAGTACCAGGTGGCGGGCCAGGGCGTGCTGCGCCCGGCCGAGTGGTGCGGCGTCTTCGTCAACTGGGCCTGGACCACCGCCGGCGTGCCGGACAGGCCGTCGATGCGCCCGGCACCCGGCGCCTCCGTCCTGGACCAGGGCCACTGGGCGACCTACTGGCAGAAGTGGGGCAAGGCCAACGGTCGGTGGAAGGACATCTCCGAGCGCGACGTGGCGCCCGGCGACGCCGTCGTCTACGGCAACTACCCGGACATGCACGCCCACGTGGGCCTCGTCGTAGAGGTCAAGTACGACCGGACGGGGCGCAAGGCCACCCACGTCCGCACGGTCGAGGGCAACTTCGGCGAACGTGTCGTCTACTCGAAGCTGCGCAAGATCGAAGGCCTGAACGCCGGCAAGTACCTCCAAGCCTCCGGCTTCGTCTCCCCCTTCTGACCCCGCCCTCACCCCGTCCACCGGCAGAGCCGGCTTCACCGACTCACTCGAGCGGCAAAACCCGTCCCAACACCGCGAACGGCCGCGGATCGCCGGTGAACTGGTAGTGCCGCAGCACGTCCACGAACCCGACCCGCCGATACAACCGCCACGCCTTGCTGGGCCCCTCCGGCGTGGACAACAGCACCCGTGAGCTGGGCACACCCTCCACCAGGTTCCGCAGCAACTGCTCGCCGACCCCTCGCCCCTGCGCCCGCGGCAGCACGTGCAGCTCGGTCAGCTCGAAGTAGTCGTGCATCCACTCCTCGACCGCCCTCGGCCCGGACACCATCGTCAACCCGTGCCGCACCTGCTCGTGCCACCACTGGCCGACCGAACCCCGGTACCCGTACCCGATCCCGATCAGCTCGTCCCGCTCGCCCAGCGCCACCACGCACCGCCACCCGTCGCGCAGCATGTGCGCCAACCACATGGGTGCGCGCTGCTCGGCCGTGCCGGGCGGGTACTCCATCGCGCTGACGTAGAGCGCGAGCGCCTCGTCCAGCCGGGAGTTCAACTCCCGCGCGGACAGCGCGACGACCCGCTGGGACGGCGCGGCGGTCACTGCGCGACCTCGGCGGGTGTGCCACCGGTCAGGTCGAGCAGGCCCGAGTACGTCGTCGGGTACACCGCGTGCGGGTGCCCGGCCGCTGCCCACACCACCTCGTACTGCTCCAGGGCGACGTCCACGAACGTGCGGATCGGCGCCGGGTGCCCCACCGGGGAGACGCCGCCGATCACCTGCCCGGTGTGCTCGCGCACGAACGCGGGTGTGGCCCGTTCGATCGCGTCCGCGCCCGCGAGCACGGCGAGCTTCGCGGTGTCCGCGCGGTGCGCGCCGGAGGTGAGCACGAGCAACGGCGTGGCGACGCCGTCGCGGACCGCGGCGAAGATCAGGCTGTTGGCGATCGCGCCGACCGGCACGCCCACCGCCTCGGCCGCCGCGGCGGCGGTGCGGACGGCGTCGGCCAACACGCGGATCCCGTTCGCCGCTTCATGATGGCCCGCCTCGGACAGTGCGGCGGCCACCTTGCGGATGCCGGGGTGGTCGAGTGCGCTCACCTGTTCATAAGACCACGGGCGGTCGGCTTGAGGAGTTCCGGGCCGGCAGGATAGTCTGGTCTGGCTCGAACGTTTGTTCGAGCAATGCCTTGGTGGTGGGGTGGGGGAAGCGCCCCACCACCAAGTGCCGCCGTCTCCCCGCGGCGGTCGTCGCTGTCCCGACGCCGCGAGGAGGCCGCGAGATGACTCAGACCTTCCCCCGCCGCATTCCCCTCCCGCTACCACCGGCGTCGGCGGTGACCCTGCTCGGACAGGCCCGCGAGTGCCTGGCCGAGGCCGAACGGGACCCGAACCCGCCCACCCGCTTCGCCACGGCCTACCTGGCCGCGATGCGGGCGGCGGCGGCCGTGCTGGCGGCCAGGGGCCGCCCCCACCGGGGCCGGGCCAAGCCGACCAGCGTGTGGGTCCTGCTGCCCTCCCTCGCGCCGGAGCTGCGCGAGTGGGCCGCGTTCTTCGCCGAGTGCTCGGCGACGCGCGCGGCCGTGCTGGCGGGCATCACCAGGCAGGTCACCCAGCGCGCAGCCGACGACCTGGTGCGCCAAGCGGCGCAGTTCACCGAGTTGGTCGACGAGATCATGTACGAGGACGGACTGTGAGCAGGGGACTGGTCGCCTACGACCGCCTGATCGACGTAGTGGAGGCCGAAGCCGAGCGCCTGGCGGCGTCGGCCGAGGGACAGCGCCCGGAACGCCAGGTGCCCGCGTGCCCCGGGCTCAACCTCGGGGAGACCGCGCGACACGTGGGCAGCACGTACCGGATGGTGTCGACGTGGCTGAGGGAAGGCAGCCAACCCCTGGTGTGGCAACAGGACCCGGAGCCGGGACAGCCGTTGCCGGAGTACGTGCGCGCGGGCGTGAGGCCGCTGGTGCGGGCGTTGCGGCCGCACGAACCGGACGACCCGTGCGAGACGTGGTGGCCCGCCGAGCGCAACCACAACTTCTGGGCACGGCGGCTGGCGCACGAGTCGACCGTGCACCGGATGGACGTGCAGGCGGCGGCGGGGTTGCCGATCGACCCGGTGGACGACGACGTGGCCGAGGACGGCGTGGACGAGATCCTCACGCTCTGGCTGGGTCACCGGCTGGACATCCTCGGCGTGCGCGGCACGCGCGAGGGGACCGTGGCGATCCGCACCGGCGACAAGGTGTGGCTGGCCACCACCGGCCCCGACCCGGCGGTGGCCAGGCTCGTCACCGACGGGGAGGTCTCGTCGGCGAACGGCGAGGTGACCGGGACCCCCATGCAGGTGTACCGCTGGTTGTGGGGCCGGATCCCGGATCGCGACCTGCCTCCGACGGCCGGCGACCACGACGCGATCGCGCAGCTGTGGGCCTTGTTGAGGCTGGCCACCAAGTAGCGGCTCACGTGCGTCCGCCGCCGGCGCCCACCCGGCGGCGGACGCGCTTGCCTCCGCCCTGGCCGTTGTAGTTCCAGGCGATGACACAAACCGGAGCCGCCGAGCCACGAAGCCGCCTCACAGCTCCAGGGCGGTGACTTCCTCCAACCCCTCACCCGTCGCCGTCTCCAACCGGAAGCGCGCCGCGCGGCCGTCGATCTCCAGCACACCGACCGAGTTGCCGAAGTGCGGGCCGCTGAGCTTGTGCCACGCCACCGGGTCCGGCGAGATGCCGCGCCGGTCGGCCCACCACCGCAGCACCCTGGCGATCGGCTTCGACCACGACAGCCGGAACGCGGGCCGGAACACCCACGGCGGCTCGTTGTGCACCGGCGAGCACACGAGCTGGTACACCTTCGCCCTCACCGACCCCGCCGCCCCGGCCGACGAGGCGAACGTCGCCCGTGCCGCGTAGCTGTGGTGCACGTCCCCCGACAGCACGCACACCGTCCCCGGCGAGCCCTCGGCCCCCGAGATCCGCTCCACCAGCCGGGCCATCCGCTCGAACGACGCCCGGAACGCGGGCCAGTGCTCCAGGTCCGCGACCTGCCGCACCTTCTCGCCCACCCGGCCCCGCCACCCCGGCAGACCGGCCATCCGCTCGTTCAACGACTGGAAGTGGCTCAACGCGTGCGGCATCAGCCACGGCAGCGACGAGCCGACCAGCAGGTGGTCGAAGTCGCCCTGGGCGTTCTCCTCGATCCAGTCGAACTCCTCGTCGCCCACCATCAGCCGCTGCGGCCCGGCCAGGATGCGCCCGCTGCGCGTGTCGATCACCAGCAGTCGCACCCGGCCGAAGTCGCGCCGGTAGCTCCACTGCGTCGACTTGCCGCCGTCGACCTCCCGATCCGCCTGCTCGGCGAAGTCCTCCAGCAGCTCCCGCACGTCACCACCGGTGGACCGCACCTTGGCGTACAGCTCGTCGGTCGCCAGCTCGTCCGGGCTGAGGTTGCCCAGGTGCTGGTAGACCCAGTACGACGCGAGCCCCGCCCGGATGCGCTCCGGCCACCAGCGCTTGGTCGCCATCTGCTCGCGCCACGTCCGCGAGGTGTTCCAGTCGTCGCGCACGTCGTGGTCGTCGAAGATCATCGACGTCGGCACGACGGACATCAGCCAGCGGATCTCGGGGTCGGCCCACGACTCGTGGTACAGCTCGGCGTACTCGCGGAACGACACCACCTCGCCCGCCGGCTCCGGTCTGCGCTCGGCCAGCCACCGCTTGACCCGCGGCGTCGGTTCGTCGGCGTAGACCTGGTCGCCGAGCAGCACCAGCGCCTCCGGCCACCGCTCCCGCGGCTCGTCCTTCATCCGCAACGCGTAGGCGTCCAGCGCGTCCGGTCCGAGCTTGTCCGGCGTGCCCTCGCCCTTGGCCGCGCGGCACGACCCGAACAGCAGCCGCCGCACCGGCGTGGTGCGGATGCTCGGGGCCGGGAACGGCGAGTCCGGCGGCGGCCAGACCACGTCACCGTCCAGCCTCACGTCGTAGGGCGTGGTCGTGCCCGACTCCAGCCCTTCGACCACCACCAGGGCGAAGTGCTGCTCGCCGACCTGGAACGTTTCGGCGCGGTGGCCGGCGACGGCGACCTCGCACGCCCCGTCGGTCTCGACCCACACCGTGGCCGAGGAGGAGTCGACGTGCCGCAGCACCGGACCGAGAACCAGCTGAGCCATTGCGCAGACGTTACCTTCGGACCATGGCAACGAGGTGGTGCGATGTGGTGGTGGATTCGGCCGATCCAGCCGCGCTCGGCCGGTTCTGGTCGGCCCTGCTCGGTCAACCGATCACCGGTGAGGGCGACGACGAGGTCGACGTGGCGCTGAGCGCCGGGCAGGAGCTGGTGTTCGGGCTCGTGCGGGACGTGAAGGAGGTGAAGAACCGGGTGCACCTCGACCTGGCGTCGACGTCGCCGGAGAACCAGGCGGCGATCGTGGCGCGGGCCGTCGAGCTGGGCGCGAAACCGATCGACATCGGGCAGGGCGACGTGCCGTGGGTGGTCCTGGCGGACCCGGAGGGCAACGAGTTCTGCGTGCTGGAGCAGCGTGACGAGTACGCGCACACCGGTCCGGTGGCGGCGGTCGTGGTGGACGCGTCCGACCCGCCGGCGCTGGCCGCGTTCTGGGCCGGTCCGACCGGGCTGCCCGTGACGCGCGCGGCGGCCGACTTCGCGTCGTTGACGCAGGAAGCCGGACCGTCGCTGGAGTTCGTGCGGGTGGCCGAGCCGAAGGTGGTGAAGAACCGGCTGCACCTCGACCTCGCGCCGTTCGCGGACGGCGACCTGCCGACCGAGGTCGCCCGGCTGGAGGCGTGGGGCGCGGTGCGGGTGGACGTGGGGCAGCTCGACGTGCCGTGGGTCGTGCTGGCCGACCCGGAGGGCAACGAGTTCTGCGTGCTCACCCCCCGCTGAGGAGGCGCCGGCACCCCGCCGACCCTTCCGTCGCCCGACACCTCCTGTCGCCCCGTCGACACGTCGGCCTCACCGCAGGGTGAGTGCCGTCTCGGCCCCGACCCGGGTCAGCTTCTCCGGGTTGCGGACGTAGTAGAGGCCGGTGATGCGGGCGTCCTCGACCCGGATCGCCATGACGCCGTCGATCTCGCCGTCGAAGCGCACGACGAGCGCCGGGTTCCCGTTGACCACGACGGGGTCACCGGTGAACGTGCTCTCGAGCCGCCCCAGACCGCCGAGGACCATCCGGATCACCCGGTCGGCGCCGGTGACCGGCCGCGGCACGGCCCGCTTGACGCCGCCGCCGTCGCTGACCAGCACGACGTCAGGGGCCAGCACGGCGAGGAGGCCCTGCACGTCCTCGGCTTCGAGCGCGCGCCGCAACGACTCCAGCGCCGCCCGTGCCTCGTCCGGCGAGACCGCTTCACGAGGACGGCGGGCGTCGACGTGCCGGCGGGCGCGGTGCGCGATCTGGCGGACGGCCGCGGGGGTCTTGTCGACGGCGGCGATCTCGTCGTAGCCGACGTCGAAGGCCTCGCGCAGCACGAAGACGGCGCGCTCGGTCGGCGACAGCGTCTCCAGGACGAGCATCAGCGCCATCGACACGCTCTCGGCGAGCTCGAGGTCCTGGGCCACGTCCGGCGCGGTGAGCATCGGCTCGGGCAGCCAGGAGCCGACGTACGCCTCCTTCCGGCGCTGCACCGCGCGCAGCCGGTTGAGCGACTGCCTGGTCGTGATCCGGACCAGGTAGGCGCGGTGGTCGCGCACCTGCGCCAGGTCGACCTCCACCCACCGCAGCCAGACCTCTTGCAGGACGTCCTCGGCGTCGGCGGCCGAGCCGAGCATCTCGTACGCGACGGTGAAGAGCAGGTTGCGGTGGGCGACGAAAGCCGCGGTCGCCGTGTCGGTGGTGTGCTCGGCCATCAGCCGGTCCACGCGGTGTCGAGCTGCGCCATGGTGTCTCCTTCGTTCCCGGGCGGTCACAAGACACCGCGTGGTCGGGAGTTGTGACAGGTGCGTGGCGCGGATCACGCCACGGAGCGCGATCGTTAGGCTGAACCATGGTTCGGTTGCTGGACAACGAGTCGCTGGAACGGTCGTCGGTCGTGGCGAACTGCGCCATGAACCGGGAACGCGGGCTCACCGGGTCCAACGGCTACGGCCGCGAACTCGGCATCGACGTCGTCGACCTGATCACCGACCGGTTGTCGCGGGGCGGCGAGACGTTCCACTGGCTCGACCTGTGCTGCGGCACCGGCACGGCACTGCTGGAATGCGCCCGGCTGGTGGACGACCCGAGGCTGCGGATCACCGGTGTCGACCTCGTCGACTTCTTCGCCGGACCGCCGCACGCGGGGGTGGAGCTCGTCACGGGCCCGGTGGAGTCCTTCGCCCCGCGACGTTCCTTCGACCTGGTGACCTGCGTCCACGGCCTGCACTACGTCGGCGACAAGCTCGACGTCCTCGCCCGTGCGGCGTCGTGGCTGACCGCGGACGGCGTCCTGGTGGCGAACCTCGACCTCGCCGCGGTCGTGTCGGCGGACGGTCGCCCGTGGGGCCGCCGGCTGACCGGGTCGCTGCGGTCGGCGGGGTTCGACTACGACTCGCGACGACGCCGCGTCAGGTGCGTCGGGCGCAGGCAGGTCGACCTCCCGTTCCACTACCTCGGCGCGGACGACCAGGCCGGCCCCAACTACACCGGCCAGCCCGCAGTGAACTCGCACTACGCCGACGCGACCCCACCGGTTAACCGCAGATCAACTGAGCCGCGGGGCCCCGCTGGTCACCTCCGCTGAGCCCTGATCACTTCAACTGAGCCAGGACACGACTTCTGGTGATCTTGTCGGTCACCGTCTACAGTGCGCCGGTATGCAATATATTAGCCGCGCCTTGTACCGCGACCAGGCGTTGGTCGCGATCCGCGAGGCGATCCTGGGCGGCGACCTGGCGCCCGGCGTGCCGATCAAGGACGTGGAGCTGGCCGACCGGCTGGGGCTGTCCCGGACGCCGGTGCGCGAGGCGTTGGCGCGGCTGACCGACGAAGGGCTGGTCGAGAGCAAGCCGCACAGCTACACGCGGGTCACGCCGCTGGACACGGCGGCGGTGCGTGATGCGCACGTCGTCGTCCAGGCCATGCACGCGCTCGCCGCCCGGCTGGCCGCGCCACGCCTGGTCGAGGCGGACCTGGACGCGATGCGTGCCGCGAACACGGCGTTCGCCCACGCCCTGGCCTCCGGCGACGTGCCCGCCGCGCTCGCCGCCGACGACGAGTTCCACGCGGTGGCCGTGCGGAGTGGTGGCAACTTCGCCGTCACGGCCACCATCGAGCGCTACACGCCCCTGGTGCGCAGACTGGAACGGCTGCGGTTCGCCGCGCCGACCGGCCGCCACTCGGTGGCGATGCACGACGAGATCATCACCGCCTTCGCCGCAGCCGACGCCGACCTCGCGGCACGGCTGGTCGAGCGGAACTGGGCGACGTTGGCAGACCTGTTCCCGGGTGAGGAGAACTGACATGGCGCTGGGCGATTTCGAGCGTTTCCCGCTGACCTTCGGCCCGTCCCCGGTGCACCGGTTGGAGCGGCTGACCAGGCACCTCGGCGGTGCGCGGGTGTGGGCCAAGCGGGAGGACTGCAACTCCGGGCTGGCCTACGGCGGCAACAAGACCCGCAAGCTGGAGTACCTGGTGGCGGAGGCGTTGGCGACGGGCTGCGACACGTTGGTGTCGATCGGCGGCGTGCAGTCCAACCACACGCGCCAGGTCGCCGCGGCGGCGGCGCGGGCCGGGCTGAAGTGCGTGCTGGTGCAGGAGAGCTGGGTCGACTGGCCGGACGCGGTGTACGACCGGGTGGGCAACATCCTGCTCAGCCGGTTGATGGGCGCCGAGGTGCGGTTGGTCGAGGCGGGCTTCGGCATCGGCGTGAAACCCGCGTGGGAGCAGGCGATCGAGGACGTGCGCGCGGCCGGCGGCAAGCCGTACGCCATCCCGGCGGGCGCGTCGGACCACCCGCTCGGCGGGCTCGGGTTCGCCGGGTGGGCGGCCGAGGTCGAACAGCAGGAGGTCGAGCTGGGCGTGCGGTTCGACACGATCGTCGTGTGCTCGGTGACCGGCAGCACGCAGGCGGGCATGGTCGCCGGGTTCGCGGGCAGCGGTCGGCGGGTGATCGGCATCGACGCCTCCGCCGAGCCGTGCGACACCCGTGCCCAGATCACGCGCATCGCCAAGAACACGGCGGACCTGCTGGGCGTGAAGGTGACCGACGAAGACGTCATCCTCGACGACCGGTTCCACGAAGGCATCTACGGCGTGCCGGGTGAGTCCACTGTGGACGCCATGAAGCTCGGTGCCCGGCTGGAGGGCATGATCACCGACCCGGTGTACGAGGGCAAGTCGTTGGCGGGCCTGGTGGAACTGGTCTCCACCGGCGAGATCCCGCGCGACTCCGACGTCCTCTACGCCCACCTGGGCGGCCAGCCCGCGCTCAACGCCTACAGCGCGTTGTTCCGCTGAACTCCCCCGGCCGCCGGGTCGCGTGAGTTCCCCCGGCCGCCGGGTCGCGCTCAGCGGTGGCCAGGCGGAACGGCGGCCAGGGGGGGCGGTGTGCAGCGCTGCGTCGAACAGCCGCATCTCGCGAGCTGCCTGGTCCGTGTGCCGCCAGAACGCCAGGGGCAGCTCGAACTCGGGTGAGCTCGTGGGCGAGCCCGACCAGGTCGTCGAGGGTCAGGCCGAGTTCGTTGTGGTCGAGGAAGTGCGAGACCCCCGACAGGGCGACACCCGGGATGCGCTGGAGGCCCGGGAGGCGCTTGAGGTGAGCCATTGCGGCGGCGAGCTCGGCCGTCGTGCGCTGTCAGCTCGCCACGAGGGCCTGGCGTCGATCATCGGTCACGCCGACGGTGTGGCCGACGAGGCAGGTCGCGTGGGGCAGGTCGCGTCGTGAGGCAGGTCGCGGGGGCAGACCGCGTCGTGAGGCAGGTCGCGTGAGGTCGGTGGCTGGTGCTTGGTCGCGTGAGACTGCTTGGTCGCGTGAGACCGGTTCGCCGTGCGCCGCCGCCTCCTTTCATCCCGGCAACGTCAATGGTGTGCCGAAAGTTTCCGGTTCGCCTCCCCTTTCGGGTGATCTCGGTGGGTGTCACGCGCGCAGCCGCAATCCCTTGGGGGTGGCGCGGAAGCCCGCGTCCTGGAGGATGGCCGCCAAGCGGGAGCCCAGCGCCACTTCGCCATCCGCGCGCTGCACGGCCAGTTGTCCCAGCCAGCCGTCGCGCACGGCTCGGCTCAGGGCTTGCGCCGCGGCGCGCAACGGCTCCTCGTCCTCGGTGAACGACAGCAGCGAACGGCCGCCCCGCTCCACGTAGAGCGTGGCCAGCCCGTCCACCAGCACGACCAGCGCACCGGACTTGCGGCCCGGCCGGTGCTTGCCCTCGCCCGACGGCTCCGGCCACGCCAGCGCCGCGCCGTAGGGTTGCGCCGGGTCGGCCGCCGCCAGCACGACGGCGTCCGGCGTGCCCGCGTGCTCCTGCCCCGGCGATCTCGACGACGCCCGCAGCCGGTCCACCGCACCCCGTGCCGCGAACTGCGCCGCGCCGAGCCCTTCGACCACGTACCCGCGCACGACCTGCCCGGACTCCTCCATCGCGCGCAGCACCCGGTACACGCCGCTGAACCCGCCGGTCACCCGCTCGGTGTCCAGCGCGCCACGCGTCAGCACGCCGTGCCGCTCCAGGAACGCCTCGGCCCGCGCGTGCGCCCGCCGCGTCGCGTCCACGGCGGGCACCACGGCCAGCGACCACCGGCCCGCCACCGTCGGCGGCCCGGTGCGGCTGGGCATGTCCGGTCTGCCGGCCCGCATCCGCGCGTACCGGCCACGTGGCGCGGCCCGCCGGGGCTTGTGCGCCGTGCCGCCACCCGCGACCAGCGCCCGCAGCGGCGCCAACGTGTCGTTCGTGACCACGCCCGCCCACACCAGGTCCCACAGCGCGCCGACGACCTCGCCGTCCGTCGTCGGACCCTGCAACGACACCCGGTCGACCAGCTGCCGGAAGAACAACGCGCCGCCGCCCAACGCCTCCACCACGGCGGTGTGCAGCGACGAGTCCGGCATCGCCTCCGGCACCAGGTCCGGCAGCAGCAGGTCGGCCACGTCCGCCGGCGCCAACGCGATCCAGCCGTCGCCGCCGGCCAGCGAGCCGCACCCGGTCCACGTCACCTCGCCGGACGCGGTCAGCTCGTCCAGCAGCGCCGGGCTGTAGCCGGGCAGCCGCGAGGGCAGCACCAGCGACTCCACCGCGCTCGCGGGCAGCGGCGCGCCCGCCAGCTGCTCGACCACCGAGTACACGTCGTCCACGGTCGGCGCGGACCGCAGCCGCCGACCCACGCCGTGCCAGCCCGGCAGGAACCGGCCCAGCGCCGCGGGCTCGACCGGCTCCACCTCGGCCCGCAGCCGGGCCAGCGACGCCCGCCGCAACCGCCGCAGCACGTCGGCGTCGCAGTACTCGGTGTGCGTCCCACCGGGTCTGAGCTCACCGCGCACCAGCCGACCGGTCGCCGCCATCCGCTCCAGCACCCCGGTCACCACGGCCACGCCGAGCCCGAACCGCTCAGCCACCTCCACCGCCGGGAACGGCCCGTGCGTGCGCGCGTACCGCCCGAGCAGGTCGCCCAACGGGTCGGCCACCGGCTCGGTGAACACCTCCGGCACGCCCACCGGCAGCGCCACGCCCAACGCGTCGCGCACCCGGCCCGCGTCCTCGATGCCGATCACCCGGTCCTCGCCCGCGATGCGCACCCGGATCGCCCGCCGCTGCGCCACCAGGTCCGCGAGCCACTCCGGCCGCACGCCCCGTGCCAGCGCCTCCGCCTCGGACAGGTCGCCGAGGAACCGCAGCAGGTCCGCCGCGCCCTCCGCGTCACGCGCGTGCCGGTCCGGCGCCAGGCGCTGGAGGTTGCGCTCGACCTCCTCCACGACCTCCGGGTCGAGCAGCTCCCGGATCGCCTCCGAGCCCAGCAGCTCCGCCAGCAGCGCCGAGTCCAGCGACAGCGCCGCCGCCCGCCGTTCGGCCAGCGGCGCGTCCGCCTCGTACAGGAACATCCCGACGTACCCGAACAGCAGGCTGCGCGCGAACGGCGACGGCGACGGCGTCTCCACCTCGACCACGCGCACCCGCCGCGCCCGGATGTCGGTCATCAGCTCGCGCAGGCCGGGCACGTCGTACACGTCCTGCAGGACCTCGCGCATCGCCTCCAGCACGACCGGGAAGCTCTCGTACTTCGCCGCCACCGACAGCAGTTGCGCCGCCCGCTGCCGCTGCTGCCACAACGGCGAGCGCTTGCGCGGGTCGCGCCGGGGCAGCAGCAGCGACCGCGCCGCGCACTCCCGGAACCGGGCCGCGAACAGCGCCGAGCCGCCCACCTCGGCCACCACGACCTGCTCGACCTCCTCCGGGTCGAGCAGCACGTCGTCCGCGCCCGCCACGACCTGCGCGCCGTCCAGGTCGACCGCGTCGGGCAGCCGGATCACGATCCCGTCGTCGGAGTGCGCCGCCTGCACCTCGATGCCGCGCCGCTCCCGCAGCCGGGCCGCGATCGCCAACGCCCACGGCGCGTTGACCTGCGCCCCGAACGGCGAGTGCACCACCAGCCGCCAGTCGCCCAGCTCGTCGCGGAACCGCTCGACCAGCACGACCCGGTCGTTGGGCACGTGCCTGGTCGCCTCACGCTGCTCGCCCAGGTAGGCCAGCAGGTTCGACGTCGCCCACGCGTCCAGCCCGGCCGACGCCGTCCGCTCGGCAGCCTTCGCGTCGTCCATCGTGGACACCTCGCGCAGGAACTTCCCCAGCGCCCGCCCCAGCTCCAGCGGACGGCCCGGCGCGTCGCCCTTCCAGAACGGCATCCGCGCGGGCTGACCCGGCGCGGGCACCACGATCACCCGGTCGTGGGTGATGTCCTCGACCCGCCACGACGACGTGCCCAGCAGGAACGTGTCGCCCACCCGCGACTCGTAGACCATCTCCTCGTCCAGCTCGCCGACCCGCGAGCCCGGACCCCGCTCGGACGGCGGCGTCATCACCGCGAACAGGCCCCGGTCCGGGATCGTGCCGCCCGAGGTCACCGCCAGCCGCTGCGAACCCGGCCTGCCGCGCAGCTCGCCCGTGATCCGGTCCCACGTGATCCGGGGCCGCAGCTCGCCGAACTCCTCGCTCGGGTAGCGGCCAGCGAGCATGTCGAGCACGGCCTGCAGGGCCGATTCCGGCAGCGCGGCGAACGGCGCGGCCCGCCGCACCAGCCCGGACAGCGCCTCGACCGTCCACGTCTCCATCGCCACCATGGCCACGACGTGCTGCGCCAGCACGTCCAGCGGGTTGCGCGGGTACCGCACGGCCTCGATCGCGCCGTCCCGCATCCGCTCCGCCACCACCGCGCACGACACCAGGTCGCCGCGGAACTTCGGGAACATCACCCCGCGCGACACCGCGCCCACCTGGTGCCCGGCCCGGCCGACGCGCTGCAACCCGGACGCCACCGTGGGCGGCGCCTCCACCTGCACCACCAGGTCGACCGCGCCCATGTCGATGCCGAGCTCCAACGACGACGTCGCCACCACGCACGGCAGCCGCCCCGACTTCAGCTCCTCCTCGACCACCACCCGCTGCTCGCGCGACATGGAGCCGTGGTGGGCGCGGGCGATCGCGGCCGAGCGCTGGGTCGTGACGCCGGACTGGGCGGGCGCCTCGGCGGGGAACCGCTCCAGCTCGAAGGCCTCCTCGGCGAGTTCGTTGAGCCGCGCGGTGAGCCGTTCGGCCAACCGCCGGGAGTTGGCGAACACGATGGTCGACCGGTGCTCCCGGACCAGCTCCAGGACCCGCTGCTCCACCGACGGCCAGATCGACGCGCGCTGCTCCGCGCCCGCCGCCGAGCCCGACACCTCGCCGGTGGGCTCGCCGAGCACCGACATGTCCTCGACCGGCACCTCGACCTGGACCTGGATCGTCTTGGCCGTCTTCGGCTGCACGACCCGCACCGGCCGCCCGCCCGCGAGGAACGCGCTCACCTCCTCGACCGGCCGGACCGTCGCGGACAGCCCGATCCGCTGCGCGGGCCGTTCCAGCAGCGCGTCCAGCCGTTCGAGGGACAGGGCGAGGTGCGCGCCGCGCTTGGTGCCGGCCACCGCGTGCACCTCGTCGACGATCACCGTCTCGACACCGCGCAACGACTCCCGCGCGGCCGACGTGAGCACCAGGAACAACGACTCCGGCGTGGTGACCAGCACGTCCGGCGGTGTCCGGGCGAACGCCCGCCGCGCGTCCGCCGGTGTGTCGCCGGTGCGCATGCCCACCGTGACGTCCGGTTCGGGCAGCGACAGCCGGTGGGAGGCCTGCCGGATACCCGCCAGCGGCGCCCTGAGGTTGCGCTCCACGTCCACCGCCAGCGCCTTCAGCGGCGAGACGTACAGCACCCGGCACCGCCGCTTCGGCTCGTCGGGCTTCGGCGTGGACGCCAGCCGGTCGAGCGCCCAGAGGAACGCGGCCAGCGTCTTGCCGGACCCGGTTGGCGCGATGACCAGCGCGTGCTCACCGGCCGCCGCCGCCTCCCACGCGCCCGCCTGCGCCGGGGTGGGCGCGGCGAAGGCCCCGGCGAACCACTGCCGGGTGGCGGGGGAGAAGGCGGCCAGGACATCCACGCCGTCCATACTGACCCAAAGGTCCGACAGTGTTGGATTGCGCCGACGCGACCTCGCGGGGTGGGACGGCTGTGGCACGATCACCCCGGCTCGAACTGAGGAGTTCCGATCGTGCGCGTTCTGTCCGTCGACCTGGGCACTTCCAACACCGTCGCGGTGCTCGCGGCGCACGGACGGCCGCCGAGGGTCGTGGAGGTGGACGGCTCGGCCACCATGCCGTCGGCCGTCTACTGCGAAGAGGACGGCACGCTGGTCGTCGGCCGTGACGCCGAGCGCCGCGCCCGCCTCGACCCCGCCCGCTTCGAGCCCAACCCCAAGCGCCGGGTGGACGACGGCGTGCTGCTGCTGGGCGACAACGTGGTGCCGGTCACCGACGCGCTGGCCGCCGTGCTGCGCCGCGTGCTCGACGAGACCACCCGCCAGCTGGGCGGCGAGGCGCTGGACGAGGTCCGCCTCACCCACCCCGCGCAGTGGGGCCCGACGCGCCGCAACGTGCTGCTGTCCGCGGCCCGCCTCGCGGGCGTGACCGGCGAGATCGTGCTGGTGCCCGAGCCGGTCGCCGCCGCCTCCCACTACGCCTCGTTGGCCGTCGGCCAGGCGCTCGCGGTGTACGACCTCGGCGCGGGCACGTTCGACGTGGCCATCGTCGGCGCCACCCAGAGCGGCTTCACCGTGCTCGCCGAGGACGGCTTGCCGGACCTGGGCGGCCTCGACGTCGACCAGGCCCTGCTCGAGCACGTCGGCCGGCAGGTCTCGCACCGCGACCCGGCGGCCTGGCAGCGGCTGCTGCGCCCGGAGTCGACGGCCGACCGCCGGGCCCGACGCACGTTGCAGGAGGACGTGCGCGCGGCCAAGGAGTCGCTGTCGCGGCACGCGCACACCGAGGTGCCGATGCCGGAGCCGTTCGAGGACGTGCTGGTCAACCGGTCCGACCTGGAAGCGCTGGTCCGGCCGAGCATGATGCGCAGCGTGGAGCTGCTGGAGTCCACCATCCGCTCCACCGGCATGGCGCCCAACCAGCTCGCGGGCATCTACCTGGTCGGCGGCGCGAGCCGGATCCCGCTGGTGGCGACCATGATCGCCGAGCAGGTGCGGATCGTGCCGACGAGCCTGGACCAGCCCGAGACCTCGGTCGCCCTCGGCGCGCACCACGTGCCCAAGAACGGCGTCACGCCGCGGTCCCAGGAGCCGACCAGGCCGACGGAGCCCGACACGGTCGTCACCAAGCCGGTGACCCCGCCGTCCGGCGCGTACCAGCAGTCGAACCCGGCGGTCAGCGGCGCGCACCAGGTGAACCCGAGCGCGAGCGGCGCGTACCAGGTCAACCCCAGCGCGAGCGGCGCGTACCAGGTCAACCCCAGTGCCAGCGGCGCCTACCAGGTGAACCCCGGTGCCAGCGGCGCGTACCAGGTCTACCCGCAGACCGGGCCGCAGCAGTTCAACTTCCCGACCGTCGCACCCCGCGCGCAGAGCAAGCCGGAGCGGAAGAAGCCCAACCGGACCGTGCTGATCTCGGCGGGCGCGGCCGTGGTGCTCGTGCTGGCCGTGGTCGGCGGGATCTTCGCGCTCAACGGGTCGGGCGTGCCCAGCGCGCAGGAGTGCAAGAACGACACCCAGCAGGACGACAAGGGCTTCACCGAGTGCCTGCGCCTGCTCGCGGGCACGATCCCGGACACCAGCACGTGCAAGGCGGGCGGCACGCCCGGCGTGGGCGGCGTCGACGGCATCAAGGGCACCGCGGTCAGCTGCGCGGTGAAGGACGACTACTCGGTGCAGTACGTGCTCACCGAGACGGTCATCGGCGCGCAGCACGGCGCGGAGGCCGTCGTGCGGTCGCTCAAGACCGACATGGTCGAGGCGCAGTGGGCGGGCAACGGCCTCACCGGCAAGTACCGGGCCGCCGCGGACGGCGGGCTGGGGCTGCTCGTGTTCACCGCGGACGACCTGCCGCTGCTCGGCATCGTGACCAAGAGCGGCGGCGAGGAGCTGACCGCCGACCAGGTCGCGGACTTCTTCGAGGCCGCGGTCCAACCCGGCACCTGAGACCCGGACGGTGGCTGGTAGGGCTCGTTCCGCCCTGGCACCCTCAAGATCATGACTGTGGTCGACGCCGTGCAGCGCAGGGTCCTGCGGGTGCTGGCGGTGACCCAGGTCCTCGGTGCGGCGGGCGTCGCCATCGGCATGGCGGTCGGCACGCTCATCGCGGCCGTGCTCGCGGACTCCGACGCGGTCGGCGGGATGGCGCAGACCGCCGCGGTGCTCGGCGCGGCGGTGTTCGCGCTGCCCGCGGCCCGGGTGGCGGCCCGGAGCGGACGTCGTCCGGCGCTGGTCCTGGGCTACGGCGCGGGCGCCGTGGGCGCGGCGGTGGCGGCGTGCGCGGTCGTGCTCGGCTCGTGGCAGGTGCTGCTGGTCGCGCTCGTGCTGTTCGGCGCGGCGGCCGGCGCGAACCTCGCCGCCCGGTACGTGGGCGCGGACCTGGCCCACCCGCACCGCCGAGCGCGCTCGGTGGCACTGGTGGTGTGGGCGGCGACGGTGGGCGCGGTGGTCGGGCCGAACCTGGCCGACCCGGCGGGGCAGGTGGCCGTGCGGCTGGGGTTGCCGGTGGGCGCCGGGCCGTACCTGCTGTCGGCGGTGCTGTTCGGCCTGGCCGCGCTCGTCGTCCTGCGGTTCCTGCGGCCGGATCCGCTCACGGTGGCGAAAGCGGCCGTCGCGCCCGCGGCCGGCGCCAAGCGGTCGACGGCGGTGTGGCGGTCGCTGCCCTCCGCCGGGAAGCTCGCGCTGGGCGGTCTGACGCTGTGCCACACCGCGATGGTCGGCCTGATGTCGATGACCCCCGTGCACATGGAGCACGGGGGCTCGTCGTTGCGCGTCGTGGGTGTGGTGGTCAGCCTGCACGTCGCCGCGATGTACGCGGCCGGCCCGCTGTTCGGGTGGATGGCCGACCGGCTCGGCCTGGTGCAGGTGCTGGCGATCGGCGCGGCGCTCGTGGTCGCCGCGTCCGGCATCGCGGGCATGGCCCCGTCGCACGACGCGCCGCAGCTCGCCGCGGGGATGGCGCTGCTGGCGTTCGGCTGGTCGGCGGGCGTGGTGGCGGGATCGGCGCTGCTCACCGAGTCGGTCGAGGTGGTGGACCGGCCGGCCGCGCAGGGCCTGTCGGACCTGTGCATGAACGTCGGCGGCGCGCTCGGCGGCGTCGTGGCGGGCGTCGTGGTGACCGCGTGGTCCTACGCCGCGCTGGGCCTGGTCGTCGGGTTCACCGCGCTGCCGCTGCTGATGACCTGCCTGTTCGCGTCGTCGCAGCGGGTGCGGTGATCAGCGCTTGCGGTTGTGCCACAGTGCGCGCAGGCCGACCACGATCGCCGCGACGAGACCGGCGATCACCGCGATCGTGGCGATCGGCGACGACATGCCCGTGGGGTCTTCCTGCAACAACAGCACCCGTCGAGGTTAGCGCGCCGCCGCCGCGAACTCGCGCACGCGGACCGTTTCGCCCGCCGTGCGCCAGACCATGCCCCAGGCCAGGCGAGGCGCGCCCACCAGCGGCAGGAACGCGATCTTCGGGCGGGCGAAGTAGCCGACCGCGTGCGCGCCCAGCGGGCAGACGCCCTCGCCGTCGGCGATCGCGGTGAGCAGTTCCTGGAACGTCGTGACGTCCCGACCGCGCTTGATCGGCACGCCCTTCGGCGTCGTGTCGCGCCAGTAGGCGGCGCGGAAGACCGTGTCGCGGGCGAGGTCTTCCAGGGTCACGGCCTCCTGCCGCGTGAACGGGTGGGTGTCGGACACGGCGAGCACCAAGGGCTCTTCGTGCACGACCGGACCGGACGTCAGGTCCGGCTCGCCGACCGGGAACAACGTCACCAGCACGTCCACCTCGTCGGCCCTGAGCAGCGAGAACGGGTCGGTGAACGGCGCCTCCCGCACGCGCACCCGGCTCTCGGGGTGGCGGGCGCGGAACGTGTCGAGGACGTCGGACACGAGATCGGCGAGGGCCGGCGCCTCGAACCCGACGCGCAGCAGGGACGTGCCGCGTGCGGCCTCCGCAGCGCGCGCTATGCCGTCCACGATCTGCCGATAGGCCGGCGCCAGGTCGTCACGCAGCCGGCGGCCGATGGGCGTGAGCGCGACCCGTCGGCTGGTCCGCTCGAACAACGGCGCGCCGATGCGGCGTTCCAGCTGCTTGACGGACTGGCTGACCCGCGCCTGGGAGACGCGCAGCCGCTCGGCGGTGCGGCTGAAGTGCAGTTCCTCCGCCAGCGCCAGGAAAACCTCCAGGTCACGTCGTTCCATAACCGTCAGGTTATCGTTCCATTCGATCGTCGTCGTTGTTCGGGGCCTGTCCCGCGACGATTCTCGAACTCATGGAAAACACCCTGCTCGTCCGTGCCGACCAGGCCGAGAAGCTCGACGCCGACCCCGCCGCCGTGGTCACCCTCCTCGCCGATCTGGACGGCCTGACCAGCAACCGGTCCACCTTCCGCGACGGCGCCGACGGCGCGCCGCCGCACTTCCACACCCGCGCCTCGGAGCTGTTCTTCGTGCTCGACGGCGCGCTCCAGGTGCTGCTGGACCAGGACGTGGTGACCCTGGAGCGCGGCGACTTCCTCGTCGTGCCGCCACGCGTGCCGCACGCGTTCGGCGCGCTCAAGGGCGCCGACGCGGACGTCCTGTACGTCTTCACGCCCGGCATGGGTCGGTTCGACTACTACCGCCTGCTCGACCGCGTGCAGCGCGGCGAGGCGAGCCCGCAGGAGATCCGCGACTCGCAGGACCGGTTCGACAACCACTACGTCGACAGCCCGGCCTGGACGGCGGCGCGCTGACCGGGCTCGTTGTTACCGTGGCGCATGACCAGCGAATCCCCTGCGGTCCGACCGCGTCGACGCGAGCAGCTCCGCGACTTCCTGCGGACCTGTCGGGCGCGGCTCACGCCGGCGGACGTCGGCGTGGTGGCGGTGGGCAGGCGTCGGACGCCGGGACTGCGGCGCGAGGAGGTCGCCGCGCTGGCCGGGGTCGGCGTGTCCTGGTACACGTGGCTGGAGCAGGGCCGCGACATCACCGTCTCGTCGGAGGTGCTCGACGCGGTCAGCCGGGCGCTGCGCCTGACTGACCTCGAACGCGCGCACCTGTACCTGCTGGCCGGGCTCAACCCGCCGCGGGTCGGTGGCGGGCGGGGTGACGAGGTCAGCCCGGAGCTGCGGCGCCTGCTCGACGCGTGGCTGCCGCGGCCCGCGATCCTCCGGGACCGGTACTGGAACCTGCTGGCGATCAACGACGCGACCCGGACGGTGTTCGGCTACGACGACACCGACCACAACTGCCTGGTCACGTTCTTCACCAATGCCCGCTACCGCGACATGCACGTCCACTGGGCGTCGGTCGCGCCGGTCGTCGTCGCCGCCTTCCGCGCCGACGCGGCGCACGCGCCCGGTGACCCGGAGTTCGACCGGGTGGTCGCCGAGCTCGGCGCCGTGAGCGCCGAGTTCGCCGAGCTGTGGGCACGCCACGAGGTGGGCGCGCAGGTGCAGGCGGTGAAGGCGATCCGCCACCCGGAGGCCGGTGACCTGGTCTTCGACGTGACGACCCTGGCGGTGGCCGACGGCTCGGACCGGTACCTGGAGCTGTGCAACCCGCGGCCAGGCACCGGAACCGAGGAGCAACTCGGACGCCTGGCGCACGCGGGGGCGGCCGTCCCGGTCTGATCGGCGCGCGAGGGTGGTGGTGGCACTCCCGGGTTGAGCGCGCACTGCCTGCCTTCGACACCGGTCGGCACGCTGGACCCCATGACGCACAGCACTTCCCGGTTCAAGGACAAGATCGCGCTCATCACCGGCGGCACGAGCGGCATGGGGCTGGCCGCCGCGCGGAGGTTGCTCGCCGAGGGCGCGCGGGTGGTCGTCACCGGGCGCGACCAGGCCCGGCTGGACGCCGCGGTCGAAGAGCTGGCCGGCGGCGACGGCGTCCTCGCGGTGCGCGGCGACGTGGCGAGCCTCAGCGACCTCGACGTGCTGACGGCCGCGATCCGGGACCGGCACGGGCGGCTGGACGTGGTCTTCGCGAACGCGGGCGTCGCGTCGTTCCAGCCGAACGGCGACGTCGCCGAGGCGGAGTTCGACCGCCTCGTGGACATCAACTTCAAAGGCGTGTTCTTCACCATCCAGAAGACCCTCCCGCTGCTGTCCGACCACGCCGCGATCGTGATCAACGCGTCGTGGACGCTGCACCGAGGTCTGCCCGGCGCGTCCCTCTACGCGGCGACCAAAGCGGCCGTGCACAACCTGGCGCACACCCTGGCGGCCGAACTGGCGCCCAGGGGAGTGCGGGTGAACTCGGTCAGCCCCGGCTACATCGAGACCCCGATGTTCCACGACAACGTCTCCGCCGAGGCGGGAGCCGCCGTCGTCGCCGCGGTGGCCGCCGGTCGGATCGGCACCGCCGACGACGTCGCCGCCGCGGTCGCGTTCCTCGCCTCCGGTGAGGCGTCCTACGTCAACGGGCAGGACCTGGTCGTCGACGGTGGCCTGGTCGCCGCCGCTCTGCGCTGACCGGTTCCACTCGACGACGTCGGCGGTTCGGTCCGGGTGGCCGCGCGTTAGGCTGGACCCGATGCGCATCACGATGTTCCGCAAGCTGATGGCCAGGGAGTTCGGCCAGGTCAGGGCGGAGATGGTGGCCCAGGACCACGTGCTGTCCGCTCTCGGCGGTCGGACTCCCGACCAGGCGTTGGAGGCGGGTCTGTCGGCCAAGGAGATCTGGCTGGCCGTCTGCGACGCCTTCGACGTGCCGGAACAGCGACGGTGACCCGGCGTGTCGACCAAGTGGTCGAACACCTGTTCGGCTACACTCCCCGACACGACCGGGTGACAGCACCCCGCGGGTGACCTGGTCCCCACCGGAAAATGTCGGACCTCACCCGTAACGTCGGCCCCGACATCGCACCGCGAACCCAAGACACTCCGAGGTGGACTTCCAGATGGCACCCCAGGCACCCGACCGGGACAAGGCCCTCGAGCTGGCCCTGGCCCAGATCGACAAGCAGTACGGCAAGGGCTCGGTCATGCGGCTCGGCGACGAGGTCCGCGCCCCGCTCCAGGTGATCCCCACCGGTGCGATCGCGCTCGACGTCGCGCTCGGCATCGGCGGCCTGCCCCGCGGCCGCGTGGTCGAGATCTACGGCCCCGAGTCCTCGGGTAAGACGACGGTGGCGCTGCACGCCGTGGCCAACGCCCAGCGCGCCGGCGGCATCGCGGCGTTCATCGACGCCGAGCACGCGCTCGACCCGGAGTACGCGAAGAAGCTGGGCGTCGACACCGACGCGCTGCTGGTCTCCCAGCCCGACACGGGCGAGCAGGCGCTGGAGATCGCGGACATGCTGGTCCGCTCCGGCGCGCTCGACATCCTGGTCATCGACTCGGTGGCGGCCCTGGTGCCCCGCGCCGAGATCGAGGGCGAGATGGGCGACAACCACGTGGGTCTGCAGGCCCGGTTGATGAGCCAGGCGCTGCGCAAGATCACCGGCGCGCTCAGCAACTCCAACACCACCGCGATCTTCATCAACCAGCTGCGCGAGAAGATCGGCGTGATGTTCGGCTCGCCCGAGACCACGACCGGTGGCAAGGCGCTGAAGTTCTACGCGTCGGTGCGGCTGGACGTGCGGCGCATCGAGACCCTGAAGGACGGCGGCGAGCCGGTCGGCAACCGCACCAGGGTCAAGATCGTGAAGAACAAGGTGGCCCCGCCGTTCAAGCAGGCCGAGTTCGACATCCTCTACGGCCAGGGCATCAGCCGTGAGGGCTCGCTCATCGACATGGGCGTCGACCAGGGCATCCTGCGCAAGTCCGGCGCCTGGTACACCTACGAGGGCGACCAGCTGGGCCAGGGCAAGGAGAACGCGCGGAAGTTCCTGCGCGACAACCCGGACGTGGCGAACGAGATCGAGAAGCGGATCAAGGACAAGCTGGGCATCGGTGCCACCCTCGACGCCGAGGAGCCCGCTGCGGCGCCGGTCGAGTTCTAAGCCGGCGTGGCGGGACGAGGTGGCCGTGGTCGCGGGCTGTCCCGCGACCCTTCGGCCGACGACACCGAGCCGCGCCCGGTCGACCCGGCGAAGGAGCAGCGCAAGGCGACGGACATCTGCTACGCGCTGCTCACCGCCCGGGCCCGGACCCGCGTCGAGCTGAAGGACGCCCTGCTGCGCAAGGGCATCAGCGAGCAGACGGCCGAGCTGGTGCTGGCCAAGTTCGACCGGGCGGGCCTGATCGACGACGCCGCGTTCGCCGAGGTCTGGGTCCGCTCGCGGCACGCGCACCAGGGCCTGGCCCGCCGTGCCCTGGCCGTGGAACTGCGGCGCAAGGGTGTGGCGGACGAGGTGGCGGCCGAGGCCGTCGCCGCGGTGGACGACGAGGCCGAGGAAGACCGGGCGCGCGACCTGGTGCGCAAGAAGCTGCGCACCATGGCGGGCCTGGACGACACCACCAAGATCCGCCGCCTGGTCGCCGCCCTGGCCCGCAAGGGCTACGCGGAAGGCATGGCCTACCGCGTGGTCCGCGAGGAACTGCGCCGGGCGGGCGAGGACACCACGACGTTGGACGACCTGGCTCAGGACTGAAGGGCGGACCGCCGCCGGGACCGGGTGCGGCGACCGGTCACCGCGGGCCGAGGCCGGGCTTGAGGGCGAACAGGTTGTCGGTCGGGTCGACCACCGCGTCGAAGCGGGCGCCCACCCGGTGGTCCGGCCGGTGCCGGCCGCGGTAGGTCGCGTCGAACGGCGGCACGTCGTCACCGCTGATGCGCAGGCTCAGCACCGAGGTGTCGGGCCCTTCCTCTTGGTGGACCACCTCCATCCCGACGACCTCTGCGGTCGCGGGCCGACCGGCTTGCCGCAGCCGCGCGGTGTCCGCCTCGGCCCGGTTCGCCGTCGCCCACATGTCGCCGCCGAGGGCCGCCACGACCACCATCGCGATGACCACGCCGACCAGCGCCCACCACGGCCAGTCGAGGTCTTCGAGGTACCACACCGCGAGTGGGATCAGAGCGCACAGCCAGCACAACACCGCGCTGCTCCTGAGCCACAACCGCCCACCCGCGCCGTCGGTCTCCGCCTGCCCGGCGTTCCCGCCCCCGCCGTTGATCACCCCGTGAGCGTATGCGCGCTCACGGCAGCGTTCGGGTGAGACGCCAGTACTGGCGCTTCTTCTCCTCGCGCACGACGACGCCGAGCCGGCTCAGCTCCTCCCGCAGCTCGGCCGCGTCCTCCTTGTCCTCTTTGCGCAACGCCTCGGCCCGCACCTTCAGCAACGCGTTCGCGCCGGGCGGCAGGTCCGGCGTGCCGTCGACCCACCGCCGGTAGTCCTCCCGGTACGGGTCGCCGTCCAACCACTGGTAGCCGTGCGTCTGGAACGCCTCGGCCAGCGCCTCCGGCTTCAGGTCGTGGCCCTCCCGGGCCAACTCGCCGGTGTCCACGCCGAGCAGCACGAGCTTCTTGCCGTCCAGGAACACCCCGGACACCAGCGTCCGGTCGAAGCTGCGGTGCCTGCCGCCCCTGAGCAACTCGACGCCCTCGTTGAACACCTCGACCACCAGCCGCTCGTGCGCCGCGATCCCGGCCACCACCAGCCCGAGCACCGCGCCGACCGCCACCGAGCCGATCGTCGCCCACGGCTCCGGCACGGACGCCACCAACCGGAACGGACCCTGCATCGGGGCCCACGACAGGTCGGCCACCCACCCGGCGATCGACTTCAGGCCCCACACCACGAGCGCGCCCAGCACCGGGAACCCGACTGACACGAGCGCCACCTGCCCGCGCGGCTCGGCGACCACGGTGGTTCGTCGCGCGTCCATCCCCCACTACCTCCCCAGAAGTGAGCACTCAACCTATCGTCGTAACCTCTTCGAGTGAGGATCAGGGCCGACCACGTCGTTTGGGACTGGAACGGCACCTTGTTCGCCGACAACGACGCCGTGCTCGCCGCCGTCAACCGGGTCTGCGCCGACTTCGGCCACGCGGCCATCACGCTGGAGCACTGGCGCGAGGTGTTCAGCCGCCCGGTCAAGGCCTGCTACGAGCGGGTGTTCGGCCGTTCGCTGACGGCGGCGGACTGGGCTCGCATCGACACCGTCTACCACGCCGAGTACCGCGCGTTGGTGGACCGCTGCGGGCTGGCCGCCGGCGTGCCCGACCACCTGCGGGCGCTGCGCCACAGCCAGTCGCTGCTGTCGATGTGGTTCCACGACGAGCTGGTGCCGCTGGTCGCCCGCTTCGGCCTCGGCGAGCTGTTCAGCCGGGTCGACGGCCTCAAGTCTGCGGGCGACGGCGGCTCGAAGGCCGAGCACCTCGCCGAGCACTTGGCGGCCCTGCGGCTGTCCCCGCGCGATGTCGTGCTCATCGGCGACGTGGCCGACGACGCCGAAGCCGCCCGGCACGTCGGCGCGCAGGTCGTCCTGGTCGCCACCGGCACCAGCTCGCGCAAGGTGCTCGAGCGCACCGGCGCACCGGTCGCCGACTCGATCCCCGAAGCGCTCACCCACCTGACCTGACGAAGGGCGCCTCCCCGTCACGGGAAGACGCCCTCCGCCGAGATCAGAGCACGGGATCAGAGCGCCGACGCGGCCCTCGCCAGCTCTTCGATCCGCGCCCAGTCGCCGGACACCAGCGCGTCCTTGGGCGCGAGCCACGAGCCGCCGACGCACCCGACGTTCGGCAGCGCCAGGTAGTTCGGCGCGGTCGCCGGCGTGATGCCGCCGGTCGGGCAGAACCGCAGGCCGGGCAGCGGACCACCGATGGACTTCAGGTAGTCCACCCCGCCCGCGGCCTCGGCCGGGAAGAACTTCAGCGACGTCAGCCCGCGCTCGGCCAGCCGCATCGCCTCCGACACGGTCGCCGCGCCCGGCAGGAACGGCAACCCGGTGTCCTCGGCCGCGTCCAGCACCCGGTCGGTCGACCCCGGCGTGACGAGGAACGCCGCACCGGCCTTGGCCGCCTGCTCGGCGTGCTCCGGGGCGGTCACCGTGCCGGCGCCGATCACGATGCCCGGCACCTCCGCCGCCACCCGCTCGATCGCGGCCAGCGCCGCCGGCGTGCGCAGCGTCAGCTCGATCACGCGCACACCGCCGCGCAGCAACGCCTCCGCCAGCGGCACGGCGTGCTCGGCGTCGTCCACGACGACGACCGGGATGACGGGGGACAGCGCCAGCAGGTCCGCCGCCGTCGCGTGAGCCGGGGCGTTGGTCACCGGGACACCTCCTGGTTGAGCTGGCCTTCGAAGTGCGAGGCCGCGATGGGTCCGAACACGCTCGCGCCCCGGTCGGCGGGCCCGATCGCCCGGCGCAGCGCGGCGAACAGCTCCCGGCCCGTGCCGGTCCACGCCTGCGCGTCCGGCGGGAAGTCCACCAGATCGCGCGCGGCCAGCTCCGCCGGGTCCACGAACGCCTCCAGCGTGCCGGTCTCGGCGTCCAGCCGCAGCACGTCCCCGTCGCGCACGCGCGCCAGCGGACCGCCCACGGCCGCCTCCGGGGTGACCTGGATGGCCGCCGGGATCTTGCCCGACGCTCCGGACATCCGGCCGTCGGTGACCAGCGCGACCTTGAATCCCCGGTCCATCAGCACGCCCAGCGCGGGCGTCAGCTTGTGCAGCTCGGGCATCCCGTTGGCCTGCGGACCCTGCTGCCGCACCACCACGACCACGTCCCGCTCCAGCTCACCGGCCTGGAACGCGGCGCTGAACGCCTCCTGCGAGGTGAACACCCTGGCGGGCGCCTCCACGACCCGGTCCTCCGGCTTGACCGCCGACACCTTGATCACCGCACGGCCGAGGTTGCCCGACAGCATGCGCAGGCCGCCGTCGGCCGCGAAGGGCTCCGAAGCGGGCCGCAGCACGTCGGTGTCGAGCGAGTGCGGAGGGCCCGGCCGCCACTGCAGCACGCCCTCGACCAGCACCGGCTCCTGCCGGTAGCGGTCGAGCCCGGCGCCGGCCACGGTCTTCACGTCGGCGTGCAGCAGGCCCGCGTCCAGCAGCGTCGAGACGAGGAACGACACGCCGCCCGCGGCCTGGAAGTGGTTGATGTCCGCCGACCCGTTCGGGTAGACGCGGGCCAGCAGCGGCACCACCGAGGACAGCTCGGAGAAGTCGTCCCAGCTCAGCTCGATGCCGGCGGCCGACGCGATGGCGACCAGGTGCATGGTGTGGTTGGTCGACCCACCGGTGGCCAGCAGCGCGATCACGCCGTTGACCACGGACTTCACGTCCACCACGTGCCCGATCGGGGTGTAGTCCTCGCCCCGGCTGATCTCCACCGCGCGCCGCGCGGCCTCCTCGGTCAACGCCTTGCGCAGCTTGGTGCCCGGCGGCACGAAGCTCGCGCCGGGCAGGTGCAGGCCCATGACCTCGACCACGAGCTGGTTGGAGTTCGCCGTGCCGTAGAACGTGCAGGTCCCAGGGCTGTGGTAGGACTGCGCCTCGGCTTCGAGCAGGTCCTCGCGGGACGCCTTGTTCTCCGCGAACAGCTGCCGCACGCGGGCCTTCTCCGAGTTCGGCAGGCCGGAGCTCATGGGGCCGGCGGGCACCAGGATCGCGGGCAGGTGCCCGAACGACAGCGCGCCGATCAGCAGGCCGGGCGTGATCTTGTCGCACACGCCGAGCAGCAGCGCCGAGTCGAACATCTCGTGCGACAGGGCGATGCCGGTGGCCATCGCGATGACCTCGCGGCTGAACAGCGAGAGCTCCATGCCCGCGCGGCCCTGGGTGATGCCGTCGCACATGGCGGGCACGCCGCCGGCGAACTGCGCCACGCCGCCGACGGCCCGCGCCGCGTCCTTGATCCACGCGGGGTACTCGTGCATCGGCTGGTGGGCGGACAGCATGTCGTTGTACGCGGACACGATCGCCACGTTCGGGCGACGCAATGCCCGGAGGAGGTCTTTGTCACCGCCCGTGATCCCGGCGAAGCCGTGGGCCAGGTTGCTGCACGCCATGTCGCGGCGGGCGGGGCCCTCTTGCTGTGCTTGGGCGATCCGTTCCAGGTAGGCGGCCCGGCCGGCGGCGCTGCGGGCGGCGATTCGAGCCGTCACTTCGGCGACGACGGGATGCACGCTCATGGTTCGCTGTCTCCGGTGGTGATCACGGGCCGTGATGGGCCCGGTGGGACGGCAGCTCTGGCGTCGCACGGACGGACGTGACAGCAAGCACACTATGTCACGACACATGATCGTGACAAAAACGATTCAGATCCTGAGACGCGACTCGGGCACTTGTGGTTCTTGTCACAGCGGCTTCCACTTGGCAGAGTCGGCACACGGACCGACCCGAGGGAGGTGCTGACCATGACGTCCTCCGAGATCGTGGAGCTGCGCCGGGCGCTTGGCCAACTGCGCCACTGCGTCGGCGGCCTGCGCGCGCGGTACGGCGACGTGGCCGCGGTGCAGAGGCTGGCCAACGACGTCGAACGCATGGACATCGACGCGACCGAGCTAGCGGACCTGGACAGCACGCCGCGACCGCGTGAAGCGCCTCGGGTCGAGAGGGAGGTCGTCGTCGTGCCGGACACGCCGTACGACCCGAAGCTGTGGCACGACGCCGACGACGAAGGACTCGGCGGCTACCGCAGTCACCGAACCTGAGCTGAGGAGAGGACCGGCCCCCGCGTGCGAACGCGGGGGCCGCTCCCGTTTCAGGGCCGGTCATGTGTCACAAACCACAATGTGTCCCGCACCACAACGACGTGGAACGAGGTGAGGTATGAGGGCGCAGATCGCCCAGCGCACGTTGCGCACAGACCGGTGGTGGCTACCGCCGCTGGCGACGTTCGCGGGCCTGCTCCTGATTTCGATCTACGCGGCCGTGCGGACCTTCATGGGCGACTACTACTGGGTGGACGAGTACCGCTACCTGACGCCCATGTACTCGCCGTGCCTGACCGAGGAGTGCCTGCCGAACGCGGCGCACTTCGGCCGCCTGCTGCCCGAGCTGCCGGGGTTCCTCACCCCGCCGGTGATCATCATCCCGTTCCTGCTCGGCTTCCGGGTGACCTGCTACTACTACCGCAAGGCGTACTACCGGGCGGCGTGGATGTCCCCGCCCGCGTGCGCGGTGGCCGAGCCCCACGCCAAGTACACCGGTGAGACCCGCTTCCCGCTCATCGCGCAGAACCTGCACCGGTACTTCTTCTACGCGGCGTCGCTCCTGCTGCTGATCAACATCTACGACGCGGTCTTCGCGTTCAGCACCGGCATCGGCCTCGGCAACATCGTGCTGCTGGTCAACGTCGGCCTGCTCGGCGCGTACACGCTGTCGTGCCACTCGTGCCGCCACATCGCGGGCGGGCGGTTGAAGCACTTCTCCAAGCACCCGGTCCGGTACTGGGCGTGGACGCAGATCTCCAAGCTCAACGCGAAGCACATGCAGCTGGCGTGGGCCTCGCTCATCTTCGTCTGCGTCACGGACCTCTACGTCGCGCTGGTCGCCTCCGGGACGATCGCCGACCTCCGATTCGTCAACTGAGGAGTGGTTTTGCCCGAGCTGGAACGGCATTCGTTCGACGTGCTCGTGATCGGTGCCGGCGGTGCGGGGTTGCGCGCCGCGATCGAGGCCCGCGAACACGGGATGCGCACGGCGGTGCTGTGCAAGTCGTTGTTCGGCAAGGCCCACACGGTGATGGCCGAGGGCGGCATCGCCGCGGCCATGGGCAACGTGAACTCGAACGACAACTGGCAGGTGCACTTCCGCGACACCATGCGCGGCGGGAAGTTCCTGAACAACTGGCGGATGGCCGAGCTGCACGCCAAGGAGGCGCCCGACCGGGTCTGGGAGCTGGAGACCTACGGCGCCCTGTTCGACCGCACCAAGGACGGTCGGATCAGCCAGCGCAACTTCGGCGGCCACGAGTACCCGCGCCTGGCGCACGTCGGCGACCGCACGGGGCTCGAGCTGATCCGCAGCCTCCAGCAGAAGGTGGTGTCGCTGCAGCAGGACGACCACGCCGAGACCGGCGACTACGAGTCGCGGCTGAAGGTGTTCCAGGAGTTCACCGTCACCGACCTGGTGCTGGACGGCGGTCGGGTGGCCGGCGCGTTCGGCTACTGGCGCGAGTCGGGCCGGTTCGTGCTGTTCGAGGCGCCCGCCGTGGTGCTCGCGACCGGCGGCATCGGCAAGTCGTTCAAGGTGACGTCGAACTCGTGGGAGTACACCGGCGACGGTCACGCGCTGGCCCTGCGCGCGGGCGCGTCCCTGATCAACATGGAGTTCGTGCAGTTCCACCCGACCGGCATGGTCTGGCCGCCGTCGGTGAAGGGGATCCTGGTCACCGAGTCGGTCCGCGGTGACGGCGGCGTGCTGCGCAACTCCGACGGCAAGCGGTTCATGTTCGACTACATCCCCGAGGTGTTCAAGGACAAGTACGCCGACAACGAGGCCGAGGCCGACCGCTGGTACGCCGACCCCGGCAAGAACCGGCGGCCACCGGAGCTGCTGCCGCGCGACGAGGTGGCGCGTGCCATCAACTCCGAGGTCAAGGCCGGTCGCGGGTCCGAGCACGGCGGCGTGTTCCTGGACGTCTCGACGCGCCTGCCCGCCGAGGAGATCATGCGGCGGCTGCCGTCGATGCACCACCAGTTCAAGGAGCTGGCGGACGTCGACATCACCGCGCAGCCGATGGAGGTCGGGCCGACCTGCCACTACGTGATGGGCGGCGTGCAGGTCGACCCGGACACGGGCGCGTCGTCGGTGCCGGGGTTGTTCGCGGCGGGTGAGGTGTCCGGCGGGATGCACGGCTCGAACCGGCTCGGCGGCAACTCGTTGTCCGACCTGCTGGTGTTCGGTCGCCGTGCGGGCGCGGGCGCGTCGGACTACGTGGCCGGGCTCGCGGCTCGGCCGGTGTGCTCGGACGAGGCCGTCGCCGAGGCGGAGCGGACGGCCGTGGCGCCGTTCTCCGGTTCCGACGAGGGTGGCGAGAACCCGTACACGCTGCACATGGAGTTGCAGCAGGCGATGAACGACCTGGTCGGCATCATCCGGAAGGCCGACGAGATGGACCAGGCGATCAAGCGCCTGGAGGAGCTGAAGCGGCGGGCCGCGACCCTGGTGGTCGAGGGGCACCGGCAGTTCAACCCGGGCTGGCACCTGGCGCTGGACCTGCGGAACATGCTCGTGGTCAGCGAGTGCGTGGCGCGGGCCGCGCTGCTGCGGACGGAGAGCCGCGGCGGGCACACGCGGGACGACTTCCCGGGCATGGACGCCGACTGGCGGCGCAAGCTGCTGGTGTGCACGCTGTCGGGCTCCTCGGTCGAGGTGGTGGAGGAGCCGCAGATCCCGATCCGGGCGGACCTGCTGGCGTTGTTCGAGCACAGCGAGCTGCAGAAGTACCTGACCGCCGACGAGCTGGAGGGCTGACATGGGGTACCAGGGGCACTTCCGGGTGTGGCGCGGTTCGGACGAGGGCGGTGGTCTGGAGGACTTCACCGTCGAGGTCAACGAGGGTGAGGTCGTGCTCGACGTCATCCACCGGTTGCAGGCGACGCAGACGCCCGACCTGGCCGTGCGGTGGAACTGCAAGGCGGGCAAGTGCGGGTCGTGCTCGGCGGAGATCAACGGCAAGCCGAGGCTGCTGTGCATGACGCGGATGTCGGTGTTCGCGGAGGACGAGACGGTGACCGTGACGCCGATGCGCACGTTCCCCGTGATCCGCGACCTCGTCACGGACGTGTCGTACAACTACCAGAAGGCGCGTGAGGTCCCCGCGTTCAAGCCGCCGGCCGGCGTGGCGCCGGGGGAGTACCGGATGCAGCAGGTCGACGTGGAGCGCTCGCAGGAGTTCCGCAAGTGCATCGAGTGCTTCCTGTGCAACAACACGTGCCACGTGATCCGCGACCACGAGGAGAACAAGGAGTCGTTCGCCGGGCCGCGGTTCCTGATGCGGGTGGCCGAGCTGGAGATGCACCCGCTCGACGAGGCCGACCGGGTGCAGGAGGCGCAGTCGTCGCACGGTCTGGGTCTGTGCAACATCACGAAGTGCTGCACGGAGGTGTGCCCGGAGCACATCAAGATCACCGACAACGCGTTGATCCCGATGAAGGAACGGGTGGCCGACCGGCGTTACGACCCGATCGTCTGGCTGGGCAACAAGCTGTTCCGCAACAAGGCCTGACACCGGACCCGCGTCGCGTCACACGACGGTGGCGCGACGCGGGTCCCGGCCATCAGACGACGCGGACCCGCTCGCTGAGCAGCGGCCGGTAGTGGTCGGTCAGGCCGGGGTAGCGGGCGCGCCACGCGCCGGAGGGCTGGTTCGGCACCGTGGCCGAGAACGCGTGCTCGCCGGAGCTCGCGTACTCGGCGTTCGGCACGGTCGCCACCGTGGTCCACGTGTCGGTGCCCGCGGCGCGGAACTGGATCTCGACCGGGATCGGGTAGGGCGTGCTGCCGCCGTCGAACCGCAGCCGGCCGCTCGCGGTGACCGCGCCGGACGTGTCACGGACCGCGGTGAAGGCGGTGAACGCCGCCGGCTGGTAGACCACGATGTCCCTGGTCGTGGTGCCGGTGGCGATGAAGATGTCCTCGAACGGGGCGAACAGCTCGAACTTGCCGGTCGCCGGCGGCGTCGTGGGAAGGTGGAAGCGGCCGTCGGCGTCAGTGGTCGCGGTGCCCACGAACGTTTGGCAGACGGTCTGGTACGAGTAGCAGAACCAGACGTGCACGGGTTGGCCCGCCGCCGGCTGCCGCCCGCCGGGCGCCTCCCAGGTCACCCGCCCGGACAGCACGGCCTCCTCGCCGCGGTCGATCCGCCGCGGCTCGACGCGGGTCGTGATGGTGGAGGGCGAGCGCGTCAGGGTCACGTCGATCGCGTGGGTGCCCGCGCCCAGCATGCCGTCCCTGCTGTGGAACGTGGCCTGCACGAACCCTTGGTCCTCGTAGAACGCGTCCTGGTCCATCGGCAGGGTGGCGCGGTAGGACCCGTCGGCCGCGGTGATCGCGTCGACGTAGTGGCCGCCGTACCCGTTGCTCAGGTCGACGGCGGCGTTCGCGATGGGCTTGACCTCGCGCGTGGCGGGCCAGCGGCCGGTCAGCACGCCGTGCACGTCGACCGACCGGCGCGCGTAGGTGGCGGTGGGGTCGTCAGAGAGGAACGTGAGCGTCGTGTCGACGTAGTAGGACAGCGAGCCCTCCTGGGCACGCGGGGTGCTGACGCCGGCCGCGTCGGTGGCCTCCACGTCGACGCGGTAGCCGCCGAGCTGGTCCAGTTGCAACGGCGCGGGTGTGCGCCAGACGCCGTCGACGGCCGTGCCGGAGTGCAGCACGAACTCGTCGACGACGGCCACGTCCTGACCGGTCGCGTACGACACGACGTAGGCGCGCAGCGAGGCGATGCCGGCGTCGGCGGACGCGGAGACCTCCAGCGTGCCGAGGTCGCCGGTGGCGCTGTGCGCCCACCGCACGCTCGGTCCGGCGGCGGCGTGGGCGGTGGTGGTGACGGGCAGCGCGGCCAGCGCGAGCACGGCGACGGCCAAGGCGGATCTTCGCATGGTCGATCTCCCCCACTTCTCGGTGCGGCCTCCCACAGCCGCCTGGCGGGACTCTAGGACGCGTGCCCGCGTCCGCCGTGCACTTCGGCAGGAGTGAGGCCGTCCGGCGCAAGGGCCTTGTCCGACGTCCGCGCCGTGGTCCACCGCCGCACGTCGGGGATCAGGGTGACGAGGCCGAGCACCGCGAGCACCGCGCCCAGCCACAACGGCGCGCGCAGGCCGTGGTCGGCGATGAGCAGGCCGCCCAGCCACGACCCGACGATGATGCCGGACGTGATGAACGACCCGTGCACGGTGTTGACCAGCGCGCCTGTGTTGCCCGTGCGCTGCACGCGGGTCACCAGCGCGGGGTTCATCGTGACGCCGACCAGGCCGATGCCGAGCAGGCTCACCACCGCGGGCGCCTTCTCGTCGGCGAACAGGGCGAAGGCGGTGAGGAAGAGGGCGTTGAGCCCGAGTCCCGAGAGCAGGGCGGGCAGGGCGTGGCGGTCGGCCAGCCGGCCGACCACGTGGTTCCCGACGAGCGTGGCCGCGCCGTAGGCGATGAGCAGCAGCGGGACCGTTCCCGTGGCGAAGCCGGTGACCTCGGTCAGGATCGGGTTGGCGTAGCTGAACGCGGCGAACGTCGCGCCGATGACGCACGTGCTGGTGGACAGCACGAGCCACAGCCTCGGCCGGGCGACGGCGCGCAGTTCGGCGCGCACGGTGGTGTCGCCGCCGGCTCGGTCCAGCCGCGGCACGCCCGCGACCGTGCTGGCGGCGGCCACGACGGTGAGCGCGGCGATGCCCCAGAACGCCGCGCGCCAGCCGAGGTGCGCGCCGACGAACGTGGCCAGCGGCAGGCCGAGGAGCGTGCCGAGCATCAGTCCGTTGAGGACGGTCGCGGTGGCGCGCCCGCGCAGGTGCTCCGCGACCACGGCGGAGGTCACCGACAGCGCCACGCCGAAGAACGCCTGCGCCGCGGCGCCCGTGATGACTCGGGCGACCAGCATGACGCCGTAGTCGGTGGCCGTGGCGGCGAGGACGTTGCCGGCGAGGAAGACGGCGAACAGCGCCATCAGCGCGGGCTTGGGCCGGAGTCGGAGCATGAGCACGCCGAGCAGCGGGCCGCCGACGGCCATCGCGGCGGCGAACGCGGTGATCAGGTAGCCGATCTCGGGGATGGTGACGTGCAGGCCGGCGGCCATCTGCGGCATCAGGCCGGCGACGACGAACTCGCTGGTGACCATGGCGAAGATGCCGAGGGCGAGCAGGTGGACGACACGGGGCATTCCGGGTGCTCCTGTTTTGTATTGATCTGTCTAAAATGAGGGCGTGCTCGATCCAGCGGTGACCCTCCGGAGTCCTAGAGGGCGTCCAGGGCGGTGGACGCGATGGCCTTCAGCGTCGGGATGTCCGCGCCGCCCTGGCCGGCGACCCGGATGCCCGCGATGACCGCGTTGACGAACCGCGCCAGCTCCGCGGGCTGCTGCTTCGACGTGAACCGGCCGTCGCGTTGGCCGGCGGCGATGACCGCTTCCAGCGCGTCGAGCCTGCGTCGCTGGTCGCGGTCGACCAGTTCGGCGGCCTCGCGGTCCCGCCCGGCCAGCTCCACGGTGGTGTTCACGGTCAGGCAACCGATACCGCGATCGTCCCGCCGGTGCTCCACCTCGCCCGCGATGATCGCGTCGAACAGGTCGCGCAGGCGTTGTCCGGGCGACCGCGTCTCGTCTTCGAGCAGTGCGATCTGGCCGGCGGTCATCAGCTCGGTGTAGCGGACGAGGGCGCGCTTGAAGAGCTCGTGCTTGCTGGTGAACGTGTTGTAGATGCTGCTGCGGCCGAGACCGGTGGCGCGGCACAGGTCTTCGGTGGACGTGGCCTCGTAGCCGTTCGCCCAGAACGTCCGCATGGCCGCGTCGAGCGCCTGCTCCTCGTCGAACTCCTTGGGTCGGGGCACGGGGGAGACGGTAGCAGGTTTTGGAACGGACTGTACAAAATTCGAGGAGTCAGTCACCCGGAAGCCCGTGCAACAAGCAATGCCGCCGCCCACCATCGTCGCCGTACGTGGCCGCGACCTAATCGCACGGCCGGAATGCTGTTCTGCGTGGTCGAATACGACCCGTTGCCAACTCGTACGCGGCCTCGGCGGTGAAACGCTCGCACAACCGGCGTTGCTTCTGTGGTTGAAGGGGTGGCGCAAGCGCCACCCCTTCAACATCGTGCACCACGAAGGTGGTGCGTGTCGGCTGTGATCAGCTCGACACCGTCGTCACTTCGACTCCTTGACAGTCGTCGAAGGGTGGGACTTGCCGTACTTCTTGGTGACGTAGCGCCCCGTCTTGGCGCTGCGGTACTTTGCGGCCATCCTTCTCACCTCCTCTCGTGCACCTAGATCAACTTGTTTGTTGAGCGAGAGCACGAGAGGATCCGTCGGCGACAACGAGGGCTCAAGTGCTCTCACTCTTAACTGGGCCCCGGCGCGCCAACGCCGGGGCCCAGTTGTCTGTCAGCTGCAGCCCGAGGTGGAGCCGCAGCCCTCGCACAAGTAGCACGAGCCGGCCGGGCGCATCTTCGTGCCGCACGTCATGCAGAGCGGGGCGTCGGCGGCCTTGCCCAGGTGCAGTTCGAGCAGTTCCGTCGAGCTGCCGACCCTGACGTCCTGCGGCTTGGACTTCTTCTCCTCCGGCGCCGGGGTGGTCGACGTGGCCGGAGCCGCGTCGACCGACGTGCGCAGACCCTCCAGGTCCACGTCGCCGTTGCCGTAGTCGGACGAGACCTGCGCGGTGCGCTCGTCGGCGGTGAAGATGCCGAGCTGCGCCCGCTTCTCGAACGGCAGGTAGTCCAGCGCCAGGCGGCGGAACAGGTAGTCCAGGACGCTGGTCGCGATGCGGACGTCCGGGTCGTCCGTCATGCCCGCCGGCTCGAAGCGCAGGTTCTGGAACTTCGAGACGTAGAACTCCAGCGGGATGCCGTACTGCAGACCCACCGAGATGGACATGGAGAACGCGTCCATCACGCCCGCCAGCGTCGAGCCCTGCTTGCCCAGCTTGACGAAGATCTCGCCGAGGCCGTCGTCCGGGTACGAACCGGCGTGCAGGTAGCCCTCCGCGCCGCCGACCGTGAACGACACCGTCTGCGACGGGCGCTTCTTCGGCAGCCGCTTGCGCACCGGGCGGTACTCCACGACGGTCTCGGGCTTGGCCTCCGACGTCGCGACCGCCGACGACTTGGCCGACTTGCCCGCCGACAGCGGCTGGCCGACCTTGCAGTTGTCGCGGTAGATCGCCAGCGCCTTCAGGCCGAGCTTCCAGCCCTGGTAGTAGATCTCCTCGACCTCCTCGACGGTGGCCGTCTCCGGCATGTTCACCGTCTTGGAGATCGCGCCCGAGATGAACGGCTGCACCGCGGCCATCATCCGCACGTGGCCCATGGGCGCGATCGAGCGGTCGCCCATGGCGCAGTCGAACACCTCGTAGTGCTCGGGCTTGAGGCCCGGCGCGTCCACCACGTGGCCGTGCTCGCCGATGTACTCGACGATCGCCTCGATCTGCTCCTGCTGGTAGCCGAGGACCTTCAGCGCCCGCGGCACGGTCTGGTTGACGATCTGCATCGAGCCGCCGCCGACCAGCTTCTTGAACTTCACCAGCGCCAGGTCCGGCTCGATGCCGGTGGTGTCGCAGTCCATCATCAGGCCGATGGTGCCGGTGGGCGCGAGCACGCTGGCCTGCGCGTTGCGCCAGCCGTTGCGGGCGCCGATGCGCTGGCACTCCTGCCACGCCTTGGTCGCGACCTTCTGCACCGCGCCGTCGTTCGCGTGGTAGGTGCGCAGCATGTCGTTGGCGGCCGAGTGCTTGCGGATGACCCGCTGGTGCCCCTCGGCGTTGCGGGCGTAGCCCTCGTACGGGCCGACGATGCCCGCCAGCTCGGCGGACCGCTTGTACGCCACGGCCTGCATCAGGGACGTGATCGCGGCGGCCAGCGCGCGGCCACCCTCGGAGTCGTACGCGTGACCGGTCGCCATGAGCAGCGCGCCCAGGTTCGCGTAGCCGATGCCCAGCTGGCGGAACGCGCGGGTCGTCTCACCGATCGCGGGCGTCGGGAAGTCCGCGAAGCAGATCGAGATGTCCATCGCGGTGATGATCAGCTCGACCGACTTGGCGAACAGCTCCGCGTTGAACGTGCCGTCGTCGGAGAGGAACTTCATCAGGTTCAACGACGCCAGGTTGCAGCTGGAGTTGTCCAGGTGCATGTACTCCGAGCACGGGTTCGAGGCCGTGATGCGGCCCGACTCCGGCGTGGTGTGCCAGTCGTTGATCGTGCCGTCGTACTGGATGCCCGGGTCGGCGCACTCCCACGCGGCCTGCGCCAGCTTGCGGAACAGGTCCTTCGCGTCGACGTGCTCGATGACCTCGCCGGTCTGGCGGGCGCGCAGGCCGAACTGCCCGCCGTTCTCGTAGGCGTGCATGAACTCGTCCGACACGCGGATCGAGTTGTTCGCGTTCTGGTACTGCACGGACACGATGTCCTTGCCGCCCAGGTCCATGTCGAACCCGGCGTCGCGCAGCGCGCGGACCTTGTCCTCTTCCCGCGCCTTGGTCTGGATGAACTCCTCGACGTCCGGGTGGTCGACGTCGAGCACGACCATCTTCGCCGCACGGCGGGTCGCGCCGCCGGACTTGATGGTGCCCGCGGACGCGTCGGCGCCGCGCATGAACGACACCGGGCCGGACGCCGTGCCGCCGGAGGACAGCAGCTCCTTGGACGACCGGATGCGCGAGAGGTTCAGGCCCGCGCCGGAGCCGCCCTTGAAGATCAGGCCCTCCTCGCGGTACCAGTTCAGGATCGACTCCATCGTGTCGTCGACCGACAGGATGAAGCAGGCGCTGACCTGCTGCGGCGAGCTGGTGCCCACGTTGAACCAGACCGGCGAGTTGAAGCTGAACACCTGGTGCAGCAGCATCCAGGTCAGCTCGTGCTCGTAGATCTCGGCGTCCTCGGCGGTGGTGAAGTAGCCGTGCTTGACGCCCGCCTCGACGTAGGTCTTCACCACGCGGTCGATGAGCTGGCGCAGGCTGTGCTCGCGCTGCGGGGTGCCCACCGCGCCGCGGAAGTACTTGCTGGTGACGATGTTGGTGGCGTTGACCGACCAGAAGTCGGGGAACTCGACGCCCCGCTGCTCGAAGTTCACCGAGCCGTCGCGCCAGTTCGTCATCACGACGTCGCGGTGCTCCCAGGTGACCTCGTCATAGGGGTGCGTGCCCGGGGTGGTGTAGACGCGCTCCACCTTCAGCTTGGCGTTCTTGTCCCCCGCGCCGTTGCGGGTGGCCGTCTTCTTGCTGGAGCCACCGACGGTCTCCGTCATTCCCCGTGTCCTCTTCCCGTTTTCGTGCGTTCTCGAAGTTCTCGATGCGCGACCCACGTCCGGGCTCCCCGTCCGAGCGGTCGCTGGTTGTCCTGCGTCGCGGCGCTCAGTCGTCGATGCGCTGGGCGTCGCGAAGATCGGCGATCTCCTTCTCGAAGTCCTCGACGGACGAGAAGGAGCGGTAGACGGAGGCGAACCGGAGGTACGCCACCTCGTCCAGGTCGCGCAGGGGGCCGAGGATGGCCAGGCCCACCTCGTGGCTCGGGATCTCGGCGTTGCCGCCCGAGCGGATGGACTCCTCGACGCGGTGCGCGAGCTGTTGCAGGGCGTCCTCGTCGACCGGGCGGCCCTGGCAGGCGCGGCGCACGCCGTTGACGACCTTGTCGCGGCTGAACGGCTCGGTGACGCCGGAGCGCTTGACCACCGCGAGCACGGCTTCCTCCACGGTGGTGAACCGGCGACCGCAGCTCGAGCAGGAGCGCCTGCGGCGGATCACCTGGCCCTCGTCGACCTCGCGCGAGTCGACCACACGAGAGTCGGCGTTGCGGCAGAACGGGCATCGCACGGCTGGTCTCCCCTCCTCCGCGCAGCATCCATCGCGTTAGCCCCGATGGCGAGGAATACCCCAACCTGTGGACTAACTACGTTGGTGTAACCACTAGATGTAGGGGTCAACCTATGCCCGAGCACTACTCGTCTGCAAGTCGGACACACCGGTCAGCGTTCACCCGATGGGATGCCTGAGCGTGGAGCGACCCACCGGTCACGGACCGCCCGCGGACCCACCGCAGGTCACCACCGATTCGCGAACACAAACGCGCGTGTCGAACGCTCGCGCCCACCGTGTCGAACGCTCAGGACCCCCGAGTTCACCATCCGGAACGTTGAACTCGGGGGTCCTGAAGGTTCGACACGCGGGTCCTGGAGGTTCGACACGCGCGAGTGCGCGGGGTGGGTCAGGGGGCGCCGTGGGGGACGACCAGGGACTGGCCGGGGACGACGTCGGAGTTCGGGAGGGAGTTCAGCTCGACGATGCGGGAGACGACGGCGTCCGGGTCGCTGGCGGGCGCGCTGCGCTCGGCCACGTCCCGCAGCGACTCGCCCACCTGGACGTGCACGACGCTGGTCCGTTCGGGGACGGTGGTGGCGCCGGAGGTGTAAAGGAAGAGCAGGCTCAGCAGGCCGGCGAAGACGGCCGCGGCGGCCGAGTACGCGACGAACTGGACGGCCGGGTGGCGCTGCGGCCGGACCTCGCAGGCGACCGGCTCGGGCGCGGGCCGGCGCACGGCGAGCGGGCGGGGGCGGGTCGACGGGCGGCGGTTGTCCTTATCGTGTACGTCGAACCGGCGGAGGACCCGTGGTCCGGGTCGCAATCCCGCGCCGCGGGCGACATCCTCGGCATCGGCGCCGTCGACCAGTTCGAAGCTGTTACGGGTGCCAATGACCACCGCCATGATGTCCTCCAACGCAGGTCATCCGATCATGATCGAACCTGTGTTCGATCGAACGTCCGTGCGAATGTCTACCACTTCGCCGGGCGAAATCGCTAGGACACGCCGAGGTTTACTTCGAACAGGTGTTTGATCTGGACACGGAACGCGACTACCGTCCACAAGTGAAGATCGTCGGAGAAGCCGGCCTGGGCAATCGGGACCGGTGAGGAGGAAGCACCGTGGCACGCAAGACCAGCGAAGACCTGCGCACCGCCGATGTGCCCTCCGCGCCCGAACCGGCGGACATCGCGGGCAACGCCGGGCTCACCCTGCGCCAGCGCAAGGTGCTCGACGTGATCCGCGACTGGCTCGAC
Organism: Actinosynnema sp. NPDC023794; assembly: GCF_040639675.1. Taxonomy (NCBI): domain Bacteria; kingdom Bacillati; phylum Actinomycetota; class Actinomycetes; order Pseudonocardiales; family Pseudonocardiaceae; genus Actinosynnema; species Actinosynnema sp. NPDC023794. The sequence continues at coordinate 154,158 of NZ_JBFAFR010000005.1, read as the reverse complement.
CGGTTCGGCTACCCGCCCAGCGTGCGTGAGATCGGGGAGGCGGTCGGCCTGACCTCCACCTCCTCGGTCGCCCACCAGCTGCGCGCGCTGGAGCGGAAGGGGTACCTGCGTCGCGACCCGAACCGGCCGCGCGCGGTGGGCGTGCTGCCCGCGGAGATCGTGACCGGCCTCGACCCGGCGTCCAAGCCGACGCCCGCGTACGTGCCCATGCTGGGCCGCATCGCGGCCGGTGGGCCGATCCTGGCGGAAGAGGCCATCGAGGACGTGTTCCCGCTGCCGCGCGAGATCGTCGGCGAGGGCGACGTGTTCCTGCTGAAGGTCGTCGGCGACTCGATGGTGGACGCCGCCATCACCGACGGTGACTGGGTGGTCGTCCGCCAGCAGCCGACGGCGGACAACGGCGAGGTGGTGGCCGCGATGATCGACGGCGAGGCCACCGTGAAGACGTTCAAGCGCAAGGAGGACGGGCACGTGTGGCTGATGCCGCACAACGAGGCCTACCAGCCCATCCCCGGCGACGACGCGTCGATCCTGGGCAAGGTCGTCGCCGTCCTGCGCAGGCTCTAGGGCACCGGCGGCTGCCGCTCACGCCCGGCGTCGGCGTGAGCGGCGCACCAGTGCGCCGACCAGCACCAACGCGACCGCGCCACCGCCCACCACGGGCCACGGCGACGACGACTGCGGGTCGGCGGCCGGGGGAGTGGCGGTGGTCCCGTCACCGGTCACGGGGGCGTCCGTCGTGGTCGTCGGCGCGGGCGGCACGGCCGACGCCGCCGCACCCGCCACCGCGCGCACGGTCGACGAAGCGCCCGCGCTGCCGAACTCGGACGCCGACAGCAGCGTGCCGTCCGGGTCGAACGCGATGGCCTCGCCCTGCGGCTCGCCGGCCAGCGGCACCCGCACCGGGTCGGACTCCAGCGCCTTGGCCAGGTCGCCGTCCGGCACCGCGAACAGGTACGCGTCGGTGTAGGTCCGCAACGCCGCCACCCGGCCGTCCCGGGACATCGCGCCGCCCGTGACCACGCGCGTCACCACGGGGTTCTGGAACGGCCCGCCCGCGGTGTCCGTGCTGCTGATCGACACCCGCGCCACCTGCTCCATCGGCGTCGGCGCGCCCTCGCTCAGCCCGGACGCCGGCCGGTACACCAACGCCGATCCGATCGTTTCCTTCGTGACGATGTGCGGAATGCCGGAACCGTCGAGCAACAATGCCTCGGCGTCGTGCTTTCCGTCAGGATACGTGAGTCGGTACAAACGTGTGCTGCCGTCCGGTGAAACGGCATGCAATGCCACGGTTTCGCGCGACTTCCCGTTGTCTCCGGTATCCGCCGCCCACAGGGTTCCGTCAGGGGCCAAGGCGAGATCCTCGACGTCGAACGGGTTTGTCGGCGCGGTGATTGTGCGCGTGATCGCACAGGTTCGGTCGAGCACCTGGACCTGCAGCCAGCCGTTGTCGCTGTCGTTCACCGCGAACCACTGCCCGCCGTCGGACGCCAGCCCGGACAGCTCCTCCAGCCGCTGGTCGGTCACCGCGCACACGTCGGCGACGGCCGGCTCCGCCGAAGCGGAACCGGCCGTCATCACCAGTCCTAGAACCACCAGCAGCGCTCGCAAAGGCTTACGCGCGGCTTCCGTTCACGGCGAACTTCTCCAGCACGTCGGCCAGGTCCGGGCGGACCCGGGCGGACAGCTCGGTGCCCTCCTCCGTGTGCCGCTCCTTGAGCACCTCGCCCTCGCGGTGCACGCGCGCGACCAGCTCGCCCCTCGCGTACGGCACGAGCGCCTCGACCACGACCTCCGGCCGCGGCGTCATGGCCGCGATGCGTTCGCGCAGCTCGGCGATCCCCTCGCCGGTGTGCGCGGACACGAACACCGCCGTGGGGAACAGGTGCCGCAGCCGGGCCATGCCCAGCTCGCCCACCGCGTCGACCTTGTTCACCACGAGCAGCTCGGTCGGCATCGGGTCGTCCCGCCGCGACGAGATCTCGGTGATCACCTCGCGCACGGCCTTGACCTGCTTCTCCGGCATGGCGTCGGAGCCGTCGACCACGTGGACCAGCAGGTCCGCGTCGGCGACCTCCTCCAACGTCGACCGGAACGCCTCGACCAGCTGGTGCGGCAGGTGCCGCACGAAGCCGACCGTGTCGGTCAACGTGTAGGCCAGGCCCTCGGGCGTCTCGGTGCGCCGCGTGGTCGGGTCGAGGGTCGCGAACAGCGCGTCCTGCACCAGCACCCCCGCGCCGGTCAGCGCGTTGAGCAGGCTGGACTTGCCCGCGTTCGTGTACCCCGCGATGGCCACGTTCGGCACCGAGTTGGCCACGCGGCGGTGCCGCTTGGTCTCCCGCGTCACGCTCATCGCGGCGATCTCGCGGCGCAGCTTGGAGATGCGCGCGCGGATGCGCCTGCGGTCGGTCTCGAGCTTGGTCTCACCGGGACCGCGCAGACCCACGCCGCCGTTGGCGCCGCCGGCACGACCACCGGCCTGCCGGGACAGCGACTCACCCCAACCGCGCAGGCGCGGCAGCAGGTACTGGAGCTGGGCCATCTCGACCTGGGCCTTGCCCTCGCGCGTGGACGCGTGCTGGGCGAAGATGTCGAGGATCAGCGCCGTGCGGTCGACGACCTTGACCTTGAGCTTCTCCTCCAGCTGCCGCAGCTGGCCGGGTGAGAGCTCGCCGTCGCAGATCACCGTGTCCGCGCCGGTGGCGATCACGATGTCGCGCAGCTCGTGGACCTTGCCGGAACCGATGTAGGTGGCCGGGTCGGGCCGGTCGCGCCGCTGCACGAGGCCTTCCAGCACCTCGGAGCCCGCGGTCTCGGCGAGCAGGGCCAGTTCCGCCAGGGACGCGTCCGAATCGGCCGCCGTGCCCTCGGTCCACACGCCGACCAGCACGACCCGCTCCAGCCGGAGCTGGCGGTACTCGACCTCGGTGACGTCCTCGAGCTCGGTGGACAACCCGGCTACGCGGCGCAGCGCGGTGCGCTCTTCGAGCGCGAGGTCGCCGGTGGACAGCTCGTCCTCGTGGTCGAGCCAGTCGTTGCTGCTGTACGTGTTTTCCGTCATTTGCCCTTCATCGTCCCACGGCACCCCTGCCGGGACGAGTGGTTAATCGCCTGGGTAGAGCGCCAGGTAGATCGCCACGCGTTCCCCGTCGGGGTGGGCCGGCTCGGCTGCCAGCTCATCCAACAACGTCTGGAGGCGCCGTTTTAGTTCCGCGCGGTCGACCCGGGCGACCAGTCGGAACTGGTTCATCGCGGCCGGGCCCACCTCCGCGACCTCGCTCAGGAACGCCTGGAACACCGCCTCGCTGGTCTCCTCGGGGTACGGGCTGCTGCCCTTGTGGAGCTGCCAGGACAGTCCCGTCGACCGGTACGGGATCTCCCGCGCGCCCCGGTTGCCCGCGCGCTCCTCCTGCGCCTCCAGGAAGCCCGCGGCGACGAGTTTGCGCACGTGGTGAAGGGTGGTGGCGGGGTCCTTGCCGAGCCGTTCGGCGATCTCCTTGTTGGTCATCGCGCGGTCGTAGGTGAGGCGGATGATGCGCAGCCGCACGGCCGAGGCCAGGGCGGCGGCCTCGGCGTCGGTCGCCGGACGTCGTTGCACCCGCACAGCCTAGACCGCCGCGGCGCAAGTGATTGACAGTTTCCAATCACTCCCGCGACACTTCCGCCGTGTCCCTCTGGTCTCATCGCGACTTCCGCCTGCTGTGGGCAGGCGACACCGTCAGCCAGTTCGGCTCCACGATCGGCCGCACGGTGTTGCCGCTGCTCGCGGTGGGCGCGCTGGCCGCCACGCCGTTCGAGATGGGCGTGCTCTCGGCGGCGGGCACGGCCGCGTTCCTGCTGATCGGGCTGCCCGCCGGGGTCTGGGTGGACCGGCTGAGCCGCCGCCCGGTGATGCTCGTGGCCGACTTCACCCGCGCGTTGTTGCTGCTCTCGGTGCCGGTGGCGTGGTGGCTCGGCGTGCTCACGCTCGCCCACCTCGTCGTGGTCGCCCTGCTGGTCGGTGCGGCCACGGTCATGTTCGACGTCGCCTACCAGTCGTACCTGCCCGCGCTGGTCGGCCGGGAGCAGCTGGTGGAGGGCAACTCGAAGCTGGAGGCCAGCCGGGCCGTGGCGGAGGTGTCGGGCCCGGCCGCCGCCGGCGGGGTGGCGCAGGCGGTCGGCGCGGCCGTCGGCGTGCTGGCCACCGCGGTCGGCTACCTGGTCTCGGCCTTGTTCCTGCTGCGCATCCGCACGGTGGAACCACCGCCCCGGCGGGCGGACAAGCCCGGCCTGGTCCACGAGATCGCCGAGGGCCTGCGGTTCGTCTTCGGGCACCGGTCGCTGCGCGCGATCGTGGGCTGCACGGGCACCGCCAACTTCTTCGGCGGCATGGCGGCGGCGGTGCTGGTGCTGTTCCTGGTGCGCGAGCTGGGCCTGTCCGAGGGCGTGGTCGGCCTGGTGCTCAGCGCGGCGGGCATCGGCGGCGTGCTGGGCGCGCTGACCGTGAACCGGTGGAACGCCCGGTTCGGCCAGACCACGGTGATCTGGCTGTCCGGCCTGGTCACGTGGCCGTTCGGGGCACTCGTCCCGCTCGGCGCGGCGGACTGGCGGATCGTGTTCGTACTCCTCGGGGAGGCGGCGGTGGCGTACGGGGCGACGGTCTACAACATCGCCCAGGTCAGCTACCGGCAGTCGATCTGCCCCGACCACCTGCTGGGCCGGATGAACGCCAGCATCCGGTTCGTGGTGTGGGGCGCGATGCCGCTGGGCGGCCTGGTGGGCGGCGCGCTCGGCGGCGGCATCGGGGTGACGGCGACGTTGGCCGTGGGCATGGGGTGCCAGGCCCTGTCGGTGCTGTGGGTGGTGCTGTCGCCGCTGCGGAGCCGTGGTGCCGTTACCGCGTGACTTCCGGCTGTTCTGGGGCAGCGACGCGGTCAACCAGTTCGGCACGGCCATGTGCACGTTCCTGCTGCCGGTGGTGGCGATCGAGGCCTTGGACGCGTCCGAGTTCCAGATCGGTGCGCTGACCGCCGCCGGCACGGCCGCGTTCCTGGTCATCGGCTTGCCCGTGGGCGTCTTCGTGGACCGGGTGCGCAAACGGCCCCTGCTGGCGTGGAGCACGGCCGGGCGCGCGCTGGTGCTCGCCACGGTGCCGGTCGCGGCGTGGCTGGGCGGCCTCACGTTCACCCACCTGCTGCTCGCGGCGCTGGCGGCGGGCGTGCTGACGGTGTTCTTCGAGGTGGCGTCCCAGGCGTACCTGCCGACGCTGGTGCCGCGTGAGGAGCTGGCGGTCGCGAACGGCAGGCTGGTGTCGACGCAGCAGGTCGCCCGGCTGTCCGGCCGGCCGCTGGGCGGGCTGCTGGTGCCGCTGCTGAGCAGCGCGAACGCCGTGCCGGCGATCACGTTCTCGTTCCTGACCTCGGCGGCGCTGCTGGTCGGCGTCCGCACGGCCGAACCGGTGCCGGTGCCGCGCAAGCGCGCGCTCTGGGCGGACATGGCCGAAGGGCTGCGGTTCGTGTTCGGGCACCCGTTGCTGCGGCCGATCGCGCTGTGCACCACGTGGTTCAACCTGACCAACGGCATGTGGGGCGCGGTCAACGTGCTCTTCCTGGTGCGCGATCTCGGGCTGTCCGCCCCGGCCGCCGCGGTGCTGCTGGGGGTGGGCAGCGTGGGCGGGGCGCTCGCGGGCCTGGTCACCGGGCGGTTGGCGCGGTGGGGCCGGGTGCGGCTGGTGTGGTTGTCGATGGTCGTGACGCAGCCCGCGTGGCTGCTGGTCCCGCTGGCGGAGCCGGGGTGGCGGCTGGGCTTGTTCGCGGTCGGCACCCTGGTCACGTCCGCCGGCGTGATCGTCTACAACGTGTCGCAGGTCAGCCTGCGGCAGGCGTTGTGCCCGGACCGGCTGCTCGGCCGGATGAACGCCAGCGTGCGGTTCCTGAGCTGGGGCGTGATGCCGGTGGGCGCGCTGGCGGGCGGCGCGCTGGCCGAGTGGGTCGGCACGCGGGACACGCTGTGGGTCGCGTCGGCCGGGATGATCCTGTCCGTCCTCCGGGTGGTCTTGTCACCGCTGCGGTCGATGCGCGACCTGCCGGTGATCACTAGCGTCGAACGGCATGGCTGACACCACCGTGCTGCGCGAAGGTCTCCGGTTCGGCGAAGGTCCGCGACAGGGACCGGACGGCCGGCTGTTCTACTCGGACTTCTACGACCACCAGGTCCGCGCCCTCGACCTGGCCTCGGGCGAGGAGGAGGTCGTCTGCGAGGTGCCGGAGCAGCCGTCGGGGTTGGGCTGGCTGCCGGACGGGCGGTTGCTCGTGGTGTCGATGCGGGACCGCAAGGTGCTGCGGCTGGAGCCCGACGGGCTGGTGGAGCACGCCGACCTCGGCGACATCGCCACCTTCCACGCCAACGACATGCTGGTCGACGCGCGGGGTCGCGCCTACGTCGGCAACTTCGGGTTCGACCTGCACGCCGTCCTCGCGTGGGGCGGCGACGCGCCGCTGCTCGAGCCGGACTGGGTCGCGCCCGGCACGCCGCTGGCGCTGGTCGAGCCCGACGGCACGGTCAGCGTGGCCGTCGAGGACATGAAGTTCCCCAACGGCACCGGGTTGCTCCCCGACGGCAGGCTCGTCATCGCCGAGACGCTGGCGTTCGGCCTGACCGCGTTCAGCGTGGCGGATGACGGCTCGCTGTCCGACCGGCAGGTCTTCGCGTCGCTGCGCGAGCACTACATCGCGCCGGACGGCATCGCGGTGGACGCCGACGGCGGCGTGTGGGTCGCGCCCGCGATCCAGCCGTTCGTCTTCCGGGTCGAGGAGGGCGGCGAGATCACCCGGAAGGTGGAGACCAGCCAGCTCTGCTTCGCCGTCGCGATCGTCGAGGACAAGCTGGTCTGCTGCACCGCGCCCAGCTCGCAGCCCGAGGTGGTCTCCGAGGCGCGGCTGGGCAAGCTGGAGGTGTTCGACCTCTAGGCGGCCCACGCCACGGGGCCGTCGGGCCGGATCAGGGCGGTCCGCGCCGCCGCCCACGCGGGTCGGTCGCCGGTCGACGCCACCGGACGTGCTGCACCGCGTCGGGTCGGACGAGGACCTGGGCCGCCGCGCAAGACCCGGTTGCGGGAGCTGATGGCCGACGCGATCGTCGGCGAGGTCGGCCTGGCCGGGTTGCCCGACGACTGGCGGTCACGGGCCGCCGAGCTGGTCAGGAGGCTGCGGCGGGCGATGCCGGCGCACCGGGACGGCGCGGGCGTCGTCGTGGGCGCCTACGCAGCCCGGCACGGTGCGGTTCGCCGAAGCGCCCGCGGTCGGCCCGCTGGGCGGCGCGTCGGGCGACTACCCGGCGTTGCGGGCGGTCGCGGCCGAACTGGCGCCGACCGCGTTCGCCGAGCGGCTGGACCACGGTGTGGCCCTCGTGCTGCGGTCGGTCCGACCGGCTAGAGCGCGTCCCACCAGGCCTGGTCGAGCTCGCCGCGCGCCAGCAGCACGGCCGGGCCGGTGAGCGTGGAGCTCTCCTCCTCGATCACCACGGAGACCTGCCCACCCGGGACGTCCACAGTGGCCTTGCCGGTGCGCCGACCCGCCCCGTACAGCCACGACGCCACCGAGGCCACCGTGCCCGTGCCGCACGACCGGGTCTCGCCGACGCCGCGCTCGTGCACCCTCATCCGGAGGGCGCCCTCGTCCAGCACGTTGATGAACTCGACGTTTACCCCGTGCGGGAACTGCACCGGGTCGTGGCCGGGCGGCAGCTCCAGGTCGAGCTCCGCCACCGGCACCTCGGTCACGCACGCCAGGTGCGGGTTGCCGACGTCCACCGCGACACCGCCGAACGCGCTGCCGCCGACGGTGGCCGTGCCCGTGCCGGTGACCAGCACGCGCCCCATGTCGACGGTCACCGCGCCGTCGGCGTGCACGACGACGTGCCGCTCGCCGGCCCGCGTGCCGATGGTGAACTCGCCCGCCGGCATCAGCTCGGCCTCGACCAGGTACTTCGAGAACACGCGCACCCCGTTGCCGCACATCTCGGCGATCGAGCCGTCGGCGTTGCGGTAGTCCATGAACCACGGGCCGAAGTCGGGCCGGACGACCCGCAGCACGCCGTCCGCGCCCAGGCCGCGTCGCCGGTCGCACAGCGCGCGCACGCGTGACTCGGTCAGGTCCAGCACGCCGTCCGGATCGGGCAGCACGACGAAGTCGTTCTCGGTGCCGTGGCCCTTCAGAAACTCGACTCCCACGGCACCAGGCTACGGTGCGACCAGCTTGAGCACGTCCTCGGCCAGACCTGGCCCACCCGCGTCGAACCACGTCACCCGCCGGTCGCGGCGGAACCAGGACCGCTGCTTGCGGACGAACCGCCGGGTGGCCTGCGCGGTGGCGGCGGCGGCCTCCTCGATCGAGCACTCGCCGTCGAACGCGGCCAGCACCTGCTGGTAGCCCAGCGCGCGGGACGCCGTGCGGCCGTCGCGCAGGCCGCGGGCCTCCAGCGCGCGCACCTCGTCCACCAGGCCAGACCCGAACATCCGCGCCACCCTCGCGTCGACCCGCTCGTCCAGTTCGGACACGTCGCGGTCCAGCCCGACGACCACCGTGCCGTAGCGGGCCGGTCCGGGCTTGGGCAGGGTGGCCGAGAACGGCTGCCCGGTCAGCTCGATGACCTCCAGCGCCCGCACCACCCGGCGGCCGTTGCTCGGCAGGATCGCCAGCGCCGCGGCGGGGTCCAGCTGCGCCAGCCGACCGTGCAGCGTCTCCGACCCGAACACGGCCAGCTCCTGCTCCAGCTGGGTGCGGATCTTCTCGTCCGTGCCGGGGAACACCAGGTCGTCGAGCACCGCCTGCACGTACAGGCCCGAGCCGCCCACCAGCACCGGCGTGCGGCCGTCGGCGAGCAGCCGTTCCACCACGGCCCGCGCCTCGCGCTGGTAGGCGGCGACGGACGCGGTCTCGGTCACGTCGAGCACGTCGAGCAGGTGGTGCGGCACGCCCTGCCGCTCGGCGTCGGTGATCTTGGCCGTGCCGATGTCCATGCCCCGGTAGAGCTGCATCGCGTCGGCGTTGACCACCTCGCCGCCCAGTTCGACGGCCAGCCGCACGGCCAGGTCCGACTTCCCGGTGGCGGTGGGCCCGACGACGGCGATGGGGGTGTTCACGCGCTCAAGCCTCCCAGACCGCCACGTGGTAGCCGACGCCGAAGGGCGCCAGGAACTCCGACCGGGCACACCGCCAAGCGCCCGGCACGCCCGCGGCCACCTGCCACGCCGCCCGGCCGTGCGCGCCCAGCTCGGCCGCCAGCGTCGGGTCGAGGGCGCGCAACGCCGCCGTGTCCGCCGTGGCCAGCGCCTTGCGCACCTCCTCGTCGAACGGCTCGGCCCGCTCGTCCGGCCGCCCGACGGCCAGCTCGCCGTGCCGGTGCGAACCGTCGCCGAGCACCAGCAGCGCGGGTGAGCCGGCCAGCCGCTCGCCCAGGGCGACGCACTCGGTGGTGGACAGGCCGGGCGGCACGAGGTGCACTCGCACGGACCGCGCGCCGACGCGTTCCCGCAGCCAGGCTGCCACCAGCGCGGGCAGCGGCAGCTCGTCCTCCACAGAGGACGCGTCGTCGGACAACGACACCCGCACGTCCACCCCGAAGCCGCGGAACGTCCCCGTCACGTCCTCGACCACCCGCGGCCCGGACGGGTCGACACCGACGGCCACCCAGTCCGGCGCGTGCGCGGCCAGCTCCCGTGCGGCGGCCAGGCACGCCGAGCGCACCGGTTCGGTGTCCCGCGCGGCGTCGGAGACCAGTTCGGGCACCAGCAGCGGGGGGTGCGGCACGACCACGAGGCGCGAGATCATGGCAGTCCACGCTACTCATCGGCCACCACCGGTACCGATGCGAGCCTTGACCTGTTTGAATGCGCGCGAGGTACTGGGCACTCTTAAGGGGCGTCGCGGTACTCGGGTGCTGGGCCCCGTCGTAGGCGGGGCGCCCGTGGTCGGCACGGGCACCACGAAGTGGGCAGGCGAGGAGGAAGCCGGCGATGACGGAGCACGAGACGACACCGGGAACCACTGGCGACAGTGGTGCGGGGGCGGTGGTCGAGGAGACCAGGGTGGAAGCGACGCCGGTCACGGCGGCACCGCCGGTCCCCGTGGCGTCGGACCACCCTGACCGCTGGGGGCGCGTGGACGCGGACGGCACCGTCTACGTCAAGACGGCCGACGGCGAGCGGGTCGTCGGTTCCTGGCAGGCGGGCGAGCCCGCCGAGGGCCTGGCGCACTTCGCGCGCCGGTTCGACGACATCCGCACCGAGGTCGAGCTGCTGGTGACGCGGCTGTCCTCCGGCGCGGGCGACCCCAAGCACGCGCTGACCAGCGCGAAGCACGTCCAGGAGAGCCTGGCCGACGCGGCGGTGGTCGGTGACCTCGCCGCCCTGGCTGCACGGGTCGAGCACGTGCTGGTCCTGGCCGAGAAGGGCCTGGAGGCCGCGAAGGCGGCCAAGGACGAGGCGCGGGCCGCGGCGGGCGCGCGCAAGCAGGAGCTGGTCGAGGAGGCCGAGGCGCTGGCCAACGAGTCCACGCAGTGGAAGGCGGCGGGCGACCGGCTGCGGCAGATCCTGGACGAGTGGAAGACGATCCGGGGCGTCGACCGCAAGACCGACGAGCAGCTGTGGCGGCGCTTCTCCAAAGCGCGTGACGCGTTCAACCGCAGGCGCGGGTCGCACTTCGCCGACCTCGACCGGCAGCGCGGCGTGGCCAAGAACCGCAAGCAGGAGCTGGTCGAGGAGGCCGAGAAGCTCGTCGAGTCCGACGACTGGGGCCCCACGGCCGGCCGGTACAAGGACCTGATGGTCGAGTGGAAGGCCGCCGGGCGTGCGCCCAAGGAGGCCGACGACGCGTTGTGGCAGCGGTTCCGGGCCGCGCAGGACGCGTTCTTCGCCAAGCGCTCCGAGGCGTTCAGCGAGCGTGACGCCGAGTTCGCGGCCAACGCGAAGCTGAAGGAGGAGCTGCTCGCCGAGGCCGAGCGGATCGACCCGTCGCTCGACCTGGAGGCCGCCCGCCAGCAGCTGTACAAGATCCAGGAGCGGTGGGACGCGATCGGCAAGGTGCCGCGCGAGCGGGTCCGCGAGCTGGAGGGCAAGCTCCGCGCGATCGAGGAGCGGGTCCGCGGCGCGGTCGACGCCCAGTGGCGCAAGTCCGACCCTGAGGCCGAGGCCCGCGTGGCGCAGTTCCGCGAGCGCGTGGAGCAGTTCGAGGCCCAGGCCGCGAAGGCGCGCACGGCCGGCGACAAGCGCCGTGCCGAGCAGGCCGAGGCGCAGGCCAAGCAGTGGCGCGAGTGGCTGGCCGCCGCCGAGCAGGCGGTCGCGAGCCGCTAGTGGGCGAGGGGCCCCTTCACCGGCGGTGAGGGGGCCCAGCCCGCGGCGAACAGCAGGTCGGGTCCGTCCTCGCCGGGGCGGTCCAGGTGTTCGGCGCGGGTCAGCCCGGCGTTGACCGCCACCCGCTGCGACGCGGTGTTGGCGGGCCGGACCCTGGCCACGACCGGCAACGCGGGCAGGGTTGCGCGGGACCAGCGCACGACCTCGCGGGCCGCCTCGGAGGCGATGCCCCGCCCCCAAGCGGCCGGGTCGAACCGGTAGAACAGGTTGAGCCCGCGCCGGCCGTCGAGGTCGGTGAGCTTCACGCCGCAGAACCCGAGCGGTCGCCCGGCGCCGATCCGGCGGACCACCCAGTAGCCGAAGCCGAAGCCGCGCCAGTGCTCCAGCCACCGCTCCAGCAGGCCGGCGGCCTCCTCGCGGGTGCGCAGGGCGTCGGACGGGTTGTGCGCGCAGGCCAGCGGGTCGCGGTGGATCTCGTGCACCGCGACCACGTCGTCCGCCACGGGCCGCCGCAACGTGAGCCGCTCGGTGCGCAGCTCCGCGTTGTCGAACCCGGTGATCACTGCATCGGCGGCCGGGAGGCGGCCAGCTTCAGCCACTTCACCAGCAGCACGACCACCGCCACCACGGCCAGGACCAGGCCGGAGCCCGGCCCGGGACCGGGGTGGTGGCCGGTCGTCGTCTGCGTGGTCCAGATCGACAGCACGCCCGCCACCGACGCGGCGAACGACGCCAGCGCGCACGCCCACGCCAACGCCCACCGCCGCAGGGTCAGCGTCAGCGCGGGCAGCAGCACGCCGACGACCACCGCCAGGTAGGCGAACACCTCCGGCAGCCCCTCGGCCGAGCCGAACAGGACGCTCAGGCCCTGCACGCCGTCCACCCAGGGCAGCGCCAGCGACACCAGGATCGCCAGCGCCGCGACGGCGATCGTCAACGCGCCGGCGCCGGGGTCGAAGCGCCGGGCCGCCGAACGGCCGACGCTGTCGATCTCCTCGCGGAGACCGGCCAGGTCGTCCCGGTCGTTCTCGCTCATCGGCACTTCCTCACGGGGTCGAGCACCCGCCGACCGCGGCGGGCAGCGGAGCGGGCTTGCCGAACGACGGCAGGCCCAGCGTCACGCCCGGCGTCCTCGGCTTCACCCCGGCCTCGGACCGGTCACCCGCCTTCGTCCGGCGGTGCGACAGCAGGGGGCCGTCCGCGATCAGGTTGTGCGGCGCGCCGTAGGTCACCACGGTCTCCACCACGTCGCCGGGCCGCACGTGCGCGTCACCGGGCGTGAAGTGCACCAGACGGCCGTCGCGGGCGCGGCCGGTCATCCGGCGCGTCTCGGCGTCCTTGCGGCCCTCGCCGGAAGCGACCAGCAATTCGACCTCGCGGCCGACCTGCTCGCGGTTCAGCTCGTGCGCGACGTTGTTGACCAGCGTGACCAGCCGGTCGTACCGCTCCTGCACGACCTGCTTGGGCAGCTGGTCCGGCAGCTCGGCGGCGGGCGTGCCCGGCCGCTTGGAGTACTGGAACGTGAAGGCCGACGAGAACCGGGCCTCGCGGACGACGTCCAGGGTGGCCTGGAAGTCCTCCTCGGTCTCGCCGGGGAAGCCGACGATGATGTCGGTGGTGATGGCCGCGTCCGGCATGGCCGCGCGCACGTCGTCCAGGATGGACAGGTACTTCGCGGTCCGGTACGAGCGGCGCATCTCCTTGAGCACGCGGTCCGAGCCCGACTGCAGCGGCATGTGCAGCGAGTGGCACACCGCGGGCGTCTCGGCCATCGCGGCGATCACGTCGCCGGTGAAGTCCTTCGGGTGCGGCGAGGTGAACCGGACCCGCTCCAGTCCCTCGATGCCGCCGGTGGCGCGCAGCAGCTTGCCGAACGCGTAGCGGTCGCCGAACTCGACGCCGTAGGAGTTGACGTTCTGCCCGAGCAGCGTCACCTCCAGCACGCCCTCGTCGACCAGCGCCTGCACCTCGGCCAGCACCTCGCCGGGACGGCGGTCCTTCTCCTTGCCGCGCAGCGACGGGACGATGCAGAACGTGCACGTGTTGTTGCAGCCGACGGACACCGACACCCAGCCGGAGTAGGCCGAGTCGCGGCGGGCGGGCAGCGTCGAGGGGAAGGTCTCCAGCGAGTCCAGGATCTCGACCTGGGCCTCGCGGTTGTGCCGGGCGCGTTCGAGCAGCACGGGCAGCGAGCCGATGTTGTGCGTGCCGAAGACCACGTCGACCCACGGCGCGCGCTTGACGATCTCGCCCTGGTCCTTCTGCGCGAGGCAGCCGCCGACGGCGATCTGCATGTCGGGGTTCGCGGACTTGGCGGGCGCGAGGTGGCCGAGCGTGCCGTAGAGCTTGTTGTCGGCGTTCTCCCGCACGGCGCAGGTGTTGAACACCACGACGTCCGGCGCGACGTCGCCTTCGGCGGGCGTGTAGCCCGCGTCCTCCAACATGCCGGCCAGGCGCTCGGAGTCGTGCACGTTCATCTGGCAGCCGAACGTGCGGATCTGGTAACTGCGAGTCACTGCACCTAGTCCTTCCGTCGGGTCCAGCGTAGAGCGTGGACGTGCGACGATGCGCGGGTGTCGGGAACGCTCCTGCGGTTGCACGCGGTCGGGGCCGCATTGGCCCTGGCCACCCTGTCGTTGGCGGCGTGCGGCGACGACCTGGACCAGGTCAAGCTCACCATGGCGGCCGGCAGCCCCGGCGGGGTCTACCACGCGCTGGGCACGGCGCTGGCCGACGCGTGGACCCGCGACCCCGGCATCCCCCGCCCTCAGGTGGCGACCACGGCCGGCTCCGTGGACAACCTCGACCGGTTGCGGGCCAACCAGGCGCAGGTCGGGTTCTCGGCGGCCGACGCGGCGGAGACGAAGCAGCAGGGCGACGTGGGGCACAAGCTGTACGCGCTGGCCCGGATGCACGACGACTACCTCCAGCTGATCGTGCGGGACGACGTGCCGGCCACGAGGCTGGCCGACCTCAAGGGCCTGCGGGTCAGCGTGGGCGCCCGCGATTCCGGCGTGTGGCTGATCGCGCAGCGGCTGCTCAAGGCGGCCGACATGTCGCCCGACGACCTCAAGGTCCAGTACATGGACCTGCGGACCAGCACTGCCGCGATGCTCGACGGTCAGCTGGACGCGTTCTTCTGGTCCGGCGGCGTGCCGACGGACGCGGTCACCAACCTGGCCACGACGCTGAAGCTGCGCATGCTCGACCTGAGCGACGTCCTGCCGAAGCTGCGCCAGACCTACCCGGTGTACGGCTCGGCGACCCTGCCCGCGTCGGCGTACGAGCAGATCGGGGGCGGGCCCGTCGTCACCCTGGTGGTGCGCAACTTCCTCCTGGTCAACGACACGATGTCCGAAGAGGTGGCGGAAGCGCTGGTCAGGGGCCTGTTCCAGGCCCAGCCGGCCCTGGTCGCGGCCAGTCCGGTGGCGAGGTCCATAGAGGTCCGCTCGGCGATCGAGACGACGCCGATCGAATTGCACCCCGGCGCGATGAGGTATTACCGCGACGTAAAAGTTTAGTGCTCGTCTCATCATTCCTACGGTGTAAACGCCATGCGTGGGCGCTCGCCCAAGTCGGGGTCAAGTGCGCGCCGGCGCGGCCGTTTCCGACACTAGGCCGTTAGGGTGGCGATAAGCGCGGGACCAGGGAGGGCTCGTGCTGGATCCCACACCGATACGGAGAGCTCATGTCCGTTGATTCGGTACGCGAGCGTTTTCACGCAGCGTATTCTTCGTTCCTTGTCCGACCGCGATTCCCCCGTTGGGGAGTCGCCGTCGCGGTGCTCGCCGTGGTGGCCGGCACCGGTTTCGACGCCTCACCTAGATGGCCGACCCGCATTCAGGTGTTCGTGGCCAACAGCGGCTCCGACAACGTCACCGTGTACGACACGCGCCTGGGCAAGGTGACGGCCACGATTGGGGTCGGCGACTACCCCGCCGGTGTCGGCGCGCACCCGTCCGGTCACCGCGTCTACGTCACCAACGAGTCGTCCAACAGCGTCTCCGTGATCGACACGCGGTCCCTCGCCGTGGTCGCCACCGTGCCCGTCGGGGCCAACCCCTTCGGCGTCGCGGCCACACCCACCCACGCCTACGTGACGAACTTCGGCTCCCACGACGTCACGGTCATCGACACGGCGACGAACGCGCCGGTGAAGACCATCCCGGTGGGGCGGTTCCCGCACAGCGCGGTCGCCCACCCCGACGGCTCCCGCGTGTACGTGACCAACAACGGCGGCGACAGCGTCACGGTCATCGACACGAGCTCGCAGGCGGTCGTCGGCACCATCCCGGTCGGCGTCTTCCCGTCGGGCATCGCCATCGCGTTCGACGGCTCGCGGCTCTACGTGGCCAACACCGGCGACGACACGGTGACCGTCATCGACACCGCCGGGAACAACCCCGTCAGGACCACCAAGGTCGGGAACGCGCCCCTCGGCGTCTCCGTCACCCCCGGTGGCCGGGTCCACGTCGCCAACACCGGCTCCAACACGGTCAGCATCCTCGGGCCCACCGGCGCACCCCTCGACGAGGTCAAGGTCCAACGCATGCCCGAGGGCTCCGCGGCGGCGCCCGACGACAGCTTCGTCTACATCACCAACACGGGCTCCGGCACGGTGTCGGTCATCGACGCCAAGAGCGGCAAGCCCGCCGCCCCGTTCGCCGTGGGCAAGCGACCCGAAGGCGTGGCGGTCACGTCCTGACCGGGGTCAGGCCGCGGGGAACTCGACGGTCACCCGCAGGCCCCCGCCCTCCGGCGACTCCAACCGCACGGTCCCGTCCACCCGTTCCACGATCTGCCGCACGAGTGCCAGGCCGAGGCCGGAGCCCTGCACGTTCTGGTGCGCCGGGCTGCGCCAGAACCGGTCCGTGGCGCGATCCAGCTCCTCCGGCGCGAGGCCGGGGCCCTCGTCCTGCACCGACAGCCGCACCACGCCGTCCTGCCGGCGCACGTCGACGCGCACCAGGGTGCCGTCGGAGGTGAACTTCAGCGCGTTGTCCAGCAGTGCGTCCAGCACGGTCTCCACCCCGCGTGGAGGCACGAGGGCCCGGCCGCCCGGCTCGCCGTCGAGCACCAGGTGCACCTCGCGCGCCGCGGCGGCGGGCTGCCACGCCGACAGCCGGCCGGCCACCGCCCGGTCCACGTCCACCGGCACGGGGTCGACCGACTGCGCGCCCGCCCGCGCCATGGACAGCAGCTCGTCGAGGATCCGGTTGAGCCGGTTGGCCTCGTCCAGCGCCGCCGCCTGGTGCGCGGCGCCCTCGCCGACCACGTGGTCCTCCAAATTGGACAGACGCAGCTTCAACGCGGTCAGCGGGTTGCGCAGCTGGTGCGAGGCGTCCGCGACGAACGCGCGCTGCGCCGCCAGCACGTCGCTCACGTTCGCCGCCATCTGGTCGAACGACCGCGACAGCTGCCGCAGCTCCGGCGGGCCGTCCGACGAGCCGACCGGCTGCACGGGCTGCCCGGACACCACCGCCGCGAGCAGCCGCCCGGTCGCGTCGTCCAACCTCCGCACGGGCCGCAACGTCCACCGGACCAGCGGCAACGCCACGAACACGCCGAGCACGAGGACCAGCGTGCTCCCGCCGAGCAGCACCGACCACCACAGCAGGACCTCGCCCCGCGTCTTCGACGTCGGCGAGAACGTCACCACCGCGCCGCGGACCTCGCCCGCCTCCAGCACCGGCTCGGCCAGCACCAGCTCGGTCGACTCCCAGGGCATGACCAGCGCCGGCGCGCTCGGCTGGCGGCCGGCCAGCGCGGCGTGCACCAGGTCCGCCACCTCGGGCGCGGACACGTCCACGTCGTCCGAGGACGCCGCCACCACCTGCCCGTCCCGCCCGAGCAGGGCGACCCGGATGCCGTACAGCTCGTAGTAGCGGCGCAGCTCGGGCTTGAGCACCTCGGGCTGGTCGTCGATGAACGGCCGCTGCGCCACGGACGCGAACCGGGTGGTGTCGGTGAGCCGGTCCAGGAACATCTCCTGCTGCTCGGCCTGCGCCATGCCGCGGCCGAGGGGGACGCCCAGGCCGAGGAGCACCAGCACGACCAGCGTCAACACGATGCCCAGCAGCCGCGACCGCACTCAGCCCCCGCTCAACCGGTACCCGACACCGCGCACCGTCTCCAACAAGGAAGGACGCCCGAGCTTGGTCCGCAACGTCGCCACGTGCACGTCCAGGGTCCGGTTGGCCCCCGCCCAGGTGCGTCCCCACACCTCGGCCAGGATGCGCTCCCGGGTGCAGACCGCGCCACCCGCCGCCACCACCAGCGCCAACACCTGGAACTCCTTGCGCGACAGCGCCACGGGTTCACCCGCCACGGTGACCTCGTGGCGGCCGAGGTCGACCCGCACGTCGGCGACCTCGAACACCTCGGTGCCGGTGCCGCCGACGCCGACCGGGTCGCCGCGCCGCCGCCGCACCGCGTGCACGCGGGCCACCAGCTCGCCCACGTCGTAGGGCTTGACCAGGTAGTCGTCCGCCCCGGCGTGCAGGCCGAGGATCCGGTCGTCGATCTCGCCGCGGGCCGACACGACGATGATCGCGACGTCACTCGCCGCACGGATGTGCCGGCAGAGCGTGACACCGTCCACATCGGGCAGGCCGAGGTCGAGCAGCACCACGTCGACGCCGGTCAGCCGATCGAGCGTCCCCCGACCGGTGGCCTGCCGGTCTACCGTGAAACCGCGTCGGGTCAGCGCCGGCACCAGCGCTTCCGCCACGCGGTCGTCGTCCTCGACCAACAGCACCCGCACCGTGGAGCCTCCCCGATAAGTGTCGCCACCCTGTGACAGAGTTGAGACCCTAAGTCTTGCTCAACCGCCTGGACTGGTGTGGTGATTCACACCTAGGTTTCCGCCATCGCTCAGGAACCCCCTACTGGAGGACTGATGACCGCCGCCACTCCTGCACCGCCGATGATCCGGATGGCGGGCGTGGACAAGTTCTTCGGACCTCTGCACGTCCTCAAGGGCGTCACGCTGGAGGTGCCGAAGGGGCAGGTCGTCGTCGTGCTCGGGCCGTCCGGTTCGGGCAAGTCCACGCTGTGCCGCACGATCAACCGGCTCGAGCCGATCGAGTCCGGCGTCATCGAGGTGGACGGCCAGGCGCTGCCCGCCGAGGGCAAGGAACTCGCCCGGTTGCGCGCCGATGTCGGCATGGTGTTCCAGTCGTTCAACCTGTTCGCCCACAAGAGCATCGTCGACAACGTGATGCTCGCGCCGGTGAAGGTCCGCAAGACCCCGGCGGCCGAGGCCCGCAAGACGGCCATGGAGCTGCTGGAGCGGGTCGGCATCGCGAACCAGGCGGAGAAGTACCCCGCCCAGCTCTCGGGCGGGCAGCAGCAGCGCGCGGCGATCGCCCGCGCCCTGGCGATGCGGCCCAAGGTGATGCTGTTCGACGAGCCGACCTCCGCGCTGGACCCCGAGATGGTCCAGGAGGTGCTGGACGTGATGACGACGCTGGCCAAGGAGGGCATGACCATGCTCGTGGTGACCCACGAGATGGGCTTCGCCCGCAAGGCCGCGGACCGCGTCATCTTCATGTCCGACGGCGAGGTCGTCGAGGACTCGACGCCGGAGTCGTTCTTCTCCGCGCCGAAGTCCAACCGCGCGAAGGACTTCCTTGGCAAGATCCTGACCCACTGAAGTCCCACGAACGCGGCGCTGAGCCTGGCGCCGCACTACCGAAGAAGAGCAGGAGAAGGACGATGAGGGTTCGCACCCTTGCGGTGGCGCTGCTGGCCGGCGGCCTCGCCCTGACCGCATGCGGCAAGGAGGGTGGCCCTGCCGACACGGGCACGGCCCCCTCCCAGCAGGTCGCCGCCGACGTGAAGGTCGACGGCTCGCCGACCTTCGACAAGATCAAGGCCCGTGGCCGCGTCATCGTCGGTGTCAAGGAGGACCAGCCCGGTCTGGGTTACAAGGACCCGACCAGCGGCAAGTTCACCGGCTTCGACATCGAGATCGCGAAGCTGGTCGCCGCCAAGCTCGGCTACGGCGACGACAAGATCGACTACAAGGCCATCCCGTCGGCCGGTCGCGAGCAGGCGCTGATCAACGGTGACGTGGACTACTACGTCGGCACCTACACGATCAACGCCAAGCGCAAGGAGCAGGTCGGGTTCGCCGGCCCGTACTTCACCGCCGGGCAGGACCTGCTGGTGAAGAAGGACGACAACACGATCACCGGCCCCGAGACGCTCAAGGGCAAGAAGGTCTGCTCGGTGACCGGCTCCACGCCGATCCAGAAGGTCAAGTCCGAGGGCCTGACCGAGCCGGAGAACATCGTCGAGCTCCAGACCTACTCGCTGTGCGTCGAGCAGCTGGAGCAGGGCGCGGTCGACGCCGTCACCACCGACGACGCGATCCTCAAGGGCTACGCCTCGCAGTCGCCGACCACGCTGAAGGTCGTCGGCAAGACCTTCTCGAACGAGCCGTACGGCATCGGCCTCCCCAAGGAGGACAAGGCCCTGCGCACGAAGGTCAACGACATCCTGGACGAGGCCATCAACGGCGGCGCCTGGCAGGCGGCCTACGACGCCACCCTGGGCCAGTCGGGCTCGTCCGCCGACAAGCCCGTGATCGAACGCTACTGATCTCGTTCCCGCGGCCGGTCGTCGGTGTTCCGGCGACCGGCCGCACCACACCCACCTAGCCGAGGAAGCCGATGGACGTCCTGCTCGACAACCTCGACCTGTACGGGCCCGGGTTCCTCAACACCGTCGAGCTGTTCCTGATCTCCGCGGTCGGGTCGCTGGTGTTGGGGACGATCCTGGCGATGCTGCGGGTCGCACCGGTCCCCGTGCTGCGGGCCATGGGCACCGCCTACGTGACGATCGTCCGCAACACCCCGCTCACGCTGGTGTTCTTCTTCTTCGCCTTCGCGTTCCCGCTGCTCAAGATCGTGACCGCGGACACGTTCGGCGGGTCGGCGGCCAGCTTCTACTTCAGCGCCGCCCTCACCGCGCTGATCCTCTACACGGCGGCGTTCGTGTGCGAGGTCGTGCGGGCCGGCATCAACACCGTCCCGGTCGGCCAGGCGGAGGCCTCGCGCGCGCTCGGCCTGACGTTCGGCCAGATGCTCGGTTCCGTGGTGCTGCCGCAGGCGACCCGCGCGGTCGTGCCGCCGATGATGAGCACGATGATCGCCCTGCTGAAGAACACCACCATCGCGGCGGGCTTCTCGGTGTTCCAGGCGGGCTCCATCAGCGCCAACCTGTCCGAGCGCGGCGAGAACCAGCTGTTCGGCCTGCTCTGGGTCGCCGGGTTCTTCGTGGTGCTCGTGATCCCCATGACCCTGCTGCAACGCAGCCTTGAGAAGCGGTGGAGCATCGCCCGATGAGCTCGGTCCTGTTCGACGTCCCCGGGCCGCGGGCCCGGCTGCGCCACCGCCTCTACGCGGTGATCGGCACCCTCGTGCTGCTCGCGGGCATCGGCTTCGTGATCTACCGGTTCGCCGAGAGCGGCCAGTTCGAAGGCCGGAAGTGGTCCTGGCTCGAGTACAAGAACATCCAGCTGACCCTGGTCGACGCGTTGCTGAACACGCTCAAGGCGTTCGGCCTCGGCGCGGTGTTCGCCCTCGTCTTCGGCGCGGTCTTCGCCGCCGGCCAGCTCTCCGACCACAAGGTCATCCGCGTGCCGTCGATGCTGGTCGTCGAGCTGTTCCGCGCGGTGCCGCTGGTCGTGCTGATCTTCGTCTTCCACTACGGCGTGTCCCTCGGTCCGCCGCTGTACTCGGTGGTGCTCGGCCTGACGCTCTACAACGGCTCGGTGCTGGCCGAGGTGTTCCGCGCGGGCGTGCTGTCGCTGCCGCGCGGGCAGAGCGAGGCGGCCTACGCGGTGGGCATGCGCAAGACGCAGGTGATGAGGCACGTGCTGCTGCCCCAGGCCGTGCGGGCGATGCTGCCGGCGATCATCAGCCAGCTGGTCGTGCTGCTCAAGGACACCGCGCTCGGCTTCCTCATCACCTACGACGAGCTGCTGGACTTCGCGCGCGACATCGGCAGCCAGTTCCAGTTCGGCCGGCCGCTGGTGCCCGTCACCATCGTGGTGGCCGCGATCTACATCTCCATGTGCCTGCTGCTGACGTGGCTCGCGACGTACCTGGAGAAGCGCAGCCGGCGTGACAAGAAGGTCATCGAGCTGGAGAAGAAGCCGGCCGAGGACGTCGTCGCGGCGGCGGTCTGAGCGTGGCCGCGCTCGCGGCGTCCGGCGCGCTGTTCCTCGACGAGCTGGGCCGGGTCCTCGTGGTCGAACCGACCTACAAGGACCACTGGGAGATCCCCGGCGGTGTGGTCGAGCCGGGCGAGACGCCGCGCGAGGCGTGCGCCCGGGAGGTGCTGGAGGAGCTGGGCCTGGCCGTCGAGCCGGGCCCGCTGCTCGTCGTGGACTGGGCACCGTCGGGTGAGCAGGACCGCGTCCTGTTCCTCTTCGACGGCGGCTCGCTCGGGTCGGCCACCATCCGGCTGCAGGCCTCCGAGCTGCGCGATCACCGGTACATCGAGCCCGCCGAGGTGCCGGACGCGCTGATACCCCGGCTGGCCAGGCGGGTGTCCGCCGCGCTCGACGCGCGTGAGCGCGGCGTGACCCTCTACCTCGAACACGGGCTAGTAGCGCAGTAGCGCGCCCACGCCTTCCCGCAGCCCGGCGGCGTCGGTGACGACCACCTGCGCGCCGGTGGCCGCCGCGGCGGTGCCCAGCGCCTCGTCGGCCCGCTGCTCGCCGACGTGCTCGACGCCGAGGCCGCGCAGGTCCTTCTCCCGCAGCGCGAGCTGCGCCGGGTCGTCGCCGGAGAACACGGTGCGGTCGCCGAGCGCCGGATCGGACACCAGCAGCGCGGCCACCTTCGCCTCGCGCAGCGCCTCCACCACGGGCGCCAGGCCCTGCACCGCGCGTCCGCCCGGGCGGCCGGCCTCGGCGGTGAACTCCTCCACCACGTCGTTGTCCAGGTCGAACTGGTACTGGGTCACGAGCGACTGCGCGGCGTGGTCGAACGCGGCGTCGTCACCGCCCTCGGCCAGGGTCGCCCCCTCGACCTCGATCAGCACGTCGCGGCACCGCGGGCTCAGCTCCTGGCGCACGTCGGCACGCGCCTGCACCTCGCCGCCCAGGACCAGCAGCCGGGCGTCCAAATCCGTCACCAGCCGGTCGACCTCGGCGGCCACCAGCGCGGCGTTGCGCTTGGTCGTCTCCTCGACGGCCTTCTGCAGCCGTCGGTGCGACCAGCCGCCGCCGGGGACCTTGTGCAACGGGTGCTGTTCGCCGCGCACCTGGTCGTGCACCTCGCCCGCCCGCTCACCGCGCCCGTCGTACCCGTGAAGGTCCGCGCCCGCCCGGTCGACCGTGACGACGACGTGCGGCACGGCGGGTTCCATCCAGGTGGCCAGCGGCAGCAGGTGCGGCCGGTCCGACCAGCGCGCGGTCTCCACGGCGGGCGGGCGCGGCAGCACCCGGTCCAGCAGCAGCGCGCCGTGCGCCGCGACGAGCGCCCGGCCGGACTTGCCCGGCACCGGGGTCAGCACCGCTTCCTGCATCGCGTCCAGCGTCGCGTCGTCCGCGCCCTGCCGGGCCAGTTCCTCGCGCACGGCGCGCCAGCGCAGCTCCATCGCCTTGGCCGCGTCCTCGGTGTCGTGCGAGGCGTCCAGGTAGACCGACGCGAACGGGCCGCGTTGCCTGACCAGCTCTCCCAACGAAGACATGTCCATTGGCCCCGGCTACCCGATCGGGCACCGCGTAACCTCGTGGGCATGGTGGACGAACCGGGTGCGATCACCAGGGTGCAGCAGAACGCCGTCGAGCACCTGCTCAAGGTGGGCATCAGCGGGTTCGGGCCGTTCAAGGGCGCCCGGCAGATGGCCGTGGAGGCGCTGGACAAGGGGTTGACGCCGGAGGAGGCGATCAAGCACCTGATCCGGACGCACGTGGCGGCGGCGGGCGTGCAGGGCTTCGCGACGAACGTCGGCGGCCTGATCACGCTGCCGGTCGCCCTGCCCGCGAACCTGACCGCGTCCTACCTGGTGCAGACGCACCTGATCGCGTCGATCGCCGCCGTGCACGGGCACGACCTGGACAGCGACGAGGTGCAGACGGCGATCCTGGTGTGCCTGCTGGGCAACGCGGGGACCGAGCTGCTGAAGAAGGCGGGCATCAAGGTGGGCTCCCGGCTCACCATGAACCTGATCGAGCGCATCCCCGCCCAGCTCATCCGCGAGGTCAACAAGCGCGTCGGCTTCACCCTCCTGGCCAAGTACGGCACCAGCAAGGCGACCGTGACCCTGGCCAAGGGCGTGCCGCTGGTGGGCGGTGTCATCGGCGGCACGTTCGACGCCGTCACGACCCGCGCCGTGGGCGCCTTCGCGTCCCGCTTCTTCACCGAGCGCGAGGAACCACCGGCGGTCGTGGACGGCACCGTGATCGAGGGCGAGATCGTCGACATCCGGGAGTGATCGGCCCGACCTCCCGCCGGTCGTACCGGCTCGAGGCGAAGCTGCTCGCCTGGTCGGCGGGATGTGCGGCAGCCGATCGACACGCTCATCGTCGGTGTGCCAGGGGGCTGACAACTCGTGCTGGTCACCGATCCGCCGGGTGATGGCGCGTCGGTGCGGGACTCCCTGATTGGCCCAATGAACTGGCTTGGAGTTGGCCCTTAGCCTGGGCCAATCGGGCACCTAGCGTGACGGGCCATGGGGACGACGAAGGTGCTCGCGGTCGCTCAGGCGGCCAACTCGGTGGGCGACGGGGCGTTCTACGTCTGCTCCGCGCTCTTCTTCACCCGGGTCGTCGGCTTGTCGGCCACCCGGGTCGGGGTGGCGTTGACGGTGGCCTGGGCGGTCGGCGCGGTGGTCGGGGTCGGGTTCGGCCACCTCGCCGACCGCGTCGGGCCGCGGCGGGTGGCGGTCGGGTTGGCGCTGGTCACGGCGGGGGCGCTGGCGTCGTTCCTGGTGGTCCGCTCGTTCTGGGCGTTCGTGGTGGCCGCGTGCGTCTACACGTGCGGTCAGTGCGGGTTGGCCGCCGCGCGGCAGGCGTTGCTGGCGGGGTTGGTCGGGCCGGAGCGGCGGACGCGGGTGCGGGCGGTGCTGCAGTCCGCGGTCAACGGCGGGCTGGCGGTCGGCGCGGGGCTCGGCGGGGTGGCGCTGCACGTGGACACGGCGGCGGCGTACCTGGCGGTGTTCGCGGTGGACGCGGTGGGGTTCGTGGTCGCGGCGGTTGTCCTGCACGGGGTGCCCGAGGTGGTGGCGGTCGCCCGGACGGGACGGCTCGGCGTGCTGCGGGACCGGCCGTACGCGCTGGTGGCGTTGTTGAACTCGGTCCTGCTGCTCTACCTGCCGGTGCTGAGCCTGGTCGTGCCCCTGTGGGTCGTCGAACGCACCTCCGCGCCGAAGTGGGTGGTCGGCCTGCTCTTCGTGCTCAACACGGGCGCGGTGGTGGTCGGGCAGGTGCGGCTGGCGCGTGGCGTCACCGACCTGCGCACGGCGGCGCGGTCGGTGCGGCGCGGTGGGGTGTTGCTGCTCGCGTCGTGCGTCGTGTTCGCGTTGTCCGCAGGAGTACCCGATCGGGTGGCGGTGGTGGTCCTCGTCGGCGCGGCGGGCCTCCAGGTCGTCGGCGAGATGTTGCACGGCGCGGGTTCGTGGGAGATCGGCTTCGGCCTCGCGCCGGCCGACAAGCAGGGCCAGTACCAGGGGTTCTACGGCACCGGCACGGCGGTTGCCCGCACCGTCGGCCCGTTGCTGCTGACCACCCTGGTGCTGGGCGGGGGAGTGGTGGGCTGGCTCGTGCTCGGCGCGCTCTTCCTGGCTGTCGCACTGGCCATGACGCCCGCCGTGACGTGGTCCGAGCGGTCGCGGCGGAAAATGATTGGCGTCGCGGCGTGAACCAGGCTACGGTCATGACCATGTTCTTCCAGATCTACCTCTGAGGACTTCTTCCTCCAGCGCCGCAGCGGCCTCGGGCCGTGCCGCGCTCTTCTCCTGGTGGCCCCAGCGGCTCTTCTCACGACCGTGTCGAACCACGGGTCGTAGCCCTTTGCACGCCTCGAACATCGAGGAGGCGAACGCATGCCCACCATGCGCAACGAACCGCCACACGACGACCAGCCGACCAACCGCGCCGCACGCCGCGGCACCCGCTCGAACGGCGCGGTGCACCCGCGCAACGGCTGCGGCCGAGCTGTCGCCACCCCGCGCCAGTACGCCATGCGGCGTCGCTGACCAGCGACATCGCCACACCCAGGAGGCAGACATGACCGATCAGGACGTTCCGCAGGTCGACGACGGCGAGCAGGACCAGCCGGAGCAGCCCGCCGTTCCGCTCAACCGCGCGGCCCGCCGCGGTCACGCCCAGAAGAACGACGGCGTGAACAAGGCCCCGGGCCGCCCGCACCAGAACACGTTCGTCGGACGACGCGTGTTCCGGCGCACGAGCGGCGGCTGAGCGACGAGCACCACCGGCACGCGACCGCTCGACCAGCCCCCGGTGCGCCGTGAGCGCACACCTGGTGAGCCCGGAGCTGGTCGGGCGGTCGGCCCAACTCGGGCACCTCGCGGGCGCGTTCGACCACGCGCCCGCGACGGTGCTCGTCGGCGGTGAGGCGGGTGTCGGGAAGTCCCGGCTCGTCGAGGACTTCACCGCGAGGCCCGACGCCACCGTGCCCCTCGGCGGCTGCGTCGAGCTGGACGGGCTGCCGTTCGCGCCGTTCGTCGGGGCGCTGGTGGACGGCGCGGCGGAGCTGTCGCTGGAGGAGTTGCTGCTCAGCCGGGTCGAACGGCTGGATCCGGACGCCGTCGCCCTCGTGCGCGCCGCCGCCGTCGGTGGCCGACGTGTGTCCCACGAAATCCTTGGTGGAGTCCACGACGTCACGCCGATGCGGTCCGTTGTGGACGGCGGCGTGATGGTGGTGGACGGCGACGGCTACGCGTTCCGGCAGTGCTGATCCGCGACGCCGTCCACCGGCGGTTGCTCCCCGGTGAACGGGTCGAGCCGCACGCGCGGTGCGCCGAGGTGGTGTTGGCGGGTCGGGCGTTGCAAGGTGTGTTCGGCGCGTTGATCAGCGCGGTCACCATGCCGGCGGGCATGGCCGTGCTGTCGCCGATCGCGGGGTGGGCGCGGACCGCTACGGGTACCGGGAGGTCGGTCTCGTCGGCGCGGTCGTGATCTTGATCGGTACGGTGCAGTTGCTCCGTGCGGGTGACGATCCGCGGGACCTGGCGTGGCGGCCGGCGGTGATCGGTGTCGGCCACGGGCTGTTCTCCGGACCCCACGCGGCGGTGCTGCTGAGCGGACGCCGCCGGAGCTGATGGGCACGTCCGGAGGCGTGACGACGCTGGTCCGCACGGTGGGGTTCTCGGTCGGGCCGGTGCTGGGCGCGGCCCTGGGCGGTTCGGGCAGACCGTCCCGGTGCTCGTCGCGATCACCGTGCTGGGCGTGCTGCTGACGGCCGCGCAGCTGGAGGTGCGCTGACGCGGGCCGTGCTCTCTTCAGGCAGGTGATCTGCCGATCACGTCCTCGGCGAACTAGCCTGAGCTGGGTAGCAACCGGGTCCGGCGGAGATCGGGAGGCGCCCATGAGGATCGCTGACGTGTTGCGCAACAAGGGTTCGGCCGTGGCCACGGTCGAGTCGAGAGCGTCGGTGGCGGAGCTCGTCGCCGCGCTGGCCGAGCACAACGTGGGCGCGATGGTCGTGCTCGGGCCCGAGGGCATCGCCGGGATCGTGTCCGAACGGGACGTCGTGCGGAAGCTGCACGACCGGGGCGGCGAGCTGCTGTCCGCGCCGGTGGCGGAGATCATGACCAGCGAGGTGCTCACCTGCACGCCGCGGGATTCGGTCGACAGCCTCACGGTGTTGATGACCGAGCGCCGCATCCGGCACGTGCCGGTCGTCGACGGCGGCGAACTGGTCGGCATCGTCAGCATCGGCGACGTCGTGAAGAGCCGGATCAACCAGTTGCAGGAGGACCAGGACCAGTTGACCGCGTACATAGTGCAGGGCTAGCCACCGGCCGCGCGGGCGCCTCCGGGTGTCCGCGCGGCCGTGCGGTCAGCTGTCGCGCCCGCGGTGGTAGTGCCGGCTGACCCTGGCCCGGTTGCCGCACGACGGCTTGCACCACTCCTGCCGGGGGTGCGCCTTGACGAAGTACCGGATGCACCGGGGCCCGGGGCAGGCGCGCAGGTCCGCCCGCGTGCCGCCGGCCAGGAACTCGATGGCCGCCGTCGCCACCGTGGCCAGCAGGCGGTCGCCGTCGTCGGCCGCGTCCACGTAGCGCAGCCTCGGCTCCTCGTCCCACTCCAACCGCGCTGCCCGCGGCGCCCGCGCGGCGGTGTCGTTGACGATCTCCAGCGCGCGTCCGACGTCCATCAGGTGCGGCGCGTCCAAGCGTTCGCGGGCCCGCGCGGCGTGCGCGAACAGCGACCGCACGGCCCAGCGGAGCTCGACCGCCCGCTGCCGCAGCGCCTCGTCCGCCGGCACACCGGCCCACGCGGCGAAACCCTCGGGCGTGGCCAGGTCGTCCGCGAGCCCGCCGTGCCCGTCGTGCCGGACCGTGCCCGCGAACTCCAACGCCAGTGCCACCTCGGCGAGTCTAGTGATAGATTCCCTAACGCACTTGTGCAGATCAACCATTAGGGGGAGATGTGACGATCCAGGCGAAGGCGTTGGACGCCCACCGCAGGCTGGCCGCCGCGATCGAGGACCTCACCGACGAGCGGGTGGCGCAGCCGTCGGCGCTGCCCGGCTGGACGCGCGGCCACGTGCTGGCCCACCTGGCCAAGGGCACCGTCGCGCTCGCGGGCCAGGCCGAGCACGAGGGCACGAAGGTCGAGCCCTACCCCGGCGGTCGGCCCGCGCGCGACGCCGCGATCGAAGCCGACGCCGGGCGTTCGGCGGCGGAGCACCGGGCCGCGATCGCCGCCGCCGTGGACCGGCTCGCCAAGGCGTGGGACGACGTCCGGGACTGGGACACCCCCGTCTACTACCGCGACGGCACGCTCACCGGCACCGCCTACGGGGTCTGGCGCGAGGCCGAGATCCACCTCCGGGACCTCGACCTCGGCCCCGTGACCTGGTCGCTCGAGTTCTGCGAGCACGCGGTCGACTTCCTGTCCGCACGCGTGCCCGACGGCATCCGGCTCACCCTCCAGGCCCCGGAACGCCGGTGGACCATCGGCGAGGGCGAGGACTTCACCCTGACCGGCTCGCTCACCGACCTGACCGCGTGGCTGGCGGGTCGCGAGCCGGCCGGGACGATCACCGGCGAGGCGCCCGAGCTCAAGCCCTGGCCGTAGCCCGGTCGGGCAGCCCCAGGCCGAACTCCTCGCGCAGCACGGTCGCCCGCTCCTCAGATGTCAGGGTGCGCTTGACGACCGAGCCGTCGGGGCGCGTCTCGGTCAGCTCGAAGTCCTTGAGGTTGTGGCGGGCGTGGTCGTCGGTGCGCTGCGCCAGCAGCGGGCCGACGAACGGGGACGCCGGGTTCGTGGACATGTAGTAGTTGAGGATCCGGTAGTCGGCGGGCCCGCGCGGGTCCTCGGTGAAGTCGTACAGCGCGAACCAGTCGCCGGCCTGGAACGACCGGAGCGTCCACACGCCGTCGGCGTGGTCGAGCCGGAACGTCCAGTCGCCCTGCCGCGCGAACGCGCCGACGTCCAGCGGCAGCGGCTCCAGCAGCCCGCCGCCGCCGAAGCCGACGTCGACCAGCCAGCGCCGGTCCACCCGCAGCACGGCGTGCGTGCGGGGGATGTCGCCGGTGCGGCCGAGCAGCACGCGGCCCGTGAGCCCGGTCACCTCGTAGCCGAGCCGGTCGAGCACGGCGGCGAACAGCAGGTTCTGCTCGAAGCAGTACCCGCCGCGCCGCCGTGCGACCAGCTTGTCCTGCAACGACGGCAGGTCCAGCGCGATCGGCACGCCGTCGCGCACGTCGGCGTTCTCGAAGCTGATGGCCGCCAGGTGCGCGCGGTGCAGGCCGCGCAGGGTGGTCACTCGATCGGCGGCGGGGTCGATGGTGAAGGCGACGCGGTCGAGGTACGCGTCGAGGTCGAGGAGTTCGCCATTCCACACCGGATCAGAATGTCAGCCGTGACGTGCCGCCGGCTCTGTCACGCTTCGGCCGCGCACGTCGTCCGAGGTGCATGAGCTTCCTCCGGATCGGACTGTGGTTCCTGGCCGTGGTGCAGGCGGGCGTCGGCGGCTGGGCGTTGATCTCGCCGCAGGGCTTCTACGACGGATTCCCGGCGCCCGGTCACCACTGGGTGGCGATGTTCCCGCCGTTCAACGAGCACCTGCTGCGCGACTTCGGCAGCCTCAACCTGGCGCTCGCGGTCGCGTTGGCGTTCGCCGCGACCAACCTGCTCCTGGCCCGCGCCGTCCTGGTGTCGTACCTGGTGTTCGCCGTGCCGCACCTGGTGTTCCACCTGGGGCACCTCGACCACATGCCGGTGGTCGACCAGGTCGGCAACGTGGTGACGCCGGCGCTCGCGGTGGTCCTGCCGATCGTCCTGCTGGTCGTCGACGCCCGACGCCCGGCCGCTGCTCCGCGACGGCAGGGCGGCTAAGTTCGAGTGATGCTGCACGAGATCGCCGAAGCCACCAAGGGCTTGCTGGACCTGCTCGACGAGGGGCAGCGGACGGCGGCGGTGCGGGACGTGGCCGACGACGACCTGCGCACGCGCTGGGCGTACACGCCGGGTCCGCGGCCGGGCCTCGGCTACGGCGAGCTGACCCGTGACCAGCGCAAAGCCGTGCACCGGCTGCTGTCGTGCGTGCTCAGCCCGCACGCCTACGCGCAGACCGCCGCGATCATGGCGCTGGAGGACGTGCTGGACGACCGCGAAGGCGGCGCCCGCGACCGGCACCAGGGCGACTACTGGACCGTGCTGCTCGGCGAGCCCGGCGACGAGCCGTGGGGCTGGCGGGTCGAGGGGCACCACCTGTCGGTGAGCGTGGTCGTGGCCGAAGGGCGTGTGTCGGCGACGCCGTTCTTCCTCGGCGCGCACCCGGCCCGCACCACGTACCGGGGCCGCACGGTGCTCCAACCGCTGCGGCTGGAAGAGGAGCTGGCGCGCGAGCTGCTGGACCGGATGGGTCGCACGGCACGCGGGTTGGCCGTCGTCTCCGCCACGCCGCCGCCGGACCTGAAGACCGGCAACGCGCGCCGGGTCGGCGACCTCGACCCCGTCGGCGTGACGCCCGCGCAGCTCGACCGGCCCTCACGCGGGCTGCTCGTCGGGCTGGTGCGGTACTACCTGGACCGGCTCACCGGCGACCTGGCCGACGAGGAGTTCGACGCGCTGGACCCCGACCGGCTGCACTTCTCGTGGGAGGGATCGGACAAGCGCGGCGCGGGGCACTACTACCGGATCCAGGGGCCGGACCTGCTGATCGAGTACGACAACACGGACAACGACGCCAACCACGCGCACACCGTGTGGCGACGGCGGTCCGGTGACTTCGGCGAGGACCTGCTGGCCGCGCACCGAGCCTCGGTGCGGCACCAGTGACTCCCGAAGAGGCGATCGCCGAGCAGGAACGGCTGCGGCCGTCGGTGTCGACGGTGACCGATCCCGGGCTGGTGGTGCGGCACGTCGCCGGGCTCGACGTGTCCTACGCCGACGACGACCGGTTGGCCGCGGCGATCGTGGTGCTGGACGCGGAGTCGTTGCGGACCGTGGACTCCGTCGTGGTGACGGGCAAGGCGGACTTCCCGTACGTGCCGGGGCTGTTCGCGTTCCGGGAGCTGCCGTCGTTGCTGGAGGCGGTGGGGAAGCTGACCGTGACGCCGGACCTGCTGGTGTGCGACGGGCAGGGGCTGGCGCACCCCCGGCGGTTCGGGTTGGCCTGCCACCTCGGGGTGGTGACCGACCTGCCGAGCGTCGGCGTGGCCAAGACGCCGATGGGCCGGTTCGAGATGCCGGACGACGCGCGCGGCGCGCACACCGACCTCGTGGACGACGGGGAGGTCGTGGGACGGGCGTTGCGGACGCGGGAAGGGGTGAAGCCGGTCTTCGTGTCGGTGGGTCACCGCATCGACCTCGACCGGGCGTGCGCCGAGGTGCTGCGGCTGTGCGTGACGCGGCTGCCGGAGACGACCCGGCGCTCGGACGCGTTGGGCCGGGCTCAGCTCAGGTAGGCCAGCTCCGGGTGCCGGCGGACGTAGGTGTCCAGCAGGCTCTTGGCGGTGGCGACCGAGTCGACCAGGGGGTGCAGGGCGAACGCCTTGAGCGCGGCCGGGCGGGTGCCCTCCATGATCAGCCGGTCCACGGCCTTGACCGACGTGACGAGACCCGCCGCGTGGTCGGGCAGCGGGCTCACCGGCAGCGGACGCGCGCCCGTGGCGTCCACTTCGCACGGCACCTCGACGATCGCGGCATCGTCCACAGTGGACAGCGTGGCGTTGTTGGGCACGTTGAGGATCAGCGTCGCGGTCTCGTTGTCCGCGATGGCGCGCATGAGCGCCATGGCCACGTGTTCGTAGCCGCCGCCTTCGAGGCTGTCGCGTTCGCGCTCTTGCGCCATGTACGTCGCTTCACGCTCCAGTCGCGTCGTCTCCCAGTCCACGTCGCCGTCGTAGAAGCGTTGTTGTTGGTCGAGCAGGAAAGCCCCGCGGTTGTCGCCCAATGCCTCACGCGTCGAGTAGTAGTAGTGCAGGTACTCGTTGGGGATCACGCCCAACGCGCGCAACCACTCCGCGCCGAACAGCCGGCCTTCCTCGAAACCGGTCAACGCCCGGTCGTCGGCAAGCAGGGTGGGCAGCAGGTTCTCCGTGCCCAGGTACACGCCCTGCAGCCAGCCGAGGTGGTTCAGGCCCGCGTAGTCGAACGTCGGGTTCTCCAGGTCGAGCGCCTTGGCGACGCGGCGGCACAGGCCCAGCGGCGAGTCGCAGATGCCGATCACGCGTTCGCCCAGGTGGCGGGCCATGGTCTCGGTGATCAGCCCGGCCGGGTTGGTGAAGTTGACGACCCACGCGTGCGGCGCGAGTTCGGCGATGCGCCGGGCGATCGCGTCCGCCACCGGCACGGTGCGCAGGCCGTACGCGATCCCGCCGGCGCCGACGGTCTCCTGCCCGAGCACGCCGTGCGCGTGCGCCACCTCCTCGTCGATCGCGCGTCCGGCCAGGCCGCCGACCCGGATCGCGGAGAACACGAAGTCCGCGCCGCGCAGCGCCTCGTCCAGGTCCGTGGTGGCGGTGACCGGCGGGCCGTCGCGCAGCACGTGGCGGATCGCGGCCAACCGGTCCGCGTCCACGTCGTGCAGCACGAGTTCGGTGATGTGCTCGTCCAGCGCCTTGTGCACGAGCGGCACGCGGAAGCCGCCGCCGCCCAGGATGACCAGCCTCATGCGTCCCATCCTGCCCCGGCGAGCAACGTCACGAAGGCCGAGGCGAGCGGATCGGGCGTCTTGTGGGCGTACGCCACCAGCGTCCGCCGCACCGGGGGATCGGTGCGCAGGACCGTGCCGTCGAACGTCTCCGGCACGATGTTGCGCGGCACGAGCGCGGGCCCGAGCCCGGACGCGGCCAGCACGGGCGCCGCCGCGGTCTGCTCGGTCCGCACGGCCGCGCCCGGCTGGAAGCCGCGGTCCGCGCACGCCGCGTCGACCAGGTCGGCCAGGCCGTTGCCCGGCGCGTAGTGCACCCACCCGACGTCGGCGAGCTCACGCAGGTCGATCGGCTCGCGGTGGTGCGTGTCGGGCGGCAGGACGATCACGAACTCCTCCACGCCGAGCCGCTGCGTGAAGCCGACCCAGTTCACCGGCTCGGGGCCGAGGGCGATGTCGGCCTGCCCGTCGGCCATCGCTTCCCGCAGCTCGTCGGCGTGGCGGTGCTCGAACAGGCGGATCCGCACGTCGGGGTGCTCGGCGCGCCAACGCCGGAGCACGGCCGGCAGCACACCCAGGGTCAACGAGTACAGCGTGGCCACGCGCAGTTCACCGCACTCCACGCCGGCTGTGCGTCGTGCGGCGGTGAGCGCGCGCTCCGCCTCGTCCAAGGCGGCACGGGCGTGGGGGAGCCAGGCGCGACCGGCGGGCGTGAGGCGGACGGCGCGGGGGAGCCGGTCGAGCAGCCGGGCGCCCACGGCCCGTTCCAAGGCCAGGATCTGGTGCGAGAGCGCGGGCTGGGTGACGTGCAGCAACTCGGCGGCGCGGGTGAAGGAGCCCTCGTCCACGACCGTGATCAGGTACTCGAACTGCCGCAACGTCATGACTTCAGATTATGCCTTCCAGAAGGAACATGCCTTGGACTTATGTGTGCCGCACATCCGATGATCGGTCCATGGCATTGACCGAACAGGCCCGCGCGGTGCTCGACGAGCTCGCGGGCGCGCCCCCGTTGGAGGAGCTGACCGTCTCCGAGGCACGGCGGGCGCAGTGGGGTTTCCTGGCCTTCCAGGGTCCGCCGGAGCCGGTGGCGCGCGTGGCGCACCTCTTCGTGCCCGGGCCGACGGCCGACCTGCCCGCGCGGGTCTACTACCCCGAGGGCGACGGGCCGTTCCCGGCGATCGTGTTCCTGCACGGCAGCGGCTGGGTGACGTGCAACCTCGACATCTACGACGTGGCGCTGCGCGCGTTGGCCAACGCCACCGGGCACGCGGTGTTCGCGGTGAACTACCAGAAGGCGCCGGAGCACCCGTTCCCCGTGCCGCTGGACGATTCCTACGCGGCCACGGCGTGGCTGTTCGAGCACGCGGCGTCGGTGGACGTCGACCCGGCGCGGATCGGGGTCATGGGCGACAGCGCGGGCGGCAACCTCGCCGCCGCCGTGGCGCTGAAGGCCCGCGGCACGCTCGACCTCGCGTTCCAGGTGCTGGTGGTGCCGGCGCTGGACGTCGATTTCACCACCCGGTCCTACGCGGACCACGCGACCGGTTCCGGGCTGTCGACCGGGACGATGCGGTGGTTCTGGTCGCACTACCTCGGTTCGACCCCCGTCTCGGAGCTCGCCGCGCCATTGCGCGCGTCGGTGGCCGGGCTGCCGCCCGCGTTCGTGGCCATCGCCGGGCACGACCCCGTGCGTGACGACGGCGAGCGGTACGCGGCCCGGTTGGCGGCGGCCGGTGTGCCGGTGCGGTTGCGGGAGTTCGAGGGCACGATTCACCCGTTCGTGCTGATGGACGGCGCGCTCGACGAGTACCGCGTGCTGCTGGGCGAACTGCGGACCTGGCTCGGTGCCCGGTGATGCCGCCTGCGTTGCTCGCGCTGGCCGTCGGCGCGTTCGGCATCGGGACCACGGAGTTCGTGATCGTCGGCCTGTTGCCGCAGGTCGCGGGTGATCTCGGGGTCTCGATCCCGTCCGCCGGGCTGCTCGTCTCCGGCTACGCGCTGAGCGTCGTGGTCGGCGCGCCGTTGATCACGGCGGGCGGGTCGCGGCTGCCGCGCAAGCAGTTGCTGGTCGGGCTGATGGCGTTGTTCGTCCTCGGCAACCTGGTGTGCGCGGTGGCCGACGACTACGCGGTGCTGATGGTGGGACGGGTCGTCGCCGCGCTGTGCCACGGCGCGTTCTTCGGTGTCGGGTCGGTGGTCGCGGCCGGGTTGGTCGCGCCGGACCGGCGGGCGCGGGCGATCGCGATGATGTTCACCGGGCTGACCGCGGCGAACGTGCTCGGCGTGCCGGCGGGCACGGCGCTCGGGCAGGAGTTCGGGTGGCGGTCGACGTTCTGGGCGGTGACCGCGCTGGGCGTGGTCGGGCTGGCGGGGATCGTGGCGCTGGTGCCGCCTCAGCCCGCGTCGACCGGGCTGCGCGGCGAACTGGCGGTGTTCCGGCGGCCGGGTGTGTGGCTGGCCCTGGTGACGACGGCGCTCGGGTTCGGCGCGGTGTTCGCGTCGTTCACCTACGTCGCGCCGATGATGACGGAGGTGGCCGGGTTCTCGCCGGGCGCGGTGACGTGGCTGCTGGTGCTGTTCGGGGTCGGGCTGTTCGTGGGCAACGTGGTGGGCGGGCGTGCGGCGGACCGTCGCCTGATGCCCAGCCTGTACGCGTTCCTGGGTGCGCTGGCGGTGGTATTGGCGGTGTTCGCGTTCACCGCGCAATGGGCCGTGCCGGCGGCGATGACGATCGCGGTGCTCGGCGTGTTCGGGTTCGCGACCGTGGCGCCGTTGCAGGCCAGGGTGTTGGAGCAGGCGTCGGGCGCGCCCGCGCTGGCGTCGGCGGCGAACATCGCCGCGTTCAACCTCGGCAACGCGGCGGGCGCGTGGCTGGGCGGCGCGGCGATCGACGCCGGGTTCGGCTACACCGCGCCCAACTGGGTGGGCGCGGTCATGGCGCTGGCCGCGCTCGGCGTGGCGGTGGCCGGCGGTGTCAGTGACCGAGCGCGTCGATCTCGGCCAGCAGCGACCGTTTGAGGTCGTCGGAGGCGAAGCCGGCCCGCACCCCGGTGCGGGCCAGCTCGGCGAGCTCCGCCTTGCCCAGGCCGAACACCTCGTGGCACAGCAGGTACTCGCGGTCCAGGTCGGTGTGGAACATGCCGGGGTCGTCCGTGGCCAGCGTGACCGGCACGCCCGCGTCGAGCAGCCTCGGCAACGGGTGGTCCTTCAGGTCCTCGACGGCGCCCGTGCGGAGGTTCGAGGTCGGGCAGACCTCCAGGGTGATCCGCTCGGCGGCCAGCCGGCGCAGCAGCTCGGGGTCGCGCACCGCGTTGACGCCGTGGCCGATCCGTTCGGCGTGCAGCTCGTCCAGCGCCTCCCGGACCTGGTCCGGACCGGTCGTCTCGCCCGCGTGCGGCACGCAGTGCAGGCCCGCGTCCCGGGCGACGGTGAACGCCTCCCGGAACGCCCGCCGGGGCGCGTCCGCCTCGAACCCGCCGAGCCCGAAGCCGACGGTGCCCGGCGGCCGGTGCGTGACGGCGTACTTGGCGCTGGTCAGACCGAAGTCCCGGTCCCACAGGCCGGGGATGTCGAACACCCACGCCAGCTCGACGCCGTGCTCGGCCAACGCCTGCTCGCGGCTGGTGGTGAGGGCCTCGTCCAGCTCCTCCGGCGCGATGCCCGCGCGCAGGTGGCTGGTCGCGCTCACGGTCACCTCGGCGTAGCGGACGTTGCGCCGCGCCTGCTCCTCGGCCAGGCCCAGCACCAGCGCGGCGACGTCGTCGCCCGTGGTGACCAGGTCGTTCACCGCCGCGTAGACGTCGATGAAGTGGCCGAAGTCGGTGAACTCGTAGAACCGGAGCAGCTCCTGCTCGTCGGTCGGGACGCCGTGCCCGGCGTGCCGGCGGGCGAGGGTGAGGACGGTGGCGGGGGAGGCTGACCCGACGAGGTGGACGTGCAACTCCACTTTGGGCAGCGCGGCGATGAAGTCAAGCATGGCCCGGGGGAGTCTGCACAGGTCTCCGTCGCTGGTCAAGGGGCCGTTCGTCGGGTCTTCCACTGCTGTCCATTGTGGACTTTCGGAACCCTTGACAGGTCTTGGGGCGCGGGGGAGGGTCACCCGCAAGCCTGTCCTACACATGATGGGGGTTCGGTCGTGAAGGGTGCACGGAGAGCCGCGGTGCTCGCCGCCCTGGTGACGTTGCCGCTGGGGCTGACGCCCGCGGTGGCCGGCGCCGTCGCGGAAGGCCCGGTGTTCGTCGGTGGCGAGGCGCAACCCGTCTTCGACCCGAAGGACGTGGTCCGCGAGAGCGTGTGGGTGCGCGCGCCGGTCGACAGCGACCGCGACGGGCACGACGACGAGGTCTACACCGAGGTGGTGCGCCAGAAGGCCACCGACCGCGGGCTGAAGGTCCCGGTGGTGTTCTTCAACAGCCCGTACTTCTCCGGCGGCAACGACGTGGCCAACCACGACGTCGACGTGGAGCTGTACGTGCCGAACCGGCGCGGCGGGTACGACAAGCGGGACGGTTCGCTGCTCAAGGCGGAGGCGGACGAGCGGATCGCCGCCGCCGTCGGGCCCAACCCGGCCCCGATCCGGTCCGGCCGCTACGAGGACTACTTCGTCTCCCGCGGCTTCGCCATGGTCTACGCCGAGTCGCTCGGCACCGGCAAGTCGTCCGGCTGCCCCACCTCGGGCGGCCACAACGAGACGGTCGGCTCGAAGTCCGTGGTCGACTGGCTCAACGGCCGCGCCACCGCGCGTGACGCGGCGGGCGCGCCGGTCACGGCGGGCTGGACCACCGGCAAGGTCGCGATGATGGGCGTGTCCTACAACGGCACCCTGCCCAACGCGGTCGCCGCCACCGGTGTCGAGGGCCTCGAGGCCATCGTGCCCATCGCGGCCATCTCCAGCTGGTACGACTACTACCGGGCCGACGGCGCGGTGGTCGCGCCCGGCACGTTCCAGGGTGAGGACCTCGACGTGCTGGCGGAGTACGTCTACACGCGCGAGGACCGGGAGGTCTGCAAGCCGGTGATCGCCGACGTGGCGGCCCGCCAGGACCGCGTGACCGGCGACTACAGCGAGTTCTGGGACGAGCGCAACTACGTCAAGGACGCGTCGGAGGTGCGGGCCGCGGTCCTGGCCGTGCACGGGTTGAGCGACTGGAACGTCAAGGTCAAGCACGTCGCGCAGTGGTACGACGCGCTGCGGCGGCACGGCGTGGAGCACAAGATCTGGCTGCACCAGGCCGGGCACACCGACCCGGACA
This sequence comes from Actinosynnema sp. NPDC023794, assembly GCF_040639675.1. NCBI lineage: Bacteria > Bacillati > Actinomycetota > Actinomycetes > Pseudonocardiales > Pseudonocardiaceae > Actinosynnema > Actinosynnema sp. NPDC023794. Next base: position 116,263 of record NZ_JBFAFR010000005.1, on the reverse strand, counting down.
CGCTGCGGTCGGTCGAGTGGCGGCGCACGATCAACCGCTGGTTCAGCCACTACCTGTACGGCGTCGACAACGGCATCGAGCGCGAGCCCAAGGCGACGATCCAGCGCGAGGACAAGACCACGTGGGTGGACGAGGCCGACTGGCCCGCTCCCGGCACGTCGACCGCCCGGCTGCACCCGTGGGCGGGCGGCACGGCCAAGGGCGCGCTGCGGCTCGCGTCCGTGCCCGGCAACGCGGTGGTGGAGACGTTGCGCGACGACTCGTCCAAGCTCGCCGAGGACCTGATCGACCTGCCCAGCTCCGGCAACCGGCTGTCGTACGCGACGGGGCCGACCGCCTCGCCGCTCCGGTTCTCCGGCGTGGCCCGGGTCGACCTGGCGATCTCGTTCGACCGGCCGGCGGCCAACGTGACCGCGTTGCTGGTGGACCGGGCGCCGGACGGCACGTCGCACGTGATCACGCGCGGGTGGACCGACCCGCAGAACCGGGTGTCGCCGTCGCGGACCAAGCCGATCGAGCCGGGCAAGCAGTACCGGGTCGAGGTCGAGCTGGAGCCGAACGACTACGTGGTCCCGTCTGGTCACCGCGTCGAGTTCGTGCTGATCTCTTCTGACCACGACTACACGCTGCGGCCGGATCCGGGCGCCGGGCTGTCGATCGACCTGACGTCGACGGTCGTGGAGCTCCCCGTGGTCGGGGGCCTCGCCGCGTTGCGCCGATCGGTTGGTTAGAAAGTAATTCACGAAGTGTCTACTTAGAAAGTCTTCCACTAACGGGTGCGGCTGTGGTCGGATCGGCGCCACAGTCGTCAAGGAGGTGGCAGATGAGCCGAACCCGGCGCGCTTGGGCCACGGCACTGGTGGCGCCGCTGGTCGGCCTCGTCCTCGCGCAGGGCGAGGCCGCCGCGGCGCCCGGGTTCCAGATGCCGTTCCCGTGCAACCAGGTCTGGTCGGGTCAGACCCGGACCGGTCACAGCCCGGCCAACGCGGTGGACTTCAACCGCGCCGACGACGTCGGCGATCCCGTGGTGGCGTCGGCGGCGGGCACGGTGACGCGGGTGGAGGACGAGGGCAGCACCAGCTACGGCCGGTGGATCGAGATCGGCCACGGCGGTGGGTGGCGCACCCGGTACGCGCACCTGTCCGTGCAGCGGGTGAGCGTCGGCCAGACCGTGTCGAGGGGGCAGCGCATCGGCGACGTCGGCACGACCGGCGGCTCGACCGGGCCGCACCTGCACTTCGAGCAGCGGCTCGACGGCGTGGCGCAGAAGATCGTGTTCAACGGCTCGCAGATCCTCTACTGGGGCACGCGCAACTACACCAGCCGCAACTGCTGAGTGGGCGATCAGTTGCTGCTCCGTTCGGTTGGTTAGGAACTAATTCACCAACTCAACACATGGTAAGTCTTCCACTTAGGCGGTCGGGCGTGGTCGGATGATCACCCTTAGTCGTCAAGGAGGTGGCAGATGAGCCGACGTGTGTTCGTCACGGCCTTGGTGGCGCCGCTGATCGGCCTCGTCCTCACGCAGGGCGAGGCCGCGGCGGCGCCGACCTTCCAGATGCCGTTCCCGTGCAACCAGGTGTGGGAAGGCCAGACCCGCACCAACCACAGCCCCGCGAACTCGGTCGACTTCAACCGGGCGAACGACGACGGCGACCCGGTCGTCGCGTCGGCGGCGGGCAGCGTCACGAGGGTCGCGAACGAGGGCAGCACGAGCTACGGGCGGTGGGTCGAGATCGACCACGGTGGTGGCTGGCGCACCCGGTACGCGCACCTGTCCGCGCAGAGCGTGTCCGTGGGGCAGTCCGTGCGGATCGGCCAGCGGGTCGGCAGCGTGGGCACGACCGGCGGGTCGACCGGGCCGCACCTGCACTACGAGCAGAGGCTCAACGGCGTCGACCAGAAGATCAAGTTCAACGGCACGCAGATCTACTACTGGGGCACGCGCAGCTACACCAGCCGCAACTCGTGCGGCACCAGCGGGGTGACCGGCACGGTCGGCACCGACAGCGGCGCGTCGGTGACCATCAGGTCCGGTCCCGGCACCCAGTACGCGGCCGTCGGCTCGGTCGCGAACGGCGCGACGGTGACGATCAGCTGCCAGACGCAGGGCGAGACCATCACCGGCAAGTACGGCACCACCAACCTGTGGGACAAGATCGGGGCGGGTTACATCTCCGATGCCTACGTGTACACAGGTTCGGACGGTCAGGTAGCACCGAGCTGCTGAGTTCCCGCAGGTCGCCGGGCCGCTCCCAGTTCGGTGGGAGCGGCCTCCCGCGAGTTGTCCACAGTTCGACGACCGCCGCCGGCCACCCGGGCCGACCTGGGCCAGGGTCGGACCCATGACGAAGCTGCTCCCCCCGACCCGCCTGCGCGACCCGGGCGACCTGATCGCCGCCGTGCCGCACCTGCTGGGCTTCCACCCGTCCGATTCGGTCGTCGTCCTGGTGGTGCGCGACCACGACGTGACCATGACGCTGCGCGCCGACCTGCCGCCGGCCGGCGTGCCGCGCCGCGTGGTCGACCGGCTCACCGCGCCGCTGGCCGGGTGCCGGGGCGACGACGCCGTGGTCGTCGTGATCGGCGGCGGTTCGGGCGACCCGCCCGAGGACCTGCCGCACGACGCGGTGGTGGACGAGCTGGACGACGCCCTCCACGCCGCCGACGTCCCGCTCCTGCTCGCCGTGTGGACGCGTGCGACGGCGAAGGGCGAGCGCTGGTTCGACTACCACGACGTGGGCACCTCGGGCACCGTTCCGGACCCGTCGAGCACGGCGTTCGCCGCGGCGTCGGCGGCGGAGGGCCACGTCACCTACGCCAGCCGTGAGGCGATGGGCGACGTCCTGACCCCGGACCCACCGGACGCCCTGTCCCGCCGATCGACCCTCCTCAACCGCCTGGCCGCCGACCACCCGCCACCGGACGACGAGACCGTGCCCCAGCGCGACCGCGAGCTGATCCACGCCGAGGTGCTGCGCGCGGCCACCCGCAAACGCCTGTTGACCGACGAAGCGGTGGCCGACCTCGCCCACGCCCTGTCGAACCCGCTGACGAGGGACGCGAGCCTGGCCTACTGCGTCGGCGAGCACGCCCGGAGCGCCGAGGCCCTGTGGACGGAGCTGACCAGGGCGAGCCCCGCCCCGGAACGGGCGGAACCGGCCACCCTCCTGGCCTTCTCGGCGTACATCAGGGGCAACGGCACCCTGGCCCTGCTCGCCCTGGACCGCGCCGGAGAAGCCAACCCCGACCACCGCCTGGCCGAACTGCTCCGCGCGGCCCTGAACGGAGGCCTTCCCCCGGCCCAGATCCGCCACCTGGCCGAACGGGTGGCCGCCACCGACTGGTCCACCCCACCCGCCAACCTCACCGAGCCCTGACCCCCGGCCCCACCTCACCTGTCACCGACGAACCCCCACGACCGGTTGCCGGGCGCGGTCACGGGCTCGTCGGCAGTGCCGGGAGGTGAACGCGATGACCTGACGCAGGCCCGCGTCGCGCGCGACCGGGCTGACGACGCCCCACGCCGGCCGGGCCGGCGTGCGGACCGTGCGGAGCGGGGTTCGGTCGGCCTGCCGACGCGCCGCGCCCGCACCGCTGCCGATCACACCCGAACTGCTGACCGAATCCCCTACTAGCCCGCCCGCACAGCCCGGTGACTCGGAGGAGAAGGAGGATCAAGAAGGCGAGCCGCAACCACGACACAGGAGAGCCGCGGGCCGTTCACGGCTGGAAGTACTCCGACATCAAGTGGCTGACCCAGGACGGCTGCACGACGTCCGCCGGGAGGAACTCCACCATCGTCGGCTTCAGGTCGATGACCGGGGTGCCGGAGATCGCGTCGAGGCCGACCACCGTCAGCTCACGGCCGCGCACGGACTCGATGGCGCAGCACGTCACCCCGATGCGGTTCGGCCTGCGCGGCCCGCGGCCCGCGAAGACACCGACGGGCGGGAGGTCCGGGCGGCCTCGGTACGGGCGGGGTTCGCGGAAGTCGTCGCTCTCCGGGAACTGGTCGAAGACGAAGAGGACCTCCACGTGGGAGAAGCCCTCCAGCCCTTGGAGGCACGCCTCGCCGAAGCGCTCGTCGACGGTGATCGTGCTGCGGACGGCACCCCAGTTGTCCGTGTGCTGGACGTCGGTCCGGTCGTTGCGGACCGTGCCGATCGGTGTGATCTCGAAGCTGTGCATGGAGGAGGTGCTCTCTTCGCCGGCGTTGTGCCTGGATGGGGATGACCGCGAGCGGTGCTGCGGCCTGGTGGGTGCCGGCGGGTTCGGCGCACCGCGTGGCCACGCCGCGCCACTGCTCCCGTGCCCCTGCGGACCCACCAGAGCCGTCCGCGGCCCCCGGGCCGCGAACCGCGCGCATCGCAGCCGTCCGCGCCACCGCGACGCGCCCGGCCTCGGCCGGTGACCTCACAGTCCCGGCTCCCCGGCCGGCGGTCGCGGGGCGCGGAGAACCGGGGACCTGTCCGCCGACTAGACGAGTTCCGGCCGTTCCCAAGGCTCGCCGAGCACGTGCTCAGCCAAGAACGCGAAGACCGTCTCGTACCAGACCTTGGCGTTGCCGGGCGTCAGGATCCAGTGGTTCTCGCTCGGGAAGTACAGGAACTTCGCCGGGACACCGTGCCGCACGAGGTCGAAGTACAGCCGTTGCCCCTCGCCGATCGGCACCCGGTAGTCCTTGTCGCCGTGGATCACCAGCATCGGCGTCTTGACGTCCGCCACCCGCAGGTGCGGCGAGTTCGCCCGCACGGAGTCCTCCTGCCGCAGCGGGTCGCCCATCTCGCGGATCCAGTAGTACGAGTCGTCGGTGGTCCCGGTGAACGCGTCCAGGTGCCACAACGACGCGTGCGTCACGATCGCCTTGAACCGGTCGGTCTGCGTGGCGATCCAGTTCGCCATGTACCCGCCGAACGACCCGCCCATGGCGGCCGTCCGCGAGTCGTCGACGTCGTCCCGCCGCACCGCCACGTCGGTGATCGCCATCAGGTCCGTGTACGGCTTGTCGCCCCACGAAGCCCACCCGGCGCGCACGAAGTCGTGCCCGTACCCGGTCGACAGCGCCGGGTCCGGCAGCAGCACCGCGTAGCCCCGCGCCGCCATCAACCACGGGTTCCAGCGCCAGCTCCACCCGCTCCAGCTCATCACCGGACCGCCGTGCACCCACAGCAGCAACGGCGCCGGCTGCGACGCCGACGCGCCGCGAGGCAGCACCAGCCACGCCCGCACGGTCCGGCCGTCCTCGACCACCGTCTCGACCTCGGTCAGCGTGCCCGGCACCGACTCCACCGCACCGGGCGCGGGCAGCGGCACGGCCACTTGGTCCACACCGGACGCGGACAGCCGCACGGGCTGCGGCGGGTGGTCCCACGCGCTGCGCAACGCGTACACCGACGCGCCGTCGGGGCTGACCCGCACATCGGTGTAGGCGCCGGACGCGGTCAGCTTCACCACCGAGCCGGACGCGAGGTCGAGCTTCCAGATCGGCTGGTGACCCCGGTGGCTGCTGATGAAGTACACCGCGTCACCGACCGGGCTCACCACCGGGTGGTCGGGCTCCTCGGCGAAGTCCGCCGCCAACTCCTCGACCGACCCCGACTCCAGGTCGATGCGCACCAGCGTGTTCGTCCACGGGCGGTCCGCGGTGGAGTCCAGCGCGCGCACCGCGATCACGCCCGACGAGTCCGGCAGGAACACCGGCTGCAGGAACGAGTGCCCGTCGAGGTCGGCCAGCACCCGGTCGACCGCGCCGTCGGTCGACGTCAGCCGCAGCCGCACCCGCTTGCCGTACGACGCGCTCACCGCGACGCCCTCGGTGCGCACGACCCACCGGCCGTCCGGGCTGATCGCGGGCGAGTCGTCCAGCCGCGCCGCGGCGTTGGGCGTCAGGTCCACCAGGTCCGACGACTGGTCGATCCGCTCGCGGTCCACCTCGACCGGCGACGTGGTCGCCAGCAGCCGGGGGAAACTCGGCCCGAGGTCGGAGTCCCAGTGCCGCACCGGGTACGACTCGTGCAGGATCGCGGTCACCCCGGCGTCCTCGCGCGCCTTGCGGTGCTCCTCGTCCTGCTCGCCGAAGTCCACGGTCGGGTGCGCGCCGGCCGTGAGCAGCACCGTGCCCGCCTCCCGCGCCACCGCGAACTCCGACACCCCGCCGGCCGGGCGGTACAGCTCGCGCGCCTCGCCGACGGGCGGCAGCAGCCACAGCGCCGCCTTGTCCTTCTTGTCGCGATCGGCCGGCTTGGCCTCCTGGTCGGGCCGCGCCGAGAGGAACAGCAGCGTGCCGTCCGGCGTGAACGCCGGCGCCGACTCGCCCTTCGCACCACGGGTCAACCGCCGCGCGGGGCGCTCACCGGCCGGATCGACCTCCCACAGCGCGCCCTGCCACGCCTTGCCGTCCGGCGAGAGCGTCGCCACCACGGTGACCAGCCGCGTGCCGTCCGGTGACAGCGCGAGCGAAGAGAGCCGCGGCATCTCCGTGAACGAGGTCAGGTCCCCGAACCCGGCCTCGGTGATACTGCCTGCCATCACGCCCCCTGTTGTGACCGGGTGAAGTCCCACGCGTCGCGCACGATGCCGGCCAGGTCCACCCGTTCGGGTTTCCAGCCCAGCTCGGTGCGGGCCTTCTCGCTGGAGGCCACGAGCACGGCCGGGTCACCCGCGCGGCGCGGCGCCACGTCGGCGGGGATCGGGTGGCCGGTCACCTCGCGGCAGGCGTCGACGACCTGCTTGACGGAGAAGCCCAACCCGTTGCCCAGGTTGTAGATGCGGTGCTCACCGGCCGTCGCGTGCTCCAACGCCCGCAGGTGCGCGTCGGCCAGGTCCACGACGTGGATGTAGTCGCGCACGCACGTGCCGTCCTCGGTGGGCCAGTCGTCGCCGTAGACCTGCACCCGCTCACGGCGGCCGGACGCGACCTGCAGCACGATCGGGATCAGGTGCGTCTCCACGCCGTGCCGCTCGCCGAACCGTCCGTACGCGCCCGCGACGTTGAAGTAGCGCAGCGACACGGCGGCCAGGCCGTGCGCGGCGGCGTAGGAGGTGATCGCGTGGTCGATCGCGAGCTTCGTCGCGCCGTAGGTGTTGGTGGGCCGGGTCGGCGCGGTCTCCGCGATCGGCACCTGCTCCGGCTCGCCGTAGGTCGCGGCGGTGGAGGAGAACACCAGCCGGGGCGTGCCGTGCTCGCGCATCGCGTCCAGCAGCCGCAGCGACGTCACCACGTTGCCCCGCCAGTACTTCGCCGGGTCCTGCATGGACTCGCCGACCAGCGACTTGGCCGCGAAGTGCAGCACACCGTCGAAACCCTCGGCGAGCAGGTCGCCGATCGCGTCGTCGATGCCCGCCTCGACCAGCCGCACGCCCTCCGGCGCCGCGTCCGCGTGCCCCGTGGACAGGTCGTCCAGCACCACCACCTCGTGCCCGGACTCCACCAGCCTGGCCGCGCAGACGCTGCCCACGTACCCGGCGCCGCCCGTGACGAGCAACTTCACCCTGCATCCCCGCTTTCGACCGGTCCGTCAGTGATCCCGGCCGGCGCCCGCCGAGGGCACGGCCGTGAAAGTCCTCGGTGTCGTCCAACCACGTCCGGCGAACGCGGCGAGCACCCGCCGCACCACCTCGTCGTGCCGCCCGACGGGCACCAGCGCGATCGCCGACCCGCCGAACCCGCCACCGGTCATCCGCGCGCCCAACGCGCCCGCCGCCTTCGCCGCGTCGACCGCGACGTCCAGCTCGGGCGCGGACACCCTGTAGTCGTCGCGCAACGACGCGTGGGAGCCGTCCAGCAACGGACCCAGCTCCGCCAACCGGCCCGTGCGCAGCAGCTCCACCGCCGCCAGCACCCGCTCGTTCTCGGTCACCACGTGGCGCGCCAGCGGGCGCAGCTCCTCGGGCAACCGGGCCAGCGCGCCGTCCAACCCGCTCACGTCCACGTCCCGCAGCGCGGGGACCCCCAGGATCGACGCGGCCCTCTCGCAGCCCGCGCGCCGCGCGCCGTAGCCGCCGTCGGTGTGCGAATGGCTCGCCCGCGTGTCGATCACCAGCACTTCCAGGCCGTGCTCGGCCGCGTCGAACGGCACCTGCTCGGCCTTGAACGACCGCACGTCCAAGAACAACACGTGCGCCTCGGCACAGCACAACGACGCGGTCTGGTCCAGCAGACCGGTGGGCGCGCCGACGAACTCGTTCTCCGCCCGCTGCACCCACCGCGCGATCCGCGGCAGGTCGTCGGCCGGACGCCCGTCCAGCCCGAGCAGCGCCAACGCCACCGCGCACTCCAACGCGTGCGACGACGACAGACCCGCGCCCGCCGGCACGTCACCCGCGATCACCAGGTTCGCGCCGGTGGTCAAGCCCTGCTCGCGCAGCACCCACGCCACACCCGCCGGGTACGCCGCCCAACCACCGACCGCGCCGGGCTCCAGGTCGGCGACCCGCACCGGCGCGGCCTGCTGCACCACACCGTCGTCACCCACCGTGGCCACGTGCAACTGTCCGTCGTCACGCGCCGACGCGGCCACCGCGGTCCGGTGGGGCAACGCGAACGGCAGCACGAAACCGTCGTTGTAGTCGGTGTGCTCCCCGATCAGGTTCACCCGGCCGGGCGCCGACCAGACACCGCTCGGCGCGTCGCCGTGCAGCCGGGTGAACGCGGCGATCGCGCGCCGCGCCGGGCTCACCGGGCCTGCACCAGGACCGCGTGCGCCACGGCCGGGTCCAACTCGGCGACCGTGCCGTTGCCGCGGACCTGGATGACCTTCGCGCCGCCGAGGGAGTCGACCTCGACCGTGCCGCCCGGCACGACGCCGGCGGCCTTCAGCTCGGCCATCAGGTCCTCGTCGAGCTGCACGTGCTCGGCGATCCGGCGCACCTCGACGCGACCGCCGCCGCGCCGGGCCACCTCGTCGATCCGCACCAGGTCGGCCTCGGCGGGCGGGGCGGGCTCGCCGTCGCCCAGCTTGTCCAGCCCGGGGATGGGGTTGCCGTAGGGCGAGGTGGTGGGGTTGCCGAGGAGCTTGACCAGCTTGCGCTCGACGGCCTCGCTCATCACGTGCTCCCAGCGGCACGCCTCGCTGTGCACGTGCTCCCACTCCAGGCCGATGATGTCGACCAGGAGGCGCTCGGCGAGCCGGTGCTTGCGCATGACCGCGATGGCCAGGTTGCGACCCTGCTCGGTCAGCTCGAGGTGGCGGTCGTCCGCCACGATGACGAGACCGTCGCGTTCCATCCGCCCGACCGTCTGGCTGACCGTCGGACCGCTCTGCGCCAGCCGCTCGGCGATCCGCGCGCGCAGAGGCACTACGCCCTCTTCTTCGAGCTCGTAGATCGTGCGGAGGTACATCTCGGTAGTGTCGATGAGCTCGTTCACACCCGCTCCCCTTCGTATGGCGTCAATGCTAGTCGGCCGGTCACGGGTGCAGGATGGTGCCGTGCATCCACTGATCAGCACCGAAGCCCTGGCCGCCGCGCTGGACGGGGCCGAACCACCGGTCGTGCTCGACGTCCGCTGGCGACTGGGCGGACCGCCGGGACGTCAAGACTACGAGGTCGGGCACGTTCCCGGCGCCGTCTACGTCGACCTCGACACCGAGCTGTCCTCGCCGCCCGGCGCCGGTGGCCGCCACCCGCTGCCGGACCCGGCGGCGCTCCAAACCGTGCTGCGCGCGGCCGGCGTCCGCGGACATCACCCGGTCGTGGCGTACGACGGTGGTGACGGGTCCGTCGCCGCACGCGCCTGGTGGCTGCTGCGGTGGGCCGGTCACCCGGAGGTGGCGGTCCTGGACGGCGGCTTCGCGGCGTGGACCGCCGAGGGCCGCCCCGTCGACGCGCGCACGCCGACGCCCGTTCCCGGCGACGTGGTCGTGACCCCCGGCGGCATGCCCGTGCTGGACGCCGACGAGGCCGCCGCGTTCACCGGGTCGGGCGTGCTGCTCGACGCCCGCGCCCCCGAGCGCTACCGGGGCGAGACCGAGCCGGTCGACCCGCGCGCCGGGCACATCCCGGGCGCGCTGAACGCGCCGACCTCGGGCCACACCTCCGCCGGCCGCTGGCTGCCCGCGGCGGCGCTGGCTGAGCGCTTCGAGGCCATCGGCGTCACGTCCGACCGCCCGGTCGCGGCCTACTGCGGGTCCGGCGTCACGGCATCGTCCGTGGTCCTGGCCCTGGAAGTGGCCGGCATCACCACACCGGACCACCCCGCCCCGCTCTACGCCGGCTCCTGGTCACAGTGGTCCTCGGACACCTCTCGCCCGGCCGCCACCGGCCCCCACCCCGCCTGACCGCGAGGTCGCGCCCTGATTCCCGGCGATCACGCTGTCGATCGCCGGGAATCAGGGCGCGAACGGTCGACTTCCCGGCGACCTCGCCCGCGACGCCGGAGGCGGCGCAACCCAACACAGATCAAGCGTTGGGGATCTTCTCGAAGCCCTTGGTGGCGAGCTTCAGCGCGATCTCGCACGGGTCGATCTCGTCGATCGGCGTCACGGTCGCCTGGAACGCGGGGGTGATCTCGTCCGGGTCGTCGGTCAGCATGACCAGCACCGTGCAGTCGCCGCCCTTCTCCTTCACCTCGTACGCGGTGTTGCCGCCGACCTCGATGGTCCGCGCCTCACCCTCGTACTCGGCGAACGTGACCATGAACAGCACGACCGAGAACGGGTCCTCCGTGCTCTGCACGCAGCCCTTCTCGCCGCCCTTCGACGCGCCGACGGCGGCGGCCACGTCCTCGGGCGTGAGGATGTCGCAGTCCTCGTAGCCCTCGGTCTTCTTCTTCGTCGTGATCTTCACGTCGCCGGACGGCTTGTCGGCCTCGGTGGTCTTCGGCGAGCCCGCCTTGCTGGACGTCTTGGGCGAGGACTCCTTGGTCGACGACGGCTTGCCGGAAGTGGTCTTCTCCCCGGTCGACCCGCCCGCGGCGGCGACCGGGCTGCCCGTGACCGTGGTGGCGCAGGCCGACAGCCCGAGCGTGAGCGCCAAGGCCAGCACGGCGGTCAGGGCGGGGACTCGTCGCAGGTGCATGTCTTCTCTGACCCCGTTCCGACGTGCGGGGTTCCATCCTCGATGGCCGCAATCCTGGCCCGCGTCGTCTCGGCAGACTCTAAGTCCACCCGGGAGGTCCGCACGCCCGGGTCGACCAACCTGTGATCACACCACCGCGCGCCCGGTGAGTTAGGTTGCCGACATGGGTACGGGAGCCGCCGTTGTCTGGGACGAGTCCTTCCTCGGCTACGACCTGGGCGGGGACCACCCGCTCAACCCCGTCCGGCTCGACCTGACCGTCCGGCTGGCGACCGCGCTCGGCGTGCTGGACGGCGTGGGGCTCGTCAAGCCGGACCCGGCGACGGACGACGAGATCGAACGCGTGCACGAGCCGTCCTACCTCAACGCCGTGCAGGCAGCGCCGATGGCCGGCTGGGACGTCGGCCACGGCCTCGGCACCGCGGACAACCCGGTGTTCGCCCGCATGCACGAGGCGTCCGCGCTGGTCGTGGGCGGTTCGCTGGCCGCCGCGCGGAGGATCGCCTCGGGCGAGGTGGACCGGGCGGTGAACATCGCGGGCGGGCTGCACCACGCCATGCGCGACCACGCGGCCGGGTTCTGCGTCTACAACGACTGCGCCGTGGCCATCTCGTGGCTGCTCGACAACGGCTTCGACCGGATCGCCTACATCGACACCGACGTGCACCACGGCGACGGCGTGCAGGCCGCTTTCTACGACGACCCGCGCGTGCTCACCGTCTCGATCCACCAGCACCCGATGAGCCTCTGGCCAGGCACGGGACGGCCCGCGGAGGTGGGCGGCGAGGGCGCGGAGGGCGCCAGCGTGAACCTGGCCCTGCCGCCCGGCACCGGCGACCAGGGCTGGCTGCGCGCGTTCGAGGCCACCGTCCCGTCGCTGCTCGCGGCGTTCAGGCCGCAGCTGCTGGTCACGCAGTGCGGCGTGGACACGCACCGCGAGGACCCGCTGGCCGACCTCGCGCTCACCGTCGACGGCCACCGCGCCGTCTACCGCCGCCTGCGCGAGCTGGCCGAGCAGACCGCGAACGGCCGCTGGCTGGCGCTGGGCGGCGGCGGGTACGAGCTGCTGCGCGTCGTGCCGCGCAGCTGGACGCACCTGCTGGCCACCGTGCTGGACCGGGACGTCGACCCGAACACCCCGCTGCCCGCCGACTGGGTCGCCCACGCCTCGACCCTGGCGCCGAACTGGCCGCTGCCGTCCTCCATGACCGACGGCTCCGACACCGCGTTCGAGCGGTGGGGCGGCGAGCTCGACACCCCGGTCGACCTGGCGGTCGTGGAGACGCGGCGCGCGGTGTTCCCGCTGCACGGCCTGGACCCCGACGACCCGAGGGACTGAGAGCCGTGGACCCGTTCGACTACCCGAGGCACTGGGAGGCCGACGTCGTGCTCAGCGACGGCGGCACGGTCCACCTGCGCCCGATCACGCCCGACGACGCGGAGAAGCTGCTCGCGTTCCACGGCAGGCTGTCCGAGCGGACCCGCTACTACCGCTACTTCGGCCCCTACCCGCGCATGCCCAAGCGCGACCTCGAACGCTTCAGCACCGTCGACCACGCCGACCGGGTCGCGTTCACCGCGCTGCTCGGCGACGACATCGTGGCCGTCGGCCGCTACGACCGGCTCGGCGGCACCGGCAGCGCCGAGGTCGCGTTCGTGGTCGAGGACGCCCACCAGGGCCGCGGCCTCGGCTCGATCCTGCTCGAACACCTCGCCGCCGCCGCGCGGGAACGCGGGCTGAGCCGGTTCACCGCCGAGGTGCTGGCGGAGAACGGCCAGATGGTGCGGATCTTCCGGGACGCGGGCTACGGAGTGAGCCGCGCGTTCGAGGAGGGCGTGGTGCACCTGGAGTTCGACATCGACCCGACCGAGGAGTCGGTGGAGGTGGCCCGCGCCCGCGAGCAGGCCGCCGAGGCGCGCAGCGTGCACAACCTGCTGCACCCGAAGTCGATCGCGGTGATCGGCGCGTCCACCGACCAGACCAAGATCGGTCACGCGGTGCTGACCCACCTGCTCGCCGCCGACTTCGCCGGACCGGTCTACCCGGTGAACGCCGAGCACCGGTCCGTGCGCGGGGTGCGCGCCTACCCGTCGGTGCTGGAGATCCCCGACGACGTGGACCTCGCCGTCGTCGCGGTCCCTGCCGCGGGCGTGGACGAGGTGATGGACGCCTGCCTGGCCAAGGGCGTGAAAGCGCTGGTCGTGGTCACGTCCGGGTTCGGCGAGACCGGGCCGGGCGGGTTGAGCGCCGAACGCAGGCTCGCCGCCGAGGCCCGCGCGCACGGCATGCGGGTGGTCGGCCCGAACGCGCTGGGCGTGCTGAACACCGACGCGGGCGTGCGCCTCAACGCGACCCTGGCGCCGGAGCTGCCCGCCCGCGGTCGCACCGGCTTCTTCTGCCAGTCCGGCGCGCTGGGCACCGCGATCCTGGCCACCGCCGCCGATCGCGGCCTGGGCCTGTCCACGTTCGTCTCCGCGGGCAACCGCTCGGACGTCTCCGGCAACGACCTGCTCCAGTACTGGGAGACCGACCCGGCCACCGACGTGGTGCTGCTGTACCTGGAGTCGTTCGGCAACCCGCGCAAGTTCGCCCGGCTGGCCCGCCGGCTCGGCCGCACCAAGCCGATCGTCGCGGTGAAGTCGGGCCGGCACGCGGTGACTCCCGCGTTGGCGGCGACCTCGGTGCCGGTGGACGAGTCGAGCGTGCAGGCGTTGTTCGAGCAGGCCGGCGTGATCCGGGTGGAGTCGCTGGCGCAGCTGTTCGACACCGCGTTGCTGCTGGCGCACCAGCCGCTGCCCGCCGGGCCGCGCGTCGCCGTGGTCGGCAACTCGACCGCGATCGGTCTGCTGGCCGCGGACACCGCGCTGGCACAGGGTCTGGAGCTGGCCGGCGAGCCGGTGGACGTCGGGGCGCAGGCCGGGCCGGAGGCGTTCGCCGAGGCGGTGCGGGAGGCGTTGGCGAACCCGGACGCGGACGCGCTGGTGGTGGTGTTCGTGCCGCCGCTGGCGGTGCCCGGCACGACGTTCGCCCGCGCGTTGCGCGAGGTCGTGGAGCAGGGCGGGCACGCCAAGCCGATCGCGTCGACGTTCCTGGCAGTGGAGGGCGTGCCGGCCGAGTTGGCGGTGCCCGGTCCCGGTGGCGCGCCCGGACGGGGTTCCGTGCCGTCGTATCCCAGTCCGGAACGCGCTGTGCTGGCGTTGGCACGTGTGACGCGGTACGCGCGGTGGCGGTCCGCGCCGCAGGGCACGTTCGTCCGGCCCGAGGGCATCGACCCCGACGCCGCGCAGGCCATCGTGGCGTCGCGGGCGCTCGACGGTGAACTGCCGCTCGACGACGACACGACCGTGCGGCTGCTCGCGTGCTACGGGGTGCGGGTCGTGCCGTTCCGGGTGGTGACGTCGGCGGACGAGGCGGTGCGGACGGCGGGGGAGTTGGGCTACCCGGTGGCGATGAAGTCCACCGACGACCGGCTGCGGCACCGCACCGACCTGGTCGGCGTGCGGCTCGACCTGTCCGGCGAGGAGGCCGTGCGCACGGCGTACGGGATGCTGGCCGGGATGTCCGAGCGGCCGGAGGTGTACGTGCAGCGCATGGCGCCCAAGGGGATCTCGTGCGTGTTGGGCCTGCAGGACGACCCGTCCTTCGGCACGCTGGTGTCGTTCGGGCTGTCGGGACTGGTCAGCGACCTGCTGGGGGACCGGGCCTACCGCGCGGTGCCGCTGACCGACGCGGACGCGGCGGCGCTGGTGCGCGCGCCCAAGGCCGCGCCGCTGCTGGCGGGGTACCGGGGCGACGAGCCGGCGGACCTGGTCGCGTTGCAGGACCTGGTGCTGCGGCTCGCCGCGCTCGCCGAGGACCTGCCCGAGGTGCGGGAGCTGTCGTTGGAGCCCGTGCTGGCCAGTTCGGCCGGCGCCTACGTGAGCAGCGCCCGGGTGACGCTGGGCCCGCCGCCGTCGCGGCATGACACCGGTCCCAGGCGGCTGCGCTCGCCCGGCGGCGCGCGTTAGCACGGTCACGGTCTCGATACCCAACCGTCACCCTTGACCGATCAGGTGTCCCCTATCTTCTTCTTGGCTATGGACCAAGTCCCTTGGGGCGCTTAGGTTTCCGGCAACCCGAGGAACCTCCCGAAAAGGGGAAGAATGGCTCTGGCACCGTTGCGCGCCCTGCTGGTGGCGTGTTCCGCCGCGCTTGTCCTCGCGTCGTGCTCCACCGGTGACGACACGACCGTCGCCGGCAAGGCGGACAGCTCCGACAAGCTGACCATCGCCGTGGCGTACGACCAACCGGGGCTCGGTGTGCGCCGTTTGGACGGCACCTACCGCGGCTTCGACATCGACGTGGCCCGTTATGTGGCGAAAGAGCTGGGGGTCGAGGAATCCGGCATCACGTTCACCGAGGCGACGCCCTCGGAACGCGAGAAGCTGCTCACCGAGGGCGCCGCGGACCTCGTCGTGTCCAGTTACTCGATCACCGACAAGCGCAAGGAGGTCATCGACTTCGTCGGACCGTACTTCGTGGCGGGGCAGGACCTGCTGGTCCGGTTGACCGATGAGCGGATCACCGGACCGGAATCGCTCAACTCCGGCAACCTGAAGCTGTGCTCGGTGGCCAACACCACGTCGGCGCAGTACGTGAAAGACCGGTTCGCGCAGTCCGTGCAACTCGAGGAATACCCCAATTTCAGCGACTGCGTCACGGCGCTGCTGGCCGAGCAGGTGGACGCCATGACGACCGACGACGTGATCCTCGCCGGGTACGCCGCGCAGAACCCCGAGCTGCTGCGCGTGGTCAACCAGCCGTTCAGCAAGGAGGAGTACGGCATCGGCCTGCGCCGAGGTGATCCGACCAGCAAGGCGAAGGTGACCGCGGCCGTTCGGAAGATGATCGACTCCGGCGAGTGGCGCAAGTCGTTGGAGACCAACGTGGGTGCTTCCGGTTACGCCATCCCGGACCCGCCGACGCTCGTCCCGTGATCTGCGACCCACCCCGTCAGCGGTCTGACCGGCCCGGATCGCACCGTAGGCTCGGCTGTGTGCATGCCTCGCATTACGTGCCCCAGTACCGCGCGGACGGGCCGGTCCGCGCCGGCATCCCCGAACACGGCCGCATCCCCCGCTACTACGCGGTGAAGACCGAACTGCTGTGGCTCGTCGACGCCCTCGGCGAGGGCACGGCGCTGCCGTCGGAGCGGGAGCTGGCCGAGCGGTTCTCGGTGTCGCGGGTGACGCTGCGCCAAGCCGTCGGGGAACTGGTGCTCGAGGGCAAGCTGCAACGACGGCAGGGCAGCGGCACCTACGTCGCGCCGCCCAAGCTGGTGCAGCCGTTGTCGCTGCTCAGCTACACCGAGGGCATGCGGCGGCAGGGCGTCGACGCGACGCGCAGCGTGATCACCGTCGAGCACCTGCCCGCGGACGAGGTGCTGGCGCGGGACCTGCGGATCGGGCGTGGCGACGAGGTGGTCCACCTGGAACGCGTGCTGCTGGCCGACGGCGAGCGGGTCGGCCTGGAGTCGACCTACCTGTCCGCGGCGCGGTTCCCGACGCTGCTGGAGGTGCTGGACCCGACCACGTCGCTGTACGCGTGCCTCAGCGACCGGTTGGGCGTGGTGTTCGCCGAGGCCGAGGAACGGGTGGAGACGGTCCTGGCGACGCCGCGCGAGGCGTTGCTCATCGGCACGAACCCGGCACTGCCGATGCTGCTGCTGCACCGCGTGTCCCACGACGACGTCGGCGAGCCGATCGAGCGGGTCCGCTCGCTCTTCCGGGGCGACCGGTTCAGCTTCGTGGCGCGGTTGCGGGCGGAGTGAAGGTCACGTGGCGGTAACCGTGCCGCCGGCGGCACGTCGGTCCACTTAGGACATAACAGTGGAATCGCGGGCCTTCGGCGCGGGCAGGCGCGCAACGTTAGCGAATCTTTCCCGGAAACCGCCCGTTGGCAGCAAGTTCTGCGTACCCCGGCGGGGGTACCGTTGTTGCCCTGGTACGTGAGTCCTCCTCACCCGCACGGTAGCGGGGGAAGCGGGGGTGGCGCCGTGACGTTCAAAGAGGAGTTCCTGACGGAGCTCGAGGACTGCCTGCGCGGGTACGGCGCGGTGCCGGTGATCAACCCGGACGCGCTGGCCCGGTTCATCGACTACGTCCGCCGACTGCCGGACGACGATTCGCGGCTGCGTTGCCTCGAAGGCGTCGACCAGGGTTCCGGCTCGTTCTGGAACAACCCGGCGGTGTGGTGGGAGCAGGTGCCCAGGTTCGGCATCGGGTCGTCGGACTGCTCCGAGCTGCTCGACCGGATGCTGGACGAGGCGATCAGCGACGAGATCGACGTGCTGGAGATGGAGATCCGGGAACTGCCCGGCTGAGACCGGGCAGTTCCCGGATGACGACGTGAAACACCCGTTGTGCACCTGGGTCGCCAGACGCACAACGGGGAGTCTTCACTCGTCGGCGGTCACACGGACAGCAAGCGGTCGAAGAACGTGCGGTAGCGCTTGAGGGCCTGCCGCAGTTCCTCGGTCTGCACCTCGTCGCCCCGGTGCCACTGCTCCTCCAAGGCGTGCTTGTGCTCGTTGAACGTGGTGGCCAGGGTCTGCATCACCTGGGCGACCAGTTCATCCGCCCGCTGCACGGCCTCGCGCGGGTCGTCGACGAAGTCGGCTTGCAGCGCCCGCCACTCGGCCTGGTAGTCGGCCGCGTCGTCCGCGGTGAACAGCGGGGCGTCGCCTGCCGTCGTGTCGACCGCGGACAGCTCGACCGGCTCCTCGCTCCAGGCGGACTGCTGGTCGGTGTCGGGATCGACGCGCTCGCCCGCCTCGGCGTGCGCGGCCTCGGCGTGCGTTGCCGAACCCTGCGTTGCCGAGCCGTACGTGGCCGAGTCGTGCGCCGGCGAGTCGTGCGCCGGCGAGTCGTGCGCCGGCGAGTCGTGCGCCGGCGAGTCGTGCGCGGGCTGCTCGTCCTGCGGCGTAGCTTCCCGGTCGTAGCGCTCCTGGTCGGTCAGGTTCGGCTCCGCGACATCGCGGTCGGCCGGGGTCTGCTCGACCGGCGAGCGCTCGGCGAAGTCCTCGGTGGTGAGGTGCTGACGTTGGTCGGTCATGACCGTGCCCCTTCCCGGTGGTCGCCCAGCAGGTCCTCGAACACGGTGCGGTAGTGGACCATCGCGGTGCGCAGGTCCTCGGTCGTCGCCTCGCCGCGCGCCTGGCGCTCGGTGATCGCGTGCGCGTGCCGGTAGTGGTCGAGGGTGCGGGAGTGCTCGACGGACAACAGCTTCTCGCGGCGCTCGTACCCCTCAGTGGGATAGCCGCGTTCGGCCATCAGGTCGGTGACCAGGCGGTCCGCCTGGCCGACGGCCTCGGTCGGCTCGTCGACGAACCGCTCCTGGACCTGGGTCCAGTTGCGGGTGTAGTTGTCTCGCGTCGCCGAGTCCAACGTGCGCAGCTCGAGCTTCGAGTGCTCCCGTTCCCGCTCGGCGAGCTCGCGCTCCGCCGCCATGCGGCTGCCGTTGTGCTCCAACGCGCGCTCGTACTCCGGGCCGAACTTCGAACGCAACCTCTTGCGCTGCATGAGGAACTTCAGCAGCACCGCGATCGCGGCCAGTACGACCAGCACGACGACGATCACGCCGATGGTGGTACCGGTGGACATCTGCGCCTCCTCGGGCTCTCTTGTCCACCGGCTACCCGTCGTGCGGTCGATCTGAAACCTGTTCGGCTCTTGACAAACTCGCGACCGGCCGCTTGGCCTAGCGGGACACCGCCTTGCGGTACTGCCGGATCGCCAGCGGCACGAAGATCAGCAGGAACACGACCACCCAGATCAACGTCATCAGCACCGGGTGCTGCAACGGCCACGCCTTCGGCTCGGACGCCATCGGATTGGTGTTGCCGAACAGTTCGCGGGCCGCGGCCGTGACCGCCGACACCGGGTTCCACTCGGCGAACGTCTTCAGCGGTCCGGGCAGGTTGTTCTCCTGCACGAACGTGTTCGCGACGAACGTCAGCGGGAAGATGGCGATGAACGAGGCGTTGTTGAACACCTCGGGGCTGCGCACCATGAGCCCGACGATCGCCATGCCCCACGACACCCCGTAGGCGAACAGCAGCAGCAGGGCGAACCCGGCCAGCGCCTCCAGCGGCGACGAGTGGATCCGCCAGCCGACGATCAGCCCGGTCACCGACATCACCAGGATGACGATGACGTTGTTCACCAGGTCGCTGGTGGTCCGCCCGATCAGCACCGCCGACCGCGCCATGGGCAGCGACCGGAACCGGTCGATCACGCCCTTCTGGATGTCCTCGGCCAGCCCGGCGCCGGTGATGGTCGCGCCGAACACCACGGTCTGCGCGAAGATCCCGGCCATCAGGAACTCGCGGTAGTCCATGCCCGGGATGGCGATCGAGCCGCCGAACACGTACGCGAACAACAGCACGAACATGATCGGCGACAACGTCGAGAACACGATCAGGTCCGGGACCCGCTTGATCTTGATGAGGTTGCGCTTGGCGACCACCGCTCCGTCGCCCAACGCCTGTGTGAACGCGCTCATCCCGCCTGTTCCCCCTGCTTCTCGTCGGTGTCGGTCCCGCCCGCCGCGTGCCCGGTCAGCGTGAGGAACACGTCGTCCAGCGTCGGCCTGCGCAGACCGATGTCGAGCACCTTGACCGACTCGGCGTCCAGCCTGCGGACACCGTCGACCAGCACGTCGGCGCCGCCCGACACCGGCACGGTCAGCCGGTGCCCGCGGTCGTCCACGGTGATCTCCGAGATCGCCAACGGCGTCAGCGCCGCCTTCGCCGTCTGCGCGTCCCCGGCCGAGCCGACGGTCAGCTCCAGCCGTTCGCCGCCCACCTGCGCCTTCAGCTCGTCCGCGGTGCCCAGCGCGATGACCCGGCCGTGGTCGATGACCGCGATCTCGTCCGCGAGCCGGTCGGCCTCCTCCAGGTACTGCGTGGTGAGCAGCAGCGTGGTGCCGCCCGCCACGAGCTCCGCGATGACGTCCCACATGCCGAGCCGGCTGCGCGGGTCGAGGCCCGTGGTCGGCTCGTCGAGGAACAGCACCCTCGGCTTGGCCACCAGCGCGCCCGCCAGGTCGAGCCGGCGGCGCATGCCGCCCGAGTAGCCCTTCACGGGCCGGTCGGCGGCGTCCACCAGGTCGAACCGCTCCAGCAGCTCGCGCGCCCGTTCCCGGCTGGGCCGCTTGCCCAGGTGGTAGAGGCGGCCGACCATGTCGAGGTTCTCGAACCCGGTCAGGTTCTCGTCGACGGCCGCGTACTGGCCGGACAGCCCGATCCGGCGGCGCAGCTCCTTGGCGTCGGCGACGACGTCGAGGCCGGTGACCGTCGCCGTGCCCTCGTCGTGCTCCAGCAGCGTGGTGAGCACCCGCACCGTCGTCGTCTTGCCCGCGCCGTTGGGCCCGAGCAGGCCCATGACGGTCCCTTCCGGCACCACGAGGTCGAGGCCGTCGAGGGCGACCACCGACCCGTAGCGCTTGACCAGTCCTTCGGCCACGATTGCGTCTGCCATGCGGGCCATGATGGACCCGGGGTCCGACAATTTCAGGTTGATTTCGCGGACGGCGCTCGGAACACATGTCCGAAGTGAGCTCTGTGGACGGTGCAGGATCCGGTCACGCGAGCAGCTGCGCGCGCAGTTCGTCGTCCCGGAGCACGGCCAGAGCCCACGGCGTGTCCTCGAACACCCGCTCCGCGCCGGGTGAGAGCGCCAGCCGCAGCATCGCCTGGCACACGTCGGCGAACGGCTGCCCCTGGACGGTCAGCACGGCCTCGCGCATCTCGGCCGCCGTGCCCAGCGCCCGACCGGCCGTCCAGCGCGACAGGCACATCAGCACCACCCGCCTCGCGTGCACCCGGCCCTGCGTCAGGACCGGTCGGTTGAGCCCGCAAACATCTATGGTGGCCGCGCCTTTCTCCGTGCGCGCCACGTACACGCCCAGTGACAGCGTGAGCAGCAAGTGGTCGAACGGGTCCTCCGTCGTGGGGTCGACCAGCAGCGGCGTGCCGTCGTCCGCCACCGGGAACCGGTCCCGCTTGAGGTTGCTGTTGCACGTCGAGCAGGCCAGCAGGTGGTTGAGCCAGTCGAACGTGCGCAGCGGGTTGAGCGACAGCGGCTCGAAGTGGTCGATGTCCGTGCCCTGGCTGTCACCGCAGTACATGCACCGCTGGTAGCCCGGCGCCATGCCCTCCAACAGCCGCCGCAACGGCGCGTGCACGTTCCGACGCACCACAGCGCGCTTCCACAGCGCGCGTGCCGTGCGGGTGGGGTGCGCGGCGTCCCCGATCTCCGCGGTCAGGTCGGGCAGCCGGTCGGCCAGCTCGGCGGGCAGCGCGGGCCGGACGAGCCGGATCACGTGCCGTCGCGTTCCAGCCGCGCGGACACCTCGCGCGTGCGCGCCACGGGCGAGCTGGTCAGCAGCGCCCGCAGCACCTCGTAACGGCGCACCGCGTCGGCGTCGGCCGTGCCGCCGATCACCGCCACCTCCAGCTCCACCAGCTCGGCGCGCAGCTCCTGCGCGCGTTCGGAGTAGGGCGTGTCGAGGCCGAACAGCTCCGAGAGCACGGCGTCGTCGCCGCTGCCGTAGACGATCCGCTCGTAGAGGTCCTGGTCGACCACCCGCGGCGGTTCCTGCTGGTCCGGTCCGGGCAGCCGGATCAGCCCGCCGGGGTCGGCGGCCTGGCACAGGTACGGGCTGTGCGTGGTGACGATGAACTGGATGTTCGGGAAGTGCTCCTTGAGCCAGCCGCCGATCCGCTTCTGCCAGGACACGTGCAGGTGCGCGTCCACCTCGTCGATGATCACCACGCCGGGCGCGGTCAGGGCCAGGCCGTGGGCGGTGGGCGCGGTCTTCAGGTCGCCGTACGACTCGTGGATCTGCTTGATCAGGTCCACCACGAGCGCGGCGACGGTGCGGTAGCCGTCGCTCATCTCCCGCAGCGGGAACCGGTGCCCGCCGCTGACCACCCACAGGCCGTCGGAGTCGACGCCCTCGATCCGGTAGTCGTCGGGCAGCAGGCCGTCCGACAGCACGCCGAGCGCGACCGTCTTCAGCTCCTCCGCGCCCGGCCTGCGCTCCAGCGACCTCAGGTGCTGCTCGATCAGCCAGCCGACGCCCTCGGCCAGCGACGCGTCCTCGTGGAAGAGGCTCGCCAGCCGCGACACCGGACCGTGGCTCAGCATCAGCCGCTGCGCCTCGCCCGCGCCGCCGACGAGCCGCCGGAACGGGCCGTAGGCCGCGCAGAACCACCCGGTCGGATTGTCCTGCCAGGGTCCGCGCGGGGCGGCGGTCTTGCTGCCCTCGAGCTTCTCCTTCAGCGACGGCTGCAGGCCGCGGTGCGTCGGCCGGCTCTCCTCGTCCGGCATCGTCCAGCCGAGGCCGGCCCACAGCCTGCCCTCCGGCGGGCGGCCCTTGCCGAACCGCTCCACCCGCCGGTCGTGGGTGAACTGGACCTGGACGACGCCCTCCCGCTGGCCCGCGGTGACCCAGTTCTCGAAGTCGGGCACCAGGTTGCGCGCCACCGCCGGACCGCTCACGGCCAGCGCGATCGCCCTGAGCAGCGAGGTCTTGCCCGACCCGTTGCGGCCCGCGATCACCGTCCAGCCGGGCGCGGTGAGCTTGAGATCCACTTCGCGGGCGCCGTGGAACCCCTTGACGTTCCGCAGCCGGACCTGCGAGATGTACATGTGGCCAGACTTTAGTCCGCGCTGATCACTCGTCCAGATCGCCGGGCACGTCCTGCGGCGTGCCCGGCGGTGCCCGGACCGCCACTGACGACGAGTGACGAGCAAGGGCGAATATGCACCTGTTAGACGCTCGATCGAGTGAACGCGAGCGGGCTGCGGAACAGCACTAGGGTGTTCGCAGTTCTTTTCCAGCGAGGAGCGATCCGCATGGCAGCCGTCCAAACCCGACGCAAGCGCAAGCTGGGGCAGTTCCTCAACGCCTTGCGCAAGCGTGCGGGCAAGACCGAGATCGACTACCACGCGTTGACGAGGAAGACGCAGTCGACGCTGTCGCGGATGGAGAACGGTTACATCAGTCCGAGTTGGACCGAACTGGGCGCGCTGCTCGGGCTCTACGGGGCGACCGATGCCGAACGGCGCGAGGCGGAAGCGCTGTGGGAGGACGCGAAGCAGGACGGCACCCGCCTGGTGTACGCCGCTGCCTTCACCCCGGAGGCGCGGACCTACGCCCGGCAGGAGGCCGATGCCACGGAGGTGCGCACCATCGAGATGATCGTCATCCCGGGGCTGCTCCAGACGCCCGCCTACGCGGCGGCGATCAGGCTCGCGGGGCAGCGGTTCATGGACTCGTCGGTGTCCGCGGAGCAGGTGGCCGCGGCACTGGCGAACCGGCAGCGCCGGCTGCCCGGGTTAAGGCTGCACGCGGTGATCGACGAGGCCGCCCTGCACCGGATCGTCGGCGGTTTCGCTGTCATGCGCGAGCAGTTGTCGCATTTGCTCGAGAAGGGAAAGCAGGACAACATCACCATCCAAGTGGTTCCGTTCGGCGCCGGTGCCCACGGAACCATGTCGGGTGGTGGCGCGACCGCTCTCCGCTTCGAGGACAGTGATCCTTCGGCCGTGTACCTGGAGTACGCGGGTGGTGGCAAATGGGTGGACAACCGCGCCGACGTGCAGAAGTACCTGTTGCACTTCGAGGAAATCGTGAGCGAGGTCGCCCTGTCGCCCAAGGAGTCGGCGTCGCTGATCAGAAAACTGGCAACCGCACTGAAGGACACATGAACAACGACAGAGCATGGCGCAAGAGCACTTACTCCGGCGCGGGCAACAACTGCGTCGAGCTGGCCGTGGGACGGAGCACGACCAGCGTCAGGGACAGCAAACGGCCAGGACCCAGATTGATCTTTGCGGAGCGTCCATTCCGGGCGTTCCTCACGGCTCTTCGGGAAACCTGACCGCAACCGCCAATCCGCCGTCCGCCCCCGGTGTCGCGGTCACCGTCGCACCGTGGGCGGCGGCGATGGCACGGACGATCGAAAGCCCCAGGCCCAGGCCCCGATCGCCCGTCGTGGTCTCGTCCCGGTCGAGTCTGCGGAACGGCCGGAACAGCCCTTCCGCCTCGTACGGCTCGATCCTCGGGCCGGTGTTCGCCACCCTCAGGACGCCCGGTCCGGCGCTCACGTCGACCCACCCGTCCCGGTGGTTGTGCCTGATCGCGTTGTCGACCAGGTTGCGCACCAGGCGCTCCAGCAGCACCGGGTCGCCGACGACCTCGCACGGCGACATCTCGTGGTGCAGGTCGACGCCGGCCCGTTCGGCGACGGCCCTCGACTGCCACAGCACGTGCTCGGCGATGTCGGAGACGGACGTGCGGGTGCGCTCGGTGAGCTCGTTCTCGCTGTCGGCCAACGTGAGCAGGCCGTCGATGAGCCGTTCGTGGCGGGCGTTCACCTTCAGCAACTCCGCGCCCAGCTGCTTGGCGTCCGCCGAGGCACCCGGTCGGGTGATCGACACCTCGATGAGGGCCCGTTTCACGGCCAGTGGGGTGCGCATCTCGTGCGACGCGTCGGCGACGAACCGGCGTTGCCCGTCGAACGCGCGGTCCAGGCGTTCCAGCATCGAGTTGAACGTTTCAGCCAGTTCGGCGACCTCGTCGTACGGCCCGGTCGGCGGTATCCGCTCGTGCAGGCCGTGGCCCGCCGCGATCCGCCGGGCGGCCTCGGTGATGCGGTGCACCGGCTGCAACGCGCTGCGCGCCAGCAGCCACCCGAAGGCCACCGCGATCGCCGCCACGCACAGCAATGCGAGGCCTCCTCGGGTGAGCAGCGATTGCAGCACCTCGTCGCGGTAGCGGACCTGGGCGGTGCGGATGGCCTCGATCACCTGGTCGGAGGACGCCTCGCGCAGCTCCCGCAGGCTCGCGCCGTCGGTGAACGGCTGCAACCGGCCGTTGAGGCTCTGCCACACCAGGAAGTAGGTGACCGCGAGCAGGGCGGCGCCGGCGAGCAGGAACAGCCCGCCGTACAGCGCCGTCAGCCGACCGCGGATGCTCCACCGGCCGATCACGGGATCCGGTATCCCACACCGGGCACGGTCTCGATCAGCGGCGGCTCACCGAGCTTGCGCCGCAGTTTCACCATGGTCACCCGCACCGCGTTGGTGAACGGGTCGATGTGCTCGTCCCACACCTTCTCCAGCAGGTGCTCGGAGGTGACCACCGCGCCCTCCGCCCGGACCAGCTCGGTCAACAGGGCGAACTCCTTGTTGGCCAAGGGAATGAACTCACCCGCCCGGGTGACTTGGCGACGGGCCGGATCGACCCGCAGGCCCGCCCGTTCGAGGACCGGCGGGTTCGGCGGGCGAACCCTGCGCAGCAGCGCGTGCACCCGGGCGGACAGCTCCACGAAGGCGAACGGCTTGGGCAGGTAGTCGTCCGCGCCGAGGGCCAGCCCGGCCACCCGGTCGCGCACCGCGGCGGCGGCCGTGAGCATGAGGATGCGCGTCTCGGCACCCGAGTCGGCGACCCGGCGGCACACTTCGTCGCCGTGCACGCGCGGTATGTCGCGGTCGAGGACGAGCACGTCGTAGGCGTTGACCGACAGGCGTTCCAGCGCGGAGTCGCCGTCGTGCGCCACGTCGACCGCGAACGCCTCGCGGCGCAGCCACTCGGCGATGGCCGCCGCCAGCGTCGCTTCGTCTTCGACCACGAGGATGCGCATGGGTCCATCGTGCTCCGGGGGCCATAACGTCCGCATAACCAGATTTGGTAACGCGCTGGTTATAGCCCCCCTGGTCGACTGTCCCCACCGATGGAGGAGGGGACATGCGAAACGGCATCGTGCT
Organism: Actinosynnema sp. NPDC023794; assembly: GCF_040639675.1. Taxonomy (NCBI): domain Bacteria; kingdom Bacillati; phylum Actinomycetota; class Actinomycetes; order Pseudonocardiales; family Pseudonocardiaceae; genus Actinosynnema; species Actinosynnema sp. NPDC023794. The sequence continues at coordinate 90,427 of NZ_JBFAFR010000005.1, read as the reverse complement.
GGCCGCCCTGGCGCTGGCACTGACCGCGTGCGGCTCGGGCGGGGCGGAGGTGGCGGCGGGCTCTTCGTCGTCGAGCGCGGCGATGAGCCAGGAGGACCGGTCGCGGGAGTTCGCGAAGTGCATGCGCGACAACGGCGTGGACGTGCCCGACCCGGAGCCGGGGGGAAAGCCGGGCGGCTTCGGCAAAGTCGACCGGACCGATCCGGACTTCGAGCGCGCCAGGGAAGCGTGCCGCGAGTTCCTGCCGGGCGGCGGCGACCTGTCCAAGGTGGACCCGGACAAACTCGACCAGCTGAGGGCGTTCTCGCAGTGCATGCGGGACAACGGCATCGACCTCCCGGACCCGGACCCGAACGGCGGCAAGCTGAGCGGTCTGGGCCAGGTCGACCGTGACAGCCCAGCCTTCCGCTCGGCTCTGGACGCGTGCCGCGACAAGCTGCCGGAGCTGGGCCGATGAGCGGGCCGGTGTCGCCGGCCCCGGCTTCCGGTTGGGCGTCGGGACGTGTGCCGCCGGCGACTGCCGGAGCCGATGCGATGACCGGGCGTGCGCGGATCGTGCGGGGAGTGGGCGCGCCGGCGCCGCGTTGGGTCGCCGGCTTCGGGCCGCGCGGGCGGAGATCGGAGCGGCGGCGGTCCGAGCGGTCCGAGGCAGTTCACCCACGACAGCGCAGTGTTCCGCTCGGCTTCGGCCACGTGCCACGACGAGCCGCACCGATGAGCGGGCTGGTGTCGACCACGGCAGCGTTGGGCTCCGGTCGGCGTCGGGGCGTGTGCCGACATGAGCCGCTGGAACCGGGCCTGTTGGGCAGACGCGCGGCGAGCAGGCCGGTTGGCTGCGTTCGGTCGGGGAGCCGTCGGCGTCGAGGGCTGCTTGGAGCGGGTCCTGGAGGGAGCAAGCCGAGCGATCTTGGCCGGCTCGACCACGAGCCGGGTGTTCTGTTCGGCCCTGGTCGTGCGTCGGACCGACCGGCCGACTCTGCGCCGGCTGGTGGGAGAAGCGGGACCGCGTTGCGGGCGATCGTGCCGGTCGTGCGGTGGACGGGTGTTGAAGCTGCGAGCTCTCGGGTGGCGGTCGACACCGGATGTCTGCGGTTGGGAGGTTCCGGAGTGGCGGCAACGAGCAAACGTGCGAGGACCGCGTGGCGAGCGGGCTCGCCGGCCGTGCGTGTGGTGGGAGGTGTCGGCGTGGTGGGTCGTCGGGATCGGAAGGTGGGAGGGCTGGGCCGGTGCGACCGCGCCGGCCGGGCGTTCCGGCGGGCCTGGGACCTGCGTTGGACCGAGCGGGCGGAGCTGGGCCGATGAGCAGGCGTGCGCGGCTGGCGTGGGGAGCGGGCGCGCTGGTGGTGTTGGGGGCGGGCGGTGTTGCGGCAGTCGGCCTCGGCGGCGCGGAACCCGTGCCCGCGAGTGCGGCGAACCTGCCACCGGCCACGGCGAAGGTGTCAGCGACGACGTTGACCCGCACCGAACGGGTGACCGGCACGTTGACCCACGGCACGGCCACGCCCGTGCCCGTCGGCGCGCAGGGCACCGTCACCTGGCTGCCCGAGCCCGGCGCCGTCATCGGACGTGGCCAGGCCGTGTACGAGGTGGACGACCGGCCCGTCCCGCTGCTGTTCGGCGCCACACCGGCGTACCGGTCGCTGGCCCCCGGTGCGGTCGGCGGCGACGTCCGCCAGTTGGAGGAGAACCTGCTGGCGCTCGGTTACGGAGGGTTCACCGTGGACGAGTCCTACACCGCCGGCACCGCGACGGCGGTCCGCGCGTGGCAACTGGCGCTGGACGTGCCGGAGACGGGGACGGTCCAGCCGACGGACGTCGTGGTCACCGGCGGCGACGTGCGGGTGGCCGAGCTGAAGGCCCAGCCGGGCAGCCGCGCCACCGGTCCCGTCCTCACCTACACCGGCACCACCCGGGTCGTGGTCGTGCCGCTCGACGTCGGCAAGCAGCACCTGGTGGCCGAGGGCGTGGCGGCGACCGTCGGCCTGCCGGACGGCAAGTCGGTCGAGGGCACGGTCGAGTCGGTCGGCACCGTCGCCACCAGCAGTCCCGCCCAGGCGGGCTCGACCCCGACCACCACGGTCGACGTCGTGGTCTCGGTCGCCGACCAGGGCGCGCTGGGTCGCCTCGACTCGGCGCCGGTGGACGTCCTGCTCGTCTCGGAGCGCAAGGAGGGCGTGCTGGCGGTGCCGGTAGGGGCCCTGGTGTCCCTCGGTGAGGGCAAGTACGGCGTGCAGGTGGTCGAGAACGGCGCGACGCGACACGTGCCGGTGAAGACGGGCCTGTTCGCCGCCGGCCAGGTCGAGGTCGCCGGCGAGGGCATTGCCGAAGGCGTCGAAGTGGGGGTGCCGCGATGACCCCGGTCGTGCAGCTGAGTGGTGTCGGCCGCGAGTACCAGGGGGTGGTCGCCTTGCGGGACGTGTCGCTCACCGTCGGGCGAGGCGAGTTGGTGGGCATCGTCGGTCCGTCCGGGTCCGGCAAGTCGACCATGCTCAACCTCATCGGCACCCTCGACCGGCCGACGCACGGCGAGGTGCGCATCGACGGGCACGCCGTCCGCGAGCTGTCGGACCGGGCCCTGTCCGCGCTGCGGGCCGGCGTGATCGGGTTCGTGTTCCAACAGTTCCACCTGGCCGTCGGCGTGTCCACAGTGGACAACGTCGCCGACGGCCTGCTCTACGCGGGCGTCGGACTGCGGCAACGCCGTCGGCGCGCCGTGGAGGCACTGGAGGCGGTCGGCCTCGGCCACCGGCTCACCCACCGCCCGCACGAGCTGTCCGGCGGCGAGCGGCAACGCGTGGCGATCGCGCGCGCCGTGGTCGGGCGGCCCGCGCTGCTGCTCGCCGACGAACCCACCGGGAACCTCGACTCGACGTCCGGCGAGGCCGTCCTGGGGCTGCTGCGCTCCCTCAACGACGCGGGCACGACCGTCCTCGTCATCACGCACGACCAGGAGGTGGCCGCGACCCTCCCGCGACGGGTGGACGTGCGCGACGGTCGGGTGGTGCGCGATGCCTGACCTGCGACCGGCCCGCCTCTCGCCGGCCGACGTGCTGCGGGTGGGCGGCGCGGGCCTGCGCGCCAGGCCGGCCCGGGTGGTGCTGTCCGCGCTGGGCATCGCGATCGGCATCGCGGCGATGATCTCGGTGGTCGGCATCTCGACCTCCAGCCGCGAAGACCTCGACCGCCGCCTCGCCGCGCTCGGCACCAACCTGCTGACCGTCGGCCCGGGCCAGACCCTGTTCGGCGAGCAGACCCACCTGCCGACCGAGTCGGTGGGCATGATCGGCCGGATGGAGGCGGTCACCTCCACCACCGCGACGGGAAAGGTCGTCGACGCCCACGTCTACCGCAACGACCACATCCCGGAGACCCAGTCCGGCGGCGTCGCCGTCCTGGCCACGAGGACCGACCTCCTGGCGACCGTCGGCGCGACGGTCGCCAGAGGTGTCTTCCTCAACGACGCCACCGCCGACCACCCGGCCGTCGTGCTGGGCCACAAGGCCGCCGAACGCCTGGGCGTCGCCGCCCCCAACGAACCCGTACACCTGGGCGGCGAGTGGTTCACCGTGGTGGGCGTCCTGCACCCGACGCCCCTCGCGCCCGAACTCGACACCGCCGCCCTGATCGGCTGGCCGGTGGCCCGACAACACCTGGGCTTCGACGGCTACCCGACCACGGTCTACGCCAGGTCCAGGGAGGACGCCGTGCACAGCGTCCAAGCCAACCTGGCCGCCACCGCCAACCCCGAGCACCCGGATGAAGTGGAGGTCTCCAGACCGTCGGACGCCCTGGCGGCCAAGCAGGCCACCGACGAGACCCTCAACGCCCTGCTCCTGGGCCTGGGCGCGGTAGCCCTGCTGGTCGGCGGTGTCGGCGTGGCCAACACCATGGTCATCTCGGTCCTGGAACGCCGGGCCGAGATAGGTCTCCGAAGATCGCTGGGCGCCACCAGGTCCCAGATCCGCACCCAGTTCCTGACCGAATCGCTCCTCCTCTCGGCGCTGGGCGGCGCGGCCGGCGCGGGCCTGGGCGTCCTGGTCACCACCGCCTACGCCAGTTACCAGGGCTGGCCGTCCCTGGTGCCGGCCTGGGCAACGCTGGGCGGGATAGCCGCCACCGCCGTCATCGGCGCCCTCGCGGGTCTCTACCCGGCGGTCAGGGCCGGCCGCCTCTCACCGACGGAGGCCCTGGCAACCCCATGACTCCGCAAAACGCGGGATTCACGTGCGGCAGGGAGTGATATAGCTCGACCGTGGCAGACACCCAGCGGGCGGAGGCGATGTTCGGCGGCACCGCCGAACAGGCCCTGCGCGACATCAACCACACCACCAACCACTACTACGGCGACCGTCCGACACCGATGACCTCGGGCACGTCGGTGGCGCCGCCGCTGGGTCGCCTCAACCACGAGGTGCGCGGTAGATCCGAGCTGGTCGCCGCGCTGACCGGCGACCTGGGCGGCTCGATCGCCGTCCTGGCCGCGGGCGGCGGCTTCGGCAAGACCACCGTCGCCCTCGACGTGGCCCGGACCCTGCCGAGGGTGTGGTGGGTGGACGCGTCGTCGCGGGACAGCCTGGTGGCGGGCTTGGCGGAGGTGGCGTTGCAGACCGGTGCCGACTCGCACGAGGTGCAGGAGGCGTGGGCGGGCCGGGGCGGCTCGGCGATCGAGCTGCTGTGGCGCAACCTCGACCACCAGCCCGAACCGTGGGCGCTCGTCTTCGACAACGCCGACGACCCGGACGTCCTGGCCGCCGCGAACCACCGGGTGGCCGACGGCAACGGCTGGCTGAGGACGCCGAAGCCGACCGGCTCGATCCTGGTCACCAGCCGCGCCGCCACCGGCTGGCCACCGACCGCGCGGGTGCACCACGTGCGCCAACTCGACCCGGACGACGGCGCGCAAGTGCTGCTCGACCTGGCCGACGCGGGCACCCGACAGGACGCCACGGCCCTCGCCCGACGTCTGGGCTGCCTCCCGCTGGCGCTGCGCCTGGCCGGCCGCTACCTGGCCGTGGCCAAGGACGCCCTCGCCCTCCCGGGCCTGGAACCGCCGACCACTTTCCAGGCCTACCAGGAGCGCTGGGACGAGAGGTTCACCGAACTGACCGAGGGCGAGTCCGCCTCCCCGAGGGAGTCCCTGAGCCGCACCTGGGAGATGTCGATGGATCTGCTGGCCGAGCGCGGCCAACCGCAGACCCGGCAACTCCTGCGCCTGATCTCGACCTTCGCCGAGGCGCCCGTCCCCGCGTTCGCCCTCGACGCCGCCGTCATGGCCGAGTCCACCCTGCTCACCTCCGTCACCGCGGCCCAGTTGTCGGTGCTGCTCAGGGCACTCCAGGACGTCGGCCTCCTGGACGTGGTCGAATCGAGCGTCGCCGTCCACCCGGTGATCCGCGACGCCAACCGCCACCAACCGGACTTCGAGCGGAACCGACAGGCCTACGAAGCCCTGGTCGCCCGCCTGCTGCGCGCCGCGACGCAGGAGCTGGACCACGGCGAGTCGGCCACGTGGCCGCGTTGGCGAGTGGTCCTGCCCCACATCGTGAACCTGGGCGCGCAGGGTGAGCCCGACGTCGACCTGGCCGTCGCAACGCTGCTCGGCGACGGTGCCGGCTACTGCCGGGAGATCGGCTCCTTCCCGGTGGCGGAAGGGCTGCTCCACCGGGCTGTCGCGCTCAGCGAGAGCGCGGTCGGCAGTTCGCACGTCAACACTCTCGGCGCACGGCACTCGTTGGGGCACCTCTTCGAGGAGATGGGTGATCTCGCGCGAGCCGAGCAGGCGCATCGAACCCTCGTCAACGACGAGGTGAGGGCGCTCGGAGCCGACGACCCCAACACGCTCGACACACGCAAGTGCCTGGCTCGGGTCCTGTCGAGCCGGGGCCAGTGGTCGGAAGCGGAGGTGGAGTTCCGCGCGGTGCTGGCCGCGCGGGTGCGCGCGGGAGGAGCCGACGACCGCGAATCGTTGCGGGCCAGGCACGACCTCTGCGACCTCTTGGACGCGCGAGGGAGGTTCTCCGAGTCCGAAGCCGAGCACCGCGCCATCCTGGCGGCGATGGAAGAGCAGCTGGGTCCGGACGACGTCTACACGACGGGAGTCCGGGCCTGCTTCGCCGACACCTTGGAAAGCCTGGGCCGCCTCGTGGAAGCGGAGGAGGAATACCGGACCGCGATCGCGGCGCTGGACGACCGGGAGCACGAGGCGCTGAGCGTGCGCGGTCAGCTGGCGGGGTTGTTGCGCACCGGTGCGCGATTGGACGAAGCCGAGGCCGAGTACCGGGAAGTGCTGGCCGGGAACACGAGGCTCTTCGGGGCCGAGCACCCCAGCACGCTGAATGCCCGGCACCACCTGGGTGACTTGATGGTGGAGCGCGGGGACTTGGACGAAGCCGAAGAGCAGCACCGCCAGGTGTTGGCGATGGAGGAACGGCTGTTGGGGCCGACGCACCCGATCGCGTTGCGGACTCGTCACTGCCTGGCGGGCGTACATCGCCGGCAGGAGCGTTTCGGGGAGGCCGAGGCCGGGTTCCGAGCGGTGCTGGAGGCGCGGGAGCGCATGCTCGGTCCGGACCACCCGCTGGCCTTGGCGGTCCGGCACCAGCTCGGACACGTCCGTGGCGAGAGCGGGGACCTGGCCGCTGCGGAGCGTGATCACCTCGAGGTGGTGGAGCGGCAGGAGCGGGTTCTCGGACCGCTTCACCCGGACACCGTGATGAGTCGCTTCTGCCTCGCCGGCTTGGTCTACGAACAAGGGCGACTGGACGAGGCGGAGGCCGCGTTCCGGTCGACGTTCGCGCTCGAGGCGCAGGTCTACGGTCCCGAGCACCCGACGACCCTGATCACCCGGTACCAGCTCGCTGCGGTGCTGGCCGATCTCGGCCGGCCGGCCGAAGCCGAGGCGGAGTACCGGGCGGTGTTGGAGGTCGAGACGCGCACGTTGGGCGCGGACCACCCGAACACCGTCAAGACGCGGGAGAAGCTGGCCGCCTTGGTGGGGTGACCAGCTTCCCGCACGGCTCAGGAACCGACCAGCCTGGCCGCCGCCAACGCCACCGGGTCCAGGGACTCCGGGGACGTGACGACGTGGTGTCGCAGGTCGGTGCGCATCCGGGGATCCCAGAAGCGCTCGATGTGGCCGGCGACGGCGGTCGCGGCGGTGGCCGGTGGTTGGTGGTGGAACTGGCGGGCGATCTCGTTCGCCAGGCGGACCGTGGGTGGGATCGTGCCGCTCATGGGTGCTCCTGTAGAAGTCAGTCGACCACCGCGCGCTCACGCGTGCCCGGGACCGCCGCCGCCTCGGCGCCCTCGGCGCGCAGGGCCACCTGGACCGCGGTGACCTTGTACTCCGGGCAGTTGGTCGCCCAGTCGGAGTTCTCCGTGGTCACCACGTTCGCCCCGGTCACGGGGTGGTGGAACGTCGTGTACACGACACCGACCGGCATGCGGTCGGAGATGACCGCGTGCAGCGACGTCGCGCCGACCCGGCTCGCGAGCGTGACCGAGTCGCCGTCGCCGATCCCGCGCACGTCGGCGTCGTGCGGGTGGATCTCCAGCACGTCCTCCGGGTGCCAGGCGATGTTCGCCGTCCGCCTGGTCTGCGCGCCCACGTTGTACTGGCTCAGGATCCGCCCCGTGGTCAGGATCAACGGGAACTTGCGGGTCGTGCGCTCGCTCGTCGGCACGAACGACGTCGGCACGAACCTGCCCTTGCCGCGGGTGAACGAGTCGACGTGCATGGTCGGCGTGCCGGCGGGCGCGTCCTCGTCGCACGGCCACTGGATGCTGCCCAGCCGGTCGAGCGCGGCGAACGACACCCCCGCGAACGTCGGCGTCAGCGCCGCGATCTCGTCCATGATCTCGCGCGGGTGCGTGTAGGGCATGTCGTAGCCCAGCGCCGCCGCCAGCTCGCACGCGATCTGCCACTCGTGCTTGCCGGTCTTCGGCGCCATCACCGGCCGCACCCGGTTGATCCGCCGCTCGGCGTTGGTGAACGTGCCGTCCTTCTCCAGGAACGACGTGCCGGGCAGGAACACGTGCGCGAACTTCGACGTCTCGTTCAGGAACAGGTCCTGCACCACGACCAGGTCCATCGCGGTCAGCGCCGCCGTCACGTGCGCGAGGTTCGGGTCGGACTGCGCGATGTCCTCACCCTGCACGAACAGCCCGCGGAACGTGCCCGCGACCGCCGAGTCGAACATGTTCGGGATGCGCAGGCCGGGCGTCGGCAGGATGCTGCGCCCCCACACCCGCTCGAACACCGTCCGCACCGCGTCGTCCGACACGTGCCGGTAGCCCGGCAGCTCGTGCGGGAACGACCCCATGTCGCACGACCCCTGCACGTTGTTCTGCCCGCGCAACGGGTTCACCCCGACACCGTCCCGGCCGACGTTGCCGGTGGCCATGGCCAGGTTCGCCATGCCCATCACCATCGTCGACCCCTGGCTGTGCTCGGTCACGCCCAGCCCGTAGTAGATCGCGGCGTTCCCACCCGTCGCGTACAGCCGGGCCGCCGCACGGATCTCCGGAGCAGGCACCCCGGTGATCGACTCGACCACCTCGGGGCTGTTCTCGGGCCGCGCGATGAACTCCGCCCACTCCTCGTACCCCTCGCACCGCGACGCCACGAAGTCGGCGTCCACCAGCCCTTCGGTGACGACGACGTGCGCGAACGCGTTCACCACGGCCACGTTCGTGCCGGGCTGCAACTGCAGGTGGTGGGTGGCCCGGACGTGCGGCGAGCGCACCAGATCGATCCGGCGCGGGTCGACCACGACGAGCTTCGCGCCCTCCCTCAGCCGCCGCTTCATCCGCGACGCGAACACCGGGTGCCCGTCGGTCGGGTTGGCGCCGATCACCACGATCACGTCCGCCGCCGCCACCGACCGGAAGTCCTGGGTGCCCGCGGACTCGCCGAACGTCTGCTTCAGCCCGTACCCGGTGGGGGAGTGGCACACCCGCGCGCACGTGTCGACGTTGTTGTTCCCGAACGCCGCCCGCACGAGCTTCTGCACGACGTACACCTCTTCGTTGGTGCACCGCGACGACGTGATGCCGCCGATCGCGCCGACCCCGTGCGAGGCCTGGATCTCCCGCATTCGCGACGCGGTGTAGCCGATCGCCTCCTCCCACGACACCTCGCGCCACGGATCGGTGATCTTCTCCCGCACCATCGGCGACGTCACCCGGTCCGGGTGCGTGGCGTAGCCGAATGCGAACCGACCCTTCACGCACGAGTGGCCCTCGTTCGCGCCACCGTCCTTGTACGGCACCATCCGCACCAGCTCGTCACCGCGCAGCTCGGCCTTGAACGAGCACCCGACACCGCAGTACGCGCACGTGGTCAGCACCGTCCGGCTGGGCATCCCCAGCTGCACCACGGACTTCTCCTGCAACGTCGCCGTCGGGCACGCCTGCACGCACGCGCCGCACGACACGCACTCCGACTCCATGAACGGCACGCCGCCCGCGGACACCTGCGACTCGAACCCCCGACCCTCGATGGTCAGCGCGAACGTGCCCTGCACCTCGCCGCACGCCCGCACGCACCGCGAGCACGAGATGCACTTGGACGGCTCGAAGTCGAAGTACGGGTTGCTGGTGTCCTTGTCCAACGACAGGTGGTTCTCGCCCTCGTACCCGTACCGCACCTGCCGCAACCCGACCGCGCCGGACATGTCCTGCAACTCGCAGTCGCCGTTGGCCGAGCAGGTCAGGCAGTCCAGCGGGTGGTCGGAGAGGTAGAGCTCCATCACGCCCTGCCGCAGCTTCTCCAGCTTCGGCGTCTGGGTGCGCACCTTCATCCCGTCGGCGACCGGCGTGGTGCACGACGCGGGCGTGCCGCGCCTGCCGTCGATCTCCACCAGGCACAGCCGGCACGACCCGAACGCCTCCAGGCTGTCGGTCGCGCACAGCTTGGGGATGTCGATGCCGCTGGTCGCGGCGGCGCGCATGACCGACGTGCCGGCGGGCACGGTCACCGGGATGCCGTCGACCTCCACCGTCACCGAGGTCGAGGACGTCACGGCCGGTGTGCCGAAGTCCGGTTCCTTCAAGATCGTCACGGGGTGGCCCTCCTTGGGGTGAAGTCGTCGGCGAAGTGCTGCAGCGCGCTCCGCACCGGGTTGGGCGTGAGGCCGCCCATCGCGCACAACGACCCGTCGGCCATCAGTTCGCAGAGGTCGCCCAGCAGGGCGAGGTTGTCGTCGACGTCCTCGCCGCCGACGATCCGGTCGATCACCTCGACCCCGCGCACCGCGCCGACCCGGCACGGCGTGCACTTGCCACAGGACTCCTCCGCGCAGAACGAGAACGCGAACCGCGCCATCGACGCCATGTCCACGGTGTCGTCGAACACCACGATCCCGCCGTGCCCGAGCATCGCGCCCGCCTCGGCGAACGCCTCGTAGTCCATCGCCAGGTCCAGCCCGGACGCCGGCAGGTACGCCCCGAGCGGCCCGCCCACCTGCACCGCGCGCACCGGCCGGCCGGAGAGCGTGCCGCCGCCGTGCACCTCGACCAGGTCGCGCAGCGAGACGCCGAACGCCGTCTCGAACACGCCGCCGCGCGCGATGTTCCCGGCGAGCTGGAACACCTGCGTGCCACGCGACCGCTGCACGCCCAACGCCTGGTAGGACGCGCCGCCGTCGGCGAGGATCGCGGGCACGGACGCCAGCGTGAGCACGTTGTTCACCACGGTCGGCTTGCCGAACAGGCCGGTGATCGCGGGGATCGGCGGTTTCGCCCGCACCACGCCCCGCTTGCCCTCCAGGCTCTCCAGCATGGAGGTCTCCTCGCCGCAGATGTACGCGCCCGCGCCGACGCGCACCATCAGGTCGAACTTCAGCCCGGACCCGAGCACGTCGTCCCCGAGCCACCCCTGCGCGTACGCGATGTCGATCGCCCGGCGGAACGTCCGCACCGCTTCGGGGTACTCCGACCGCATGTAGATGTAGCCCTCGGTGGCGCCGACCGCGAAGGCCGCGATGACCATTCCCTCGATCAGGCAGAACGGGTCGCCCTCGATGAGCATCCGGTCGGCGAACGTGCCGCTGTCGCCCTCGTCGGCGTTGCAGCACACGAACTTCAGCTCACCGGGCGTGTCGGCGACGGTCTTCCACTTGACGCCCGCCGGGAACCCCGCGCCGCCACGTCCGCGCAACCCGGAATCGGTCACCTCGGCGACCGTCGCCGCCGCACCGATCGCCAACGCCCGTCGCAGACCCGTCATCCCGCCGTGCGCGAGGTAGTCGTCGGGCGACAACGGGTCCGTGACGCCGACGCGCGCGAAGCACAGCCGGTTCTGCGCGCGGAACCACGGCAGCTCCTCGACCACCCCGACCCGCCGCTCGTGCTCCGCGCCGTCGAGCATCCCGGCGGCGACCAACGCGGGCACGGCCTCGGCGGTCACCGGCCCGTACCCGACCCGGCCGGCGTCGGTGGCCACCTCGACCAGCGTCTCCAGCCACAACATGCCGCGCGAGCCGTTGCGCACGACCCGGACGGCCCGACCCGCGAGCGCGGCTTCCCGGGTGATCGCGGCGGCGACGGCGTCCGCGCCGACCGAGAGCGCGGCGGCGTCGCGGGGGACGTAGACGGTGGTGGTCATCGCAGCTCCACCTCCGCGTCGACCAGCCCGTCCAGCCGGGCCGGGTCGAGCCGTCCGTGCAGCCGCCCGTTGACCCGGGCCGCGGGTCCGAGGGCGCAGTTGCCCAGGCAGAACACCTGGCCGAGGGTGACCGCGCCGTCCGCGCCGGTCTGGCCCACCTTCACGCCGTACGCGGCCTCGGCGTGCGCGACCAGGCGCTCGGACCCGACCGACCGGCACGCCTCGGCGCGGCACAGCTGCACGGTGACGCGGCCCGCGGGCTCGCTGCGGAAGTCGCTGTAGAAGGTGACGACGCCGTGCACGTCCGCCCGCGACAGGTTCAGCTCCTTGGCCACCAGCGGGATCACCGACTGGTCGACGTAGCCGAACTCGGCCTGGATGCCGTGCAGGATCGGGAGCAGCGCGCCCCGGTCGCCGCGGTGCGCCTCGATCACGGCGAGCACCCGTTCCACCACGGTCATGTGACCCTCCACTGTCGCTCGCAGACTGTATACCGTATTCAAAACTGTACGCCTCCGCTTCCCCCGGCGACAGGCAGCACCTCGACCTCGCCGCCGCCGAACCCGGGCGGCACCACCGCCGGCCCGTCCGCCGGCGCCGCGCCCCACAACGTCCCCGGCTGGTCGTGCCCCACCGGAACGCCCACCGGTCCGGACACCACCACCGGCACCAGCCGCGTGTCGTGCCCGTGCGACCGCACCGCCGCCGGCTCGACCGCCCTCGCAGGCGAGGGCCCACGCCCGGACAGCGCCTCCACCAGTGGCGCCAGCAACGTCACGCCGGCGGCCAGCGCGGCGAACGGGTTGCCGGGCAGCCCGACCACGCGCCGCCCGTCCGGCAGCACGGCCAACACCTGCGGGTGACCCGGACGGCACGCGACACCGTCCACCCGCACGTCCGCGCGTAGCACCCGCAACGCCTCGTGCAGGTGATCGGCCGGCCCGACGGACGTCGCGCCGCCGACCACCACCACGTCCGCGTCGACCTCCCACAACGCCTCGACCAGCGCGCCGGGGAAGTCGGCGAGGTGCGTGGTCCCCACGTGCTCGCCGCCCGCCGCGCGCACCAAACCGGGCAGCACGGGGCCGATCGCGTCACGCACCCGTCCCGGCCCCGGCACGCCGGTGGTCACCACCTCGTCGCCGGTCATCACGGCCGCGACCCGGGGACGTCGGTGCACGGCGAGGTGGTCGTGGCCGACGCTCGCCGCCGGCCCGAGCGCGGCGGGCGTCACCACCGCGCCCGTCGGCAGCAGCGGTTCGCCGGCCGGGCAGCTCTCGCCGACCCGCCGGATGTGCCGGCCCGGCTCCACGTCGCCCATCACCAACGCGCCGGCGACGTCGGCGTGCTCCAGCGGCAGCACGGCGTCCGCACCGCACGGCACGGGCGCGCCGGTCGCGATCTCGACCGCCTGGCCGCAGTGCGGCGAACCCGCCACGCCGCCCGCCCGCGCCTGGCCGACCGCGATCCACGGCCCCTGCCCGGCCACCGCGTAACCGTCCATCGCCGAGTTGTCGAACGACGGCACGGCCACCAGCGCGCGCAACGGGGACGCCAACACCGCGCCCAACGCCCGAGCCAAGGGCACTTCCACCACGTCCAACGGCTTGCCCGCCTGTCGGGCCGCCTGCCTCGCCTCGGTCCAGGGGATGCGCATGGGGGTCCGCCCGCCTGAGGGGTGTTCAGGACTGCGTGCAAGGCGCTAGGCTACTCAATACTGTATACAATCTGCAAGGAGGGTGATCCTCATGCAGGTCCGTGAAGTCCTCGACGTCTACGGCCGCCGCTACCGCATCGGCGAGTCGGACCACGAGCTGCTGGGCCGTCCACGCGGCCGGACAGCCTGGCTGAGCGGCATCGCCATGCTCGTCACCGGCACCGCCCAGTACGGGTTCGGCGCTCTGGTGCCCGTGTTGGAGCAGCGGTGGAGCCTGGTCGAGCTGTGCTGGGCGTTCGCGCTCTGGACGGCGTGCCAGGCGGGCGTCGCGTTCCCGGCCGCGTGGTTGCGCGACCGCGGCCTGGTGCCACCGCGCACCGCCGTCGTCCTCGGCGCCGTGCTCGGCGCGATCGGCCTGCTCACCCTCGGCTCCGCCGACCACCTGCTCGTCGTCTACCTCGGTTACTCGCTGGTCGGCGGCGTCGGCACCGGCCTGGTCTACGCGACGTGCGTCGGCACCGTCATCCGCTGGTTCCCCGACCGGGTCACCGGCCGGATCTCCCTGATCACCGGCGCGTTCGCGCTCGGCGGCGTGCCGTTCGCGTTGGCGGCCGGCCTCTGGTTCGACGCGGGCAACCGGACCGCGTTCCTGTCCGTCGCGGCCCTGGTCGTGCTGGTGGTCGTGACCGCGTGCGGCCTGCCGTTGCGCGACCCGCCACCGAACTGGTGGCCCGCCGACGTCGACCCGCGCCACCGGGAACTCCGCACGCACCGCAGCAACCGCCCCGCCATCCGCCACTTCAAGCCGGGGGAGGCGCTGCGCAGCGGTGTCCTCGCGCCGATGTACGTGACGGTGGTGTTCGCGGCGGCGGTGTCGTTGTTCGACCTGGTGTTCCTGGCGGCCTTCGCGGGCGCGGCCGGAGGTGTGGACAACACGGTGTTCGCGGCGGTGGCCCTGGCGGTGCTGGCCGCGTCGGCGGGCGCGGGGCGGATCCTCGCGGGCCGGATCTCCGAGGCCATCGGCAGGCGGCTCACCCTGCGGCTGGCGATGGCGACCGGCGGCCTGGCCCAGCTCGTGCTGCTGTTCGGCGGTCAGCGGCAGGACGCCGTCGCCCTGCTGGTCGGGGCGGGCGTGGCCGGTCTCGGCACGAGCTGCTGCTACTCGCTGCTGGTCGGACTCGTGCGCGAGTACTTCGGCGAGGACACCGCGCCGCTCAACTTCGCCGTCATCTACAGCGCCAAGGCCCTCGGCGGTGTCCTCGGCGTCGGCCTGGCGTCCCTGGTCGTCGTGTCGCACGGCTACCCCGGCCCGTTCCTCACCGCCGCCGTGCTCGGCGTGGCCGGCGCGGCGCTGGGAGGGCGGTTCAGTCGGCCGGGACGCCCCCGGCAGCTGCTGCCGCACCCGCGTGAGGCGTCGTGACCACCCGGCTGCCCCGGTTGGCGCCGGGACGGCACGTCACCCCGGCGCACGGCTGCTGCCTGCTGGAACTGGTGTCCGCGTTGGCGGACGAGGAGTGGACCGACCGGCCCGCGACCGTGCACCCGGTCTTGGGCGCCGTCGCCCGCCGCGTGAACGACCTCAGCACGCCGGACGGCCGCCGTGCGCTGCTGGTCTTCGCGGTGCCGTTGATCGGCACCTCCGACGCCCGCTGCGCGGACGCCCTGGTCGAGCACTGCCTGCGCGCGGCGCGTCGCCCCCGTGCTTGGTGGACCAGGTGGTGGCCCGCGCTGGCGGTCCACCGCGCGACCGAGGCCGTGGCCCTCGCGGCGGGGCAGCACCGCGACGAAGCCCTGCGCCGCCTGCTGGCCGAGTGCGCCGAGCTGTGCCTCACCACCAAGGAGTGTCCACATGGGACGAGTGACGAGCAGGCGACGGGTAGTGCGCGTGGTGGACGGCGTTGCCGACGCCCGCGCGGACACCCTCACCGTGGAGGAGCCGCTGGAGATCCGAGTCGCCGGCAAACCGCTGTCCGTGACCATGCGCACGCCGGGTGACGACTTCGACCTGGCGGCGGGCTTCCTGGTCAGCGAAGGCGTGGTCCGCGCCGCGGAGCACATCACCTCGATCCGCTACTGCGCGGGCGCGACCGCTGACGGCGGCAACACCTACAACGTGCTGGACGTCGTGCTGGCTGCCGGCGTGCCGCCGCCCGACCCGTCGATCGAGCGCAACTTCTACATGACGTCGTCCTGCGGCCTGTGCGGCAAGGCGAGCCTCGACGCGGTGCGCACCAGCGCCACCTGGCCGGTGGCCGACGACCCGCTCACCGTCGACGCCGAGACCCTCGCCGCGCTGCCGGACGAACTGCGCGCCGCCCAGCGGGTCTTCGACCGCACGGGCGGCCTGCACGCGGCCGGCCTGTTCGACGCGAAGGGCGAGCTGCTGTGCCTGCGGGAGGACGTCGGCCGGCACAACGCGGTGGACAAGGTCGTCGGCTGGGGCCTGAAGCACCGCGGCCTGCCCCTCACCTCCACCGTCCTCATGGTGAGCGGCCGGGCGTCGTTCGAGCTGGTGCAGAAGGCGGCGATGGCCGGCATCCCCGTGCTCGCCGCCGTCTCCGCGCCGTCGTCGCTGGCCGTCGACCTGGCCGCCGACGTCGGCATGACCCTGGTCGGCTTCCTGCGCGGCACGTCGATGAACGTCTACGCGGGCCGCCACCGCCTGGTCGAACGGTAGGCGTCGCCGTTGACCGGACCGAGGCCGCGCACCTCGGCGGTCGTGCGGACCCGACTCGTGCCGCAACGCCGTCGCCACCACCGCACCCGCAGGGTCGACCAACCAGGTCCGGCGAGGCGTCGAACACCGACCTGCGCCGGGGTGACCCACGCCACAGGCGAAACCTGTCAGGGATCGCGGTGCTGTCCCGTTCAGACGACGAGCGAACCCGACAGGAGCGTGAACATGAAGCACCGCATCATCGTCCTGGGAGCCGGCTACGCCGGGGGCTACGCCGCCGGACAGCTCGCCCGCCGCCTGCACGCCGACGACGTCGAGATCACCGTCGTCAACGCCGAGCCCGACTTCGTCGAGCGGATGCGCCTGCACCAGCTCGCCGCGGGCCGAGACCTGCGCCGCTACGAACTGGCGGAGCTCTTCGCGGGCACCGGCATCCGCCTGCGACTGGCGCGGGTCACCGCCGTCGACGCCGAGCGGCGGACGGTCACCGCGACCGACGGCGACGGCGCGGACCGGCTCGACTACGACACCCTCCTCTACGCGCTCGGCAGCACGTCCGCCGACCACGGCGTCCCGGGCGTGGCCGAGCACGCCTTCCCCATCGCCGCCCGACCCGCGGCGCTGCGCCTGCGGCAGCGCCTGGACGGGCTGGGCGGGACCGGCACGGTGCTGGTCGTCGGCGGCAACCTGACCGCGATCGAGGCCGCCACCGAGATCGCCGAAGCCCGCCCCGAACTCGACGTCACCCTCGCCACCAGCGGCGAGCTGGGCGGCTGGCTCGGCCCGAAGGCCCACCGCCACCTGCTGCGCGCGTTCGACCGGTTCGGCATCACGGTCCACGAGCACACCACCATCGACCGCGTCGAGGCGGCGCGGGCCCTCACCGCCGACGGCACCGCCCTCGCCGCCGACGCGACCGTGTGGGCGGCCGGTTTCGCCGTCCACCCCATCGCCGCCGACAGCGGCCTGGAGGTCACCGACAACGGCCAGATCCTCGTCGACCGCATGATGCGGTCGGTCTCGCACCCCGACGTCTACGCCATCGGCGACAGCGTCCACGTCATCGGCGAGAACGGCCGGCCGCTGCCGATGTCCTGCGCCTCGGCCGGGTACACCGCCAAGCAGGCGGTGGCCGCGATCGTCGGCGACCTGACCGGTCGCAAGATCCCGAAGACCTCGCTGGTCTACGTCGGCAACCACATCAGCCTCGGCCGGAATGACGCGATCTTCCAAGTGGTCGACGGCGACGCCCGGTCGAAGACCTGGGCCCTGCGCGGTCGACCGGCCGCGCGCCTCAAGGCGGCCGTCCTCCGGGGAGCGGCCTTCGGCATGGGCCACCCGACCTTCGGGATGCCGACCCGCAGGCACCGCGTCGCCACCGCGCCCGACCGCTCCGCCGAGGCGGTCATCGCCTAGCGTGACGCTCATGGACAGCGCGACCGTGGCGCGTTTCGAGGCCAGCCGGGACCGGCTGGCCTCGTTGGCCTACCGCCTGCTCGGCTCGGCCGCCGACGCCGAGGACGCCGTGCAGGACGCGTTCCTGCGCTGGCAGGCCGCCGATCGCGACCACATCGACGTGCCCGAGGCGTGGCTGACCAAGGTGGTCACGAACCTGTCCCTCGACCGGCTCCGCTCGGCGAAGACGCGGCGCGAACGCGCGGTCGGCGCCTGGCTGCCCGAACCGCTGCTCGACGGCGACCCGATGCTGGGCCCGGCCGACACCGCCGAGCAGCGCGAATCGGTCACCCTGGCGGTGCTGACGCTCATGGAACGCCTGCCGCCGGTCGAACGTGCCGTCTACGTCCTGCGCGAGGCCTTCTCCTACAGCCACGCCGAGATCGCCGAGATCCTCGACATCACCGAGTCCGCGAGCCAGCAGCACGCCCACCGCGCCCGCCGCCACGTCGCCGCCGATCGCAACACCAGCGAGGTCGACCGCGCCACCGCGCGCCGGATCGTCGAGGCGTTCATCGCCGCCGCGTCCTCCGGCCAGACCGAACGCCTGGTTGCCCTGCTGACCGACGACGCGACCGCCATCTCCGACGGCGCCGGGTTGGCCGAGAAGCTGCTGCGGTACTCGGGTCCCGAGCGCGTCGCCATCGCGATGCGCGCCGGCTTCAAGCCGACCCCGGCGAAGCGGAAGCTGGTCGGCGGGAACCTCACGATCCACGCCGGCCTCGTCAACGGCTCCCCGGCCGTGATCGCCGTGGTGGACGACCGGGTGGTGGGCGTCGGCGTGCTGGAGGTCCGGGACGGCAAGGTCGCGACCATGCGCGGCATGGCCTCGCCGGCCCGGCTCGGCCGCGTGGCCGAGCAATGGCGACGGCACGAGCACGACGCCCCACTCGTCGACTCCTGGTGATCACCGCCGGCCGAACTCGCGGGAGGTCCCGGGCCGCCACTCGCGGGAGGTCCCGGGCCGCCGGCCGCGCGCCGAACCCCCCAACCCGCGCCCCCACCAGTCTTTTACCCCAACAACTCCCGCAACAACCGCGCCGTCTCGCTCGGCGTCTTCCCGACCCGAACCCCCACCGCCTCCAACGCCTCCTTCTTCCCCTGCGCCGACCCGGCCGACCTGGACACGATCGCCCCCGCGTGCCCCATCGTCCGCCCCTCCGGCGCCGTGAACCCCGCCACGTACGCCACAACCGGCTTCGTCACGCACGACCGGATGTACTCAGCCGCCCGCTCCTCCGCGTCCCCGCCGATCTCACCGATCATCACGATCGCCGACGTCTCCGGATCCGCCTCGAACGCGGCCAGCACGTCGATGTGCGTGGTCCCGATCACCGGATCGCCACCGATCCCCACCGCCGTCGTGAACCCGACATCCCGCAGCTCGTACATCAACTGGTACGTCAGCGTCCCCGACTTCGACACCAACCCGATCGGCCCTGGCCCGCAAATGTCATCCGGGATGATCCCGGCGTTCGACTTGCCCGGACTGATCACCCCGGGGCAGTTCGGCCCGATGATCCGCGTCCGACCGCCCGACGCGACCGCGTGCGCCCAGAACGCCGCCGTGTCGTGCACGGGCACACCTTCCGTGATCACCACCGCCAACCCGATCCCGGCGTCGATCGCCTCGATCACCGCGTCCTTCGTGAACGCCGGCGGCACGAACACCACCGTCACGTCGGCGCCCGTCGCCTCCACGGCCTCCGCCACACCACCGAACACCGGCAGCACGTGACCGTCGAAGTCGACGACCTCGCCGGCCTTGCGCGGGTTCACCCCGCCGACGACCCGGGTGCCCGCCTTGAGCATCCGCTTGGTGTGCTTCGCGCCCTCCGCCCCGGTCATGCCCTGGACGATCACGCGACTTCCCGACGTGATGAAGACGGCCATCTCAAACCCCCACGGCAGCGAGTCCGGCGGCCTTGTCGGCCGCGTCGTCCATCGTGTCCACCACGGTCACCAACGGGTGCGCGGCGTCGGCGAGGATCCGCCTGCCCTGCTCCACGTTGTTGCCGTCCAACCGCACGACCAGCGGCTTGGTGGCCGCGTCGCCGAGCATCCCCAGCGCCGTCACGATCCCGTCCGCGACCGCGTCGCACGCGGTGATGCCACCGAAGACGTTGACGAACACCGACCGCACGTCCGGGTCGTTCAGGACGATGGCCAGCCCGTCCGCCATGACCTGCGCGGACGCGCCGCCTCCGATGTCCAGGAAGTTCGCCGGCCGCACCCCGCCGTGCCGCTCACCCGCCTGCGCGACAACGTCCAAAGTGGACATCACCAACCCGGCGCCGTTCCCGATCACCCCCACCTGACCGTCCAGCTTCACGTAGTTGAGCCCGCGCGCCCGCGCCGCCGCCTCCAACGGATCTTCCCCGAACCCATCCGCCAACCCCTCGTGCTCCGGATGCCGGAACCCCGCGTTCGCGTCCAACGCGATCTTCCCGTCCACTGCCAGGACCTCGCCCGACCGCGTCCGCACCAACGGGTTCACCTCGACCAACGTGGCGTCCTCCGCCACGAACGCCTCCCACAGCCGCACGACCACGTCGGCGACCCGGTCCGCCACCTCCGGCGGGAACTTGGCCGCCGTCACGATCTCGTGCGCGACGGTGAGGTCCACCGACGTCACCGGCACCCGCGCCACCGCGTCCGGCCGCCGCGCCGCCACCTCCTCGATGTCCATGCCGCCCTCGACCGAGGCCAGCGCGAGGAACGTCCGGTTCGCCCGGTCCAGCAGGAACGAGAAGTAGTACTCCTCCGCGATCTCGCTCGCCTCGACCACGAGCACCTTGCGCACCACGTGCCCCTTGATCTCCATCCCGAGCACATCGGACGCGACCTCCCGTGCCTCCTCCGGCGCGCGGGCGAGCTTCACACCGCCCGCCTTGCCCCGGCCGCCGGTCTTCACCTGCGCCTTCACCACGACGGTCCCGCCGATCGACGTCGCCGCGGCGTGCGCCTCGTCCGGTGTCACGGCGAGCAGGCCGTGCGGCACCGGGACGGCGTGCGCCGCGAACAGGTCCCTGGCTTGGTGTTCGTGCAGATCCACGGCAGGAAGTCCTCTCCGCGCGCTGGGGCGCCGATGGCGGGCCCTGGAGGCCCGATCGTTCCGAGCTCTGGACATCGGCGCGAACAAGGCGTAACTATATGGGCTACCCCATACGGTATGCAATCTACAACCGGGCCGGTTCCAGGGTCGGGACCCCACCTCTCAGAGGCGGGCCGACCGCGATCGAAGGAGTTGACCAGCACATGGCGCGGACAGCGACCGAGGCCGCCACGGGCAACAGCGCGGGACCGGCGGGAGAAACCACCCCGCCCGACAGCGCGACGCCGACCGGAGGAACCACCACCAGCGCGACGCCGACCGGAGACGCCGACCCGGGCCCGGAACTGATCTCCGGCGGGCACCTGGTGGCCAAGGCCCTCAAGGCCGAGGGCATCGACACGATCTTCACCCTGTGCGGCGGCCACATCATCGACATCTACGACGGCTGCGTGGACGAGGGCATCGCGGTGATCGACGTGCGGCACGAGCAGGTGGCCGCGCACGCCGCGGACGCCTACGCCCGCGTCACGGGCAAGCCGGGCTGCGCCGTGGTGACCGCGGGTCCGGGCACCACCGACGCGGTCACCGGCGTGGCGAACGCGTTCCGGGCGGAGAGCCCGATGCTGCTGATCGGCGGTCAGGGCGCGTTGAGCCAGCACAAGATGGGCTCACTGCAGGACCTGCCGCACGTCGACATGATGACCCCGATCACGAAGTTCGCCGCGACCGTGCCGTCCACCGCGCGCATCGCCGACCTGGTGTCGATGGCGTTCCGCGAGGCGTTCAACGGCGCGCCCGGCCCGTCGTTCCTGGAGATCCCGCGCGACGTGCTGGACGCGTCGGTGCGCGTGGACCAGGCGCGGATCCCGGAGGCCGGCCGCTACCGGGCGTCCACCCGCAACGCGGGCGACCCGGCGTCGGTCGAACGGCTGGCCGACCTGCTGGTGCACGCGAAGAAGCCCGTCGTCCTGTTCGGCAGCCAGGTCTGGACCACCCGCGCCACCGCTTCGGCGATCGAGCTCGTCCGCGCGCTCAACATCCCCGCGTACATGAACGGCGCGGGTCGCGGCACGCTGCCGCCCGGCGACCCCCACCACTTCCAGCTCTCCCGCCGGTACGCGTTCGACATCGCCGACGTGATCGTCATCGTCGGCACGCCGTTCGACTTCCGGATGGGCTACGGCCGCCGCCTGTCCGCCAAGGCCACCGTCGTCCAGGTCGACCTCGACTACCGCACCGTCGGCAAGAACCGCGACATCGACCTGGGCATCGTGGGCGACGCGAACCTGGTCCTCGGCGCGGTCACCCGAGCAGCCTCGGGTCGGGCGGACAACGGCGCGGTGGCCCGCAAGCCGTGGCTGGAGGAACTCCAGGCAGTCGAGGAGAAGGCGCGCGAGAAGCGGCTGCCGCAGCTGCGCTCCGACGCGACCCCGATCCACCCCTACCGCCTGGTGCACGAGATCAACGAGTTTCTGACCGAGGACTCGATCTACATCGGCGACGGCGGCGACATCGTCACGTTCTCCGGCCAGGTGGTGCAGCCCAAGTCGCCCGGGCACTGGATGGACCCGGGTCCGCTGGGCACGCTCGGCGTCGGCGTGCCGTTCGTGCTGGCCACCAAGCTGGCCCGGCCGGACAAGGAAGTGGTGGCGCTGTTCGGCGACGGCGCGTTCAGCCTCACCGGCTGGGACTTCGAGACGCTGGTGCGCTACGACCTGCCGTTCGTCGGCATCGTCGGCAACAACTCGTCGATGAACCAGATCCGGTACGGCCAGGCGCAGAAGTACGGCGTGGCCCGCGAACGGGTCGGCAACACCCTCGGCGACGTCCGCTACGACGAGTTCGCCCGGATGCTCGGCGGTCACGGCGAAGAGGTCCGCGACCCCAAGGACATCGCGCCCGCCCTCCGACGCGCCCGCGAGTCCGGCCTGCCGTCGTTGATCAACGTCTGGGTGGACCCCGACGCGTACGCCCCGGGAACCATGAACCAGACCATGTACAAGTAACGCTCCCGTTGCACGGCAAGGAGTTTCCTCGATCCCAGCGAACAAAGGAGGACGTGCCATGGGCAAGGCTCTCGATGGCGTCCGGGTCCTGGACCTGACGCATGTCCAATCCGGACCGTCGGCGACGCAGATCCTCGCGTGGCTGGGCGCGGACGTGATCAAGGTGGAGGCGCCGGGCCGGGGCGACATCACCCGCGGCCAGCTGCGCGACCTGCCCGGTGTGGACAGCCTGTACTTCACCATGTTGAACGCGAACAAGCGCAGCATCACGCTGAACATGAAGAGCGACGAGGGCAAGGCCGTGTTCGGCCGGCTCGTCTCCACCGCGGACGTGCTGGTGGAGAACTTCGGCCCCGGCGTGGTCGACCGGTTCGGGTTCACCTGGGACCGGCTGCGGGAGCTCAACCCCGGCCTGGTGTACGCGTCGATCAAGGGCTTCGGCGCGGGTCGGTACGCGCACTTCAAGGCCTACGAGGTCATCGCGCAGGCCATGGGCGGCTCGATGAGCACCACCGGGTTCGAGGACGGCCCGCCGCTGGCCACCGGCGCCCAGATCGGCGACTCGGGCACCGGCATCCACCTGGTCGCGGGCATCCTCGCCGCGCTCTACCAGCGCACGTCCACCGGGCGCGGCCAGCGCGTGCAGGTGGCCATGCAGGACGCGGTGCTCAACCTGTGCCGGGTGAAGCTGCGCGACCAGCAGCGGCTCGCGCACGGCCCGCTCGGCGAGTACCCGAACGAGACGTTCGCCGACGAGGTGCCGCGCTCGGGCAACGCCTCCGGCGGCGGGCAGCCGGGCTGGGCGGTGCGCTGCGCGCCCGGCGGTCCCAACGACTACATCTACGTGATCATCCAGCCGGTCGGCTGGCAGCCGATCACCGAGCTGATCGGCAAGCCCGAGCTGGCCGACGACCCGGCGTGGGCCACGCCGGAGGCCCGGCTGGACAAGCTGGACAAGGCGTTCGCGCTGATCGAGGAGTGGACCGAGCGGCACACCAAGTGGGAGGTCATGGACGCGCTCAACGCCCACGACATCCCGTGCGGCCCGATCCTGTCCACCCGGGAGCTGATCGAGGACGAGACCCTGGCCGACCTCGGCGCCGTGGTCGAGGTCGAGCACCCCGAGCGCGGCGCCTACAAGACCGTGGGCAGCCCGCTGAAGCTGTCCGACTCGCCGGTCGACGTCCAGCGCTCACCGCTCCTCGGCGAGCACAACGGCGAGGTGCTGGCCGAACTCGGCTACCTGCCCGAGCAGCTGGCCGAGCTCAAGGCGATCGGCGCGATCTGAGATCGAGCCGCACCTGCCACCCCACCGACTCGCACGCCCACACCCGCAATCCGGACCGGACCCGACCACCGACCGCGAGCGACCCCACGACCCAACGATCCAAGGACCCAAGGAGACGTCATGCCGGACTACGACCGGGCAGCGGTCGAACGGATCATCGCGGCGGTCGCCGCCGAGGGGCGAACCTCGCTGACCGCGCCCGAGGGCAGGCTGGTGTGCGAGGCCTACGGGATCACGACGCCCGCCGAGGGCCTGGCCGCGTCGCGGGACGAGGCGGTCGCGCTGGCCGCCGACATCGGCCTGCCGGTCGTGCTCAAGATCGTCTCGCCGGACATCCTGCACAAGACCGAGGCGGGCGGCGTGCTGGTCGGCCTGTCCACGCCCGAGGAGGTGGCGGCGGGCTTCGACACGATCATCGCCAACGCCGTCGCCTACCAGGCCGACGCCGACGTCGTCGGCGTGCAGGTGCAGCGGCTGATGACCTCCGGCCACGAGGTCATCGTCGGCGCGACCACCGACGAGACCTTCGGCAAGGTCGTCGCCTTCGGCCTGGGCGGCGTGCTGGTCGAGGTGCTCAAGGACGTCACGTTCCGCCTCGCGCCGACCACCACCGCCGAGGCCGGGTCCATGGTGGACGGCATCGCCGCGGCCGAGATCCTGCGCGGTGTGCGCGGCGCGCCTCCGGCCGACCGGGACGCGCTCGCCGACCTGATCCGCCGGGTCGGCGACCTGGTCACGGACTTCCCGGAACTCGCCGAGGTGGACCTCAACCCGGTGCTGGCCACACCGGACGGCGCCACCGCCGTCGACGTGCGCATCCTCGTCGACCAAGAGGCCGCGCGCGAGCCGGTCCGGTTCAGCCAGGAGGACATCCTGGCCTCGATGAACCGGATCATGAAACCGGCCGCGGTCGCGGTGATCGGGGCGTCCAACGAGACCGGCAAGATCGGCAACTCGGTGATGCGCAACCTGGTCGACGGCGGCTACCGGGGCGAGATCTACCCGATCAACCCCAAAGCGGACGAGATCCTCGACCGCAAGGCGTACCGCAGCATCGCCGACGTGCCCGGCGACGTGGACGTGGCGGTGTTCGCGATCCCGGCGAAGTTCGTGCCCGCCGCGCTCGAAGAAGTCGGCGCGAAGGGCGTGGCGGGCGCGATCCTCATCCCGTCCGGCTTCGGCGAGACCGGCAACCACGAGTTGCAGGACGAGGTCGTCGCCATCGCGCGCAAGCACGGCGTGCGCATCCTCGGCCCGAACATCTACGGCTACTACTACACACCCGAAAGTCTTTCAGCTACGTTCTGCACCCCGTACGACGTGAAGGGCGGGGTCGCCCTGTCCTCGCAGAGCGGGGGCATCGGCATGGCGATCCTCGGGTTCAGCCGCTCCGCCCGGATGGGCGTGTCCTCCATCGTCGGCGTAGGCAACAAAGCGGACATCGACGAGGACGACCTGCTCACGTTCTTCGAGCAGGACGACAACACCCAGCTCATCGCCATGCACCTGGAAGACCTCAAGGACGGTCGCGCGTTCGCCGAGACCGCCAAGCGCGTGTCGGCGCACAAACCCGTCGTGGTCCTCAAAGCCGGCCGCACCGCCCAGGGCGCGAAAGCCGCCAGTTCGCACACCGGCGCACTGGCCGGCAACGACAAGGTCTACGACGACATCTTGCGGCAGAGCGGCGTCATCCGCGCGCCCGGCCTCAACGACATGCTCGAGTACGCGCGCGGCGTGCCCCTGCTGCCGACGCCGAAAGGCGAGAACGTCGTCATCATCACCGGCGCGGGCGGCTCCGGCGTGCTGCTGTCCGACGCGTGCGTCGACAACGGACTCTCCCTCATGGAGATCCCGGCCGACCTGGACGCGGCGTTCCGGCGGTTCATCCCGCCGTTCGGCGCGGCGGGCAACCCCGTCGACATCACCGGCGGCGAACCACCCTCCACCTACCGCAACACCATCGCGCTCGGCTTGGAGGACGAGCGCGTGCACGCCCTGATCCTCGGCTACTGGCACACCATCGTCACGCCGCCGACGGTGTTCGCCGAACTCGTCGTCGAGGTCGTCCGGCACTACCGCGACCAGGGGATCCACAAGCCCGTCGTCGCCTCTCTCTCCGGCGACGTGGAAGTCGAAGAAGCCAGTGAACACCTGTACCGGCACGGCATCGTCGCCTACCCGTACACCACGGAGAAACCGGTCGCCGTGCTCGGCGCCAAGTACCGCTGGGCCCGCTCCGCCGGGCTGCTGTGAAGGGGACTGCCGCGAAGGGGAAGGCCGGCCTTGGAACGCTGTAACTCACCGGGAGGTCCGTTGTGGATACACCCAACTCACCCGCCGAACCGCGGTCGGGCGCGGACGTCACCACGCCTCCGCCGGAGGAACGCGTGTGGCGGGCGGGACGGCTGGAAGCGATGCCCATCAGGAAGCTGCCCGACGCCCCGCCCTCCATCCACATCCTGGGCCCGACGGTGTTCCTCGTCGCGCTCGGCGTCGGCATGGGCGAGTCCTACATGTGGCCGCGGCTGGTGCTGCTGTTCGGCCCGGAGATCCGATGGCTGTTCCTCATCGGCGTGACGCTGCAGGCCGTGGTCATGCTGGAGATGGCCCGTTACGCGATGGCCACCGGTGAGAGCATCTTCTTCGGCGCGGCCCGCGTGTTCAAACCGATCATGTGGTTCTTCTTCACCGTCGCGATCCTGGTCTACATCTGGCCCGGGCACCTCTCCGCCGGCGCCGCCGCCCTGGAGGAGCTCACCGGCATACCGTGGACCGTGTCGGCGTGCGTAGGCCTGATCCTCGTCGGCGTCCTGTTCAGCATGGCCAAGGTGATCTACAACCTGCTGGAGAACGTGCTGTCCCTGCTCATCGGGCTGCTCGTCGTCGGCACCGCCGTGGTGGCCGCGATGGTGGGCACCTGGTCGGACGTGGTGTCCACCGTCACCGGCATGTTCCACTTCGGCTACCTGCCGCCCGAGGCGCTCAGCGCGGCCTGGTTCCCGATCATCGTCGGCTCCATCGCGTTCGCCGGACCGTCGGGCATGCAGCAGATGTGGTACACGCTGCACCTGCGCGACAGCGGCGCCGGGATGGGCGCCCACATCCCCCGCATCCGCGGCCTGCGCCACGCCGGCGAGGAAGAGGCCATGCCCGCGCGCGGGTTCATGTTCGACACCGGCGACCCCGCCGAGATGGCGAAGTGGCGCGGCTGGCGGCGCTGGGTCACGTTCGACGCGCTGCTGCTGTTCTGGGGCGTCACGATGCTGGTCACCGTGTCGTTCACGGTGCTGGCGCAGGCCGCCAGCCGCACCAGCCCCGACGTCAAGGAGCTGCTGCACGCGGGGGAGCGGGAAGCCGCGCTCAACGCCATGTCCGACTCCTTCGTCGCGGCGGGCGGACCCGTCCTCGGTGGCGTGTTCCTCGGCTTCATCGCGCTCATCGGCCTCAACGCCACGCTCGGCCTGTTCGACTCGTTCTCCCGCGGCCAGGCGGACATGACCTACCACTTCGTGCCCGGTGCGAAGCGGTTCCGCATGTCCCACCTCTACGCCGGTTTCCTGTGGGGCGTCATCGCGTTCGGCATCGTCATCCTGCTGTTCGGGCCCGCCGACGGACCCGGCGCGATCCTCGACGTCCTCGCGTTCCTGTCCACGTTCGCCATGGGCGCCTACTGCGTCGTCCTGCTGCTGGTGAACAACCGGATGCTGCCCGAACCTATCCGGCCCAGACTGCTCACCAACCTGATCATCGGGTTCGGCGCGGTGTTCTACCTCGGCATGCTGGTCTACAGCCTGCTCCGGTTCGGCGTGGTGGTGGGCTGATGCGCGACCGGGTGGAGTTGGCGGTCCCCGGCGCCGTCGTCGGCGCGGTCGGAGGTCTGATCGCCGGGGCGCTGTCGGCGTTCGTCGGCCACCCCGCCGCGTGGGCGGCGGCCACCGCGCTGGCCATGGCCGAGCCGCTCGGGCTGCTCGGCGGCGGCTTCGGCCTGCTCGTCGGCGGCGGGCGGTTCCGGCTCGGCGTGTTCGCACCGGCCGCCCTGTACTGGCTGGTGGGTTTCCCGATGGCCAGGCTGGTGGCGGAGACCTCGACGGGTGTCCTGCTCGGCGGCGGGTTCACCCCGCCCGACGACGTGCTCGGTTTCCTGGCCTACCAGGGCATCGTCAGCTTCGGCTGGGCGATCGGCTTCCTGTGGCTGCACGAGCGGATCGCACCGCACTGGCTCGACAAGGTGCGTGCGCGCAACCCGTTGGCGCAGCAGTGGTACGAGCGCTACGTGACGCACGCCCGCGTGCTGCGGGAGTCGTCGGCCCGCGCCCGACGGAGGCGCGCCGCCCAGGAGACGACGGCACGGACGAAGTGACCGCCTAGCGAAGGGGCTCGCACAGATGGTTCTCCCCACCTGGGTCTGGATCGCGACGTTGATCGGGATCGCCGCGGTGATCGCGTTCGACTTCTACCTCGTGGCGCGCAACCCGCGCGACCCGTCGTTCTCCGAATCGCTGGTGTCGGTCTCGGCGTACGTCGGGCTGGCCGTGCTGTTCGGGCTCGGCGTGCTCGCGTTCGCGGGTCCTCGGTACGGCGGCGAGTTCTTCGCCGGGTGGATCACCGAGTACTCGCTCAGCGTGGACAACCTGTTCGTGTTCGTGCTGATCATGGGTCGGTTCGCGGTGCCGCGCGAGTACCGGCAGAAGGTCCTGGTCGTCGGCGTGGTGCTGGCCCTGCTGCTGCGGGCGGTGTTCATCGCGCTCGGCGCCGGGGCGATCGCCCGGTTCGACTGGCTGTTCTACGTCTTCGGCGCGTTCCTGATCTTCACCGCCTGGAAGCTGCTGAAGGAGGGGCCGGGCGACGACGAGGGCGAGTTCCACGAGAACGCGGCGCTGCGCGCGGTGCGCCGCGTGCTGCCGACCTCCCCGCGGTACGACGGCGCGGCGTTGACCACCCGCGTGGACGGGCGGCGGGTGGTCACGCCGATGCTCATCGTGATGGTCGCGGTCGGCACCACGGACCTGCTGTTCGCGGTGGACTCGATCCCGGCGATCTTCGGCCTGACCAAGGAGCCCTACCTGGTGCTCACCGCCAACGCGTTCGCGCTGATGGGGTTGCGCCAGCTGTTCTTCCTGGTCGGCGGCCTGCTCGACCGGTTGGTCCACCTCGGCAAGGGGCTCGCGGTGATCCTCGCGTTCATCGGGGTGAAGCTGATCCTCGAAGCACTGCACCACCACGGCGTCGACTGGGCGCCGGAGATCCCGATCCTGCTGTCCCTCGGGGTCATCGTCGTGGTGCTGCTGATCACGACCGCGGCGAGCCTGCTGGCGTCGCGCCAGGCCCGGGTGCGGGCCGAGCGGGACGTGCGGCGGGAGGGCGCAGCCGGGTCGTGAGCCGGGGAGCCGGGCGTTGCTGCGGGCTTCGTCCGGCTCCCTCGTCGGGCCTGATCAGGGCCGTCAGGAGACGGTGGTGGTCTCTTCGCCCTTGCTGCGCCGGTCGTTCGCGTACTGCTCGATGTCCGCGACGGCGTGGTCGGTCTCCTGGCGCCGGGCGTCCATCGCGGTGTCCAGGCCGAGGCCGATGCGCCTGCCGTCGGCGGAGAACCCGGCGGGACGGGTCAGGGCGTTCTTGAGCTGCTGCCACCCGGGCATGCCTGTGCTCATGTGGTTCGCGTCCTTCCTTGCTCATTCTCGGGTTCGAGCGTTCCTCGGAGCCCGCCCGCGCCATCGCGGAGCGGCTCCGCGATCCAGTGGACCGCACGTGCACCAGGTGTGCCGACTGGAGGTGCTACATCCAGAATACAGACTATCGTATACAAAACACCCGAAGCGTGAGGGTCGTCACCTGTACTCGATTCAGGTGGCTTGACCAGGGATCCGGTGCTCCGGTTCGGGGCGCGGGGTGGTGGGCCCCGTCACTCTCAGCGGCCCTCGCTGCCCTCGATGTGGGCGCGGTAGGCCGTCCGGGTGCGCTCGGTGTGCTGGTTCATCACCCGGCCGGCGGCCTCGGGGTCGCCCTCGGCGATCGCCTTGATCAGCTCGGCGTGCTCGTTCCACGCGTCCTTGCCGCGGGTCAGCGCCAGCGGCGCGTAGTACCAGCGGACCCGCCGGTCGACGGTGGCGATCATCTCCGCCAGCACGGCGTTGCCGGACAACCGGGTGATGCGCGCGTGCAGGGCGGCGTTGGCCGCGACGACCCGTTCCACGTCCTTCTGCTTCAGCGCCTCGACGCCCTCGCGCTGCAGCGCCTTGAGCTCGGCGACGTCCTCGGCCGTGGCGTGCTCGGCGGCGAGCTTCGCGGAGTGCGTCTCCAGGACGTTGCGCACGGAGAGGAGCTGGTCTGCCTCTTCGTCGGTCGGCGTGTGCACGAACGCGCCCTGTGCCGGGCGCAGGTCGACCCAGCCCTCGGTCTGCAGGCGCTGCAACGCCTCGCGCACCGGCTGGCGGCTCACGCCCAGGTGCTCGGCCAGGTCGATCTCGACGAGGTGCTGACCGGGCTTGAGGGTACGGTTGACGATCAGGTCGAGCAGGGCCTCGTAGACGGCCTGGCGCAACGGGGCGGGCCGCTCGACCTTGCGGGAAGCGGCGCCGCTCAGCGATTCGCGGGCCGCGCGACGGGTGGTTCCCGCGCCGATCAGCGGCGCGTTGGGCTGGCTCACGGTCGCCTCCTCGGGCAGGTGTCGGGAATGCCCGATCTTCAGCATACAGATTTTCGTATGCAAAAAGCAATCTGAAGTCACCCGGCCGGGTGGACGTCATTTCGTGGCACATCGGCCGCCCGGTTGGGCTATCGCTCTCGTAGTTCATACAACATACTGTATGCAATCATCGCGAAGGCGAGGGACGTCATGAAAGTCGCAGTTCTCGGGGCCGGGGCCATCGGCGCTTATGCCGGCGCGGCGCTGCACCGCGCCGGGGTGGAGGTGCACCTCGTCGCACGAGGATCGCACCTGGAAGCCATGCGCCGCCACGGTGTCCGGGTCCACAGCCCTCGCGGCGACTTCACCGCCGCGCCGCACGCCACCGACGACCCGGCCGACATCGGCCACGTCGACTACGTGGTCCTCGGGCTCAAAGCGCACCAGTACGCCGCCTGCGGCCCGCTCATCACACCCCTGCTCGGCCCGGACACCGCCGTCGTGGCCGCGCAGAACGGCATCCCGTGGTGGTACTTCCACGGGCTCGCCGGCCACCCCCTCGAAGGCGCCCGCGTCGAGGCCGTCGACCCGGGCGGCAGCGTCAGCGCCGTCCTCGACACCCGGCGCGCGATCGGGTGCGTCGTCTACTGCTCCACCGAGATCGAGGCGCCGGGCGTCATCCGGCACGTCGAGGGCACCCGCTTCGCCCTCGGCGAACCCGACCGCACCGCCTCCAAGCGCTGCGCGGACCTCAGCGAAGCGATGGTCGCCGGCGGCCTCAAAGCGCCCATCGAACCGGACCTGCGCGACGACATCTGGGTCAAGCTGATGGGCAACGTCGCGTTCAACCCGCTCAGCGCGCTCACCCGCGCCACCATGGCCGAGATGTGCGAGCACCGCGACACCCGCGAGCTCGTCGCCCTCATGATGGCCGAGACCATCGCGGTCGCCCGCGCCGTCGGCTGCCACCCCCGCGTCTCCATCGAGAAGCGCATCGACGGCGCCCACCGCGTCGGCCACCACAAGACGTCGATGCTCCAGGACCTCGAAGCGGGCAAGGCGCTGGAGACCGACGCGATCATCGGCGCGGTCGTCGAGATCGCCCGGCTCACCGGCGTCGCCGCGCCCACCCTGCGCAGCGTGTACGCCGCGATCGACCTGTTGGGGCGCAAGGCACTCACCGCCGCTAGCTGAGAGGACCGACATGTCCCCGATCCTCAAGCCGGGCACCTCGTGGCCCGAGCTGTACGACCGGTGCGCCAAGGCCGCGCCCGAGGCGTTCCACCGCGACCGGCTGCTCAACCTCGTCGACGGCACGTGGCAGCGCACCGGCACACCCGGCCAGGCCACCTCGCCCGTGGACGGCTCCACCATCGCCGGACCACCTCGCCTCGACGCCGCACAGGCTTCGCACGCCGTCGCGGCGGCCGTCGAGCAGCACCGCGCGTGGGCCGCCGTGCCGTTGAAGGAGCGCAAGGCCCGCACGCTCGCGGCGCTGGCCGACCTGCACGCCCACCGCGACCTGCTCGCGCTGCTGCTGGTGTGGGAGATCGGCAAGCCGTGGCGGCTGGCGGCCGCCGACGTCGACCGGTGCCTCGAAGGCGTCGAGTGGTACGTCGAGCAGGTCGACCCCATGCTCCACGGCCGCACGCCGCTGCACGGCCCGGTCAGCAACATCGCCAGCTGGAACTACCCGATGAGCGTGCTGATGCACGCGATGCTCGTGCAGGCGCTGGCGGGCAACGCGGTCATCGCCAAGGCGCCCACCGACGGCGGCGTCAGCTGCCTGACCCTGGCGTGCGCCCTCGCCGTGCGGCACGGCCTGCCGCTCACCCTGGTCAGCGGCGGCGGGCGCGACCTGTCGCCGGCGCTGGTCGGCTCGCCGGACATCGGCTGCCTGTCGTTCGTCGGCGGGCGCGGCGCGGGCGGCGAGATCGTCACCGGCCTCGACGCCACCCAGCGGCACGTCCTGGAACAGGAAGGGCTGAACTGCTGGGGCGTCTGGGAGTTCAGCGACTGGCAGGCGTTGCGCCCGCAGCTGCGCAAGTCGTTCGACTACGCCAAGCAGCGCTGCACCGCCTACCCGCGGTACGTGGTCCAGCGGTCGTTGTTCGACTCGTTCCTCTCGGTGTACCTGGAAGCGGTCCGCGAGGTCACCTTCGGCCACCCGCTGGCCGTCGCGTCACCCGACGACGACCTGCCGGACCTCGACTTCGGCCCGCTGATCACCGACGCCAAGGCCAAGGACCTGGCCGACGTCGTCGACGAGGCGATCACCAAGGGCGGCGTGCCGCTCTACCGGGGCTCGTCGGACTCCGGCCGGTTCCTGCCCGACCAGCAGACGTCGGCGTACTTCGCGCCGGTCGCGATCCTGGCGCCGCCGCCGTCCTCGCCGCTGCACCACGCCGAGCCGTTCGGACCGGTGGACACGATCGTGCTGGTCGACACGGAAGCCGAGCTGCTGGCGGCGATGAACGCGAGCAACGGCGCGCTGGTGGCGTCGCTGTCGTGCGACGACGAGGCGGTCGCCCGTCGGCTGGCCGGTGAGGTGAACGCGTTCAAGTTCGGCCACAACAAGGCGCGCTCACGCGGTGACCGCGCCGAGGTGTTCGGCGGGCGCGGGGCGTCGTGGCGCGGCGCGTTCGTCGGCGGCCCGTTGCTGGTGCACGCCGTCACCGAAGGCCCGCCCGGCGAACGGCTCTACGGCAACTTCCCGTCGTACTCCCTGTACCCGCCCACCTGAGTCGGAGGCTCGGATGTCCGTCGGCCTGGACCGGATCGTCCGCGGCGTGGTCGCGCCCGCCGCTTCCTCCGTCGACCGCGACGGTGCCTTCCCCAGGGCGTCGGTCACGGCGTTGGGCGGGCTGCTCGGCATGACGATGTCCCGTGCGGTCGGCGGGCGCGGGTGCGGGTTGGCCGAGGCGTCGGACGTGGTCGAGCGGGTCGCGGCGGCGTGCGGCAGCACGGGTGCGGTGCTGCGTCCGCACTTCGCGGCGGCGACGGCGGTGGATCGCCTGGGCGACCGGGCGGTGCGGGCGGCGGTCGCGGCCGGCGGGCACCTGAGCACGGTGGCGGTCTTCACGCCGGGGTCGCACTTCCTGCTGCCGTCGGGCACGGCTTCGCGTCGTGGTGACGTGGTGGACCTGCGTGATCGCAAGAGCGGTGTCGTGGCGGCGGGGGAGGCCGACAGCTACGTCTGGTCGAGCGGGCCCCTCGCCGCCCACGGCACCACCACGTTGTGGCACGTTCCGGCGAACGCCCCGGGCTTGTCGGTCCCCGCGAACGTCCCCGGCATCGGCCTGCGCGGCACTTCCACCACCACCGTCTGGGCGGATCCGGCCCACGTGCCGGCGGACTGCCTGCTGGGTTCGGACGGTCAGTCCTTCGACACCGTCGTGCACCACGTGCTGCCTTGGCACGTCGTGCTGGGCGCGTCGGTGGCGTTGGGCGTCATGTGCGGAGCCATCGACGCGGTCGCGTCGCACATCGGCGCCTTCGACCTGATCCGCATGCGCCTGCGCGCGGACGCGGTGCGCGTGCTGCACGCCGACGCGGTCGCCGCCGTGGACTGGGAACCGGACCGGGCGAGACGCAAGCTGTGCCAACTGGCGGTGCACGCCGCCGAAGCCCTGGCCACCGTCACCGACCTGGCCCTGAAAGCCTCCGCCGACACACCCCCACCGGCCCGGTCTGCCGTCGAACGCCGCTTCCGCGAAGCGACCTCCCTCAACACCCAACCCCCAACCGCCGACCACCTCACCACCTTCACCGCCCGCGCCGAGCCTGCTCACCCCAAAGCCACCCGACTGGGTGCCTGACCAGCGAACTTCCAACTGGCAGCCCTACCCGATCCCCCTTATCCTGACCAAGCCCACCATGATCATCCGATCCACGATCGGGTGAATCCAGAACATCCCATCAAACAAAACGCCGTTTTCGAAACCCTGAAACGTCGGTTGAAACGAAGAGGAGGCCCGGCCAACCCCCGTCCGGCCCGCCGCCCGCCCCAACACCGCGGTCCCCGGGAAACATCCCCGGGGACCGCTACCGCTCAGCGAACGAACCAGATGGACCGGGCGCAGGCGCGAGAACCAGGTGGACCCGGGCGGAGCGAACCAGGCGGACCAACCGGCCGAACGCAGCGGACCCGAGCCGGCTCAGTGGACCCCGAGGACCCCGTCCACCCGCCGCGGGATGCCCAACGGGTTGCCCTCACGCAGCTCGGCGGGCAGCAGGGCGTCCGGCCAGGACTGGTAGGTCACCGGTGCCACCCAGCGCCGGATCGAGGTGGCCCCGACGGACGTGTGCAGCGGGTTGGTGGTGGCCGGCCACGGCCCGCCGTGGTGCATGCCCCACGCCACGGCGACGCCGGTCGGCCAGGCGTTGAAGATCAGCCGACCCACCACCGGCCGCAGCGCCTCGGCGACGAGCCCCGCGTGCTCGTGCTCGGACTCGGCGGCGTGGACGGTGCCGGTGAGCGTGCCCGGCAGCCGGGGGAGGACCGGCTCCAGCTCGGCCGGATCGGTGTAGGTCACCACGACCGCCGCCGGGCCGAAGTGCTCCTCGGTCAGCTTCTCGAGGTTGTCCGCGAACGTCGCCAGCGGCACCTGGAAGAGCCGCGGTTCGACGCTCCAGCCCTCGGTGGGCGCGGTGCCCTCGGCGACCAGGTCGGCCAGGCCGGAAGCGGCCAGGCCGTCGGTGCCGGAGCGGTACGAGTCGCGCATGCGCTCGTTCAGCATGGGCCCGCCCGCGGCGGCCGAGACGGCGTCCGCCAAGGCCGGGACGAGGGAGGCCGGGGCGAAGAGCAGGCCCGGGTTGGTGCAGAACTGGCCCACGCCCATGGTCAGGGAGCCGACGAACTCGGCCGCGAAGCCCTCGGGCCGCGCGGCGGCGGCGTCGGGCAGGACCACGGTCGGGTTGACGCTGCCCAGCTCGCCGTAGAACGGGATCGGGTCGGGCCGGGCGCCGGCCAGGTCGTACAGGGCGCGACCGCCCGCGGTGGAGCCGGTGAAGCCGACCGCCTTGATCGCGGGGTGCTTGACCAGCGCCACGCCGGCCTGCTGGCCGTGCACGATCCCGAAAACCCCGGCCGGCACCGCGGAGGCCACGATCCGCGCCGTCTCCCGCGACGTGCCGGGGTGCGACGGGTGCGCCTTCACGATCACCGGGCAGCCCGCGGCGAGCGCGGACGCCGTGTCGCCGCCCGCCACCGAGAACGCGAACGGGAAGTTCGACGCGGCGAACACGCCCACCGTCCCCAGTGGACGGAGCATGCGCCGCAGCACGGGCCGCGGCGGGATGATGCCCGGGTCCGCCGAATCCAGCGTCGCCTCGACGTAGCTGCCCTCGCGCAGCACCTCGCCGAACAGCCGCAACTGGTTCGTCGTCCGCTTCAGCTCCCCCGTCAACCGCGGCACGCCCAGCGCCGTTTCCGCGTCCGCGAGCTCCACCAGCGCCTCGGCCGAAGCGTCCAGGGCGTCGGCCACGGCGTCGAGCACCGAAGCCCGCTCCACCGCCGGCGACGACGACCAGGCCGGGAACGCCGCCGCACCCGCACGGGCCAGCGCGTCCACCTCGCGGTCCGACGTCTCCGGCACCGCCTCGCCCACCGGCTCACCGGTCCGCGGGTTGTAGCCCTGGACGCTCATCGGCCCGCCTCCTTCACCGCGGTGTCGAACTCGGGCGTGCACCACACGCCGCCCAAGTGCGTCACGGCCGGCGAATCGGGATCCGGCGAGCCCGCGGCCAGGGCCTCCTCCGCGAACACCTCGGAGTCGTCGGCGGACTTGTAGCCCAACGCCTCCGCCTCGCTCAGCGAGAACCACCGCCGCGTGTTGTCCGAAACGCCCCACACCACCCGGAACCCCGGCGACGGCGCCGACAGGCACGCCTCGAACAGCCGCGCGCCGTCGTCCGGCGACAGCCACGTCGACAACATCCGCGCGTCACGCGGCTTCTCGAAGCACGACCCGATCCGGACCGCGATCACGTCCATCCCGTACCGCGACGCGTACAGGCTGCCCAACGCCTCCAACGCCACCTTGCTCACGCCGTAGTACGTGTCCGGCTGCGGGAACAGGTAGTCGCCCGCCTCGCCCGACGCGCGCTCGTAGTACCCGACCGCGTGGTTGGAGCTGGCCAGCACCACCCGGGACACCCCGGCCCGCCGCGCCGCCTCCAGCACCACGTGCGTGCCGTTGATGTTGACGTCCAGGATCTCCGCCCACGGCCGCTCCAGGCTGTGCCCACCGAGGTGGATCACCGCGTCGACGCCCGCGCACGCCTCCTCCATCGCGGCCTGGTCGGTCACCGACGCCGTGACCAGCTCGACCCGTTCACCGTCGGCGGCGGCCGGCAGCGGCGCGATGTCGAGCAGGCGCAAGGTCCGGTCCGGCGCGGCCAGTCGGGTGCGCATGAGCGTGCCGACTATGCCGGCGGCGCCGGTGATGAGGATTCGCTCGGTCACGTCGAGCCCTTTCGGAATCGGAACAGGAATCAGCGGCCGAACTGGCGCAGCAGTTCGGTGATGGTGCGGGCCGCGTGCAGCAGCGCTTCGACGACCTGGCGCTCGTGGTCCGGGTCGAGCCGACCCAGCGGCACCGAGCAGCTCATCGCGTCGAGCACCGGGTTGCGGTAGGGCAGGGCGACGGCGAAGCACCCCAGGCCCGGCGTGTTCTCCTCGCGCTCGTGCGCGTACCCGACCGCGCGGAACCCCGCGAGCTGGGCGTGCAGCGCCGGGCGTTCGATGATCGTGTTCGGGGTCAACGGCGTCAGCCGCGCGGGCAGGATCGCGTCGACCTCGGCGGGCGTGCGGGCGGCGAGCAGCGCCTTGCCCAGCGACGTGGAGTGCGCGGGCAGCCGCCGTCCGACGCGGGACACCACGCGCAGGTGGTGCTCGGACTCGCGGCTGGCGAGGTAGACCACGTCGGCGCCGTCGAGGCGGGCCAGGTGGACCGTCTCGTTGATCTCCCGGCGCACCTGCTCCATGACGCGGATGGCGACCTGCACCACCGGGTCGTGGTCGAGGTACGACGTTCCGACGAGCAGGGCGCGCACGCCGATGCCGTACGTGCCGCGGGTGGGGTCGAGCTCCACCCACCCCCTGGCGACGAGCGTCTGCAACAGCATGTAGAGGCTCGACTTCGGGTAGCTCAGCTCGCGGTGCAGTTCGGTCAGGGTCAGCGGGCGGTCCGACGCCGACAGCACTTCGAGCAGTTCCACAGTCCGATCGGCCGACTTGACCGCGTTCGGCCGAGCGGGTGACGCGGGTCCAGTCACCAAGTCCTCCACGGGAAACGTTCCGGCAACACGCTCTTGACACGTCGCTGCGCCGATTCTTACAGTCCGCCCAACACGTTCACAAGTACGACCCCGATTCATATATATGAACAGTATGGCCGTGAACAGGAGTCGCCGTCCATGACACTCTCCCGCCGGTGCGCCACGGCCGTCGCTGTAGTGACCGTTGCGGGTCCGATCACGCACCCGACCTGCGGCTACCGGCCGTCCGACGGAGCGGCGCACCGCCACGCGCCGCCCGCGGTCCGAACGCGCCGCGCGCCGAGGTCGCCCGAGGTCCGCACCGAGTCTCCCGGCGCGCGGCTCCGCGTCGAGGCAGACCCCGCCGGAACGACGGCATCCGCCGAACCGGTGAATTCCCGCGAACGGCCCGGGTTGCGCAACTCCTGGACTCGGGCCGTCCATTCGCTCAGGGTGTCCCGGTGACACCGGTCGACACCGCCTTGGACGTGGGGGCGACGGCCAGTGGCGGCGGTGCCGTCGCGGCCCACCCCGTGGGGCGATCCCGCCATCGGGGTCGCCCCACGGACCACACCCGAACCATTGTCACGTCGGCGGGGACTCGCTCATCAGCGCCGATGGTGCCCCTGCTGCTCCACTTCGCCGTCAGCGCGCTCGCCGCCTGCGCGCTGCCGCGCGAGGAAACGCACAAGTCCTTCCTGCGTGGGATCACCACGGGAGCGATCAAGGGATGAAGGTCTGGGTATGCAACTGGATGGGGTGCTGTTCTTCCCGGTGACGCCGTTCGACGCGGACGGCGCGCTCGCGGAGGACGTGCTGGCCGAGCACGTCGAACGAGGGGTGGCGGCGGGCGCGGGCGGCGTGTTCATCGCGTGCGGCACAGGCGAGTTCCACGCGTTGGAGCCGTCGGAGGTCGAGCGGGCGGTGGCGGTCGCGGTCGAGGCGACCGCCGGGCGGGTGCCGGTGTTCGCGGGTGTCGGCGGCCCGTTGCCGACGGCCAAGCGGATCGCGCGGGCCGCCGAACGGGTCGGCGCCGACGGTTTGCTGCTGCTGCCGCCGTACCTGGTGACCAACCCGCCGAAGGGGCTGGTCAGGTACGTGACGGAGGTGGCGGGCGCATCGGAGTTGGCGCTGATCGTCTACCAGCGCAACAACGCGATCTTCACGCCGGAGACGGCGGTGGAGGTCGCGTCGCTGCCGACCGTGGTCGGGTTCAAGGACGGGCTCGGCGACATCGACCTGCTGCACCGCATCGTGCTCGCGGTGCGCTCGGCGATCGACAAGCCGTTCCAGTTCTTCAACGGCCTGCCGACCGCGGAGCTGACCGTGCCGGCGTACCGGGGCATCGGCGTGGACCTGTACTCGTCCGCGGTGTTCTGCTTCGCGCCGGAGATCTCGCTCGGCTTCTACCACGCCGTGCGCAACGGTGACGACGCGTTGGCCAACCGGTACCTGGTGGAGTTCTACAAGCCGCTGGTCGAGTTGCGCGACAAGGTGCCCGGCTACGCGGTGTCACTGGTGAAGGCGGCCGTGCGGGCCACCGGGCTCGACGTCGGCGGCGTCCGCGCGCCGCTGCTCGACCCGACGCCCGAGCACGTGGCGGAGCTGGAGAAGGTCGTCGCGGCCGGTCGGAGCCTGTCCGCATGAAGATCACCGACATCACCATCACCCCCGTCGCCTTCCGCGACCCGCCGCTGCTGAACTCGGTCGGCGTGCACGAGCCCTGGGCGCTGCGCACCATCGTGGAGGTGCACACCGACGAGGGGATCTCCGGGCTCGGCGAGAGCTACGGCGACATCGGCCACCTCACCCGGATGCGCACGGCCGCACCCGCGTTGATCGGCCTGGACGTGCACGCGTTGAACGAGATGCACTCCCGGATCGCGACGTCGCTCGGCGGCGAGGCGGGGTCGGACCGGCACGGGCTGACCGGGCCGCTGACCGTCGAGTCCACTGTGGACCGGGTGTTCTCGCCGTTCGAGGTGGCGTGCTGGGACATCCGGGGCAAGGCCCTCGGCCGCCCGGTGAGCGACCTGCTCGGCGGCGCCGTGCGGGACGCCGTGCCGTACAGCGCGTACCTGTTCTACAAGTGGGCCGGCCACCCCGGCGCGGAGCCGGACGAGTTCGGCGAGGCGCTCGACCCGGCGGGCATCGTGGCGCAGGCCCGGCTGCTCATCGAGCGGCACGGGTTCGGCTCGATCAAGCTCAAGGGCGGCGTGTACCCGCCCGACCAGGAGATCGAGGCGATCCACGCGCTGCGCGAGGCGTTCCCCGACCACCCGCTGCGGCTGGACCCCAACGCGGCGTGGACGCCGGAGACGTCGTTGAAGGTCGCCGAGGAGCTCGACGGCGTGGTCGAGTACCTGGAGGACCCCGCGCCGGAGATCGACGGGATGGCGGAGGTCGCGGCACGCGCGCCGATGCCGTTGGCGACGAACATGTGCGTGATCGCGTTCGAGCACATCGCCCGATCGGTGGAGGTGGACGCGGTGCAGGTCATCCTGTCCGACCACCACTACTGGGGCGGCCTGTCGCGGTCGAAGGAGCTGGCCGGGATCTGCCGGACGTTCGGCATCGGCCTGTCCATGCACTCCAACTCGCACCTGGGCATCAGCCTGGCCGCGATGACGCACCTCGCCGCGTCCACGCCGAACCTGAACTACGCGTGCGACACGCACTACCCGTGGAACGTCGCGGACGACGTGATCACCACGCCGTTCACGTTCGTGGACGGCGCCATCCCGGTGCCGACCACGCCCGGGCTGGGCGTCGAGCTGGACCGCGACGCGTTGGCGCGGCTGGCGGAGAACTACCGGACGTGCGGCCTCGTGCAGCGCGACGACACCGGTTACATGCAGAAGCACGACCCGTCCTACGAGAGGAAGCGCCCCCGGTGG
Organism: Actinosynnema sp. NPDC023794; assembly: GCF_040639675.1. NCBI lineage: Bacteria > Bacillati > Actinomycetota > Actinomycetes > Pseudonocardiales > Pseudonocardiaceae > Actinosynnema > Actinosynnema sp. NPDC023794. The sequence goes on along the minus strand of NZ_JBFAFR010000005.1, from coordinate 49,905 downwards.
TGACCACCGTTGCGCACGTGTACCCCTGGGATGTCGTAGGCGACCCGTCCGCTGTCGAACGGGTCGCGTCGTTGGGTGTGGACGCGGTGGCCCTCGCCGCGTCCTACCACACGGTGCGGGCCGCGACGCCGTTCCACCCCTCGCACCGGATGGTGGACGCGCGGCACGCGGCGTTCTACCTGCCGGTGAGGGAGGAGGCGTGGCGGGGCAAGCGGTTGGTGCCGGCTTCGCCGTCCTGGATGGACAGCTCGGACTCCTATGGTGAGGCGTCCGGCGCTTTGCGGGCGGCCGGGCTGCCGGTGTACGCGTGGACCGTGCTGACGCACAGCAGTCGGCTGGGCGACGCTCATCCGGACGTGGCGGTGCGTAACGCTTTCGGTGACCTGTACCCGTACGCGCTGTGCCCGTCGAACGACGACGTGGTCGAGTACGCCCGGACGTTGGTGTCCGAGGTGCTCGCGCTCGGGCGGCCGGACGGGATCGTGCTGGAGGCGTGCGGGCCGCTGGGGTTCTTCCACGGCGGGCACCACGAGAAGACCGACGGCGCGGACTGGTCGGCCGTGCAGCAGAAGCTGCTGTCGCTGTGCTTCTGCGGGGCTTGCGTGCGGCGTCATGACGACCCCGAGGGGTTGCGCGCGCTGGTTCGTGAGGGGGTCGACAACGCTGTCACCAGCGTGGAGGAGGCTCTCGGCGACCGTGCTGCTTCCGTCCGCGAGGTGCGCACCGACCTCTCCCGTTCGCTGCGGCGCGAGCTCGTGGGGTTGATCAGGTCGACGTCGCCGGGCACGCGCATCGCCGCGCACGCGACGGCCGACCCGTGGGGCACCGGACCGTTCGCGACTGTGGCCGGGGGAGTGGACGCCGACGTCGACGTGCTGACGGTGACGTGCTGGCCGGGCGTGGACGCGTCACTGCCCGCGATCCGCGCCTTGCGCGCGGAAACCGACGTGCGCACTGCCGCGTACGTGCTGGCCCTGCCGCCGAAGCCGGTGGACGGCGACGAGCTGCTGAAGGAGTGGCTGGCCTACGCGGAGGCCGGCGTCCAGGAGTTCCACCTGTACCACGCGGGCCTGGCCTCCGAACCCCGCCTGGCCGCCCTCCGCCACGCCATCACGGGCCTGAACCAAGCCCTCCGCTAACCCGCGTGTCGAACGTTGAGCGCCCGCGTGTCGAACGTTCAGGTACCCCGAGTTCAACGCTCACGTCGATCACCCAGGGCGCTGAGCGTTGAATTCAGGGGTCCTGAGTGTTCGACACGCGGGTCCTGAGTGTTCGACACGCGGGTTCACTGGATTGGGTAACTGTGAAGAAGGGTGGGCAACCGGGAGGGGTGGTCGGTCCGTCCTGAGGACATGAGAAGCCTTGGAACCGCTATCGGCGCGGGTGTGCTGCTGGTCGTGCTCGCCGCCTGCGCAACGTCCACGCCCGTCGGTCCGGGCAACGGTGGGCCGACGTTGACCACCTCGGCCGAACCGACCTCGCCCAGTGTCGAGGAACCGGAGTTCGAGAGCGCCGTGCCGCCGGGCGGCAACGAAGTGCCCGAGAACCGGATCGACGCGGCTGCCGTCCCCGAGGGCAACCCCACCACCACCTGGACCGAGGGTGACGGCAGCGTGCTCGGCGTCATCGCCCAGGAAGCCGGCTGCGGCAAGGCGAGCGTCGAGATCGCCGAGCAGAACGCCCAGGTGGTGAAGGTGGTGCTGGTCGAGACCACGCCGCTCGACCAGCCGGTCTGCACGATGGACATCCGCTACCCGCCGCTGACCGCGAAGCTCGACGCGCCGCTCGGTGACCGCACGGTCGTCCTGAGCACCCGACAGGACCAGAAGTAATCCCCTCCGGTGCCCGGTCGGCCTGCCCCCGGTCGGCCGGGCATCGCCCACTTGCAACCTCTCGACCCCGAGTACCGTCCTCCAGCTATGAGGAACGTCAAGGTCGCCGTCGCCTTCTCCGTGCTCGCGCTCGCGGGGTGCGGCACCACCACCGACAGCGCCCCGCCCGGCGAGTCGTCCACGGCGGTCACCACGACAGGTTCGTCGTCTGCTCCGACAACGTTGTCATCCCCCGGCGACGCCCAACCGACCGCACCGCCGCCGCAGACCAGCGCCGCGCCGCTGGCCGGCGGGTCGACCGAGGTGTCGGCCGCCCAGGTCGACGGCGGCACGCTGCCCGACCACTACAAACAACAGGCGTGGACGTCGGCGGACGGCCGCACGGTCCAGGTCGTCGGCATCGCGGGCGGCTGCCGGACGGCGAGCGCCGAGGTGACCGCCCAGTCCGGCGACCAGGTGTCGATCACCCTCGTCACGACCTACTACCCGCCGCCCACGGGCGTCCAGTGCACGCAGGAACTGCGCGACGTGCCGCTGAACGTCACCCTCGACGCGCCCCTCGGCTCACGCCGCCTCGTCCTGGAGGCCCGCCAGGACCGGGCTTGACCTTCACGCGGACGTGAAGCTCTACGTTCGGTCCCCATGACGATCTTCACCGGCAAGGCAGTGGTCGTGACGGGCGCGGGCACGGGGATCGGCCGTGCCGTCGCACGCGGGTTCGCCGCACAGGGCGCGTCCGTGCTCGCCGTCGGAAGGACTGCCGCGACCCTGGCCGAGACCGCCGCCGACCACCCCGGGATCCGCCCGTTCACCGCCGACGTCTCCGCCGCCGAACGGGTGGTCGACGCCGCCGTCACCGAGTTCGGCCGGCTCGACGTGCTGGTCAACAACGCCGCCGTCCCCTCCGGCGATGGGGTGGTCGCCACCAACCTGGTCGCCCCGATCCGCCTGGTCGAGGCAGCCCTGCCGCACCTGGAGGACACGCGCGGCGTCGTGGTCAACGTCAGCACGGCCATCGGTCAGCGCGGCTGGCCGATGCCCGGCGGTGAGCTGTACGCGGCGCTGAAGTCAGCGCTGGACTCCCTGACCAGGAGCTGGGCCGTGCAGTACGCGCCGCGCGGCGTGCGGGTGGTGGCCGTCGCGCCGGGTCCGATCGCGACGCCGATGCAGCACGACGAGGCACGGCGCGCAGCGCTGATCGCCCACGTGCCGCTGGGTCGGGTCGGGCAACCGGACGAGGTCGCGTTCTGGGTGATCCAACTCGCCCGTCCCGAAGCCGCGTACACGACCGGCGTGGTGCTGCCCGTCGACGGCGGCGCGCTGGTCGGGTGACTACCCTGCGACGGGTGCGGATCGGCGAACTGGCACGGGCCACCGGCACCTCGACGCGGGCGCTGCGGTTCTACGAGGAGCAGGGCCTCCTCGACTCCGAACGGGCGTCCAACGGCTACCGCCGCTACGGTCCCGACGCGGTCGCGCGCGTGCGAGCGATCCGCTACCTGCTCGACCACGGCCTCACGCTGGAGGACGTCGCCCACTTCCGGCACTGCCTGCACGGCGACGTGGCGAACGCCGAGCCGGCCCCGGAGCTGGTCGCGGTCGCCGAACGCAGGCTCGCCGTGCTGACCAGCCGGATCGACGCGCTGATCGAGGTGCGCGACCACCTCGCGGACGGCGTGCGGCGGGCACGGGCGGCCGAGCGGGTGAATACCTGAGGAACTTTCGCGTCACGGCTTCCGGCGGGACAGCGGGACCGCCAGACTCCGATGACGTGAGACGACCTCTCGGCCTGGTGCTCGCCGTCGTGCTCGCGACGGCCACCACCACCGCGCTGACCGCGACCTCCGCGTCCGCCGACACCCCCGCGTCCGCCGACACCAACGGGCAGTTCTCCGTGCTGACGTACAACGTCGCCGGGCTCCCCGAACCGCTCTCCGGGTCGAACCCGGCGGAGAACACGCCGCTCATCGGCGCACGCATCCGCGACTACTCGGTGGTCAACGTCCAGGAGGACTTCAACTACCACGCCGCCCTGTACGCCGCCGACAACCACCCGCACCGCACGCCGACCAGCGGGGGAGTGCCGTTCGGCGACGGCCTGAACACCCTCTCGGCCTACCCGTACAGCGACTTCACGCGGGTGAAGTGGAACCAGTGCAACGGCACGGACTGCCTCACGCCCAAGGGCTTCACCCACGCCCGCCTCCGCCTGGCCGAAGGCGTCCACGTCGACCTCTACAACGTCCACGCCAACGCCGGCAGCACGGACGCCGACCTGGCCGCCCGCCGCGCGAACATCACCCAGCTGTCGCAGTACGTCACCCGCAACTCCGCCGGCAACGCGGTGATCATCATGGGCGACACCAACACCCGCTACACCCGCACCGGCGACAACATCCGCGACCTCGTGCGCGCCAACGGCCTCACCGACGCCTGGGTGGAGCGCGTCCGGGGAGGCGTCGAACCCACCCTCGGCGCACCCGCGCTGGTGTGCGACCCGGCGAACGTCACCGACACGTGCGAGGTCGTCGACAAGGTCTTCTACCGCGACAACGCCCACATCGACCTCACCGCCACCTCCTACCGCAACGACCACACCTCCTTCCTCGACCCGGACGGCGAACCGCTGTCCGACCACTACCCGCACGCCGTCGGCTTCTCCTGGCGGCTCGCCGCCCACCTGCGCCTGAGCGAGCAGTTCGGCGGCCCGCACGGCACACCGTTCACCGACGTCGACGCCGTGGACCCCGGCACGACGGTGCGCGAAGTGACCCTGAGCGGCGGCGCACGCCTCGACCGCGTCGGCCTCACCCTCGCCGACGGCACCGCGCCCGCACACGGCGGCACCGGCGGCACCCCGACCACGCTCACCCTCCAGCCCGGCGAGCGCCTGACGGCGGCCACGCTCACCCGAGGCCAACGCGACGGCCGCACCCGCGTCTTCTCCGTCCGCATCACCACCGACCTCGGTCGGACCGTCGCCGCTGGCACGCCCACCGCCGACCAGGTCACCTTCACCGCGCCCGCGGGCTGGCACATCGCCGGCTTCACGGGCCGCGCCGGCGACGAGGTCGACCGGCTCGGCGTGGTCTACACCCGCTGATCCCTCACTCGGTGGTCGCGAAGGCCGCCACCCCGTCCCACGCCAGCCACAGGTCCGCGTCGACCTGGTCCTCGTCCGCGACGATCGTGCCCGTCTCGCCGACGTACAGGCCCAGGTCGCACCGGTGCTCCAGCAGCACCCGCGTCATCCACGCGTGCAGCTCCCCCTGCCCGTCCGCGGGTTCCCTGGCGATCGTCCGGAAGTGCACCCCGGTCCCGGACGTCTCGATCAAGCTCACTTGGAAGAAACGCGACCCCACTCGCTCTCACTCCTCGCACATGGTTGTATACTCTCTGAATTCGGGACGACTATCTCGTATGTACAGGATGTGCACAAGTCCCGATCGGGTGATGATCGAGGAGAGCGATGACCAGCCCACACCGCAGTGCCGCCCGCATCCAGATCGGCACCACGCTGCGCCGCCTTCGCGAAGAGGCGGGCGTGCCCCGGGAGAGGGTGGGCGAGGTCCTGCACTGCACGATGACCAAGATCAGCAACATCGAGAACGCGATCAGCGGCGTCAAGCAGGCCGAGCTGGAGAAGCTCCTGGACCTCTACGGAGCCGACGACGCGACCCGCGAGGACCTGCTCGCGCTCAACTCCGAGGCGCACCGCCGCCGGCCCAAGAGCAAGATCGGCGGCACGATCCAGCCCTGGCTGCGCCGCATCCTGGACGTGGAGGCGATCGCCACCGAAGCCCTCTACTCGTCGTTCGAGCTGGTGCCGGCGGTGCTCCAGACCGAGCACTACGCGCGTGCGCTGATGACGGGGATCGGGCTCGACGGCGAGGTGCTGGAGAAGAACCTCCAACTGCGCATGGAACGACGGGCGCTGCTCACCGACCGCGAGCCGCCCCTCGATCTGTGGGCGGTGATCTCCGAGCCCGCGCTCCGGGCCAACGTCGGCGGCCCGGAGGTCATGCGCGACCAGCTCAAGCACGTGCTCGCCCTGACCGAGCTGGAGAACGTCGTGGTGCAGGTGATGCCGCAAGGGGTCGGGGCGCACGCGTTGACCGGCACTACGCTGACCTTGTTCCGGCTGCCCGCCAAGATGCCGTCGCTCATCAGCGTCGACACCCCGTACGGCGCCCAGTTCGTGGACGGGGCGGACCAACTGGAGAAGACGAGCCGGTGGTTCGACTACACCCGGGCGAAGGCGTTGGGGGTGGAGGAAAGCCGTGAACTCCTGACCCGGATCACGGAGGAGACCTGATGACCCTCAAGCAGGGCGAGTGGACGAAGTTCAGCGGCGGCGGCGACAACTGCGTCGAGGTCATGCGCACGGCCGACGAGGTGCTCGTCCGCAACAGCAACCGGCCTGAAGAAGTCCCACAGCGCTTCACCCACAGCGAGTGGGACTTCTTCACGCGCGGCGCCAAGCTCGGCGTCTTCGACCTGTAGAAGGGCTACTTCCGGAACGAGATCTGGAGGGTCGGGGCGGAGGTCTCGGCGAAGAAGTCGTTGCCCTTGTCGTCCACCACGACGAACGCCGGGAAGTCCTCCACCTCGATCTTCCAGACCGCTTCCATGCCCAGCTCGGCGTACTCCAGCACGTCGACCTTGCGGATGCAGTCCTGGGCCAGCCGCGCCGCCGGTCCGCCGATCGAGCCCAGGTAGAACCCGCCGTGCGTCCGGCAGGCGTCCGTGACCTGACGCGACCGGTTGCCCTTGGCCAGCATCACCAGGGACCCGCCGGCGGCCTGGAACTGCTCGACGTAGGAGTCCATCCGACCGGCCGTGGTCGGCCCGAACGACCCGGAGGCGTAACCCTCGGGCGTCTTGGCCGGTCCGGCGTAGTACACCGGGTGGTCCTTGAGGTACTGCGGCATCGGCTCGCCCGCGTCCAGCCGCTCCTTGATCTTGGCGTGCGCGATGTCCCGCGCCACGACCAGCGGACCGGTCAGCGACACCCGCGTCTTCACCGGCAACGCCGACAGCGTCGCCCGGATCTCGGACATGGGCCGGGTCAGGTCGATGTTCACGACCTCGTCGGACAGGTTCTCGCCGGTCACGTCGGGCAGGAAGTGCGCCGGGTCGCGTTCGAGCTGCTCCAGGAAGACGCCCTCGGGGGTGATCTTCGCCTTGGCCTGCCGGTCCGCCGAGCACGACACCGCGATGCCGACCGGGCAGGACGCCCCGTGCCGGGGCAGCCGGATCACGCGCACGTCGTGGCAGAAGTACTTGCCGCCGAACTGGGCGCCGATGCCGAAGTTCCGGGTCAGCTCCAGCACCTGCTGCTCCAGGTCGACGTCCCGGAACGCGTGCCCGGCGGCGGAGCCCTCGGTGGGCAGGCCGTCGAGGTAGCGGGCGGACGCGAGCTTGGCGACCTTCAGGTTCTGCTCGGCCGACAGACCGCCGACGACCACGGCGAGGTGGTAGGGCGGGCACGCCGCCGTGCCGAGCGAGCGCAGCTTCTCGTCCAGGAACTTGGCCAGCCGCGACGGGTTCAGCAGCGCCTTCGTCTCCTGGTACAGGAACGTCTTGTTGGCTGAACCGCCGCCCTTGGCCATGAACAGGAACTCGTACTTCGGCTCCACGCCCGGCGCGGTGAACAGGTCGATCTGCGCGGGCAGGTTGGTGCCGGTGTTCTTCTCGTCCCAGAACGTGACCGGCGCCATCTGCGAGTACCGGAGGTTCAGCTCCTGGTAGGCCTCGAAGATGCCGCGCGACAGGGCCTCTTCGTCGGTGCCGCCGGTGAGCACGGACTCGGTGCGCTTGCCCATCACGATGGCGGTGCCGGTGTCCTGGCACATGGGCAGCACGCCGCCGGCGGAGATGCACGCGTTGCGCAGCAGGTCCATCGCGACGAACCGGTCGTTGCCGCTGGCCTCGGGGTCGTCCACGATCGCGCGCAGCTGGGCCAGGTGCGAGGGGCGCAGCAGGTGCTGGATGTCCCGGATCGCCTCCTTGGCCAGCAGCGTCAACGCCGACGGCTCGACCTGGAGGAACGTGCGGCCGGCGGCTTCGACGACCGACACGCCGTCCGGCGTCACGAGCCGGTACTCGGTGTGGTTGTCCTTGGCCAGTGGCAGGACGTCGGTGTACTGGAACGTCGGTCCCAACAGGTTCGACGAGGTCACGTCGCGGGCTCCCTTGCGCGCTTCGGGTTCCGCCGAACTTATACCGATCGCGCCGCCGAGGTCCGCACGGCGTGGTGTGATTCGCGTCGTGGTCGACAGCCTCACCAAGCGCCGGCTCTCCGCCGCCGCCCTCGACGCGTTGGTCCGCCGTGCCCTGGGCGTTCCGCTCGCCGCGCACGTCGAGCTGACCGACGGCATGTTCAACACCGCGTACCGGCTCACCGCGGCCGACGGTCGCGAGACCGTGCTGAAGGTCGCGCCGCCGCCGGACGTGCCCCTGCTCACCTACGAGCGGGACCTGATGCGCACGGAGGCGTTGGCGTTCGAGCTGATGGCGGCGCACGGGCTGCCCGTGCCGGAGGTGCTGCTCCACGAAGACGACTTCTTGCTGATGACGGCGCTGCGGGGCGAACCGTGGTCGGCCGCGCGTCCCCGGTTGACCGACGCCGAGCACGGCGCCCTGCGCCGTGAGCTGGGCACGATCGTCCGCGGGCTGCACACCATCCGGGGTGACGTGTTCGGCTACGTGCAGGGGCCGAACGCGGCGACGTGGCGCGAGGCGTTCACGAGGATGGTGGGCGCGGTGCTGGCCGACGCGGCCCGGTTCGGCGTGGAGCTGCCCGACGTGCGACCGGCCGTCGAGGCTCGCGCGCACCTGTTGGACGAGGTCACCGAGCCGGTGCTGGTGCACTTCGACCTGTGGGAGGCGAACGTCTTCCTCGCCGACGGCCACGTCGAGGGGATCATCGACCCGGAACGGGCGATGTTCGGCGACCCGTTGGCGGAGATCGCGACGGTGGCGTTGTTCACCGACCTGGACGACGACTACAAGGCCGGTTACGGGTTCGAGGTGTTCACCGCGGCCGAGGAGACCCGGATCGCGCTCTACCGCGCGTACCTGTGCCTGGTGATGATCGTGGAGGGCGTGCCGCGCGGCTATGCCGGCGAGGAACGCGAGGCGCACGTGCGGTTCTTCCGCGAGAAGCTCGCGGAGTACCTGGAACTGTAGAGAAATGCGGAAGGCCGGGCCGGCCCCCGACCGCCCCGACCTTCCTCAGCGTGCGAGCACCTCCGCGCAATGGGGCGGAGGTGTCGCTTGGCTCGTGTAACGCACGACCGTGCCGTGACTGGCGTCACAAGTCAATCCCGCGCAGCGGTGACCGACCCCTGAATCGTCGCTGTATCGCGTCAGCTCAGCTCGCGTACGCCCGCAGCTTGGCGGCCCGCTCGCCCTGCCGCAGCTTCGACATGACCTCGCGCTCGATCTGCCGCACCCGCTCCCGCGACAGGCCGAACTGCTTGCCGATCTGGTCCAGCGTGCGCGGCTGGCCGTCCTCCAGGCCGTACCGCAGCCGGATCACCGCCTGCTCGCGCGGGTCCAACGTGGCCAGCACCCGGCGCAGGTCGTCCTGCAGCAGCCCGGAGATGACCGCGCTCTCCGCGTCCGTGGCGTCGGAGTCCTCGATGAAGTCGCCCAGCGGGGCGTCCTCCTCGGTGCCGACCGGCATGTCCAGGCTCACCGGGTCGCGGGCGTGGTCGAGCAGGTCGACCACCTTCTCCGGCGTCAGGCCCGACTCCTTGGCCAGCTCCTCGTTGGTCGCCTCACGGCCCAGCTGCTGGTGCAGGTCGCGCTTGATCCGGGCGAGCTTGTTGACCTGCTCCACGAGGTGGACGGGCAGCCGGATCGTGCGACCCTGGTCCGCCATTCCCCGCGTGATCGCCTGGCGGATCCACCAGGTCGCGTAGGTCGAGAACTTGAAGCCCTTGGTGTAGTCGAACTTCTCCACCGCGCGGATCAGGCCCAGGTTCCCTTCCTGGATCAGATCGAGCAGCGGCATTCCGCGACCGGTGTATCGCTTCGCGAGGGAAACGACCAACCGGAGATTCGCTTCGAGAAGGTGGTTCTTTGCCACGTGGCCATCGCGGATCAAAGCGCGCAGTTCGCGCTGGCGGTCCTCCGGCAGCTCCGGATGCGTCTCCAGCTTGTGCTGCGCGAAGACGCCCGCCTCGATCCGCTTGGCGAGCTCCACTTCGTCCGCCGCGGTCAGCAGCGCTGTCTTGCCGATCCCGTTCAGGTACACCCGAACCAGGTCTGCGGCGGGTCCCTGGGCGTCGAGGTCCAACTCGGCGCTCGTGGTGGTCGTCTCGTTCCCGACCTGACGGTCGAGGAGCTTCGGGACGGTCATGGAGCTCCCTCCCCCTTGTGTCGCGGGCTGGCAGTGCGGTCGTGTCGCACACTCCGCGCTGCGCTGCGCGGCACACCTTTCGGTGTCTGACACTGGTGGAAACGCGAACCGGGGCGAAATGGTTCCCGCTTCCCACGACCACAAGACGTCACTGCCGTCACAGCGGTTGCGCCGCGAATCCTGAGGATTGGCTGAGAAGGATCTAGAGTTCCACCAACACGGTGAACGGACCGTCGTTCGCACTCCGCACCGACATCATCGCGCCGAACCGTCCCGTTTGTACTCGGGCGCCCTTCCGGCGCAGTTCCGAGACCACCTCGTCGACCAACGGCTCGGCGTGCGCGGGCCGTGCGGCGGCGGTCCACGACGGCCGCCGCCCCTTCCTCGTCTCTCCGTAAAGTGTGAACTGGCTCACCACGAGCAGGGGCGCACCGGTCGTGGCGCACGACTCCTCGTCCCTCAGGACGCGCAACTCGTAGAGCTTTCGGGCCATCACGTGCGCCTTGTCGGCGTCGTCGTCCACGTGGACGCCGAGCAGCACCAACAGGCCCGGTTCGTCGATCGCGCCCACGACCTCGTCGTCCACGGTGACCGACGCCTCTGTGACACGTGCCACAACCGCTCTCACGCGGGCACCACCATGCCGTGCCGGACGAGGTCGCGGACGATCGGGAGGGCGGACTCGGCGAGCGCGTCGGCGTCCAGGTCGTGCGCGTAGGCCAGCAGGGTGACGAGGTCCTCCAGCGGCAGCGCGCCCCGGAAGCCCGCGAGCAGCTTCGCCGCCGTCTCGTCCAGCTCGTGCTGCCAGCCGGGCCCGTCCACGCGGTGCAGGCGGCGCACGACCGGCTCCCAGCCCTCGTCGGTGGGGGAGGAGACCTCCTCCAGCAGGACGGTCTCGGGCACGGTGAACCGGGTGCCCAGCAGCTGGGCGTTGTCGGTGGCGCGCAGCCAGGCGACCCGGTCCAGCCAGGCGGCCGACTCGGGGCCCAGCGGGTCGTCGAAGGCGTGGCGGAGGTCTTCGCACACGACCTCGGCGTGCTCGGTGTCCGTGCGGCGGAGGGTGACGAAGCCGAACCCGATGCCCTCGACGTCGTTCTCGGCGAACCAGTCCAGCCAGGCGACGGCCTTGGCGCGGCCTTCGGCGCCGCGCGGGTCGACGCCCGCGTCACGCAGCCACGTGCCGACGTAGAGGGCGGGGTCGGCGACGTCGCGCTGCACGAACCAGGCGTCCACGCCACCGCGCGGCAGCCACGCGGAGACGCGGTCGGCCCAGTCCTCGCCCTTGCGGTGCAGCCAGGAGGCCAGGAGCTGACCCACGCCGCCCTCGTTGAGGAACGACGGCATCTGGCGCACGACCAGGGCGCTGGCGTCGTCACCGGCGAGGCCGGAGTCGCGGTAGGTGTAGTCGACCCGGGGTGGGCCCACGACGAACGGCGGGTTGCAGACGACCTGGTCGAACCGCCGGCCGCGCAGGGGGCCGAACCACTCGCCCTGGCGCAGCTCGACGTCGACCTCGTTGATCCGGAACGTGCCCGCGGCCAGGGCGAGCGCGCGCTCCGACAGGTCCGTGGCGGTGATCCTGCGCGCGTGCCTGCTCGCGTGCAGGGCCTGGACGCCGCAGCCGGTGCCCAGGTCGAGCAGGGTGGCGACCTGGCGGCGTGACGTGGCGCGGGCGAGGCTGATGGACGCGTGGCCGACGCCGAGCACGTGGTCGGCCGGGACGGGCCCGCCGCGCTGGTCGGCGTCCTGGTCGGCGATGACCCACCAGGAGCCCTCGTCGTCGCCGTAGGGGCGGATGTCCAGCCCGGCCCGCAGCCCGTCGCCGTCACCGCGCAGCACCTCGGCCTTGACGGCGGTGTCCAGGTCGACGTCCGGGAGCGCGGCCCGCACGGCGGCCTCCGACTCCGTGTCGCCGAGCAGGAACAGGCGGACCAGGGTGCCGAGGGCGCCCGCGTCCCGGGTGGCGCGCCGGGCGGCCTCCGGTTCGCCGCGGCCGAGCGCGGCGTGGGCCTGGGGCCCGAGCACGTCGACCACCCCGTCCGCGTCGTAGTCGGCGGCTCGGAACGCCTCGCGCAGCCGTGTGGTCAGGTCGGCAGAAAGATCGGGGAGCACGCGGTCATGGTCTCGCGCCCCACCCGGTCGCGCCTGACCAGCCCCCGCTCGTCACGCGAGGCCCGCCACGAAGTCGGCGAAGTTCCGCTCGGTCTGCGCGCGGTAGCCGAGGAACAGGCGGTTGGCCAGCGGCACGGCCCACCGGCCCCGCCGGGCGGCGTTGCGGACGCGGTGGGTCAGCCGCGCGCCGTCGGCGGTCGCGTCCACCTGGTACTCGCCCCGGTACCACCAGCCACCTTGCACGGCGACCGTCCGGCGCTCGCGGTCCACCTCGACCCGCCCGCCGCCCGCGTCACGGATCGCCGCCTCCACCCTGGCCAGCACCACGTCCGGCGGCGCGGCGACGGTCGCGGTCAGCTCGATCATCGGGGCGACTCGAACGGTGTTCGTCACACGAACGATGTTCCGGACGAACAGTGTTCGTGTCAAGTACGGTGTTCGCATGACGCAGGACCCGCCGTGGCGCACGCCGCCCGCCAAGCCGGTCGCCAAGCCCCGCCTGTCCCCGGAGCTGATCGTCCGCACCGGGCTGGACGTGCTGCTCCGGGAAGGTCTCGACGCCGTGAGCATGCGGCGGGTCGCGCAAGCCCTCGGCACGGGACCGGCGTCGCTCTACGCCCACGTCGCCACCAAGGACGAGCTGCTCGAGCTGATGCTGGACCAGGTCCTGGAAGAGGTGCCGCTCCCCGCGCCCGACCCGGACCGCTGGCGGGAGCAGGTCCGCGAGCTGCTGCGCGCCCAGGTCCGGGCCATGCAGGAGTACCCGGGCATCGCGAAGGTGGCCTGGCAGGTGATGATCCCGATCGGCCCGAACGCCCTCCGACACGCCGAAGCGCTGCTCAGCCTCCTGCGCGCGGGCGGTCTGTCGCTCACCCGTGCCGCGTACGCCGCCGACGCGCTCGCGCTCTACAGCAAGGCGTTCGCGTACGAGGGCAGCACGTGGAGCGCGGTCGACCAGACCGAGATCGCGGCCCGCGGGCGCCAGATGGGGGAGTACATGAGTTCCCTGCCGCCCGACGCGTTCGCCAACATGCTGGCCACCGGGCACCTGTTCACCGCCGAGACCGCCGCCGAGCGGTTCGAGTTCGGCCTGGACATGCTGCTCGGCGGGCTCAGGGCGTGATCGCCAGCGCGATGGCCATGGCCAGCCGCTGCTCGGGGTCGTCCAACGGCAGCGACGTCACCGCCGCCATCCGCTGCATCCGGTAGCGCAGCGTGTTCGGGTGCACCGACAGCACCCGTGCGGCTTCCCGGGAGTCACCCTGAGCCGCCAACCACGCCCGCAACGTCGTCGCGTACTGCGTGCCGTGCTCGGCGTCGTGCCGCACGAGGTCCGCCACCGGCCCGCGTGACGGCAACCGCCCGGCCTCCGCCACCGCCGCCAACCGGCGCAGCAACACCCGCGCCCACGCCCGGTCGTACACCACGGGCTCGTCCTCGGACAGGGCCAGGCACTCGTCGGCCTCGCCGCGGGACGCGGGCAGCGACGCGGCGTCCGCCCTGCCACCCACGCCGGCCAGCACGACGGCCTCCGCGGGCAGCTCACGCCCCAGCGCGCGCACCCAGTCCACCGCCACCGCCGGATCGTCCCCGCACGGCAGCACGGTGTAGAGCACGTTGCCGAACAACGCCGACCGGCCAGGCCGTGACCAGCCGAAACCCGCCGTCGCCCGGGAGAACGCCAGCAGCGCCGCCCCGTGCTCGCCCTCACCGGCGTGCGCCTGCACGGCGATCACCCGCAGGTCGGTCGACGGCAACCCCAGCCGGGCCAGGTTCGCGGGCGACCCCGAGTCCAGCGCCTCGATCACCAGGTCCGCCTCGGCCTGGCGCTCCAAGTCCGCCGACGCCCGCGCCCGCAGCAGGTGCAACGCCGCCGTCCGCGCACCGTCCACCAGCGCCGCCGCACGCACCGCGTCCACCGGGTCGTCCACCTCGACCCACACCGAACCGAGCAGCTCTCGCCCGGCCCGCACGGCCACCACCAGCCGCCCGCCGAGCTGGTCGGTCAGCTTCGGGACGAACAGCGGCTCGTCGGACCGGGCCAGGTGGGTGAACACGCCGTACGCGTCCAAGGCCTGCCAGGCCTCCTCCGGCACCCGCCTGCCCAGGATCGTCTGCACCCGCACCGGGTCGACGCCCTGCTGCCGGTACGAGTACGCCAGCACCCGGGACTGCTGGTCCTCGATCGTCACGGGCCCGCCGACCACCGCCGCGATCACGTCCGCCACCGCGAACAGGTCGCCGGAACCCTGCCCGCCGAGCACGAGGGTCTGCGCGACGTTCGCCAACTGCCCCCACGGCACCGACGGGTCCACCAGCAGCACCGCCGCCCCGGACCGCTTCGCGGCGGCCAGCACCCGTTCGTCCAACGGCGGCGAACCGTGCAGCACGACCGCCGCCGCCGACGTGCCGCCGACCAACCGCGCCGCCGCGGCGGGGGAGGGCACGCCCAACCCGAGCAGGACGTCGTCCACCGCGGCCGTGGTGCGCTCCGCCGGGTCGTGCAACGCCACCCCGCGCAACTCCACGTCCCGCCCGCGCGGCGCGCAGCTCAGGTGCGTGCCGAGGCTCCCGAGCACGTCCACCAGGCGATCAAGGGCGACCACAGCCGGATCGTAAGTCACGCCACACCCGCCCCGCGGCCGATCGACCCCCCGCGACGTCGCCGCCGCCTGCGGAGCAGCGGCCGTCAACACAGCAATCAAAAACACACCGGGCAGGTATCCGTCCGGCGCACGCGGTGGGACGATGGTGGCATGGTCAGTCCCGAGCGCGACGGCACACCGGTGCTCATCACCGAGGCGGCGCCCTCCTACGAGGAGCAGCACGCCGCGCGCAAGCGCAAGTACGCGATCATGATGGGCGCCCGCATCCCGTGCCTCATCCTGGCGATGGTCTTCTACCAGACCTGGTGGCTTGCCCTGGCCCTGATCGTGCTGTCCGTGCCGCTGCCGTGGATGGCCGTGCTGATCGCGAACGACCGGCCTCCCCGCAAGGCGGAGAAGGCCAGCCGGTTCGTCAAGGAACACCGCGCCATCGAGGCGCGACCGCATCACATCATCGAAGGCTGACCCACGCCCGCAGGCTGCGCCCCGACCGCGGACACCGCCCGTGCCGCCGCGCGCACCCCGCCGAGCAGCGCGTCCACCCGCGACCCACCGGACAGCCACGCCGCCAGCAACCCGGCGTCGAACGCGTCACCGGCGCCCGTCGAGTCCACGCACTCGACGTCCTCGGCCGGCACGGACACCACGCCGTCGGAGTCCACCCAGCTCGCGCCGTCCGCGCCGGACGTCAACGCCACCGCGCCCACCACGTCCAGCAGCGCCGCGGCCGCCGACGGCTCCGCCGACCCGGTGAGCGCCACCAGCTCCTCGGTGTTGGGCAGCAGCAGGTCGACGCCGCGGATGTCGTCCAGGAACCCGTCGTAGATCAACGCCGACGACTGCGGGTCGACCGACGTGGTCAACCCCGCCTCACGGGCCGCGCGCAGCACCGCCAACCCCGCAGGCCGCGACGACGCGTCCAGCAGCACGTACCCGGACAGGTGCAGGTGCGAGGCGTCCCGCAGCAACCCCTCGTCCAGGTCACCGGGCGAGAAGCGGGCGTTCGCGCCCCGGTCGGGCAGCATGCTGCGCTGACCGGTCTCGTCCACCAGCACCACCACGCAGCACGTCGACGCCTCCACGTCCACGGCGAACGCGCACCGCACCCCGGCCGACGTCAGCTCGGCGTGCACCTGACGTCCGGCCGAGTCCGCGCCGACCCGCGCCACCAGCACCGGCGACGCGCCGCACGCGGCCAGCCACACCGCCGTGTTGGCCCCCGCGCCGCCGGGCTCGATGGTCACCGCCGCCCGCGAGTCGCCGCCGTGCACGATCGGGCCCGCGTGCCGGGCCACCACGTCCAGCCCGGCGTCACCGACGACGACGACCCCGCTCACGACGCCACCTCGCCGAGGCCCGTCGGGACCAGCAGCTCGCTCACGCCGCCAGCTCCACGGCCACCGCCGCGGCCAGGGTGGCGTTCGACACGACCAGCGCCTCGTTGGCGTCCAGGCTCACCCCGCCGCTCGCGGTGTGGAAGTGCTCCAGCAGCACGGGCGTGACCTCCTTGCCGTGCACGTTCCGCGTGCGCAGCAGTTCGAGGCCCTCCGACAGCAGCCGCTCGTGCAGGTCGGCGTCCATCTCGAACTCGACCGGGATCGGGTTGGCCAGCAGCACGCCCGCCGCGCCGGGGACCCCGCGGTGCGCCGCGACCACGGCGGCGGCGTCGGACGCCGAATCGACCCGCCACGGCACGCCGAACTCCGATTCACGCCGGTAGAACGCGGGGAAGCGGTCCGTGCCGAAACCGATCACCGGCACCGAACGGGTCTCCAGCAGCTCCAGCGTCGCGCCCATGTCCAGGATCGACTTCACGCCCGAGCACACCACCAGCACCGGCGTCGTGGCGAGCACGTCCAGGTCGGCGGACACGTCCCACGTCTCGCGCGCGTCCCGGTGCACGCCGCCCAGACCACCGGTGGCGAACACCCCGATGCCCGCGGCGTGCGCCAACGCGGCCGTGCTCGCGACCGTCGTCGCGCCGTCGCGCTCCAACGCGTACGCCGCGCCCAGGTCCCGCCGCGACAGCTTGACCAGGTCGTTGGCCGGGTCGCAGACGTAGTCCAGTTCGGCGGGGGTCAACCCGATCTTGGGCACGCCGCCGAGCACGGCGATCGTGGCGGGCACCGCGCCCGCGGCGCGCACCACGCCTTCGAGCCGTTCGGCGACCTCGCGGTTGCGGCCGGGCGGTAGCCCGTGGGACAGGATCGTGCTCTCCAACGCGACCACCGGCCGGTTCTCGGCCAGGGCGGATCGGACCTCTTCGGTGACGCTCGGCTTGCTCACGAGGGGCCATCATCCCAGGTACGCTGTTCGCGTGAGCACGCAGACTCTGCCCGAGGTGGAGACCCGGCCGGAAGGCACGGACCACACCGGGGACGACACCCCGAAGATGTTCCACTACGTGCGCAAGGCCAAGATCGCGGAGAGCGCGGTGATGGGCACGCACGTGGTGGCGTTGTGCGGCGAGGTGTTCCCGGTGACGAAGTCGCCCAAGCCGGGCTCCCCCGTCTGCCCCGAGTGCAAGAAGATCTACGACGGCCTGCCCAAGGGCGGCGGCGAGTAGACCACCCGGACCACCTGACGCATCGGCGCGCCGATCGACGCGCCGGTGTGTCGGCGTGTCGTCCATCGGACCACCAGGGGCAGGCGATGTTCACCTATCGCGATTACTGGGTGGGCATGCACCGCCCCTCGGGCATGAAACGCCCCTTGGACTGCCTCGACGAGGTGGCGGCGGCCCTGGGCGTGCCTGATCCGCCTGCCGCCGCGGTGGCGTGGGATGACGTCCGGCAGCGGCTGGGGATCGGGTTGCCGGGGGACTACCGGCGGTTCGTCGACCGGTACGGCGCCGGCCGGGCCGGCGCGTTGCGCGTCTTCGCGCCCGGCGCGAGCACCCCGTCGTTCGACCTGTTCCGACAGCTCGAGCGGGTCAGCGAGGAGACCACCGAGTTCCGCGCGTCGACCACGCCGACGTTCCCCGGGCCGTACCACCCGCAGGAAGGCGGGCTGATCGCCTGGGGCGAGATGGACGGGCTGCACTTCTTCTGGAACCCGGTCGGCGACGACCCGGACGCGTGGCCGGTGATGATCTCGGATCCGAGCTGGTTGATGACGTTCAAGCCGAACAAGTCGTTCAGCCGCTTCCTGGCCGACCACCTGGCCGGGAAGAACGCCGGTTCGGGTGCGCCGCTGCTGTCCCCCGAGGAGGGCGTCGGGGTGAGGTTCGTCCCGGCTCTCTGACGTCCCGTCCCGGCTCTGGCGTCCCGTCCCGGTCGTGGGGAGGTGGTCAGCCGAGGGGCCCTCGTCCACGCGGCGCGGGTGGCGGCCCCGGCCGCTCCCCGGCGGCCTGTTCCCCGGAGGCGCGGGGCAAGCCCCGGACGGCGTCCACCGGCAGCGGCACGGTGTGGTTCGTGTCCGCGGGTGACGGCGCGGTGTGGTCGCGGTCCGGCTCGGCGTCGGCCGGTGGTGGGTCCGGCCTCGCCTGCTTGCCCTCGTCCGACCGGATCCGCTCGGCGGCCCGCTCCAGCTCCAGCCGCTGCCACCGCCGCCGCTGGCGCCGGGTCATCCTCGCCGGCCACATCTCCTGCAACGCGCTGTTGAAGTACGCGCCCAGCGTGATCGCCAGCCCGATCAGGTAGGCGAACAGCAGGAACGCGATCGGCGTCGCCAACGCCCCGTACGTGTACCCGGTCGTCGTGATCCACCGGATGTACAGCCGCAGCCCGATGGACGACAGCAGGAACACCGCCATCGCCAGCACGGCGCCCGGCACGAGCCGGTGCCACGGCAGCTTGTTCGGCAGCGACAGCTTGTAGAGCGTCGCCAGCGCCAGCACCAGCAGCACCGCCATGCCCGGGTAGTAGAACGCGCTCAGCCACGACTCGATCGTCGGCTGCCACGAGTCCGGGAACACCTGCGGCAGCAGGTCCGGCCCCAGCGCCACCACCGGCAGGCCGATGATCAGCAGCACCAGGCTCGCCATGTACAGCAGCAGCGCGAAGATCCGCTGCCACACCTCGTTGCGCACGCCGTACTGGTCGTGCGCGGCGGTGATCGCGTCCACGAACGACGACATCGCCGACGAACCGGCCCACAGCGAGATCAGGAACCCCACCGAGACGATCTCGCCCTTGCCGGTGGTGAGGATCTGGTCGACGGTGGGCACGATCACCCCGTTGACCACGTCCGGGCTGAAGATCGTCCGGCAGGTGGAGATGATCCGGTCCTTGACCGCGCTCACGACCTCGGGCCCGAACCAGTCGCCGAGGTACCCCAGGCTGCCCAGCAGGCCCAGCAGCAGCGGCGGGAACGACAGGATCTGCCAGAACGCCGCCTCGGCCGACTCGGAGAAGATGCTGCCGTCCCAGGCCTTGGACAACGTGCGCGCCAACAGGCGCAGGGGTCCTTTGCGACCCGCGCTGCGTGCTGTCTCGTCCCTCGGCGAACCCATCGCAACATCAAGCATGGTGCATGCCGGGTGATTTCGCGGCATCGGTGACCGAGCGTCGCGGGCCCAGCGGGTAGGCTGTCGATGCCCTCGACGGTCACCCGCACCGAGGGCATTTGCGTGTCCACCGCCGCACGACCGCACGGCACAGCCGCTGATCAGCGCAGAAGGGGTTCGAGGTTGTCGCAACCGCAAGTCGTCGCGACCCGACCGCTGCGCGCCTGGCAGCGCCGCGCGCTGACCAAGTACCTGGCCGCCCGGCCCAAGGACTTCCTGGCCGTCGCCACGCCCGGCGCGGGCAAGACGACGTTCGGCCTGCGCGTCGCCGCCGAGCTGCTGGCCGACCGCACGGTCGAGGCCGTCACGATCGTCACGCCCACCGAGCACCTCAAGCACCAGTGGGCGCAGGCGGCGGCCGAGGCGGGCATCGCGATCGACTCGAACTTCCGCAACACCAACGCGATGACCTCCCGCGACTACCACGGCGTCGCGCTGACCTACGCCCAGGTCGCCGCCCACCCGATGCTGCACCGGGTGCGCACGGAGAACCGCAAGACGCTCGTGCTGCTCGACGAGATCCACCACGGCGGCGACGCCAAGTCGTGGGGTGACGCGATCCGCGAGGCGTTCACGCCGGCCGTGCGGCGGATGTGCCTGACCGGAACGCCGTTCCGCTCGGACGACTCGCCGATCCCGTTCGTCAGCTACGAGCCGGGCCCCGACGGCGTGCAGCGCAGCCGCGCGGACCACTCCTACGGCTACTCCGACGCGTTGCGCGACGGCGTCGTCCGGCCGGTGATCTTCCTCGCCTACTCGGGTGAGGCGCAGTGGCGCACGAGCGCGGGCGAGGAGTTCTCCGCCCGGCTCGGCGAGCCGCTGACGCAGGAGCAGACGGCGCGGGCGTGGCGGGTGGCGCTGGACCCGACGGGCGAGTGGATGCCGTCGGTGCTCAAGGCCGCCGACATGCGCCTGACCCAGCTGCGCCAGGGCGGCATGCCCGACGCGGGCGGCCTGGTGATCGCCACCGACCAGACCGTGGCCAAGGCCTACGCCGAGATCCTCAAGCGCACCACGGGCCACGACGCGACCCTCGTGCTGTCCGACGACCCGAAGGCGTCCGGTCGGATCGCCGAGTTCGCCGCGTCGCAGGACCGCTGGCTGATCGCGGTCCGCATGGTGTCGGAAGGCGTGGACGTGCCGCGGCTGGCCGTCGGCGTGTACGCCACCAGCGCCTCGACGCCGCTGTTCTTCGCCCAGGCCGTCGGCCGGTTCGTGCGGCAGCGGGCCAAGGGCGAGACGGCCAGCGTGTTCCTGCCCAGCGTGCCGGTCCTGCTCGGGCTGGCCAGCGAGCTGGAGCAGCAGCGCGACCACGTGCTCGGCAAGCCCCACCGGGAGAAGGACGGCTGGGACGACGAGCTGCTGGCCCAGGCCAACCAGGCCAAGGACGAGCCGGGCGAGGAGGAGAAGGCGTTCACCGCGCTGGGCGCCTCCGCCGAGCTCGACCAGGTGATCTACGACGGCTCGTCGTTCGGCACGGCCGCGTTCGCGGGCAGCGACGAGGAGCAGGAGTACCTGGGGCTGCCGGGCCTGCTGGAGCCCGACCAGGTGCGCGCCCTGCTGCGGCAACGGCAGGAGAAGCAGCTGGTCGAGGCCAGCAAGCGCCAGGTCGCCGCGCCGGCGCCGCCGGCCGCCGCGACGCGCCCGGCGAGCGTGCAGGAACGGCTGGCGCAGCTGCGCAAGGAGCTCAACACCCTGGTGGCCATGCACCACCACCGCACGAAGAAGCCGCACGGCAAGATCCACAACCAGCTGCGCGAGTACTGCGGGGGCCCGCCGACGGCGATGGCCAGCATCGAGCAGCTCGAGGAGCGGATCGCCACGCTGCGCTCGTGGTGACCTTTGTTGTGACCTGACGTAACCGGTTACTGCATTAGACGTAGTCAGATGTCCGTTCGGTTACCTCGTCGTTAGCGCATCGTGCCTACTTGACCGGTCAAGTGTGCTTCCGGTCACCGCCTGTCCCGGCATACGTTGTGCGCCACAACATTTACGCTCCTGCGTGAAAGGGATGGCGGATGCGCAGCAAGAGCCTCGCTCTCATCGCCCTTGGCACCGGCCTCGCCGTTGCCATGACGGCATGTGGCGCCAACACGTCCGGCGGCACCTCACCGGCGTCGGACACCAACACGAACAGCGGCTCGGGCGGCGCGAAGGTCGGCGTCATCCTCCCCGAGACCGCCAGCTCCGCGCGCTGGGAGGGCTTCGACAAGCCGCTCCTGAAGAAGGCGCTGGAGGCCGAGGGCCTCCAGGCGGACATCCAGAACGCCCAAGGCGACGTGCAGAAGTTCTCCACGCTCGCGGACGGCATGATCAACGCCGGCGTCAAGGTCCTGATCATCGCCACGCCGAACAGCGAGATCGGCGCGACGGTCGCGAAGAAGGCCGAGGCGCAGGGCATCCCGGTCATCGACTACGACCGGCTGAACCTGGGCGGCAGCTCGAAGTACTACGTCTCGTTCGACAACGAGAAGGTCGGCGAGCTGCAGGGCCAGGGCCTCGTCGAGGGCCTCGCCGCGCTGGCGCCGGGCAAGAAGCCGGCCGAGATCATCGAGATCGAGGGCGCGCCGACGGACAACAACGCGACGCTGTTCTACAACGGCCAGCAGAAGGTCCTCAAGCCCAAGTACGAGGCCGGCGACCTGAAGCTCGTCCAGTCGAAGCCGATCGACAAGTGGGACAACCAGGTCGGCGGCACCACCTTCGAGCAGATCCTGACCGGCAACGGCCAGAAGGTGGACGGCGTGGTCGCCGCCAACGACGGCCTCGCGGGCGCGATCATCACCGTGCTGAAGAAGTACGGCCTGAACGGCAAGGTCCCGGTCACCGGCCAGGACGCCACCCCGGAAGGCCTCCAGGCCATCCTGCGCGGCGACCAGTTCATGACCGTGTTCAAGCCGATCAACGAGCAGGCCGAGGCCACCGCCAAGCTGGCCTCCGCGCTGGCCAAGGGCGACACGGCCGCCGCCGACAAGATGGCGACCGGCGTCACCAAGGACACCACCGGCAACCGCGACGTCAAGTCGGTCCTGCTGCCCGCGCAGCTGATCACCAAGGACAAGGTCAAGGTCGTCGTGGACGCCGGCTTCGTCAAGGCGACGGAGGTCTGCGTCGCCGACCTGGCGGCCGTCTGCACCGAGCTCGGCATCAAGTAAGTCAAGGCTCGCGCCGGGGCGGGGTGTGGGAGACGCACCCCGTTCCGGCGCGCCCACCCACGTGTGGGGCTGCACCCGAGAACGGGTTGGACCCCTTCAGACGGGTTAGACGGAGGAATTTCCAGTGAGCGAGCCGATCCTCGAGCTGCGCGGCATCAACAAGAGCTTCGGTCCCGTGCACGTCCTGCACGACATCGACTTCGACGTGCACCCCGGCCAGGTCACCGCCCTCGTCGGCGACAACGGCGCGGGCAAGTCGACGTTGGTCAAGTGCATCGCGGGCATCCACCCCACCGACTCCGGCCAGGTCCTGTTCAACGGCGAGGAAGTCCACATCAACGGCCCGCGTGACGCCGCGCACCTGGGCATCGAGGTCGTCTACCAGGACCTCGCGCTGTGCGACAACCTCGACATCGTGCAGAACATGTTCCTCGGGCGGGAACGCGGCAAGCTGGGCATGCTCGACGAAGCCGACATGGAGCAGGCCGCCCGCAAGACGCTGACCTCGCTCTCGGTGCGCACGGTCAAGTCGGTGCGCACGCAGGTCGCGTCGCTGTCCGGCGGTCAGCGGCAGACCGTGGCGATCGCCAAGGCCGTGCTGTGGAACAGCAAGGTCGTGCTGCTGGACGAGCCGACCGCGGCGCTGGGCGTCGCGCAGACCCGCCAGGTCCTCGACCTGGTGCGCAGGCTCGCCGAGCAGGGCCTGGGCGTCGTGCTGATCAGCCACAACATGAACGACGTGTTCGAGGTCGCGGACCGCATCGCGTGCCTGTACCTGGGCCGGATGGCGGCCGAGGTCAACACCAAGGACGTCACCCACGGCCAGGTGGTCGAGTTGATCACCGCCGGCCGGTCCGGCGACCTGGGCATCGCCCGTCCCGAGACCGCCACCATCTGATGCCGCCGCGCAAGGCACCCACGACGAGGAACGCAGCATGACCAACACCACCAGCGAGACGTCCCCGGACGCCCCCCAGGGCGCGATCTCCGACTTCGGCATCGACACCACGTCCCAGTCCACCGGCGAGGCGGTGCGCGACTACGCGGCCCGGCTGCGCGGCGGCGAACTCGGCTCCCTGCCCGCGCTGCTCGGCGTGGTCGTGCTGCTGATCGTGTTCAGCTCCCTCGCGGACACCTTCCTCACCCTGGGCAACATCGCCAACCTCCTCGCGCAGGGCGCGAGCGTCGTGATCATCGCCATGGGCCTGGTGTTCGTCCTGCTCCTCGGCGAGATCGACCTGTCCGCGGGCACCGCCTCCGGCGTCACCGCCTCGGTGATGGCGCTGCACCTGATCAACGGCGGCAACCTGCTCGGGGGCATGGGCGACACCGTCTTCTACCTCTTCTGCGGCCTGCTGGCGCTGGCCGCCGTGCTGGCCGGGATCATGCGCATCTGGGCGGGCGTCGCCCTGTCGGTGGTGGCACTGGCCATCGCCCTGATCGGCGTGCCCGCCAACCCGTGGGTCGAGATGCTGCTGGCCGTCTGCGTCGGCACCGCCATCGGCTGCATCACCGGCTTCCTCGTCGCCCGCGTCGGCATCCCGTCGTTCGTCGTGACCCTGGCGCTGTTCCTCGCCTGGGGCGGCGTCATCCTCCAGTTCATCGGCGAGGGCGGCACGCTCGGCCTGCGCGACGACGTGATCTTCAACGTCGCCAACGGCAACTTGAGCACGGCGGGCTCGTGGGCGCTGTTCGTCCTCGCCGCGGGCGGCTACGGGGCGGTCGTGCTCGGCCGCCACTTCAGCAGGCTGCGCCGCGGCCTGGTCGCGTCGCCCACCCCGATCGTGCTGGTCAAGGTCGGCGTGGTCCTCGTGCTGGGCGCGGTGGCCACCTACGCGTTGACGCTCAACCGCTCCAAGAGCGACCTCGTGGTGATCACCGGTGTGCCGTTCGTGGTGCCGATCGTGCTCGTCCTGCTGGTCATCGGCACGTTCGTGCTCGAGCGCACCCGCTACGGCCGGCACGTCTACGCCGTCGGAGGCAACCAGGAAGCCGCCCGCCGCGCCGGCATCAACGTGGCGCAGATCCGGATGAGCGTGTTCGTGATCGCCTCCTCCATGGCGGCCATCGGCGCGATCGTCTACTCCTCGAAGGTCGGCTCGGTCGACCCGAACGCCGGTGGCGGCAACACGCTGCTGATGGCGGTCGGCGCGGCCGTGATCGGCGGCACGTCGCTGTTCGGCGGCAAGGGCAAGCTGCGCGACGCGGTGATCGGCGGCGCGGTGCTCGCGATCATCCAGAACGGCATGGGCCTGCTCGACCAGCCCGCCGCCGTGGTGTTCATCGTGACCGGCCTGGTGCTGCTCCTGGCCGCGAGCGTCGACGCGCTGTCCCGCCGCCGGGCGGCGTCCGCCGCCCGCTGACGTGAGCACGCCGACCGCGGGAGCCCGACCCGACGAGGTACGCAGGCACAACAGGACGGCGCTGCTGCGCCGACTGCACGTGGACGGGCCCTCCACCAGGGCCTCGCTCGCGGCTGAGCTGGGCCTCAACCGCAGCACGATCAAAGCCCTGGTGGACGGCCTGGCCGAGTCCGGCGTGGTCGCCGAACGCGTGCCTGCGCAGCGCTCCGGCGCCGGCCGGCCGTCCCTGCTCGTGCTGCCGCAGCCGCACGCGGCCGTGGTGATGGCCATCGACGTCCGCGTCGAGCAGGTGGCGATGGCCATGGTCGGCCTCGGCGGCGACATCCTCGGCCGGGACTCGTGGAACCTGCACCACCGGTCCCGCGACCCCGGCGAGGTGATCACGCACATCGCCGACTCGGCCAAGCTCCTGGCCGACGAGCTCGACGTGCAGGCGGTCGGCGTCGGCGTCTCCGTGCCCGGTGTGGTGCGCCGCGCCGACGGTCTCGTGCACGAGGCGCCGAACCTGCACTGGACCGACGTGGCGCTGGGCGAACGGCTGTCGTCGGTGCTCAAGGTCCCCGTCCAGGTCGGCAACGACGCCGAGCTGGGCGCGTTGGCCGAGCACGTGCGCGGCGCGGCCCGCGGTTCGTCGGACATGGTCTACATCTCCGCCGACGTCGGCATCGGCGGCGGCGTGATCTCCAGCGGCCACCCGCTGCGGGGCACCGGCGGGTACGTCGGCGAACTGGGGCACATGGTCGTGCGCCCCGGTGGCCGCCGGTGCTACTGCGGCTGCCAGGGCTGCTGGGAGACCGAGGTCGGCGAGGCGGCGCTGTGCCGTGCCCTGGCCCTGCCCGAGGACGCGCCGCGCGGCACGGTGGTGGCGGAGCTGCGGTCGTTGGCCGGTTCGCCGGACAGCGTCGCGCACCGGCTGGGCGAGTTCACCGAGTGGTTGGCCATGGGGTTGATCACGGTGGTCAACATGCTCGGGCCGGAACTGGTGGTGCTGGGCGACTTGTTCACCGCGCTGCCGGAGTCGTTGGTGGACCAGCTGCGGCGCACCGTGCAGAAGCGGTCGCTGGTGTCACGCGCGGTCGGCGGCACCAGGATCGTCTCGTCGCCGCTCGGCCGTGACGCCAAGCTCATCGGCGCCGCCGAACTGGCCTTCGAGCCCGTCCTGGGCGAGGTCTGACCAGCGCTGGAGTGCTCGCCGCGTGGTTGCCACGTCCGGGTGATCGGGTCCGAGGACGCGGTCCCGGTCGGCGAGCAGCGACCGGAACTCGGTGATCGCGGTGGCAACCTCACCGGACTCCGCCCGCGACGCCGCGAGACCGGAACGAGTGGTCAGTGTTTCGGGATGGTCGGGGCCCAGAACTCGGCGGCGGTCATCCAACACCTGCTCGAACTCGGCGATGGCCCTGGCGTGATCGCCCGCTGCCCCGCGCCAACCGGCGAGGTTGTGGCGGGCGGTGAGGGTCTGCGGATGGTCCGGCCCGACGGTGCGGAGGTAGTCGGCGACCGCCTGCTCGAACTCCTCCAGCGCCGCTGCGTGGTCACCTGCCCACGCCCGCCAGCCGGCGAGGTTGTGGCGGCTGCCGAGGGTGTCCAAGTGGTCTGGACCCAGAATCCGGAGGCGGACGGCGAGAAGCTGTTCGAACTCCTCGATCGCGCCCGCGTGATCTCCCGCCTTGGCGCGCAGGACCGCGAGGTTGTTCCGGATGGCCAGGGTGGAGCGGTGGTCGGGACCCATGACCCGCGTGGAGTCCGCGACCAGGTGCGCGTACTCGGCGATCGCGTCGGCGTGGCGGCCCAGTTGTCCACTCCAGAAGGCAGCCTCGTGGCGGGCGT
Organism: Actinosynnema sp. NPDC023794; assembly: GCF_040639675.1. NCBI lineage: Bacteria > Bacillati > Actinomycetota > Actinomycetes > Pseudonocardiales > Pseudonocardiaceae > Actinosynnema > Actinosynnema sp. NPDC023794. Next base: position 23,132 of record NZ_JBFAFR010000005.1, on the reverse strand, counting down.
GAAGGCTGTCGTGGTGATCAGGCCCCAGCTGGTGTTCTGCCTGGTGACTCAGACCGCGGTAGTAGTCGATGGCCTCAGCCGGCAGTCCCGCCTCACCCAGTGATCTGCCCGCGTGCAGCAGGACTGCGTGCGCCCGCGGCTTCCACAGCGCCGGTGTCGTGTGGGTGTGCAGGGCGCTGGCGGCCGACCGGAGCGTGCTGGTCAGCGCGCTGTCGATCTGGTGAGGTGGCCAGACCAGCAGGAGCGCGTCCGCGGCGAGGTGGGCCAAGGCGGTGAGCCGCTCCGGCTCGATGGTGTCGCGGACGGCGCGTTGCAGCAGCGCGTGCGCCTGGATCGTGCTGGTGTCGAGCGTGATGAGGCTCAGCCGGTGCAGGCACCCCAACGCGTCGCCGACGTCGTCGGCGTCCACGCCCAAGTGCGCCAGGACGTTGCCGGCCGTGAGCACCGCGACCGGGGTGCCGGCCGGGTCGAGCAGGCTGATGATCTCGAGCAGTGGCCGCGCGAGTCCTTCCGGGCGCAGCGCGTCGGCGCGTTCGATCGACAACGACCAGGTCGCCGCCACCGTGGCCCGGTGCTCGTCGGGCAGTTCGCCGTCCGCCGGCAGCACCTGGGCCAGGGATCGGCGGTCGGCCAATCGCTTGCGGTAGTCGGCGGCGGTGAGCAGCGGCTTGTCCGCGATGAACGCCGCCGCCTGCGCCAAGGCCAGCGGCAGGTGGCCCAAGTCGTCCGCCAGGGCCGGGAGCTGGTCGTGACCGGGGAGCTTCGCGGTCAGGTAGGCCAGTGACTCGGCCTCGGTGAACACTCCCACCTCGACCAACCGGCGATCATCGCGGGACAGCGCGGCGTCACGGCGCCGGGTCGTCACGACGACCTGGCCGGTCGGGGTGTTCGGCGGCCACAGGCCCTTGAGGTCGGCGGGGTCCTGGAGGTCGTCCAGGACGACCAGCCACCGCCGGTCGGTCGAGCTGAGCCACGTCTGGAAGGCAGCCGCCGCGTCCTCGGGCGTGCCGCCGGGATCGCGCCGGACCCGACCGGCCGCGTCCGCGTAGGCGCTGATCACGGCGACCCGCGTCACGGCGGCGATCCACACCACCAGGTCGACCGACTCGTCCCGCCACACCGCGTGCGCGTGACGCGCCGCCAACTGGGACTTGCCGACACCGCCCAGACCGGACAGCACCGCGGACTTCCCGGACAGCTCGGCCTCGGCTGCCCGGTGCTGGTACCGGTCCGCGACCGGCGGCAGCACGCCGACCCGCACGGGCCACGTGACCGGCGCTGCCGGCAGCAGGTGGATGTGCTGGGTGTTCCCGTCACCGACCTGCACGCCGACGTTGTCGTGGACCTCCACGGCGGAGCTACTTGCCGCCGAAGTTCAGCGTCATCGTGTTGCCGTCGCCGACCTGCACGCCCTGGTTGTCGTGCACGTCGACGCGGTACTTGGCCGCGCCTTCCGGGTCCGCCAGCGCCAGCACCTCGCGCGCCGCGGCGACCAGCTCGACGTCGGACCCGGCGCCGGCGGCCGTCAGAGCGGCCTTCAACGCCTCCGGGTCGGTCGGCTCCTCGGCCACCCCGCCCCGGCGCAACGCGCGCCGTGTCAGCGACTTCAGGCCCTGGTACGCGTCTTTCACGGCGGCCGACGCCGTGTCCGTCACGCCCGCCGCCGCACCGGCGGCCAGCGCCGCCACCACGAGGTCAACCGACTCGATCACCACGCACCAACTCCCGTCCGCGTCCGTCACCACGAGTATCGGCGAGACCACGGCAAGCGTGTCCGCCGAAAATGAGGGGGGCGGGGATCCTCTCGGATCCCCGCCCCGGACGGCTAGGGTGCTACGAGCCCCGTGCGGGGACTCGTGGTGTTCAGCCCTGCTGCAACTCGGCAGCGAGCTCACGCAGCTTGGTGCTGTGCTCACGGGCGTGGTGCCCGCAGAACAGCAACTCGCCCCCGGAGGGGAGCACGGCGCGAACCTGGGCAGCAGCCCCGCAGCGGTCGCAGCGGTCGGCAGCGGTCAACGCGGGGCGGGTGAGCGTCGTAGTCATGGAAATCTCCCTCCGTCCCGGCACCGGGGATCGGTGCCCTCACACCTAGCTGCGACCACTTCGCATCTGGCGGGTGCGCCGTGTTCGCTGCCTTCACTCTTGCAGACGTTCGGGCGGAAGTCAGTGTTCCCCTGACCGTGGCGACCCGCGTCACTCCTCCTTTACCCGGCGCCCGGGTGGTCGGAACCTGTCGTTTCCACCGGTTCGATCCGCCCGTGCTCACGTTCCGCTGTCGTGCCAACGGATTTCCGACCTGCGAATACGGCGTTCGACGCACCCTTGATGCTCCAGAAGGGCGGTCCTCGGACGTCACCGCTGTGACGGGTAACACTTTGGTCAGCCCAGAGCGAACACGGCCTCGCGTTCCACGATCCGGACATGATCCGTCCGGTTCACTGGCCGCTTCACCGCCCGTTCAGATGGTCAGGCGTCGCCCGTCGAACCGGGTCAGCCCGAACGACGCGTCCTCGTGGTCGACCCGGACGTGGTCCCGCAGGATCCCGATGCCGACCGCCTCCCCCAGGAGCACGGACTCGGTGAAGTCGGTCCGCCAGTGCACGCCGGCCATGTTCCGGGCGGTCGCGATGTTCGCCGCCACCTTGTCCAGCTCGCCGCCGACGGTGAGCGGCTCGCCGCCGGTGCAGGGCACGAGGGCCGTGCCGTCGGCGTTGGCCACCACGGGGTCGGGCAGCACCCACGACTCGTCGAACCACGCCTTCAGCACCGTGACGCACGCCCCGGCGACGGTCGCGTGACCCGAGCCGTACGACGGGTGCGTCGGCGAGCCCTCCGGGAACGCCTGCGGCAGCAGGTACGAGCCGTGCTTCTCGTAGGAGAGCTTGACCGCCTGCGAGTCCAGCACCTCGCGGTCGATCATGGAGTAGTCGCGCATCCCGGACAGGTGCGCGTGGACCCGACCGCCGAACGCTTCGGGCCGCAGCCTGCGGTGCACGTACCACTTCTGGAACCACATCGCCTTCAACGCCCGCGTCGCCACCTCGGTCACCAGCGACAACAGGTGCGGCCCGCCGTAGGTGCCGAAGCCGATCTGGTTGGCCGAGTGCCGGTACGGGTTGCCCGGGTCGACCGGCGCGCCCAGGTCCAGCAGGATCAGCGCCGCGTTGAGGTACGCCTCGTACAACGCGTCGAAGTGCACGTAGTTGGCCACGTCACGGCCGTTGCGCAGGTACCGGCGGTTCACGTGGTCCCGCTTGATCGGCTTGGTGGTCGCGCCCTCCTGCACCGCGCGCCACGCGTCGAAGTCGGTCAGGAAGTCGCGGAACGGCCGCACCGTGTCGTGCAGCTGCGGAACGCGCAGCGTGCCGTACTGGACGTCGCGCAGCAGGAACTGCGACAGGAGCGGTCCCCGCAGGTCGCCGCGCGTGCCACCGCGGAAGATCGTGGCGGGCGTGACGCGGCCGTCGACCTTCGGCGCCCGGTAGTCGCTCAACCGCGACAGCTCGTCGGCCGCCTGCGCGATCAAGGGGTGCCGGTCGTACTGGTCGAACGGGACGTCCCTGGTCAGCGCCATCCAGTACAGCTCGACCGCCTCGGCCGAGTTGCGCGCGCTGTCGATGCGCGGCGCGGGCGGCAGGGCGAGTGACTGCGGGTCCGGGCCCTCCAGGTCGAACGCCAGGCCGGCCTGCGGGTTGGTGAGCTTGACGCCCCGGCCGAGCGGGATGCGCTCGAAGTCCTCCGTCCGACCCGTGGCCAGGGCTCTGAGCAGCGTGTTGTACGCCTCGGGGCGCACCTCGCCCGCCTCGTCGTGCGGCAGGCCCTTGGCGTAGTTGGCGACGTGCGGGTAGTCGCCCTCCTCGCCGTTGTTGACGTGCTCCGGCCACGGCTGCCGGTCCAACGCCTCGGCAGACGCCAGGCGCGACAGGCGTGCTTCAGTGCGACGTTCACTCATGGAATTCCCCCTGCCTCGGCGCGCCCCGTCACCGCCCCCCGGCGGTCGCGCCATACCCAGGACACCACGGAGAGTGAGCGATGACAGCGTCCGTTCGAGTGGAGAAGCGCACAAAAACCAGGACCCCTCGACCGAACGGTCGAGGGGTCCTGGCTCAGCGTGATCTTCAGCCTGGGGTCAGTCCAGGTAGTCGCGCAACACCTGCGACCGCGACGGGTGCCGGAGCTTCGACATCGTCTTCGACTCGATCTGCCGGATCCGCTCGCGCGTCACGCCGTAGACCTGGCCGATCTCGTCCAGCGTGCGCGGCTGGCCGTCGGTGAGGCCGAACCGCAGCCGCACCACACCCGCCTCGCGCTCGGACAACGTCGCCAGCACCGACTGCAGCTGGTCCTGCAGCAGCGTGAACGACACCGCGTCCACCGCCACCACGGCCTCGGAGTCCTCGATGAAGTCACCGAGCTGGCTGTCGCCCTCGTCGCCGATCGTCTGGTCGAGCGAAATGGGCTCCCGGGCGTACTGCTGGATCTCCAGCACCTTCTCCGGGGTGATGTCCATTTCCTTGGCGAGCTCCTCCGGGGTGGGCTCGCGGCCCAGGTCCTGGAGCAGTTCGCGCTGGATGCGACCCAGCTTGTTGATGACCTCGACCATGTGCACCGGGATGCGGATGGTGCGGGCCTGGTCGGCCATCGCGCGGGTGATCGCCTGGCGGATCCACCACGTCGCGTACGTGGAGAACTTGTAGCCCTTGGTGTAGTCGAACTTCTCCACCGCGCGGATCAGGCCGAGGTTGCCCTCCTGGATCAGGTCCAGGAACGCCATGCCACGACCGGTGTAGCGCTTGGCCAGCGACACCACGAGGCGGAGGTTCGCCTCCAGCAGGTGGTTCTTGGCCCGCTCGCCGTCCCGCACGATCCACCGCAGGTCGCGGCGCATCTGCGGGGTCAGCTTCTCCTGCTCGTCCTCGGCGCGGCGCACCCGCTCGGCGGCGTAGAGGCCGGCCTCGATGCGCTTGGCGAGTTCGACCTCCTCCTCCGCGTTGAGCAGGGCGACCTTGCCGATCTGCTTGAGGTAGGCGCGGACCGAGTCGGCCGAGGCGGTGAGCTCGGCGTCCTTGCGGGCCTGCCGCAGGGCCTCCGACTCCTCCTCGTCCCAGACGAAGTCGCCCTCGCCGGGCTTGGCCTCCTCCTCGGCGGGCTCCTCCTCGACCGGCTCGTCGATCAACTCGACGTCGTCGACCAGGTCTTCGGCGTCTGGAGCGCCTTCCAGGTCCTCGGGCTCCTCGCCGTCCTTCTTCACCTTGCCAGGCGCGGCAGCGGCGGCCTTGGCGGCCGTCTTGCGCGGCGCCCGCGTGGCCGTCTTCCCCGCCGCGGCGGTCTTCGCCGCCGGCTTCTTCGCCGGGGCCTTCCTCGCCGAGGTGGCCTTGGGCGTCTCCTCGGCGTCAGCCTTAGCTGCCTGAGTCGTCTTCGCGGCTGCCACGTACGCCCTTTCGCGACTGTCGATCAAGGCCGACCGAAGGGCGCGAACCTCGGTCGCCTGAGTACGGGGGATCCCCCGCCGGATCGTTCGTCAGCGGGGCACCGTTCCATTGTAACGACGAGAATCGCGTGCCGTTGCCCCCCGGCGTCATCCGAGGTGGTCCGGCACGCGTTCTCGCAGGTGGAACGCTGCGGAAATCAGTGCCGGAGACCTTGCGCGGCGGCCACGGCGGCGCCCACGATGCCCGCGTCGTTCTTCAGCGCGGCGGCCACCACCTCGGTGCGCACCTCGAGCAGCGGGAGCCACTTCTCCGCCTTCTTGCTGACCCCGCCGCCCGCGATGACCAGGTCCGGCCAGATCAGGTCCTCCAGCACGTTGATGTACCGGGACACGCGGGGCGTCCACTCGGCCCACGTCAGGCCCTTGTCCTCCTTCACCGAGGCCGCGGCGCGCTTCTCCGCGTCGTGGCCGTCGACTTCGAGGTGGCCGAACTCGGTGTTGGGCACGAGCTTGCCGTCGAGGAACAGGGCGCTGCCGATGCCGGTGCCGAACGTCAGCAGGACCACCAGCCCGTCCCGGTCGACGCCGGAGCCGAACCGCATCTCGGCGATGCCGGCGGCGTCGGCGTCGTTGAGGACGACGACCTGGTCGGTCGGCCGGCCGAGCCGTTCGGCGAACAGCGCCGCGGCGTCCGTGCCGATCCACGCCTTGTCGACGTTCGCGGCGGAGTGCGCGACGCCGTGCTTCACGACGCACGGCAGGGTGACGCCGACGGGACCGTCCCAGTTGAACTTCTCGACGATCTCGGCGACCACGTCGGCGACCGCGTCCGGGGTCGACGGCTGGGGCGTGGTGATGCGCAGGCGCTCACCGTCCAGCGCCCCCGCTTCGAGGTCCACGAGCCCGCCCTTGATGCCGGAACCGCCGATGTCCACGCCGAACCCGCGGGTCATGCCCATCCCCGTGGCCCTTCCTACTCGATTCAGTAACCGTGGCCGCAGACATTAGCCTGCAGTTCTCCGATAGTCCCGTGAGAGTGACGCAGGAGGAACAGTTGCGTTTCGATCCGCGCTCATTGGTCGATGTCGCCGTGCTCGTGGCCCGCGAGGCGGGCGAGCTGGTCGTGACCACGCGCGATGCCGCCGTGACCGATGTCGACACCAAGAGCAGCGCCACCGACGTGGTGACCGCGGCCGACCACGCGTCCGAACAGCTCGTCCGGGCGCGGCTCGCCGAGGTGCGGCCGGGCGAGCCCGTGATCGGGGAGGAGGAGGGCGGCAGTGCCGCCGTCGAGGGCCTGACCTGGGTCGTAGATCCGATCGACGGCACCGTGAACTACCTCTACGGCATCCCCCAGTACGCCGTGTCGATCGCCGCGCAGGTCGACGGCGTGTCCGTGGCGGGGGCGGTGGTGGAGCCCGTCAGCGGTCGGGTGTGGACGGCGGCGCGGGGCGGCGGTGCCTGGTTGGACGGTCGGCGGCTCCGGGTCTCCGACGCCACCCGATTGGATCTGTCCCTTCTGGGTTACGGCTTCGCCTACCGGGCGGAGCGGCGGCAGCGGCAGGCGGACGCGTGGGCGGGCCTGGCGACCAGGGTGCGGGACATGCGGCGGGCGGGTGCGGCGTCGTTGGACCTGTGCGCGGTGGCGGCGGGCAGGCTGGACGCCTACGCCGAGCACGGCCTCGGTCGGTGGGACTGGGCGGCGGGCGCGCTGCTGGCGAGTGAGGCGGGCGCGGTCGTCCACCTGCCGGGTGAAGCTCCGGAGCTGGGCGCGGACGCCACCTTCGCCGCCGCGCCGGGCATCGCGGACGCCCTGTTCACCGCTCTCGTGGAGTGCGGCTTCGGCAAGGTCTGACCGGCCGGGCCGCAGGGCCGTGCCGTCGCTGGGGTCCTCCGGCCAGGGGGACCCCTGGATTCGATCCAATCACGAGGGACCGACAGCCGGCGTCCGCCGCGGACCAGGTTGTGGACAACTCCGGCTCTGCTGGATAACTCCGCTCGGTCCGGCTGTCGCCCCGGTCCGGTCGTCGCCCCGGTCCGGTCAGCAGGCGGTGTCGCGGGCGCCCTTGAGGTTGTCGGCGTTCAGCGCCAGCGGCGTCGAGCCCTCGGCCGCCTGGCCGCCCTGCTGCTCCGGCTGCTGCATCGCCCACTCGGCGAGCTGGTCGAGCACCTTGCGGGCGTCGCTGTTCGGCTTCACCTCGCTGAACTTCTGCCCGATCGCCACGTCCACCGTCGCGTCCTGGCGCTCGTCGCGCACCAGTTCGAGGCACGGCTCGACCAGGCTCAACGTCCGCGCCGCGCCCGCGCCGGGCGCGCCGAACCGGATCTGGCCGCGGCAGCTCATGTCCTGCGCCGGGTACACCGGGTCGTTGCCCGGCTCGGCCGCCTGCTTCATGCCCAGCTCGGTCAACGTCGTCGCCACGAACCGCGCCTGGTTGCGCTGCGTGCTCGCGTTGAACACCCGGAACTGCACGCTGCCGACCGGCACCGGGTCGGTCCGGTCCAGGGCGTCGTGCGCCAGCACCGTCCCCAACGGCGGCGCGGGCTCGGCCGCGGGCGCGACGGGCGCGCCCGACGACGGCGCGGGCACACCGCCGGGCGGGTTGCACTTGATCGCCGCGTCCACGTCGCCCTCGTCCGCCAGCACGCGGTTCCACACCACGACGGCGGTCACGGCGAGCACCAGGAACAGGACGAGCGCCGGCAACGGTCGCCGCTTGCGGTACCGCGACGACCCGCTGCTCCCCGTACCGGGTCGTCCCACGTCCGTCGACCTCCCCTGGCGCAGTGTTGACAGTGATCAGGCTATGCCGCGCCCCGCCGCCCCGCGCCTCGGGCGGGGTTGTAGCGGGGTGCGATCACCCGGTCGCGGACGGTCAACGCCCTGGTCTGGCGGCGGAGCACGGGAGGACCGGGTGGGTGGTGCCCGCCCAAGCCTATCTGGCCAGCGTGTGAAGGGCCTGTCACCCGTCTGCTCAATTAGGGGGAACCCGCTGCGCGACCGCCCGATCGATGAGCTACCCTCTCGGCGCTCCGCGCACTGCCGGACACCTGGAAGCGTCGACGAACAGGGGGTTGGCGCCCGGCCGCGCGAGCGAGACCTCCGTCACTGGGGACGGAGGGCACAAATAGGGGCGCTGGTGCGTTAACCAGCGACACGAACAGTCTCCGTTGACCGCAGGGGTGAAAGAAGTATGGCGACCGACTACGACGCACCGCGTCGCAGCGAGGCGGACGAACTCGCTGAGGACTCCCTCGAGGAGCTGAAGGCGCGGCGCAATGAAACGCAGTCCGGGGTCGTCGACATCGACGAGGACGCGACCGCCGAGAACTTCGAGCTGCCGGGCGCCGACCTGTCCGGTGAGGAGCTCACGTTCAAGGTCCTGCCGAAGCAGGCGGACGAGTTCACGTGCTCGAAGTGCTTCCTGGTGCACCACCGCAGCAGGTTGGCCGAGGAAGTCAACGGCCAGTACATCTGCCGCGACTGCGCCTGAGGCACGTCCACCGGGCACGAACCCGCACGACCCACCACCACCGCAAGACACCGCACGGCCAGCACCACCCACCGCCGCACGACCGGCACGGCACCGCACGACCGGCACCGAGGCACGACCGGACACGCACCTACGACCAGACCTGGGCGCTCACCCCCACCGCCGGGGTGGCGCCCAGTCCCGTTGCCGATCCACGTCACCGGTCGCGCAGCAGGGCCGCCAGCTCCTCCGCCGAACGCACGCTGAACAGCCAGTACGGCGTCGGGTCCGCCGGGTCGCGCAGCTCGACCTTCACCACCGGTCCGACCCAGCCCCGGTGGGTGACGAACGCCATCGGGTCCAGGTTCGGGCCCATCGCCTTCCGCTTGCTCTTCGAGTCGAACACCTCGACCTCGCCGAGCAGGTCCAGCGGCACGTGCGCCGAGGCGACCCGCAGCTCGCCGCCGGACACCTCGACCTTCGCCGAGCCCATCCGCACGATCAGCAGCACGGCCAGCGGCACCGTGATCACGTACGGCAGCCACGACCGCACGCCGGGGAACCCCATGTGGATCTCGGCGGCCAGCAGCACGGCCGCGGCCAGCGGCAGCGGCCAACCCCACCAGGGCACGTACAACCGCTCGCGGAACGCGATCGGGGCGGTCACAGCAGTCTCGCTCACGCCACCAGGGTAGTCTCGCGCGCCGTGCCCAGCGTCGAGGTCCTGTTGTCCCGGCTCGATCCCGCCGTGCCGCTCCCGGCCTACGCCCGACCGGGTGATGCCGGCGCCGACCTGGTGACGACCACCGACGTGGTGATCGAACCGGGGGAGCGCGCGGTGGTAGGCACTGGTGTCGCGATCGCGTTGCCGGAGGGGTACGCGGGGTTCGTGCACCCGCGATCCGGCCTGGCCGCGCGCGTCGGCCTGAGCGTGGTCAACACCCCGGGCACGATCGACGCGGGCTACCGGGGCGAGATCAAGGTGTGCCTGGTGAACCACGACCTGCGCGAGCCCGTAGTGCTGACGCGCGGTGACCGGATCGCCCAGCTGGTGGTGCAGAAGGTGGAGCACGCGGTGTTCCGCGAAGTCGACGAGCTGCCCGACTCCGCACGGGGCGCGGGCGGCTACGGCTCTACAGGCGGGCACGACGTGCTCGCCCGGACGGAGGGGTGAAGGCGATGTTCGGAAAGCGCCGCAAGCGCGGTAGGCACTCCGCGAACCGGGGGACGGCGCAACCCGAGGTCGAGTTCGACGCTGCCGAGGAGGCCGAGGACGGGCCGTTCGACTCGACGCGGGCCCCGGACGACGGCCTGAACCGGCTGGACCTCGGCTCGATCCGGCTGCCCGTGCCCGAGGGCGTGCAGCTGCAGGTGGAGATGGACCCGGCGGGCGCGGTGCGGGCGGTGCACCTGCTGACGACCGTCGGCCAGCTCACCGTGAGCGCGTTCGCCGCGCCGAAGCAGGACCGGCTGTGGCCGGACGTGAGCGGCGAGATGATCGCCCAGTTCAAGAGCGACGGCTTCCGGATCCTGCGGGAGAACGGCGAGTGGGGCGAGGAGATCACCGCCCGCAACAACGAGGTGCACCTGCGGGTGGTCGGCGTCGACGGGCCGCGCTGGATGCTGCGGGGCATCGCGGCGGCGCCGACGGAGGAGCAGAGCTTCAAGGCGACCGAGGCCCTCTACGCGTTGATGCGGGACACCGTCGTGGTGCGCGGCGAGCAGGCGATGCCGGTGCGCACGCCGTTGCCGATCGAGCTGCCCGAGGCCATCGCCCGGCACATCCAGGCACAGCAGCAGGGCTAGTCGGCCACCGCCACGGAGCGGTAGGCATCGAGCGCGGCGCGGCCCAGGGACTCCCGGTCCGCGCCCAACGCCGCCAGCGTCGTCGTGCGCAGAGCGGCACGGGGGAGCGCTCCGACCCACGCTCGGGCGATTTCGAACGGGTGAACGGGGTCGTCGGTGCAGGCCGCGACCCCTACCGGCGCCGTGAGGCCGCCCAGCTCGGCCAACGTCGGCGCGGACGACCCGGCGGCCTCCCTCAGCACGTCGGCGAGCCGCGAGCCGAACCGGGGCCAGGCCCGCCGCAGCTCGTCGCCGAGCCACCCGTCGACGCCGGTCAACGCGGCCTCGACGCCCGCCGACTCCACCACCGAGGCGCTGGCCCGAGCCGTGGCCGCCGCGGGCGCGCCGTCCGCCACGCCGTTCCAGGCGGGCAAGGCCACCAGCAGACCGGCGCACCGCTCGGGGTGCCGCACCGCCCACGCCGCCGCCACGTGCGCGCCCAGCGACACCCCGCCCACGACCAGCGGCGTGCCGTCCCAGGCCGCGTCCAACGCCTCCACGTGCTCCCGGACACCCCGTGACGCGGGCGCGACCAGCGCCAACCCGGCCTCGGCCAGCGGCCGGGCGAACACCGAGGAGACGAACACCTCGTCGGACGCGGTGCCCGGCAGCAGAACGGCACGTGACGACCTCATGACGTCAGATCCTCCCCCAGTCGGATACCCGATCGGGTGCACCCGGTTACGCTGGCTGTTGGACGGGCTTCGTCGTCGAGGCCCCGCGCATTCCAGGAGTCGGGGATGACTGGTACTGGGGGTGGCTACTGGCGCCGCCTCGTGCGTCGGCTGACCACCGACGTCAGCGAGTTGGACGCCGACGACCTGTCTCGAAAAGCCGAGGCCGTCGGGGCCATCCGAGCGTGCGACTGCAAGTCCGGGCAAGAGGTGACGGTGTTGGGCCGGTTGCGCAGCGTGGAGCTGTGCCCCCGTGACGCCGCGGCCACCCTGGAGGCGGAGTTGTACGACGGCACCGAGGGCGTGACGCTGGTCTGGCTGGGCCGTCGTCGGATCGCGGGCATCGAGCCGGGTCGCACCATCAAGGCCAGAGGCCGGATCGCGGTGCGCGACGGGCGCAAGGTGCTCTACAACCCCTACTACGAGTTGCAGAACGCTTCATGACACAAGCGAACGAGTCCGAGAAGCAGCCCACCCTCCTCGAGCAGATGGGCGGCGTGAGCGGCCTGCTGTTCTCCTCGTTGCCCGTCGTGGTGTTCGTGCTGGTCAACGCCTTCGCCGGGCTCATGCCCGCGATCTGGAGCGCGCTGGCGTTCTCGGTCGCGATCGGCATCGTGCTGGCCATGCGCAAGGGCTCGGTGCAGCCTGCCGTCTCGGCGGTCTTCGGCGTCGGCATCGCCGCGTTCATCGCCTACCGGACCGGCGACGCCAAGGGCTTCTTCCTGTTCGGCATCTGGCAGAGCCTCGTCTACGGCGGCGGGTTCATCCTGTCGATCCTGGTCAGGTGGCCACTCGCGGGCGTGATCTGGTCGTTCCTCAACGGCCAGGGCCAGGCGTGGCGCAAGGACAAGGCGAGCGTCCGGGACTACGACATCGCCACCCTCGTGTGGGCGCTGGTCTTCCTGGCGCGGTTCGTGGTGCAGCGGTGGCTGTACGACGAGGCGTCGGTGGGCTGGCTGGCGGCGGCGCGCCTGGCCATGGGCTACCCGCTGATGGCGGTGGCGCTGATCGCCACGGTCTGGGCGGTGCGCCGTTCGGACAAGCGCCTGAAAGCCACCCTCGCCCGGGAAGAGGAGGAGAACCGGGCAGCCGAGGAACGCCTCCGAGCCGAGGCCGAGGCCGACGGCAAGCCGAACGTCTACGACCAACTGCTCGACGCCTCGACCGACCACCCCCACCCCGCGCCCGCCCGGGCCGAGGAACGCTGACCTCCCGACCTGCGCCCCACCGGTTCTGCGGCACGCCAACAGGCCCGGTGGGGCAGGTCCGATCCGCGCGAGGCCCGCGCCGATCGCTATCGTCGATGCGTTCACGCACGTCGTGTGGCCAGCCGTCTTCGGAGGGGTCGCGTGAAGTTCTTCGACAAGGAACCCACCACGGTCGACATCGCGCAGAACCTGCTGGACGCCGCACGCCAGTGGCCGCTCGGCTCTCAGGAGCGCGCCAACCTCTTGGCCGAGGCCCAGCTCATCGTGTCGGTGGACATCATGACGCGCGGCAGAACGGCGTTCGGCGCGATCGACCACCCGCGTTGAGGCCCACCATCCGGACGATGCGGTCACCGGCCTGACCAGCGACAACCACCGACTTCTGCACAGGGGGCCTCGCCGAGGGGACCCCTGTTTTGTCCTGCCGGCCGGCACCGACGGGAACGAGCCGCACACCGCCGCCTGTGGGCGAACCCAGGCGTCAGTAACCCAGAGCCGAACGGATCTCCTGCTCCACGTCCGCCGCCGCCACGAAGAGCAGCTCGTCCCCGCCCTCCAGCGTGTCGTCCGGCGTCGGCACGATGACCCGGCCGCCGCGCAGGATCGTCACCAGCGCGGCGTCCCGCGGCAGCGCCAGGCCGTTCACCGGGGACCCCGCCAGCGGCGTGTCACCCGGAAGCGTGATTTCCACCAGGTTGGCCTGACCCTGGCGCAACGTCATCAACCGGACCACGTCCCCGACCGTCACCGCCTCCTCCACCAGCGCGGACAGGATGCGCGGCGTCGACACGGCCACGTCCACCCCCCACGACTCGGTGAACAGCCACTCGTTCGCCGGGTCGTTCACCCGCGCCACCACGCGCCGCACCGCGAACTCGGTCTTCGCCAGCAACGACACCACCAGGTTGGCCTTGTCGTCACCGGTCGCGGCGATCACCACGTCGCACAGCTGCATGCCGGCGTCCTCCAACGACGACAGCTCGCACGCGTCGGCCTGCACCCACTCGGCCTGCTCCACGGTGTGCGGCTCGAAGTGCGTGCGGTCACGTTCGATCAGCATCACCTGGTGCCCGTCGGACACCAGCTCGGCCGCGATGGAACGACCCACCGCACCGGCACCCGCAATCGCGATACGCACTCAGCTCTCCTCGGGCGCGTGAGCCGCAGCCGCGGCCACGTCGGTCACGGTGCCGGACAGGGCGGCCACGTACACCTGGTCGTCCTCCTGCAACACGGTCTTCGAGTCCGGCAGCACACCCGTCCCGAACCGCATCACGAACGCCACCCGGCACCCGGTGGCCTCCTCCAGGTCGCGCACGGTGCGCCCGACCCAGTCCTCGTGCAGCTCCAGCGGCAGCACCGCCACCGTGCCCGACGGGTCGCGCCACGCGGTCGCCGTGCCCTCTGGCAGCAGCATCCGCAAGAACCGGTCGGTGGACCACGGCACGGTCGCCACGGTCGGGATGCCCAGCCGCTCGTACACCGCGGCGCGCTTCTCGTCGTAGATCCGCGCGACCACCGCCTCCACCCCGAACGTCTCCCGCGCCACCCGCGCCGAGATGATGTTGGAGTTGTCGCCGCTGGACACGGCCGCGAACGCGCCCGCCCGCTCGATACCGGCCTCGATCAGCACCTTCTGGTCGAAACCGTTGCCGACGACCTGCTGGCCGTGGAAGTCCGAACCGAGTCTGCGGAACGACTGCGCGTCCTTGTCGATCACCGATACCTGGTGGTCGAGGCGCTCCAGCGCCTTGGCCAGGGACGAGCCCACCCGGCCGCAGCCCATGATCACCACGTGCACGAAAGCCTCCCCGAACGACGCTTACGGAGAACCTACCGTCCCTGATCAGTGAACGAGAGCGGTGCGTCCCGGACCGAGCGGCCCCCGCACAGCCCAACGCCTCGAACACCTGAGCGAAAACTCGCCGGCCGCGCACGTGACCACCCGGTCGAGCCGCCACACGGGCCCGCGACGCACGTCACAAGCGACCCGGCGCTCACCGGACGACCACGCCCGCCCGGTCACCACCCCTTACGCTCTCGACCCGTGTCCAAGCTCGCAACAGCGGCCAAGCGCCTCCTCGTCGGCAGGCCCTTCCGCAGCGATCGCCTAGCCCACACGCTGCTGCCCAAGCGCATCGCCCTGCCCGTGTTCGCCTCGGACGCGATGTCGAGCGTGGCCTACGCGCCCGAGGAGATCTTCCTCGTGCTGTCGGTGGCGGGTCTGTCGGCCTACGCGCTGGCCCCGTGGGTCGGCGTGGCGGTGGTCGTCGTGATGCTCACGGTGGTCGCGAGCTACCGGCAGAACGTGCACGCCTACCCGTCCGGCGGCGGCGACTACGAGGTCGCCACGGTCAACCTCGGCCGCAGAGCGGGCCTCACCGTGGCGAGCGCCCTGCTCGTCGACTACATCCTCACGGTCGCCGTCTCGATCTCGGCGGCGGCGGCGAACATCGGCTCGGCCATCCCGTTCGTCGCCACCCACAAGGCCGAGTTCGCGGTCGCCGCGATCGTCCTGCTCACCGCCGTCAACCTGCGCGGCATCCGCGAGTCCGGCAGCGCGTTCGCCATCCCGACCTACGCGTTCATGGCCGGCGTCCTCTTCATGATCGGCTACGGCCTGTTCCGCGGCTTCGTCATGGGCGACGAGATGCGCGCCGAGAGCGCGGGCCTGGAGCTGCGGGCCGGGGACGACCACCTGATGGGCCTGGCGTTCGTGTTCCTCGTCCTGCGCGCCTTCTCGTCCGGCAGCGCGGCGCTCACGGGCGTGGAGGCGATCAGCAACGGCGTGCCGGCGTTCCGCAAGCCGAAGTCGCGCAACGCGGCGACCACCCTGCTCATGATGGGCCTCATCGCGGTCACGATGCTGATGGGCCTGATCGTGCTGGCCCAGCTCACCGGCGTGAAGATGGCCGTGGACCCGGAGCACCAGCTCGTCAACGCGCCCGAGGGCTACGAGCAGAAGACGATGGTGGCCCAGATCGCGGGCGCGGTGTTCGAGGGCTTCCCGGTCGGGTTCTTCTTCATCACCGCGGTCACCGCGCTGATCCTCGTCCTGGCCGCGAACACCGCGTTCAACGGCTTCCCGGTGCTCGGCTCCATCCTCGCCCAGGACCGCTACCTGCCACGCCAGCTGCACACCCGCGGCGACCGGCTCGCGTTCAGCAACGGCATCGTGTTCCTCGCCGGTGCGGCGATCGTGCTGGTCATCGCGTTCGACGCCGAGGTCACCAAGCTCATCCAGCTCTACATCGTGGGCGTGTTCGTGTCGTTCACGATGAGCCAGACCGGCATGGTCCGGCACTGGAACCGGCTGCTCAAGACCGAGACCGACCCGAACGCCCGACGCCGGATGCGGCGGTCGCAGTCGATCAACGCGTTCGGCCTGGCGCTCACGGCCTCGGTGCTGGTCGTCGTGCTGATCACGAAGTTCACCCACGGCGCGTGGATCGCCATCGCCGCGATGGCCGCCCTCTACGCCCTGATGACGGCGATCCGCAGGCACTACGACCGGGTCGCCGAGGAACTGCGCCAGCAGGAGCGGCAGAAGCTGCTGCCCGCCCGCAACCACGCCATGGTGCTGGTCTCCAAGCTCCACATGCCGACCCTGCGGGCCCTGGCGTACGCGAAGGCGACCCGGCCCGACATGCTGGAGGCGGTCACCGTCAACGTGGACGACGGCGACACCCGCCGCCTGGTGCGGGAGTGGGAGAAGGAGAACTTCAAGGTGCCGCTGAAGGTGATCGAGTCGCCCTACCGCGAGATCACCAAACCGGTCCTGGACTACGTCAAGCGGGTCCGCACGGACAACCCGCGCGACGTGGTCACCGTGTTCATCCCGGAGTACGTCGTGGGCCACTGGTGGGAGCAGTTCCTGCACAACCAGAGCGCGCTGCGGCTCAAGGGCAGGCTGCTGTTCCAGCCGGGCGTGATGGTGACGAGCGTGCCGTGGCAGCTGGCCTCATCCTCGAAGGTGACCGACAAGGACGACGTGGTCGCGCCCGGCGCGATCCGACGCGGCCTGGACAAGCGCGGCCAAGACAAGGACGGCAAGTGACGGCGACCTGGAAGCAGCGGCTGATCGAGGTCGAGGTCGGCGCGGTCGCCCACGGCGGGCACTGCGTGGCCCGGCACGAGGGCCGCGTCGTGTTCGTCCGGCACGCGCTGCCCGGCGAGCGGGTGGTCGTGCGGATCACCGAGGACACCGGCGGCTCGTTCTGCCGCGGCGACGCCGTCGAGGTGCTGGAGGCGTCACCGGACCGCGTGCAGGCGCCGTGCCCGTTCGCCGGTCCCGGCCTCTGCGGCGGCTGCGACTGGCAGCACGCGTCGTGGCAGGCCCAGCGCGAGCTGAAGGCCGCCGTGGTCAGCGAGCAGCTGCACCGCCTGGCCAAGCTCGACTGGGAGGTCATCGTCGAGGACCTGCCCGGCGGCCCGGAGGACTGGCGCACCCGGATGCGCATGGCCGTCGGCCCGGACGGCCGCCCCGGCTTCCGCGCCCACCGCAGCCACCAGGTCGTCCCCGTGGACGACTGCGTGATCGCCGTCCCCGGCGCCCTGGACGACGTGGTCGACCGCACGTGGCCGCCGAAGTCCGAGCTGGTCGTCACCCGCGACGCGGGCGGCCGGACGCACCTCACCGAGATCGGCCCGCCGATCATCCGCCGAGGCCGCCCCGTCCCCGGCCCCTCCCGCCTGCGGCAAGGCAGCGGCACGGCCGCCGAACTGGCCGCCGGCCGCACGTGGAACCTCCGCGCGGACGGCTTCTGGCAGGTCCACCCCGCCGCCGCGGACACCTTCGCCAAGGTCGTCGGCGACTGGGCGGACTGCCGCCCCGGCGACCGCGCCTGGGACCTCTACGGCGGCGTCGGCCTGTTCGCCTCCGTGCTCGCCGAGCAGGTCGGCCACCGCGGCTCCGTCGCCGTGGTCGAGTCGTCGTACGGGGCCGTCGCCGACGGCCGGCTCAACCTCTCCGACCAGCCGCAGATCAGCTGGCACACCGGACGCACCGAAGCCGTGCTCGAATCACCCGACTTCACCGACCTGCCGCCCGACGTCGTGGTCCTCGACCCGCCGCGCAAGGGCGCGGGCAAGGTCGTGGTGACCGCGATCGCACGCAGCCGACCCGCTCGTGTGGTCTACGTCGCGTGCGACCCCGCAGCCCTGGCCCGCGACATCGCCGCGTTCGCCCAGCACGGCTACGAGTTGGCCCAGCTCAGGGCGTTCGACGCGTTCCCGATGACCCATCACGTGGAATGCGTCGCCCTGCTGACGCCCGCACGCTGACAGGCGTCTCAGCCTGTGGTCCGTAGACTGACCGGACGAATCGGGGACCCGAACCACAGGGCGAGGTGGAGCGAGTGACGCTGCTGGAATCCGTGCACGGACCGGCGGAGCTGAAACGGCTGGGACCTGACGAGCTGCCCGCGCTCGCCGACGAGATCCGGCGTTTCCTGGTCGACAAGGTCTCCCGGACCGGCGGGCACCTCGGTCCGAACCTCGGTGTCGTCGAGCTGACCATGGCCGTGCACCGGGTCTTCGACTCACCGCACGACTCCGTGGTCTTCGACACCGGCCACCAGAGCTACGTGCACAAGATCCTCACCGGCCGCCGCGACGGCTTCGACACGCTCCGCCAGAAGGGCGGCCTGTCCGGCTACCCCTCCCGGGCCGAGAGCGAGCACGACGTCGAGGAGAACAGCCACGCCTCGACCGCCCTGTCCTACGCCGACGGCCTGGCCAAGGCCTACCAGCTCGGCGGCCAGCGGCGGCACGTCGTCGCGGTCGTCGGCGACGGCGCGCTCACCGGCGGCATGTGCTGGGAAGCCCTCAACAACATCGCCTCCGGCACCGACCGACCCGTCGTCATCGTGGTCAACGACAACGGCCGCTCCTACTCGCCCACCATCGGCGGCCTGGCCGACCACCTCTCGTCGCTGCGCCTGCAGCCCGGCTACGAACGCGCCCTGGAGCGCGGCAAGAACGCCCTGCAGGGCACCCCGATCGTCGGCAAGCCCGTCTACGCCGCCCTGCACGCGGCCAAGCGCGGCATCAAGGACGCCCTCAGCCCGCAGGCCATGTTCGAAGACCTCGGCCTCAAGTACATCGGCCCCGTCGACGGCCACGACCACGCCGTGCTGGAATCGGCCCTGCGCCGCGCCAAGTCCTTCGGCGGCCCCGTGATCGTCCACACCGTCACCCGCAAGGGCAACGGCTTCGCGCCCGCCGAGAACCACGAGGCCGACCAGATGCACGCCACCGGCGTCATCGACCCCATCACCGGCGAGAGCATCGGCCCGTCCAAGCGCACGTGGACCCACGTCTTCGCCGACGAACTGGCCACCCTCGGCGGCGAGCGCCCCGACCTGGTCGCCATCACCGCCGCGATGCGCGGCCCGACAGGCCTGGACAAGTTCGCCGGCCTCTACCCGGAGCGCTGCTTCGACGTCGGCATCGCCGAACAGCACGCCATGACCTCCGCCGCCGGCCTCGCCATGGGCGGCATGCACCCGGTCGTCGCGATCTACGCCACGTTCCTCAACCGCGCGTTCGACCAACTCCTGCTGGACGTCGCCATGCACAAGCAGGGCGTCACCGTGGTCCTCGACCGAGCCGGCATCACGGGCCCGGACGGCGCCTCCCACCACGGCATGTGGGACCTGTCGATCTGCGGCCTCATCCCCGGCATCCACGTGGCCGCCCCCCGCGACGCCGCCACGCTGCGCGAAGAACTCCGCGAGGCCGTCCGCATCTCCGACGGACCCTCCGTCATCCGCTACCCGAAGGCCTCGGTGGGCCCCGACCTGCCAGCCCTCGAACGCATCGGCGCGGTGGACGTCCTGCACCGCTCCGGCTCCGACGTCCTCCTGGTCACCGTGGGCGCGTTCGGCGAACTCGGCCTGGCCGCCGCCCAACGCCTCGCCGACCAGGGCATCGGCGTCACCGTCGTCGACCCCCGCTGGGTCTTCCCGGTCTCGGACGACCTGGTCGCCCTCGCCGCCGACCACCGCCTGGTCGTCACCGTCGAGGACAACGGCCGGCACGGCGGCTTCGGCTGGACGCTGGCCGCCGCCCTCCGCGACGCCTCCGTCGACACCCCGCTCCGCGACCTGGCCATCCCCCAGGCGTTCCAGGAGCACGGCGAACGCGCCGAAGTCCTCTCCGACATCGGCCTGACCGCCCAGGACGTCTCCCGCCGCATCACCGAGTGGGTCGTCGCCGCCGAGCCGGCGGAAATGGGCGCGACGGTCGAGAAGTAGCCCGGTTACCCTCCTCCCGCCCGGTCAGCGGCTCGGACGGCACTGCCGAACCCGAGTTCCGCGATCACAGCCGGGCGAACCTTTCAGAGAGGCGCGTTGCCAACGCGGCGGGTTGCGACACCCAAGCCGCGACCCCGGTCGACCACGGGGCGCAGGGCCCTGCGAGCCCCGTGCTCCCGCCCACCGCCCCAAGGCCGGGGTCGCGGTCCGCGCAACGCAGGAGGAGGACCGGTGAAGCACACACTCATGCCGTGGGAACGCGGCGTGGTCTTCCGGCACGGCAAACTGGTCGAGGTCCTCGACCCGGGCCGCCACCGCCGGAGCTTCCGCCACCAGGTCCGCTACCTCGACGTCCGCCCCCGGTCCCAGACGCCCGGCTGGCAGGACATCCCGACCTCCGACGGCGTCCTGATCCGCGTCACGCTCGTCCTGGTCTGGGCGATCTCCGACCCCGCCCAGCACGTCCAGGCCGCCGCCACCCCCGAGGTCGAACTCCACCTCGCCACCCAGATCGCGCTGCGCACCGCCGTGCTGACCCGGACCCACGACGAGGTCGACCCCTCACGCGCGGCCATCGCCGCCGAAATCCTCGCCGCCGTCGCCCCGCGCGCCGCCGACCTGGGCATCGACCTGCGCGAAGTGGCCGTGCGCGACGTCGTCATGCCCACCGAACTGCGCAAAGCCGCCCTGGCCGAACTCCTGGCCCGCTCGGAGGCCCGAGCGTCCCTCGAACGCGCCCGCGGCGAGACAGCGGCCCTCCGCACCCTCCTCAACGCCGCCCGCCTGGCCGAGGACCATCCCGCCCTGCTCCAACTACGCGCCCTGCAATCCGCCAACACCGTCGTCGTCGAACGCAACCGCTGACTTCCCGTCCACTGCCACCTCCGTCCTCCCCAAGCGGAGGGCTTCGTGTCATCCCGCCGACCTGGCTTTGCCCTACCGCGCGTGTTAAGGGGGCTGTGCGTCCCTTGCCGGGTCCGACGAGGACTCTTTTGATCTTCCCGCCCGCACCTCGGCGCGCCTCGTCCCGCACCTCGACAGCACCTCGACAGCACCTCGACAGCCGACCGACAGCTTCACGCTAAGCACCTTCTCAGGGATGTGTGGCACCTTTGTGGGGTGCGGATCCTGGTAGTCGAGGACGAGGTGCCGTTGGCCGACGCGATCGCGCGTGGCCTGCGGCGCGAAGGCATGGCGGTCGACGTCGCCTACGACGGCGAGACCGGCCACGAGAAGTCGACCGTGACCCGGTACGACGTGGTCGTGCTCGACCGCGACCTGCCCGGCATGTCCGGCGACGAGCTGTGCAAGGAGATCCTCAGCTCAGGCGCCCTGACCAGGGTCATGATGCTCACCGCCAGCGGCGGCGTGGACGACCGCGTCGCCGGCCTGTCCCTCGGCGCCGACGACTACCTGGCCAAACCGTTCGCCTTCCCCGAGCTGGTCGCCCGCGTCCGGGCCCTCGCCCGCCGCGCCACCCCGGCCACCCCGCCGTTGCTGACTGCTCGCGACGTCGAGCTCGACCCGGCCCGCCGCACGGTCCGCCGGGCCGGCCAGCCCGTCGACCTGACCCGCAAGGAGTTCGGCGTGCTGGAGGTGCTGCTGGCCGCCAAGGGCTCGGTGGTCTCCAGCGAGGAGCTGCTGGAACGGGTGTGGGACGAGAACGCCGACCCGTTCACCACGACCGTCCGCGTCACCGTGATGACGCTGCGCAAGAAGCTCGGCGAACCGGGCATCATCGACACGGTGGTCGGCTCGGGCTACCGCGTGCCCACGGCAGGTTCCGCTGAACTCTGAGCTGGCCCGCAGGCGCGGACCCGGGCTGCGGACGCGGCTCACCCTCCTCGCGACCGGACTGGTCGCGTTCGTCAGCGGCCTGCTGCTCCTGCTCGGCTGGCTGCTCGTCGGCCGGGTCATCGCCTCCTCGCCCCGCTTCGCCGAGGGCAGCACCGTGATCGTGGACGGCCGCGAAGTCGGGGCCGACGCGCTGATGGACCTGCTCGGCGAACAGGCACGGGACGACGTGCTGCGATCCGGCTCGATCGCGTTCCTCTGCGTGGTCGCCGCGGCGGCCCTGCTCGCGTGGACCATCACCGGCCGCGTGCTCCAGCCCGTGCACGACGTGACCGACGCGGCCCGTCGGCTGTCCGCCGAGTCCCTCGGCGAGCGCCTGCGCCTGGCCGGTCCCCGGGACGAGGTCGCCGAGCTGGCCGACACGTTCGACGAGATGCTCGACCGGCTCCAGGCGGCGTTCGAGTCGCAACGGCGGTTCGTCGCCAACGCCTCCCACGAGCTGCGCACGCCGTTGGCCGTGATCCGGACCGAGCTCGACGTCACGCTCGCCGACCCGGACGCCGACGACGCCGAGCTGCGGCGCATGGCGGGCGTGGTGCGTGCCGCGACGGAACGGGCCGAGCAGTTGGTCAGCGCGTTGCTGCTGCTCGCGCGCACGGACGGGCTCGGGTTGGCGGTGCGCGAGCCGGTGGACCTCAACGCCGTGGTCGAGTCCGCGTGGCGTGCCGTGCGGGGGGAGGCGGAGGAGCGCCAGCTGCGGGTCTCGTTCGTGACGGCGCCGGCGCCCGCCGTCGGCGACCCGGCGTTGCTGGAGCGGATCGCGGGGAACCTCCTGGAGAACGCCGTGCGGCACAACCTGCCCGGCGGGTGGATCGAGGTGCGCACCGAAGGCGGGCCCGAGTGGACGTTGCTGCGGGTGTCGTCGTCCGGGCCCGTCATCGCTCCGGACCGGGTTGAGGAGCTGTTCGAGCCGTTCCGCCGGGGTGGCACGGACCGGACCGCGCGCACCGGCACCGGGCTCGGGCTGTCCATCGTGCGGGCCGCCGTCGCAGCTCACGAGGGTCGGGCGCACGCCATGGCGGTGCCCGGTGGGGGCCTGTCGGTGGCCGTGCACCTGCCGTCCACGCCGCATGGAAAACTGGTCTGAGTGGTCCCGATCACACGTGATCCGGTTTGAGGGCCGCCGCAGGGGGTACTACCTGCGCAGACGTGCCTCCGGACCCCCGATTTGTCTCCGCGTTGGGCGGGGTGTAACTTTCTCTCTGCCAGCGCGGAACGGGCCGGAGAGAGACCGGAACGGAGCGCGGCGAACATCAGCCCCGGATCGAGTCGCTGCACAGCGATGAGTTACGGTGAGCGCGTGTTCTTTGAGAACTCAACAGCGTGCCGAATAGCCAGTAAATTTATGAACCTCGTCAAGAGGTTTCCTTTGAGATTGTTACTGGACAACT